>CALXFE010000005.1 GCA_944387545.1 uncultured Clostridia bacterium | reverse complement strand
AAAGCACAGAGTAGCCTGTCTTGAGTGAATGTATTGGGATTAAATCATTAGTAAGACATAGTTTTGGCCAAATTAGTCTTACTGTACTTATGAAATTGCATTTGCAAAAAAGACTAATAAGCTTGTAAAGTGTGTTAAGGAAAACTTCTAGAATGTTTGCTTTCAAAAAAGCATAGAAGTCTATGGATTAAGGTACAGATTTAAGTGGCGATCTGGTGTCTATAATATCTTGTAGATATTTCCCTTAAACGGAAACGGCAATAACAGTAATGTTATGTGGGAAATAGAGAAATTCGACCAGACCTAAACTGTAAAATTTACTTAGGCTTTTGCCATCTTAAAATAAAAAATGTAAAGAGGAAATCTTGGGAAGACTCGAAGATTTCCTTTTTTGAACAATAAGGATGAGCCAAATGGTTTAAATATTGTATAAGAGGGACAATTTTATAAGAATTTTAATAGTTATATAATTAGAATGCCTGTTGTTCAATAGAAAGAAAGGATAAAAATGAAAGTAAAAAATGAAAGTAAAAAAGAAAAAGCAAAACCGTGCAAAGAGGAATCTGAAAAAGTAAAAAGAGAAATGAAAAAAGCAATAAGACAAGAAAATGCAAAAACAGAAAAAGAAAATGAAAAAGAAATAGAAGAAGTAAAAGAAAGAATGGAGCAGAAAAAAAGAAAGAAAGAAAAAGAAAAGAAGAAGGATGAAAATATTAAATGGTTTATAGAAGTATCTATTATGACTTTTATTTTATCTATGGTATTTTCATATATATCAACAAATGGTGTGTCAAATTTAAGTTTAATACCAGCCATACTAATTCTAGCTGCAGTTATTTTAATAGGTATTATATTTGACATTATAGGTGTAGCAGTTACTGTTGCAGATGAAAATGAATTTCATGCTAAGGCAACAAAAAAAGTAAAGGGGTCAAAAGACTCTATAAAGCTAATTAGAAATGCACCTAGAGTTGCCAATATTTGTGCAGACGTTATAGGAGATATATGCGGTGTATTAAGTGGTGCCATAAGTGCATTAATAGCTGTAAAAATTGCAGATCAATTTGGATTGAATTTTGATTTACAATTCTTACTTAGTGCATTGGTTTCAGCCTTAACAGTTGGTGGAAAGGCATTAGGAAAAAATGTTGCTAATAGCCAATCAACGAAAATTGTTCATGCAGTTGGAATGTTATTTAATAAATTTAGTAGAAAAAAGCATAAGAAATAGTAGAAAAATAATAAGAAATAAAAGAATGAAAAGGAGTAGAAATACTTCTTTTTTTGTTTTAAAAACTATACAATATTGAAAATAATATGAAAATATAATAGAATATGAAAAAATGAAGATAATAACTAAGAGGTGAAGAGATGAAGGTGTTAATAACAGGCGCATCATCAGGAATTGGAAAAGACATGGCAAGAGTCTTAGCTAAAAAAGCAGATGAATTAGTACTAGTTGCAAGAGATGTTACAAAATTAGAAGAAGTGAAAAAAGAATTAGAAAAAGATACTAAAATAGAAGCTTTGTCAATGGATTTAAGTATAGAAGACAATTGTAAAGAAATCCACAATAGAGTACAAGATGTGGATATCTTAATCAATAATGCAGGATTTGGAGATTGTGGAAATTTTACAAAGACCAGTTTAGATAAAGATATCAATATGATAAAAACAAATATTATAGCATATCACATATTAACCAAATTATATTTAACAGATATGAAAGAAAAAAATAGTGGAAAAATTTTAAATGTTGCATCAATTGCAGGATTTATGCCAGGTCCATTGATGGCAACATATTATGCAACCAAAAATTATGTTGTTAAATTATCAGAAGGAATTCGAGAAGAGCTAAAAAAAGAACATTCAAAAGTACAAATTAGCATACTATGTCCAGGACCTGTTGCAACCAATTTTAATAAAGTAGCTAATGTCGATTTTCATTTAAGAGAAGCAAATAGTATGCGAGTTGCAAAATATGCTATTAAAAAATTAGAAAAAGGTAAATTTTATATTGTTCCAGGAATTGATGTGAAAATAGCAAGACTGGGAGCTAAATTGATGCCAACAACAATTATTAGCAAATTTGCTTATATGGCACAAAAAAGAAAAATAGGTGGGGCGTAAATCCTCACCAAAAAACATTGACAAAACCAAACATATATTCTATAATTTGAGTGGTGATAATATGGAACGTCAGATACTGCATGTAGATGTAAATAATGCTTTTTTAAGTTGGACTGCCATTGATATGTTAAGAAAAGGTAGCCAAATTGATATAAGGGAGATACCAGCAGTTATTGGAGGAGATGAATCCAAAAGGTCTGGGATTGTGTTAGCGAAAAGTATAAAGGCAAAAGAATGTGGGATAAAAACAGCTGAAACGATATATCAAGCAAGAATAAAATGTCCAGGACTAAAGGTATACCCATCTAATTTTAAAGTGTATAGAGAATATTCAAATAAATTGTATCAATTATTGTTAGAATATACAGATAAAATAGAAAGATTTAGTATAGATGAATGTTTTTTAGACATGACACAATATTTAATGAAAGATACATTATTAAATAAAGGAAAAGAGATTAATGTAAGGGTAAAAAAAGAGCTAGGATTCACAGTAAATGTTGGGGTAGCACACAATAAACTATTAGCAAAAATGGCATCAGATTTTACCAAACCAGATAGAGTCCATACGCTTTTTGAAAATGAGATACCAGATAAAATGTGGAACCTTCCGGTTTCAGAATTGTTTATGTTAGGAAAAAGAACGGTTCCCAAACTATATAATATGCAAATTAAAACAATAGGAGATTTAGCAAAAACAGATAAAAAAATATTGCAAAACAAATTTGGAAAACATGGTAGCATGATGTGGGAATATGCAAATGGTATAGATGATTCAGAGGTAAAATATATAAAAGAAAAGCCAAAAGGAATCGGTAATTCTGTAACATTACCAGAAGATATTTCAAACATAGAAAAACTAGAAGAAATATTATTAGCACTAACAGAACAGGTTACATATAGACTAAGAAAAGAAAAAATGATGGCAAGAGTAGTCAATGTACAGTTAAGAAATAAAGATTTTGTAGATAGTTCTCATCAAAGAAAACTATTAAATGCAACAGCAAATACGAAGGAGATATTTAGTAATGCAAAAGAATTGCTAAAACAGATGTATAGAAAAGGAACACCCATAAGATTAATTGGATTAAGAGTAGATGATTTAACAGATAAAGAAGAAAGGCAATTATCAATATTTAATGATATGAAAGATAAAAAGCAAGAAAAGTTAGATAAAACAATAGATGAATTAAAAGATAAATATGGCTATAATTTGATAACAAGAGCTGGGAAAATGGAAGTAGAAGATTTAATAAAATTTAGAAAAGATGACGTAAAATAAAAAGAAGATTTGTATTGTACATAAAAAAGTTTTATGATATATTAGCAGTAAGTTAAATAAAAGTGCGATAGGTATGAAAATCATAGATTGTAAAAAGGAATTTAAAGGAGGGAGAATCATGTTAGAATTATTATGTCATAATAGCATTAGAATTGTGGAAGAAAAAGTCATATATATCGATCCATTTAAAATTGATAAAAATTACCATGATGCAGATTATGTACTTTGTACACATGGACATTATGACCATTTTTCGCCAGAAGATATAGAAAAAGTGAGGAAAGAAAATACAATATTGATTATTACAAAAGATGTGCAAAATGAAGCGGAGAACGTATTCAATGAAGAAAATATATTTACTGTAGAACCAGGAAAGAAATATAATATAAATGGTCTAAAATTTGAAACGACATATGCATATAATATACATAAACAATTTCATCCTAAAGAAAATAAATGGGTTGGATATATTATTGAAATAAATAATAAAAAATACTATATAGCAGGAGATACAGATAATATAGATGAAATTCAAAATATAGAATGTGATGTGGCATTAATACCAATTGGTGGAACGTATACAATGGACTATACAGAAGCTGCAAACTTAGCAAATAACCTAAAAACAAATGTAGTAATACCAACACATTATGGAAGTATTGTGGGAAGCAAAGACGATGCTATAAAATTTAAAGAACAAATATATAATAAAGAAGTAAAAATTTTAATTTAATTAGGAGGGAAAAATGACAACTGAAACGGAGAAGAAAATATATGAAATGCTAGATCAAATACCGGTTACAGAACAAAACAGAAAAAAAATGGAAGAAGTCAGACTTGCTGTACAAATGGGAGATTATAGAACAGCTATAACAAAAATAAAGGAGTTAAACAGTGAAGATGATGAAAAAGAAGAAATAGAAGAAATTAAAGAAGAGGAGGAAGGTATTTTTCCAAAAAAATTAAGTAATCCAGAATTAGAATATACCTATATGGGATTATTATTAGAAAATCCAAAATCCATTTCTAGATATTATTTCTTATACAGAGAATGCTATTTTGAAGATGATAAAATATTAAATGTATATAAAAGCGTTGTATTTACAGAAGGAGGAAAATACACACCAGAAATAGCAAAAGATGGATTTAATTTCCCTAAAGATTCAGAAGAAGTATATAAATTTAAAAATGAATTAAAGAAAAATGTCAAAGATAAAAACTATGACATGGAAAAAATATATACAGAATTAAAAAAGTTATTTGTTCTAAGAAAAGCCTATATAGCAAATCCAGTAAAAAACATACAAGATAAAATCATTGAAATTATTAACTATAAATTATATAACCAAATGTCAGTAGAAGAAGTAGAAGCTGCAGTAAATCAAGTAACGGTAACAGATAAGTTTAAACAAACTATATTAAATAAAAATCTAACAAGCTTTATTGAGGAAGGTTCTAATAATTTAGCCAATGGATTACCATTGCCATTTCCAATACTTACACAAGTATTTAAAGGAATTAGAAAGGGAGAAACAATGGCATATGCTATGCCATCTAACTCAGGAAAAAGTAGATTTGCTATTAATTTAGCAGCCTATACGGCATTTGTGAATAAGAAAAAAGTTTTAATCATTTCCAATGAGATGTCTGAAGAAAAAATGAAGTTATGCTTGATAACAACAATAGTCAATAATCCAGAAATTCAAAAAATTCATGGCCAAAAAATTAGCATAACAGAAAATGAGATTTTGGGATTACAATTTAAAGCAGATGACCCTAAAAAAGTAAAAGTCGATGAACAAGGTCATGTACTAAAAGAAAAAGATGAGAAACAAAAAGATTTTGTGAAACGATTGGAAAAAGAATCGTCAGAATTTAATAAAGTCATTGCGGTAACAGACTGGATTAATAAAGAAATTAATAATTCAATATATTTTATGAATATAACAGATCATACAAACGATGAATTGAAAAAAGTTATTATGAATTATTATTATAAAGAAAAAATAGAATATGTATTTTATGATACATTAAAAACAGATACAGCTAATATTGGTAATGCAGAGGAAATAAAAAAGACAGCTACAATATTATCCAATATAGCCCAAAATTTTGGGATATTTATATGTTCTTCATTACAATTAGCAGAAGCAGCTACTTTACCAATCAATTTAGATGTAAATGATTTAGCAGTAAGTAGAACAGTCAAAGAAGTATTAGATACATTATGTTTAATTAAACAAATTAATAGAGACCATTTGCAAGATTATGAATATTCTTTAAAAGAAGTAGATACTACATTTTATGATTTGAAAAAATATGATGACCCAGATGTTAGATATTATGCCTGTGTAGTAGATAAAAATAGAGCAGGTCCTAAACCAAAATTAGTATTTAGATTAAATTTAGCATATAATAGTTGGGAAGAACTAGGATATTTGAGATTAAAACAATTAGGAAATGAAGAAACATAGTAAAAAAGAAATAGTAGTAATGAAAATAAAAATAATTACTACTATTTTTAAATATATTAAAATTGAAAAATGGAGTTTTGAAATCCAAATTATAAATATTATAATCATTATACAATAAATAGAATGTCTAAATCCATCGAATATTGTAAAAAAGATAAATAAAATAGTAAGATAATATAGATATGCAAATCAAATATGAAAAAGAAAATAAAAAACAGTAGAAATATGTAAAATATTGCGATGAAAAGTGGTTGCAAAGATAGTTTCTTCATAGTATTATTAGAAAGTACAAATGAAGGAAGGAAAGATGAAAATGAGAACTTTTTTTGGTGGGAAATTTATAGAAAAAGAAAAACTAACTGAAGCAGGAATCCATTATCCTATAAAGTTAGAATACTATAAAAAAATAAATGAAGACCAATTTATAAAAAAAGAAAATGCAAAATTTGGAATTGCAGTTGTAAAGACAGAATATATACCAAATCATACAAAAACAGAAAACAAAGAAATCGCTTATTTATCAAATGATGAACAAAAGGTAGAAAAAATATTACAACTTTTTAAAGAAAACGAAGTTACACCAATTGGTGTTGAAGATATTTTGTCAGATTTAAGTAAAGCATTATTCTAACTTTGTCCTTTTGGGGACGTTTCCGTTTGGGATATTTTGGTTTAGATTATAAAAAACTTGCAAAATATCTTCTTTTAGTCTAGAATACTATATGTAAGAAAAGAAATAATAGAAAAATAAATGGAGGAACTCTAAATGGCTGATAAATTAATTATAGTGGAATCACCAGCAAAAGCAAATACAATAAAAAAGTTTCTAGGTGGTAGTACAAAAGTTGTAGCATCAATGGGACATATTAGAGATTTACCAAAATCAAAAATGGGAATTGATATAGAACATGATTTTGAACCACAATATATAAATATTAGAGGAAAAGGTGATTTAATAAAGTCACTAAAAAAGGATGCAAAACAAGCAAAAAAAATCTATATTGCAACTGACCCTGACCGTGAGGGAGAAGCAATTGCTTGGCATTTAGCAAAAATCTTAGAAGATGAAAAAGATAAAATAACAAGAGTTACGTTTAATGAAATTACCAAAACAGCAGTACAAAAAGCTATAAAAGAACCGAGAGACATTGATATAAATCTAGTAGATGCACAACAAGCAAGAAGAGTCTTAGATAGAATTGTAGGATATAAAATAAGTCCGGTATTGTGGAAAAAGGTTAGAAGAGGATTATCTGCTGGTAGGGTACAATCTGTAGCTGTAAAGTTAATTGTAGATAGAGAAAATGAAATAGAAAAATTTATTCCAGAAGAGTATTGGAATATATATGCAAATTTGGAAGATACAAAAACAAAAAAAGAATTTGAAGCACATTTTTATGGAAAAGATGGAAAAAAACAAGAAATACATTCAAATGAAGAAGTGCAAACGATTTTAGAAAACATAAAAGATGCAAAATATATTGTTAATGAAGTGAAAAGAGGAGAGAAAAAGAGAACACCTGCACCACCATTTACGACAAGTACAATGCAACAAGAAGCTTCAAGAAAATTAGGATTTACATTAAAAAAGACAATGTCTATTGCACAAGGATTATATGAAGGAGTACAAATACCTGAAAAAGGTACAGTCGGATTAATTACATATATGAGAACAGACTCAACCAGAATATCAGAAGAGGCAAGAAATGTTGCTAAAACACAAATTACAAAACTATATGGTGAAAAGTATTATGAAAATCGATATTATAAAACAAAAAAAGATGCACAAGATGCCCATGAAGCAATTAGACCAACATATATAGATATCGAACCAGATAGCATAAAAGATAGTTTATCAAAAGATCAATATAAATTATATAAGTTAATTTATAATCGATTTTTAGCAAGTCAAATGAGTGCGGCAGTATATGATACAATGAATGTGAATATAAAGGCGAATACATATGATTTTAAAGCAAATGGGCAGATACTAAAATTTAAAGGGTTCATGACATTGTATGTGGAAGGAACAGACAAAGAAGAAAAAGAAGAAGAAGGAATGTTGCCAGAACTTGAAGAAAATCAAGAGGTAAAATTAAAAAAACTAAATCCAAAACAAAGCTTTACAGAACCACCACCAAGATATACAGAAGCAAGTTTAGTAAAAGCTTTAGAGGAAAAAGGGATTGGAAGACCTAGTACATACTCACCAACAATCACAACAATATTAGAAAGAAGATATATTGAAAAAGAGAAAAAACAACTTTATCCAACAGAACTAGGTAAAATTGTTAATAAACTATTAACAGAAAATTTTCCAGATGTTATCAATGTAGAATTTACAGCGAAGATAGAAGATGAGTTTGATGAAATAGCAGAAGGACATGAAAAATGGAAAAAAATGATAAGAGAATTTTATGTACCATTTGAAGCTGAGGTTGAAAAAGTAGAAAAAGAATTAGAACATGTAGAAATGGTGGATGAGGTTTCAGATGTAAAATGCGAAAAATGCGGAAGAATGATGGTATATAAATATGGAAGATATGGAAAGTTTTTGGCATGTCCAGGATATCCAGAATGTAAAAATGCAAAACCAATTATTGAAACCATAGATGTACCATGTCCTAAATGTGGAGCAAAAGTTCAAGTAAGAAAAACAAAAAGAAAAAGAAATTACTATATTTGTGAAAATAATCCTAAATCATGTGATTATATCTCATGGAATAAACCTAAAAAGGGAGAGAAATGGAATCCAGAAGAAAAACTTGAATTTGAAAAATCAGATATCACAAAAAACAAAGAGGCAACAAAGAATACGAAAAAGACAAAAACTAAAAAAGCTACAAGTAAGAAAAAATAAATAGGGTAAGAAGAGGAAAATATGAAGAAATATAAACTAGAAATAACGGTATTTTTAAGTGGTGCATTAACAATGATGCTAGAATTAATAGCAGCAAGAATATTGTCGCCATATGTAGGAAGCTCGAATTTAATATGGACAACAATCATAGGAATTATGCTAACAAGTATGAGTATAGGGTATTGGTTTGGAGGAAAAGTAGCTGACAAAAACAAAGATAATGATATTAATATTTTATCGAATTATTTGCTAATATCAGCAATTGCTACTAGCTGTATACCCATATTAGAGGTAAAATTTATAGATGTATTATCACAATTATCAGATAATTTGGTATTAGTAGCAATTATCTGTGCAACAGTAACTTTTGGAATACCAAGCTTTTTATTAGCTACGGTATCTCCCATAGCAGTCAAAATCAAAAACAATAGTATAGATAATGTAGGAACAACCTCAGGAAAAATATCATCATTATCTACAATAGGTAGCATTTTTGGAACATTTTTTGCTGGATTTGTTCTAATACCAAATTTAGGTGTAAGAAATATTATATTAGGATGTACATTGCTATTATGGATTTTATCTGCATATCTATTTAATAAAAAAGATAAAAAATACTATGCATTAATGATATTAGAACTAATTGTAATTGTTGGATTGAATATATTAGGAGGATACTTTTTTAGCAGTTCACATCCAGAAATTATAAGTGATGTAGATTCTGAATATAGCAGAATATGGGTTAAAGAAATAAATGTGGGGGAAAATCAATATAAAACGCTACAAGTAGATACTGGGCTAGAATCCTATATGAACCAAGAAACAGGAGAGATGGGAGCAAAATATTTATACTACTATGATTTATTTGAATATTATAACAAAGACGCAAAAGATGCATTGATGATAGGAGGAGCGGCATATACCTATCCAATGCATTATTTAAAAAAATATGAAGATAAAAAAATAGATGTCGTAGAAATAGATGATAAAATGACGAAAATCGCAGAAGAGGAATTTGGTTTAAATAAGAGTAATCCCAATTTGGGTTTGATTACACAAGATGGAAGAAGTTATTTAAATTATAATAAAAAGAAATATGATACGATTTTTATAGATGCCTTTAAAGGGTTAAATGCACCATTTGAATTGACAACTTATGAGGCTATGCAAGAGGCATATAATGCCTTAAATGATAATGGGATTGTAATTACCAATATTTTATCTTCAATTGAGGGGGACGATTCGGATTTTATTAAATATGAATATAGCACATATAGAGCAATATTTGATGATGTAAGAATCTTTCAAGTAAATCCAGACCGTCAAAATGACGAAGAACAAAACTTGATTTTAGTGGGAATAAAAGGAAATTTAGCTATCAATAAAGATAAAGAAGAAGAATATAACCAATTATTACGCTATGAAATAAAAGATTTTTCAAGTGATAAGCCAATTGTTACAGATGACTTTGCTCCTATAGGGGATTAGAAGAATATATCTATGAAGAATATATGTATAAAGTAAAACAGTAGTCATAAAGAAAGATTTTAAACAGCATAAATATTAACTAAGTGTGACATATGATCGACAAAACTACAGATAAGTCAAGATATTATCATAAATGAATTAGAGGAAGTCAAGACAATATCATTAAAAAGTCTTGACTTTTATCAATATATTTGTTATCATATTACTTGCGAAATGCGGGAATAGCTCAGTTGATAGAGCGCTGCCTTGCCAAGGCAGAGGTCGCGGGTTTGAGCCCCGTTTCCCGCTCCAATTTGTTCTATTTTTTAAATTAGAGCATATAATTTAATATATGGCGACATAGCCAAGTGGCTAAGGCACGAGTCTGCAAAACTCTGATCCCCGGTTCGAATCCGGGTGTCGCCTCCAATGAAAAAATCTTGTAACTATTCAAATTATTTAAGTTACAAGATTTTTTATTTTTATAGGTAAATGCCATTTTAATACGATTAAATAATATTTATAAATAAAATTTTACATATTTACTTGTTTTTTATAAAAAAATGTTGTATAGTTTAAAACAAGAAAATGAAATAACGATAAAGGTAAACTGAGATAGAAACAGCAACAAATGATAGCAAAATTGATGCAATAAAAAAATTAAAAAATCAAATTATTAATATATAAATTCCTGTTGATATTAGCAATTTTTGTAAAAGAAACAGAAATAGAATTAGATAAAATAATAAAAAATAGACATTTTCATTCAATATTGAAAATTCGTAAACAAATGGTTAGTATTAAAACCTGAAATATTATATGTGTTTAGAAAATATTTGATAAATATAAAAAGGTGTTATTATATAGTTACATTAAATAATATGCTTTTGTTCAGAATTTTTTAGCTTTTATTTCATTCTAATTGTGATTAAAAAAATATTTAGAATTGGATATATTATACAGGCATTATGAGAAAACAAAAATTATGGTAGATAGAAATAGTATAATTATGTTATTAGGAGGTGTTAAAATGCGAAATTTATTTAGAATTGTTTTTAAAGATAATGATAAAAAAACATTTTCATATTCAGGGTTAACTAATGATGATACTAGAGAAACAAAAAGATGTTGCGAGTTAATAAAACAAGGAAGAAATGTTCAGATGCATACAACAGAGTCTACACCTGAAATAATTGAAAGAGAAATGAAAAGTATGGGATATATTTTAGATGAGCAAACATGGTGGTAAATTAAAAATATAAAAAAACGATTCATTTAAAGAATAAGTGCTAGTGCATTTATTCTTTATTTTATTTTTTAAACTTACCATTAAAAAGAATAAATTTTAATCATAAATATCGTAAATTTCAATAGAAAAAATATAAAAAGTGTTGACAATTGAATGATAATTCAACTATAATATAGTAAAAAAATAATTGAATATGCATTCAACTGTATATAGAAAGGAGAAAAGCATGGTAGCAAGAATTGAAATGTGTGATTGCAATAGTATTCATCAGGATGTTGTTGATACTGTAAAAGAGCATATGTTATCTGAAAAAAAAATAGATGCTCTATCAAATTTTTATAAAATATTTAGTGATAATACAAAAATAAAAATATTATGGGCTTTAGATGTTCATGAAATGTGTGTGTGTGATTTAGCAGTACTAATCAATATGACAAAATCAGCAATATCACATCAACTAAAAATACTAAAAGAGGCAAACTTGGTGAAATATAGAAGAGAGGGAAAAAATGTATATTATTCATTAGCAGATACTTGTGCGCGTCATATTATAGAAAATGGTATTTTACACACAATTAATAAAGAATAAGATAGAAATATATTTCAGAAAATAAAAAAAGGAGAAGATAAAATAAAGAGAAAGGAAAGAGATTTTATGAAAAAGGAGTACAGATTAGAAGATTTAGATTGTGCAAATTGTGCAGCAAAAATAGAAGATGCTGTTAAAAATATAGAAGGGGTTAAAGAATGCTCTGTAAGTTTTATTACAGAGAAAATGATTATTGAAATAGAAGAAGATAAAGAAAAAGAAATCGAAAAACAAATAAAAAAACTGGTGAAAAAAATTGAGCCAGATACAATTTTAAAAGCAATTTAGAAAAGAGGTGCAAAGATGAAAAAAAGATTAATAAAAATAGTTATATCTGCTATCATCTTTTTAATAGCAATATGTATTGGAAAATTTAATTTTATAAATTTAGATGAGAATATACTATCTATCATACAAATAGTTTTATATGTACTAAGTTATTTAATTGTAGGATTCGAAATTGTAAAAAAAGCCGTAATTAATATTTTTC
The DNA here is from genome assembly GCA_944387545.1 of uncultured Clostridia bacterium. Classification (GTDB taxonomy): domain Bacteria; phylum Bacillota; class Clostridia; order TANB77; family CAG-508; genus CAG-269. Next base: position 72,621 of record CALXFE010000005.1, on the reverse strand, counting down.
ATGGAGAATTATTTGATGAAAACTTTTTAATGAGTATTGCAACAATTGGTGCATTTGCAATACAAGAATTTCCTGAAGCAGTAGCGGTTATGCTATTTTATCAAGTGGGAGAGTATTTCCAAAGTTATGCTGTAAAAAAATCTAGAAAATCTATTGCGAGTTTAATGGATATAAGACCAGACTATGCAAATTTAAAAGTAAATGGAAATATAGAAAAAAAATCACCTGAAGAAGTAAAAATTGGGGATACAATTGTTATAAAACCAGGAGAAAAAGTTCCTTTAGATGGAGTGGTAATCGATGGAAATTCCATGTTAGATACATCAGCATTAACAGGGGAGTCTGTTCCAAGAGAGATAAAGGTAAATGATAAGATATTAAGTGGATGTATTAATGTAAATGGCGTTTTAGAAGTAAAAGTAGAAAAGGAATTTGGAGAATCCACTGTCAGCAAAATATTAGATTTAGTAGAAAATGCAACAAACAAAAAAGCAAAAACAGAAAACTTTATTACAAAATTTTCAAAATATTATACACCAATAGTTGTATTTTTAGCCTTACTTATAGCATTTATCCCACCGATGGTAACAAAAACAGATATGCTAGAATGGGTATACAGAGCACTTACATTTTTAGTGGTATCATGTCCATGTGCATTAGTTATTTCTGTTCCACTTAGCTTCTTTAGTGGAATAGGAGCAGCATCCAAAAAAGGAATATTAGTAAAGGGAAGTAATTATTTAGAGTTATTATCTAAAACAGAAATAGCGGTATTTGATAAAACAGGTACTTTGACAGAAGGTGTCTTTGAAGTACAAAAGATTGCGAATGAAAAAGAGATAACAAAAGAAGAGTTATTAGAATTAGCAGCTTATTGTGAAAGTTATTCAAATCATCCAATATCAAGTTCTATCCAAAAAGCTTATGGGAAAGAAATTGATAAAAATAGGATAGAAGATAGTAAAGAATTTTCTGGAAAGGGAATTATTAGTAAGATTGATAATAAAGAAATTGCTTGTGGAAATATAAAATTAATGGAAACAATCGGTTTAAAGAATATAAATCAAGTAGATGAAATTGGAACAGCTGTATATGTTGCTATTGGTAAGCAATATGCAGGATATATTTTGATAAGTGATAAGATTAAAGAAGATTCTAGAAAAGCCATTCAAGAATTGAAAAAAGTAGGTATACAAAAAACAGTAATGTTAACAGGAGATAATAAAGATGTAGCAGAAAAAGTAAATCAGGAATTAAAGTTAGATGAAGTATATAGTGAATTGCTTCCAGTAGATAAAGTAAATAAACTTGAAGAATTGTTGAAAAATAAAAACGAAGATACAAAATTAGCATTTATTGGTGACGGTATCAATGATGCGCCAGTATTGGCAAGAGCAGATATTGGTATTGCAATGGGCGGATTGGGGTCAGATGCAGCAATAGAAGCGGCAGATATTGTTATTATGACAGATGAACCATCCAAGATTGCAACAGCAATTAAAATATCAAGAAAGACGTTAAAGATTGTATACCAAAATATTAGTTTTGCATTAATCGTAAAAATAGGCGTTTTAATATTAAGTGCTTTTGGTTTAGCTTCAATGTGGGCAGCTGTTTTTGCAGATGTAGGTGTTACTGTTTTAGCAGTTTTAAATTCATTTAGAGCATTGAAACAAAACTAGACCTAAAATAAAGATTATGCTAATGATAGATAATGATAAAAAATTATAATGAAATTGAAAGTTGCATAATGGAATAGATTTTTAAATAAGAACCCATGATATTTTATAAATAAATATCATGGGCTCTCTTATATAATTAATTGATTATAAACTATTTTACAATCTTAATAAAATTATATTCATATCCCGAAACACTTGTATTCTCATATTTATATCCTTTATAAATACCACCATCATCACCACTTAAATCTACTTTAAGTCTTACAGGACAAATAAATTTTTCATTTACATTATTAACAATATTAATCGTGAAATTCAACGTATAATTTATATCGTTTAAATCAATCCCAGCTTCTTGCAATACCTTTCCATTGAATGAAATGGTATTAGAATCAGATGATGCAGCATAATTTGTTATAATATCTTGATTCATATATTCTAAAGAGATTGGATTAGAGCAATCTGCGTAAAAAGTGGGAGTTGAATAATCCGTATTGTTATTTTGTTCATTGGTATTGACAATATTATATTCTATTTTATCACTATCTGATTTTTTGATTTCTTTATATTTGGCAAAGTCTAACGGATTTTTATACACTACATATTGATTTCCTTTATCAGAACCAGTAGATATACTGATATTGTCAATATATAATTCTTTTATTGTGTTTTCATTTGTAATATCATATACAGTACTTGTATTATCTAAGGTTATTGCAATATCGCTATATTGAAAAATACTTAAATCTTGTAAAGATTCATTTTCACTTTTATCAATTGCATTTGCACTACTATATATAAGTATCTTTTGAATTTTAAATATAGGATTTTCATTTTGTTCAGCAATTTTTACCACTTGGTTTGTGAATTCATCTTTTGCATAGGTTTTTTTGAAAATCAAATCATAGTACAAAATTGCTAATATACATAATATTAATATCAAAATTGTAAAAACAATCTTAGGATGTTTAATTTTAATTTTCTTCATAATGACTCCTTTTAGCTAAGTCTATTATATAACATTTCCATATAAGAATAAACTTTTGTATGCCAATCTGGATCACTTGCATATCTTTGGTTAACACCTTCTAGTGTAGGTCCATTATAATACCATGCACTTGCTGTTTCTCCATCATATATCTTTGTTCCGGCTGGATTTAAATAGTATTTAACTAATGATTTACTTACAGTTTCAATTCCGTCTGCAAATGAAATAAAGTCATAAGATGATTCATAAGGCGTTTCATCATAAGAACCATAACCAAATAGGTTGTTTTTGTCATTAGCAATTTGTGATGTACCCCATGCACTTTCATGTATAGCAATCGAAGCAATGAAGATACCATTTACATTGTATTTCTTGTCCATGTTATAAAAGACTTCAGCGTTTTCTTCAAAAATTCCATTTGTATCATTTGGCAAATCTTTAAAGATTTTTTGATAATCTTTTAAAGTTAAACCAGTAGATTTATTTAATTCCATTTTGATGTTAACATGTATTAAAATTCTTTGAATTCTGTTTTTCTCTATAATACTTGGTGTTTTAGAAGATGATGTTAATACATCTGTTGGTAAATATCCTTCAACAGAATCAAAAGATACTTTACACCAATCTTCATTTGGTAATTCAAGAAGTTTAACATCTAAGTAATTTTTTATTTCAGCAACTTCTTCTGAACTTTCAGAAGCTTCTTTTCTTAGTTTTGCAGTTGTATTTAGATAAACTGTATCACCAATATGTATTTTTAAATCTGCTAAGAAATCTGATGTTCCAATGTCCAAAATTTCAGGTGTTGGTTCTTCAACAGTTTGTTTTGCTAAAATGATTTCTTCTATAAATTCTCCATTTTCATATGTTTTAACCAAAGAAACATTTTCTTTTCCCATAATACCTTCTTGTAGAAGGACTTGTTCACCTCTTGGAAGGGTTGGGTTTTCCTTAGTTTGGATTTCGTATTCAATTTCTCTTTCTTCAGAAACTTGTTCTTTTACTTTTTCAAAACTTGAGTTTTCAGAAATTATCTTTTGCATATTTAATGCTTTTCTATTTATTTCAATATTAGTAGGAATAGATGCTGTTTCTACAACTTCATCAGAATGATCTTCGTTTGAGCTAGTTTCTACTGAAAAGACATTCAATGGAAAGATAGCGATAATCACTAAAACGAGTATAACAAAAACAATAATTAAGTTAGAAAGTTTAACCCCTTTTTTATTATCAAACGATATATTGTTATTCTCAATGAAAGAAACTTTAGCTTTTGGTCTAGTTTGTTTCGTTGTCTTAGATTTTGAAGTTGTATGTACTTTATTTGCTTGAGAATATCGAATTTCTTGTAACTCTCTAAAAACATCAGACAAATTTCTGTTATCTTGATTTTTATTCATAGAGTTATTCTTATCATCTAACATCTTAATTTCCTCACTTTCTTAAATTTCTACAACCCTATTATACAATAACAAAATAAACTTGTCTACAAAAAAATATAAAAAATAGTAAAGTAGAAAAAATTTCTAAAAATAGATGAATAAATCCTTAATTTACTTGCAAAATCTGTAAAATAGTATATAATAAAGACGTAAAAAATCAGAAACGAAAGTTTAGAAAATAATTGCAAAATACCAATTCTTTTCGAAAATAGATTTGACTTAGAAGGGAAGGATAATAAACATGAATTTAGAAGGTGTAGAAAAAGAATTAGGATATACATTTAAAAATAAAGCATTATTAAAAACAGCATTGACACATACCTCTTATGCTTATGAAAAACATATAGAAAGTAATGAAAAATTAGAATTTTTAGGAGATAGTATCTTAGAATTTTTATCTAGTAGATATTTATATGAAAATTATACAAACCTAAAAGAAGGAGAAATGACAAAAGTTAGAGCAACAGTGGTTTGTGAAAAGAGTTTGTATAAAATAGCTATAAAGCATCATTTTGGAGATTATTTATACTTAGGAAAATCAGAGAAACAAAATGGAGGAAATAAGAGACCAGCTATTTTAGCAGATAGTGTAGAAGCAGTGATTGCAGCTATGTATTTAGATGGAGGATTAGAACCAGTAGATACATTCATTATAAAAAATTTAGAAGATGAGATTAGACAAGCTAGCCAACATGTGGGAGATAAAGATTATAAAACTGTATTACAAGAAAAATTACAAGAAGGTGGAGATGTCAAAATAGAATATGAAATTATAAACGAAAGTGGACCAGATCATGATAAAAGCTTTGAAGCACAAGTGCGTTTTAATGGTGATGTGTTAGCAAAAGGTTCAGGCAAAAGTAAAAAAGGGGCAGAAATGCAGGCTGCTAAAAAAGCTTTAGAAAATTTAAAATAGAAAAGAGGTAAATCTATGAAACATCAATACATAATACCGATATTTGTACCACATTTAGGATGTCCAAATGATTGTATTTTTTGCAATCAGAAATCTATCAGTGGTCAAAAAAAGAATATGACAAAAGAAGAAGCAAAAGAAATAATAGATAATTACCTACAAAATATAAAAGATGATGAAGCACAAATTGAAATTGCATTTTTTGGAGGAAGTTTCACAGCAATAGAAGAAACATTGCAAAATGAATTATTAGAACTAGCCTATGAATATGTAAAAAATGGAAACGTAGAAAGTATCAGAATATCTACCAGACCAGATTGTATTAATAAAGATATTTTAAAAAGGTTAAAAAAATATAAAGTAAAGACCATTGAATTGGGTGTCCAATCTTCAAATGATTATATCTTAAAAAGAGCCAATAGAGGGCATACATTTAAAGATGTAAAAAAAGCATCGAAATTAATCCGATTTTATGGATTTAAGCTAGGACATCAAATGATGGTAGGGTTACCAGAAAGTACAAGAATTGATGAAATTAATACAGCAAAAGCGTTGATAAAATTAAAACCTAAGATGGTAAGAATTTATCCGGTATTAGTTGTAAAAAATACAAAATTAGAAAAAGAATATAAAGAAGGAATTTATGAACCATTACCATTACCACAAGCCATTGAAACTTGTAAAGAATTGGTTAGAATGTTTGCTGATAAAAAAATTGACATTATAAGAGTTGGATTGCAAAGTACAGATGAAATTGCAGATCCAAGCAAAGAAAAAAGTGAAGTGGTTGCAGGACCATATCATCCTGCATTTAGGCAATTAGTGGAATCAGCTATGTGGTATGATGCCATTGTTGGAAAAATTAAAAAATTGAATGTAAAAGTAAAAGAGGTAGAAGTTAAAGTAAATCCAATTGATGCCAATAATGTGATTGGTCATAAAAAAGAAAATGTTAAAAAACTAAAAGAAATCTATGATGTGGACTTAGTTTTAAAACAAGATGAAACAATCAAACAAGGAAAATCCAAAATTGAAGTAACCAAAACATTTAAAGATTTTATCTATGAAGAAAAAGAAGAAGAGAAAAAAGTTGTCAGTAAAAAATAAAGATGATTAAAATAAAATGAAGATTCGTAAACTGGAAAAGATAGTTATATACTTGATATAAATGACAAATTGTATGGAATCATAGAATAAAATCACCTGAAATTACCAATACTAGTAATAAAGGTGATTTTTGTTATGCAAGTAAAAGAAAAAGGAATCATAAAAACTATAATTTTAGAGATTTTAGGAACAATTTTAGGAGCTTTTATTATTGCAATTGCTGTGTCTTTATTTTTATTACCAAACAAACTATCTTCAGGAGGCGTTGCAGGAATTGCAACTATAACGTATTATTTATTAAACATACCAATGGGAATTAGTATGTTAATTATAAATGTTCCGCTATTCTTGATGTCTATATTAAAAATAGGAAAAATATTTTTTGTAAAGTCAATTATAGGAACTGTTAGTTTATCATTTTTTATTGATATATTGGATAAGTTAGCGCCCTTGACAAATGATAAGTTTTTAGCGTGTATTTATGGAGGAATTTTAATGGGGGTAGGAACAGCTATTTTATTAAAAGTAAATAGCTCAACAGGAGGAACAGATTTATTTAGTTATATAGCTAAAATATATAAACCGACAGTAAAAGTGGGAGAAATTATTTTTTTAATCGATATCGTTATTGTAGCTCTAAATATGATTTTTTTAAGAGAAATTGAAATTGGTTTATATTCTGCCATTGCTATTTATTTAATGGGGAAAATTATTGACATTTTATTTGAAGGTATCTATTTTACAAAACTAATTTATATTGTTTCTGATAAAGCAGAAACAATCGCCAAAGAAATTGGAGAAAATATTGGTAGAGGAACAACGGGGATTTATGGAAAAGGTATGTATACTAGTACAGATAAATTAATCTTAATGTGTGCTGTTACTAGAAAAGATATAGCAAGAACCATACAAATTATCAAAAAAATAGATAAAAGAAGTTTTGTCATTATTACCAATTCTAGAGAGGTGTTAGGATTGGGATTCAAAAATGAATAAATTTAAATAGCATTAAGAGACTTGAATTGCAAGTTTCTTTATTTTTATTGTGAAATATATGTTTTTATGCTAATATGAATGTGAAATTTGTAATATATAAAAGGGGAAAATGAATGAAAAAAATAATATATGGATTTGCCATTCTATTTTTAGGAATGATTATAATTTTAAATATCATATATACGACTTATTTAAATGCATCAGAACAGGCAGTAATTCATGTAAATCATTTGGTATATGTCATTGGCCTTGTGATTATAGGAATCCTGATATATTTCATTGCAGAAATCATCTATAAATATCTGTATAAAGATGGAAATTTAGAATTAAAGAAGAAACTTAGAAAAAGATTATGGATAAGTGCTTTCACCTTATATATCCTATTTAATATACTATGGGTCATTTTTGTAAATCCCAAAGTAATAGGAGATTCTGTTCATGTTTGTAATTTAGCACAAACATTTTATAGAAATAACCCAGAAGAATTTTTACAAAATCCAACTTATGTGGGAGTGACATTAAAAGAATATATGCAAGCCTATCCACATCAAATAACATTAGCATTTGTATATAGTATCTTTTTTAGAATCATTCATTTTGATATTATGGAAATTTTAAGAATATTAAATGTGCTTGGAAACATAGGCATTGTTATGGCTTTATACAAAATGAATCAGCAAATATCTAAAAAATATAAAACTAATAAAGTACGATTAGGCATATTCATTTTTACTTTCATATCTTTGCCAATGCTTTCAACTTACATTTATGGAGATATTCCAAGTTTAGCATTATGTTTGTTTTCAGTTTATTTTATGATGAGATATACAGAAACAAAAAAGATTATTTATCCAATAATAGCATCTATTTTGACAATGATAGCCTATATGATGCGAATGAATAGTTTAATTTTTATAATTGCAACTGTTATATACTTGTTATTAAATATATGGGAAGAATGGTCAAAAGAAGAATGGAAAAATAGAACATTACAAATGGCAATTATAATTACATATAGCATAATATCTATAGCTCCAGCATCATTGGTGAAAAATTATTATTTTCAAAAATATGATTTAGATAAAAATAAAATCTATCCGAATGAGAGTTATTTCCTTATGGCAATGGAAGAAGGACCAAGAGGAAATGGATGGTATAATGAAAATATAGCAGGACCAGCATTAAAAAATCCAGAAGAAATGAAAATAGAATATATGCAAAACATAAAAGATAGATTAACATATTTTTCAGAAAATTTAGGATATACATTTCAATTTTATAGTAGAAAAATTGCATCTATGTGGACGGAAAATACATATGCAGCAATCAGAAATAATACAGTAGGAGAAGAGGATATATTAGAAGATTTTATTAATCCATTAACTTTTTATCAAAAAGTTTTATTATTGGTAATATGCCTTTGTAGCATCATTGTTTTCATACAAAAGAGAAAAAATCTTTCTATAGAGCTGATATTCTTAATGACTATTTTTGTAGGCGGATTTGCATTTCACATATTATGGGAAGCAAAGTCTAGATATATTATTCCATATATTGTGGTATTAATTCCTGTTGCAACAATTCATATTCATAAATTTAATATAAGGAAGAATGAAAAAATTAGAAATAAAAGGATACATTAATTAAAGAAAAACCAATAGAAGGGAAAAAGGTAGTATTGAGTTGGAACTAGAAAAAAGAGAAAATTACTTTATACGAAAGTGTAGAGTAATTTTTCTTTATATGATATAATCAAACAGAAATAAGTGTTTAAAAAATAATGACAATTTTTGTGGGACAAATTTAAATTTTTTAAGCAGGTTTGTGCCTTAAGAAAGGAATACATAAAAAATGCAAGAACAACAATATATATTAAAAAAACCAGAAACCTTTGATTTAAAAGATATATTTGAGTGTGGACAATGTTTTCGATGGAATAAACAAGAAAATGGAAGTTATACAGGTATATGGAAAGAAAATGTTGTCAATATTAAAAAAGAAGGACAAAATTATGTTTTTACTGGAATATGTAAAAATGAAAATTTTGAAGAGGAAATACAAAAGTATTTTGATTTAGATAGAAACTATGAACAAATCAAAAATGAATTATCAAAAAAAGATAAATATATGAAAACAAGTATTCAATATGGTAAAGGTATTCGAATTTTAAACCAAGATTTATGGGAAACTATTATTTCTTTTATCATATCTGCTAACAACAATATACCAAGAATTAAAGGAATTATTGAAAGACTATCAAAGACATATGGGAATAAAATAGAATGGAATGGGGAAGAATATTATACATTTCCTACGCCTGAACAGTTAAAAAATGTAACAATAGAAGAATATAGAAAATTAGGGTTAGGGTTTAGAGATATTCGATTATATGAAACAACAAAAATGATACGAAATGGAGAAGTGAATTTAAAAGAATTAGAAGAAAATCCAAACACAATAGAAGTTAGAGAAAAATTATTAACACTTTCAGGTGTTGGTCCAAAAGTTGCAGATTGTATATTACTATTTTCTGATTTAAAACGTTTAGAGGTATTTCCAATAGATGTATGGGTAAGAAGAGTGATGAATGACTTATATATAAAAGAAGAGGACGAAACAAAAGTAAATAAAAAACAAATTGAAAAGTTAGCAAAAGCAAAATTTGGAGACTTAGCGGGGTTAGCACAGCAATATTTGTTTTATTGGAGAAGAGAAGCATAATATTTTAGCAATGTGAAATAGATTTAAGAGAAAATAAATCTGTCTCCAAAATTCTTCAAAATGTCCCAAAAAGAAACGTCCCCAATTGGGCAAAAACATATTGTAAAAAAAAACCAGGTATGATAGAATTTGAAACAAGGAGGGAAAAATGATTTATACAATAACATTTAATCCTGCACTAGATTATATTACGCAAGTTAAAAATTTTAAAATTGGTGAAATAAATAGAACAAAAACGGAAACAATATTACCAGGAGGAAAAGGACTTAATGTTTCTATTGTATTAAAAAACTTAGAAATTGAAAACACAGCACTTGGTTTTATAGCGGGATTTACAGGAGAAGAGTTAAAACGAAAAATAGAAGCACAAGGCATAAAAACAGGTTTTGTTAAAGTAAAAGAAGGCCTTACAAGAATTAATGTTAAAATTAGTTCAATGAATGAAAAAAAAGTAGAAGAAACAGCGTTAAATGGAATAGGGCCACTAATTACGAAAAACGATGTTGAAACATTAATGGAAAAGATACAAAAGATGTCTACAAAAGATATAGTCATTTTAGCTGGAAGTGTACCGAAAAATATTAATAAGGATATATATGAAAACATATGTGAAAAACTTAAGGAAAAAGGAATCACATTTATAGTAGATTCTACACAAGAGTTACTGATGAATGTATTAAAGTATCATCCTTTTTTAATAAAACCCAATAAAGAAGAATTAGAAGAAACATTAAATTGCAAAATATCAACAAAGGAAGATATAATCAATGCTGCTAAAGAACTAAAAAAATTGGGAGCACAAAATGTACTAGTATCTTTGGGAAATGATGGGGCACTATTGTTAACAAAAGAGGATAAAACCTATTATTCAAAAGCACCTAAAGGACAAGTGGTAAATACCGTTGGATCTGGAGATTCTATGGTAGCAGGATTTTTAGCAGGATATGATCAAACAAAAGATTATGAATATGCATTAAAAACAGGAGTGGCAGCAGGAAGCGCAAGTGCATTTTCTACACAATTAGCAACCAAAGAGGATGTGAATACACTTTTAAAACAATTATAAGAAAGTGTGCAGAAATGAAATCAAACATTTCTATGCACAGAAATAAAAAAATAATACAAAAGAAAGGGGTAAGATATGAAAATTACAGATTTACTTAGCGAAAAGGCCATCACACTACAAGGAAAAGCCAATAGCAAAGCGGAAGCCATTGACCAATTGGTAGACTTAATGATGGAAAATGGAAACATTAAAGATAAGGAGACTTACAAACAAGTAGTTTTAAAAAGGGAGAAAGAAGGAACAACAGGCATTGGTGAAGGAATTGCGATTCCTCATGGTAAGACAGAAGCAGTTTCAAGACCTGGTCTAGCTGCTATGGTTATTCCAGATGGAGTTGATTTTCAATCATTAGATGGAAATCCAGCAAAATTGCTATTTTTAATAGCAGCACCTAATACAAAAGATAATGTACACTTAGATGTTTTGAGTAGATTATCTACACTATTAATGGATACAGAATTTAGACAAGCATTATATAATGCTAGAACACCAAAAGAATTTTTAGAATGCATAGACAAGGCAGAAATGGAAAAATTAGGAGAAGAAACAAAATCAAATGATCAATATGAAATCTTAGCAATCACTAGTTGCCCAACAGGTATTGCACATACGTATATGGCAGCAGAGGCTTTAGAGCAAATGGGAGAACAATTAGGGCATAAAGTGAAAGTAGAGACACATGGATCATCAGGCGTGAAAAATAAATTCACAAAAGAAGAAATTAAAAACGCAAAAGGAATTATTATCGCATCAGATACAAAAATTGATTTATCAAGATTTGATGGTAAAAAGTTGGTAAAGGCAAAAGTAGCAGATGGAATCAATAAGCCAAAAGAACTAATAGAACATGTATTGTCTCCAAATGCAAAAACATATCATGCAAATACTAAACATACAACTGAGGAAAATGATGAAGAAAAAGAAAAGATAGGAACAAAAATATATAAACATTTAATGAATGGTGTTACACATATGTTGCCATTTGTTGTTGGTGGAGGAATTTTAATTGCAATCGCATTTTTACTAGATGATTATTCAATAGACCCATCAAATTTTGGTATGAATACGCCGATTGCAGCATTCTTTAAAACAATAGGAAATGCGGCATTTAATGTCATGTTATATATACTTGCAGGTTATATTGCTATGAGTATTGCAGACAGACCAGGCTTAGCAGTTGGTTTTGTTGGAGGAATTTTAGCAGTACAAGGGACAACATTTGAATCATTGACAAATGGAGATATCACTTTAGTAAGTTCTGGATTTTTAGGCGCATTAATTGCAGGATTTGCTGGAGGATATATTGTTTTAGGATTGAAGAAATTATGTAGTTATCTACCAGATAGTATAGAAGGTATTAAAACAATTCTTTTATATCCTGTATTTGGAATCTTAATCATGGGAGCATTTATGTTATTGATAAATCCTTATGTGGCAGCCATTAATACAGGAATTAACGATTATCTATCTTCAATGAGTAATGCAAATAAAATTATATTAGGAGCTATATTAGGAGGAATGATGGCTGTAGATTTAGGAGGACCTATCAATAAAGCAGCCTATACATTTGGAACAGGAATGTTAGCGTCAGGACAATATGAAATCATGGCAGCGGTTATGGCTGGGGGAATGGTTCCACCACTAGCAATTGCATTTTTAGCAACAGCATTTCCAAGAAAAATTCCTAAAAAAGATAAACAAGCAGCCTATGTCAATTATATTATGGGATTATCTTTTATATCAGAAGGTGCAATTCCTTTTGCGTCAGCAGATCCATTAAGAACAATACTAGCATTTGTCATTGGATCAGCAGTGACAGGAGCACTTTCAATGTTATTTAGTTGTACATTAATGGCTCCTCATGGAGGAATCTTTGTAATAGCAACCATTGGACATCCTATAAAATATTTATTAGCAATTGCAGTAGGTGCAATCGTCTCAACACTAATTATGGCAAAATTAAAAAAGAATTTGCCTGAATATGAAAAGCAAGCATAAGAAATAAGGTAAAGATTAAAAAAGATGGAAGATGCAATTATTTTTCCAACTGGACAACCAGATTATGCTTTGGGAAAGGAACGTGAATCATTATGGTAAAAGAAAAAATTACACTAAAAAATGAAACAGGATTACATGCAAGACCAGCAAGTGAACTTGCAAAACTTGCCGGATCATTTACAAGTACAATAAAATTGCATGTGAATGGCAAAACTGTTGATGCAAAATCTATATTAGGTATCATGTCAGCAGGAATCAAATATAATACAGAAATTGAAATAGAATGTGATGGAGAAGATGAAGAAAAAGCTTTGTCAGAAATCATAAAAGGGTTTGAAAATAATTTTGGTGAAGAACAAAAATAATAAAATTTTAGTTACAGTTTTTATGAAACATAAAGGTTTATAGGTTTATCCATAAAACCTAAATACATATATAAGATAAGGAAGGATACAGATGCTAAAAGGAAAAGGTATTTCAAGTGGTATAGGATTTGGAAATATAGTTGTTTTAAAAAAAGTAGAAAGAAAAATAGAAAAGAAAACGATAGAAAATGAACAAGTAGCGGATGAATTAGAAAGACTTCATAAAGCATTAAACCAAGTTATCCATGAAACAGAAATACAAATGAAAAATTTGAGTGGGACAGAAGCAGATATTATGCAAGCATATTTAATGATTATGCAAGATCCTTCATTAATTTCAGAAACAGAAAATGCGATTAAAAATTCCAAGTATAATGCAGAATATGCTGTAGAAGTTGGATTTAATAGTGTGATACAGATTTTTGAAAATATGGATGATGCATATATGGCTTCAAGGTCGAGAGATATTTTAGATATAAAAGATAGAGTATTAGGAAAATTGTTAAACGAAGAAACCATTGATTTAACGAATCTAAATCTAAATACAATTATCGTAACGACAGAACTAACAACTTCTGAAACTGCAAAATTAGATTTTAAAAATGTATCTGGAATTATCACAGAAGTAGGCGGAGAAAATTCACATACTTCTATTATGGCAAGAACGCATACAATTCCAGCAATTACAAAAGTAGAAGATGCTACCAAGATCTTTAAAGATGGTGAAAGTGTTGCTATTAATGGTACATCAGGAGAAATCTATGTAAATCCAACTGAGGAAGAAAAACAAAAGTTACTAGATTTAGAAAAACAGTTAGAAGAAGAAAAAACAGAACTAGAAAAATATAAAAATACAGAAAGTATGACAAAAGATGGAACAAAAGTAAAATTATATGCTAATATTGGACTTCCGGCAGATGCTGAAATTGCCGTAAATAATACGGCAGAAGGTGTTGGGCTGTTAAGAAGTGAATTCTTATATATGGATAGTGATACCATGCCATCAGAAGAAAGTCAATTTGAAGCATATAAACAAGTAGCAGAAATTATGAAAGATAAAGAAGCAATCATCAGAACATTAGATATTGGAGGAGATAAAGAACTAAAATATCTAAAACTAGAAAAAGAAGCAAATCCATTTTTAGGATATAGAGCAATCAGACTATGTTTAGATAATCCAACAATATTTAAAACACAATTAAGAGCTATATTAAGAGCAAGTGCATTTGGAAAACTAGCCATCATGTTTCCAATGATATCTTCTGTAGAAGAATTAAGATCTGCAAAACAAGTATTAGAAGAATGTAAACAAGAATTAGACAATGAAAATATTTTATATGACAAAGATATTCAAGTAGGAATTATGATTGAAATTCCATCAGCAGCCTTAATAGCAGACAAATTAGCCAAAGAATGTGATTTCTTTAGTATAGGAACAAATGATTTGATTCAATATACTGTGGCAGTAGAAAGAGGAAATGAAAAGATTTCTAAACTATATACCAAATATCATCCTGCAGTCATAAAATTAATAAAACAAGCAATAGATGGAGCACATTCAGCAAATATTATCTGTGGAATGTGTGGAGAAGCAGCAGGAGATCCAACTTTTATACCACTTCTAGTTGGGCTAGGATTAGATGAATTTTCAATGAACGCTAATAATATATTAAGAGCTAGAAAAACAATTAATAACTTAGACAAAGAAGCATGTGTCAAACTTAGTGAAGAAATTTTACAGATGGCATCTGCAGAAGAAGTAGAAAAAAGATTAAAACAATAATGTCCTTTTGGGGACGTTTCTGTTTGGGACATTTATAGAAAAATAGCAAGAAAAATCTTGCTATTTTTTTTATTGTATAATACAATTTGTAAAAGACTAATAAAGAAAATATAGTAAAATGAATAAACTTAAAAAAGCGTAACGTAGAAATGTCCCATCAGGAAACGTCCCCAAAAGGACAAAAGGACAAAAAGGAGAGAATTATGGGTTTAAGGTTGATTTATGGAAAAACAGGAACAGGGAAAAGTAGTTTGTGTTTTTCAGAAATTGCAAATTTAATAGAAAAAGAAGAAAATATATATTATATCACGCCAGAACAGTTTTCCTTTACAGCTGAGAAAAATTTAATGGGATTTTTAAAAGAAAAAGCTGTGATGAATGCAGAGGTCATTACATTTAGTAGAATGGCCAATAGAGCTTTAAATGAAATTGGAGGAAATAGTAAAACCAATTTATCCAAATGTGGAAAAGCCATGCTTATATATTCCATTTTGTCAAAACATCAAAATGATTTTCGATTTTTAGGGAAAAGTGATGAAAATATTGAAATTGGGATGCAAAGTATTACAGAATTAAAAAAACATGGGATTACACTAGAGATATTAGATAAAGAAATTGGAAATATAGAAGACAAATATTTAAAAACCAAATTAGAAGATATCCGATTGATTTATCAAAATTATGAAGAACAGATTGCGGAAAATTATATTGAAGAAACTGATTTGTTGGATTTCTTGGCACAAAATATAGAGCATTTAAGTTGGATAAAAAATAGCGTTATTTATATTGATGAATTTTCAGGTTATACAGCACAAGAATATGAAGTAATAAAGCAATTTATCAAATATGCAAAACAAGTGAATATTACAATATGTATTGATAATTTAGAGATGGAAACCAATCACGATATCGATGTGTTTTATTCGAATAAACAAACATTAAAAAAGTTAATTAGAATGATTGATGAAAATCACTTTAAGTTAGAAGAGCCTATCCATTTAGAAAAGCAATATCGATTAAAAAATGAAGAATTACAGGTCTTAAGTCAAAATTTCATTAGTACAAAATCCACAAAATATTCTAAAAATGTGGAAAACATACATCTATTTTTATCTAAAAATAGATATTCAGAGATTGAATATGTAGCAAAAACCATTTGTAAAATGATAAGAGAAAAAAATTTGAGATATAAAGATATAGCCATTATTACAAAGAATATAGATATGTATTCTTCTTTAGTCAGAAGTATTTTTGCGAAATATGATATACCAGTATTTATTGATGAAAAAAGAGACTTAAATCAAAACATCATTGTGCAATATTTACTTTCTATCTTTGAAATTTTTACAAATTACTATACAAATGAAGCAATGTTTAACTATATCAAATTAGGTTTTTTAGATATAGAAGAAGACGAAATCTTTCGATTAGAAAATTATTGTACAAAATGGGGAATTAAACGAAATAAATGGAAAGAAGATTTCAAATATGAAATGGAAGATGAGACGAAAAAACAAGAAGTTGAAAGGCTAAATGAGATTAGAAAACAAATCATAGAGCCATTAGTTACATTAAAACAAAATATAGATAAGGAAAAGACAGCCATCAATATAACCAAACAAATCTATACATTTTTGCAAGAACAAAAGATAGAAGAAAAGATTGCTAAAAAAGTGAAATGGCTAGAAGAACATGGACTAATCGATTTAGCAAATGAATATATTGAAAGTTATAATATTATTCTAGAAATTTTAGATGAAATTGTTTTGGTATTTCAAGAAGATAAAATGCGTATAGATACCTATAGCAAAATTTTAAAAATCGGATTAAAAAATAGCGAATTGGGCAAAATTCCAGCAACACAAGATCAAGTCACATTAGGAGATGTAGATAGAACAAGAAGCCATAAAGTGGAGATTGTATTTGTGATTGGACTAAATGATGGTGTTTTTCCAAGTGTGAATAAAGATGAAGGATTTTTAAATGATGCAGATAGGGAACAACTAAAAAATGATGGGATGGAATTGGCGAATGGAACATTAGAAAATTTATATGAAGAAAACTTTAACATATATAAAGTTTTAACAACTGCAGAACAAGAGATGTATTTATCATATGCTTCATCAGATAGCGAAGGAAAAGCTTTAAGACCATCTATTTTCATTCATAAAATCAAGAAGATGTTTCCCAAATTAGAAGAACAAAGTGATGTTATTCATAAAAAGTATGAGATTGTAAATCAAAATATTACATATGAAGAGCTATTAGAAAAATTATATCAACTAAAAAACAAAGAAGATATAGAAACATTATGGTATGCCGTATATGATTGGTATAAACAAAATCCTACATGGAATACAAGATTAGAACAAGATATGGAAGGATTTGAGTATACCAATATGCCTGAAAAACTAAAAAAACAGAATATGAATAAGTTATATGGAAATACGTTACATACAAGCGTATCTAGATTAGAACAATATAGAAGATGCCCATTTTCCTATTATTTACAATATGGGTTAAAAATTAAACCAA
The DNA here is from genome assembly GCA_944387545.1 of uncultured Clostridia bacterium. Lineage (GTDB taxonomy): Bacteria > Bacillota > Clostridia > TANB77 > CAG-508 > CAG-269. The sequence continues at coordinate 55,022 of CALXFE010000005.1, read as the reverse complement.
AAGAAGAATTAAAAATTCAGAGTTTTAATACAGGTTCTTTCATGCATGAAACAATTGACGAGTTTTTTAAGTATGTACATGAAAATGGTTTAAATTTAGCTGAGCTAGAAGAAATAGATATTCAAAAGATTGTTTCTAAAATCATTGACGAAGATTTAGAATTATCTAAAAATTATATGTTTAAAGCAACTGTAAAATATACGATTCTTGTAAGAAGATTAAAAAAGATTGTGAGCAAAGCTTTAAAATACATTATTCAAACCTTAATTTATAGTGATTTTACGATTAAAGGAACAGAGGTGGAATTTGATACAAAAGGAGAATATCAGCCAATCCGATTAGAATTACAAGATGGAAAAAGAATTGAAATTACAGGTAAGATTGATAGAATTGATATTGCAAAAGAAGAAGATGGAAATTATTTACGAATTATTGATTATAAGTCTTCAAGCAAAAATATTGATTTAAATGAAGTATATGCAGGCTTACAAATACAACTATTAACATATGCAGATGCCGTATGTAAAGAAGAGGATTTGATTCCAGCGGGTATATTTTACTTTTCACTTTTAGAACAGATGATAAAAGCAGATAAAAAAATATCAGATGAAGAAATAGAAGAATTAATTAGAAAAAATTTTAAAATGAAAGGCTTAATTATTGCAGATGTAAAAGTGATTAAAATGAATGATCATTCTTTAACAACTGGTATTTCCAAAATGGTTCCAGCAGCGATTAGCAAATCAGGAGAGGTTATTGAAAAATGGACAAATGGGGTGAAACAAGAAGAATTTAACATATTACAAAAATATATTTATCAAACAATAAAAGAAATTGGAAAAGAAATTTTTGATGGAAATATTGATTTGAAACCATATTATAAAGAAGGTAAAACACCATGTGAATATTGTGAATATAAATCAATTTGTCATTTTGATCCAAGAAAAAAAGAAAATACATACAACTATGTTCACAAATTGACAAAAGATGATATAATAAGAAAAATGGAAAAAGAAATTCGGTACAATTTATAAATAAAAACAGAAGAGGAAATGAAAGATTATGGTAGAAAAAGAAAAAGTACAAATGAGAAAGCGAAATATGAAATTATTTCCTTTATATAAAATGCTTAGCTGGGATTATATATTTTTTTACACGACTAATTTCTTATTTTTAACACAAGTAAAAGGTATCAATCCAGCAGATGTTGTATTAATAGATTCTTCCTATGCGTTATTTGGAATTATTATGCAAGTTCCAGCAACATTTATTATAGAATATTTAGGAAGAAAAAGAAGCATGATTTTGGCTAATTTTTTGAATTGCATCTATATGTTAGTGGTCATGTTTAGTACCAATTTATTCAACTTAATAACAGCAGAGTTATTGTCTTCATTGGCATTTGGTATTAAAGAAACTGTGGATCCAGCACTATTAAATGAATCAATACCGCCTTCAAGATATAAAAGCAAAATTTTTGCAAAAATTAGTCAAAAGGGAATGGCAAACTATTATATAATCAATGCAATAGCAACTGTATTGGCAGGGTTTTTCTACGACATGAATCCCTATATACCAATTATATTATCTCTCATCATAACTATATTGGTAACAATGATATCAACAGGATTTATAGAACCACAAAATGAAAAGAAAAAACACAAAGTACAAGAATTTAATCAATTAAAGGAAATAAAAGATTCTTTTAAGTTTATTCTAAAGTCAGAAAGATTAAAAGCATTAATTTTATTTTCTGCAATATCAGGTGGTGTGATAAGTCTCATGGCAACTTATGAAGTAAGTTTATTAGAAGATTTTGACATATCAGCAAAATACTTATGCATGGTTTTTGCTATATTAGGAATTATTTCAGGAATATTAGCTAACAAACAAGAAGCTTTTCATGAAAAATATAGAAATAAATCTTTATGTACATTATTTGCGATGATAGGAGGAACCATTTTAATAGCAGGACTATGTGGTATCATAGCAAAACAGTATAGTGTATTGGTTATAGGTATTGTTATTACATATATAATTCGATATTCTTGTCAAGGAATATACTATCCATTAACAGAAAGATATTTAAGAAATTTTTCAAATGAAAAGATTGATACAAAAATATTTACTGCAAAAAATTTCTTAAAAAGTATATTAAGTGCTGTGATTGGTATCATGGGTTCATTTTTATTAGATAGAATGAATATATCGTATTGTATGCTTATTGTAGGTATTTTAGCAATTCTATTTACGATACTGATGAGCCGATATATGAAATCGAGAGTTGGTCTAAAACCAGAAGAATACGCAAAAGAGGAACTTCAGTTTGATGAATTAGAAAACAAATGAAAAAAAGGAGGAGAAACATGGGGAATAAAGAAGATGTACAAATGATGAGAAAGACAAATATGAGAATATTTCCAACATATAAGAAACTTGCTTGGGATTATTTATTTTTCTATACAATTGATTTCTTGTTTTTAACCCAAGTAAAAGGAATCAGTGCTTCAGATGTTATGTTAAAAAGTACATTTTATGCATTTTTTAGTATTGTATTACAACTTCCTGCTAATGTAATTGTAGAGTTTTTAGGAAGAAAAAATAGTCTTATATTAGGAAATATTTTAAGTTGCTTGTATATGGTTATCATCATGATGAGTAGAAACTTATTCGATTTGATTGTAGCGGAATTTTTTAGTGCAATGTCTTTTACCATTAAAAATGTAGCAGAACCGAGTCTATTAAATGAATCCATTCCACCATCAAGATATAAAAGTCAAATATATTCTAAAATCAGTGCTAAAGGAGCATCAGGATACTATTTGTTTAATGCCATTTCAAAAGTAATAGCAGGTGCTTTATTTACGATTAATGGATACCTACCAGTTGCATTATCTTTAGTTGTATTAATTATTGTTACAATATTATCTATCGGATTTATAGAGCCAATCAAGAAAAAGAAAAAGGGTAATGCTGTACTCATGTATAAAACAGAAATACGAAATGTAAAAGAAGGATTTACATTTGTATTAAAATCAGAAAGATTAAAAGCTTTAATACTATGTGCATCACTAATCTATGCATTACTATCCATATTACAAACATATCATGTCAGTTTACAAGAAGATATAGGATTATCCTCTTTTATTATAGGAATTATTGCAGCAATTGGTGGTTTAGTAAGTTCTTATGCTTCTAAAACACAAGCAAAATTTCATAATAAATTTAGAAATCAGTCCTTATTTACTATTTGTATGATACTTTCCATCAGTACAATTATTGCTGGGATATTTGGAATAGAAGCAAAACAATATATATTTTTATTGCTAATTGTTATAGTATCATTCTTTATATATAATTTTGGGATGGGAATGTTTTATACAATTATAGATAGATATCTTAGAAACTTTTCGAATGAAAAAATAGATACCAAAATATTTGCGGCATATAATTTATTTAGAAGCGTTTTTAGAATGTTAGCAGGATTACTAGCATCCTTCTTGTTAGATAAAATGACAACGGTTTATTGCATGATTATTATTGGTGTTTTATTTACGATTATCTATATTTTATTAGGAAAATATATGAAAAGAAGAGTTGGTTTAAAACCAGAAGAATATTCTAAAGAAGAAAGAAAATATGATGAGTTAAATCAAGTAAAAGAGTAAAGAAAAATAAAAATAAAATGAACAATATGTTTATTTTAAGAGGTGACGATATGAAAGATTTATCCAATAAAAATGTAGTGCATATAAAGGATGGAGGAGTAGAATATTTACAATTTAGAAAACTATTAGAATACAAAGATGTGATTCATCATGCATATGCGTTAGGATTAAATGTAGGATTTAAGACAACAACAGCGGAACAAAAACCAGCATCACCAGAAAGAATAGAATTGGCAAGAGAATCATATAAGAAATTATGTCATTGCATTGGAAGTAATGATGCACATATTGTGCAAGCCAATCAAAATCATACAGATATCATAAAACATGTTCAAAAAAAAGTAAATATAAATGAACCGGATTTTAGTTTGGCAGAAGAAGGAATAGAAGATGGATTAATGACCAATAAAACACAGTTAATGTTAGCAACAACAAATGCAGATTGTATTTTATTATTGTTTTTTGACCCTGTAAAAAAGGTGATTGCCAATACACATTCTGGGTGGAGAGGAACTTTACAAAGAATTTCAGTAAAAACTGTTCGAAACATGGTTAAAGAATTTGGATGTGCCCCACAAGATATCATATGTTGTATCTGCCCAAGTATTAGAAAATGTCATTTTGAAGTAGATAAAGATGTTAAAGATATGTTTGAAAAAGAGTTTTACGATTTAAAAAATGTTAAATTTTTCGATATAGAAAAAGAAAATCAAGAAACAACAATTCAGTTAACAGACTTTATAGAAGAAAAAATAAAGAATGTAAAATGGAATATAGATACGGTTTTAATTAATAAAATTCTTCTTCAACAAGAAGGAGTAATGGCACAAAATATTATTGATTCAGGAATTTGTAGTGTTTGTCATTCAGATAGGATACATTCCTATCGAATTGAAAAGAAAGCATATAACACAGAGACAGCTATTATAGAATTAAAATAGAAATTATAAAATTTTCCAATATGCTTTCCAATCATATTCGCAATGAAATAATTTATAGATATTATGGCTTACACAGAAGGAGAAATATAACGTTTATAAAAAATAATAAATAAAGGATGTAAGAAAAAATGTTTAAAACATGGGAAGAATTAGAAGAATCAATTAAAGATTGTAACAAATGTAAGTTATGTAAGACAAGACAAAATATCGTATTTGGAACCGGAAATAAGCATGCCAAGTTAATGTTTATTGGAGAAGGTCCAGGAGCAGACGAGGATAGATTGGGAGAACCTTTTGTAGGAAGAGCTGGAAAATTAATGAATTTGGCATTTGAGACTTTAGGAATAAACAGAAACGATGTATATATTGCAAATGTCGTAAAATGTAGACCACCAGCTAATAGAAATCCAGAAGAAGATGAAGCAACTGCATGTCTGAATTATTTAAGAAATCAAGTCATACTTGTACAACCAGAAATAATTGTTTTACTAGGAAGTGTTGCATTAAAAAATATTTTGGGACAAGAATATGGTATCACAGCATCTAGAGGAAAGTGGATAGAAAAAAAGGGAATAAAATATATGCCTACTTGGCATCCAGCAGCATTATTAAGAGATGAAACAAAAAAAATTGATTTTATAAAAGACTTACAAAAAGTAGTGGAAGAAATGCATTTCATGTAAATAATCATTCAATAGAAATAAAAAAATTGGTGAAATCGTTAATCTATTAAGTCAGTTCTATTGACGAAATACAATAAAAAATGTAAAATATTTTTGATAAAAGATAGAAAAAGGAATTGATCGTAATCAATTCTTTTTCTAAATATGAATGGATAAATTAAAAGATATAAATAAAGAAAAGAGGAATAAAAGTGATAAGGGAAATAGCAGAAAAAACAAAGTATTGTTTAAATTGTAAAGTAAAGCCATGTTCACAAAAAGGCTGTCCATTAAATAATAATATTCCAGGTTTTATACAAGCTTTAAAAAGTGAGGAATATTTAGAAGCTTATAAAATCTTATCAGAAACGACAGTTTTACCAGGAGTGTGTGGCAGAATATGTCCGCATGAAAAACAATGTCAAGGTTCATGTGTTAGAGGAATAAAAGGTGAACCTGTTTCCATAGGAGAATTAGAAGCTTATACTTTTGATACAGCTCATACATTAGGATATCGTTTATCAGATTGTTATGAAAAGATAGAAAAGAATAATACAAAAGTAGCAGTTATTGGAGGGGGACCTGCAGGATTAACATGTGCAGCTTTTTTAGCAAAAGCAGGAATACAAGTTACTATATACGAAAAGTATGACTATTTAGGTGGTTTATTAATATTTGGGATACCCAATTTTAGATTACCAAAAGAAATAGTAGAACAAACAGTAAAAGACATTTTAGATTTAGGAATTACAGTAAAGTATCATACAGAATTGGGAAAAGATTTTACATTAAATGAAATAGAAGAAAAGTATGATGCAATATTTTTGAGTATAGGTGCCAATGTTTCTTCTAAAATGGGAGTAGAAGGTGAAGAGCTAAGTGGCGTTTATGGCGGAAATGAATTATTAGAATATAATTTACATCCCGATTACACAAATAAAAAAGTGATTGTCGTAGGTGGCGGAAATGTGGCAATGGACTGCGCTAGAACGATAAACAAATTAGGAGCAAAAGAGGTAACAGTTGTTTATAGAAGAGCAGAAGAACAAATGCCAGCAGAAAGAAAAGAAATTTTAGATGCTAAAAAGGAAGGGGTAAAATTTGCTTTTCAAAATAATATTGTGAAAATATTGGGAGAAAATAAAGTTGAAAAAGTTGAATTAATTAAAACAAAATTAATTCAAAAAGAAGGAGAAAGTAGATTATCTCCTGTAAATATTGAAAATAGTAACTATCAAGTAGATGTAGATTATATTGTTATGGCATTAGGTTCAAAACCACAAGAATATGTAAAAGATTTGGGGCTAGATTTAAATAAATGGGGAAATATTCAAATAGATGATGAATATAAAACTTCGAATTCTAAAATTTACTCAGGTGGAGATTTAGCAGGAATCAAAGGTACAGTTGCTTGGGCCGCAAACTCAGGAAGAGAAGCTGCAAAAAACATAATAAAAAATATATAATATATATTAAAGACATGCAATTAGAAAATAAAACACTTTAATGAATATATTTTTCATTAAAGTGTTTTTGCTTATGATGTACTGCGTTTATATGTCGTTATTTTCTGCTTCAGATGAATTTCCCAATATTAGTCTTTTAATAGCTTTAAATAAAGAAATTATTTTACTTTCTTTTTTGGTTCTAATATTAATAGCCGTTTCGATTCCACCGTTTTCTAAGATATTGTATTTATGTTCTAATTGTGACATTTTTTCAACATAATAGTCATTAAAAAATGTATAGCCTTCAGCAAATCCTAAATAAGATTTAAAATTATATAATTTCTTTCTATAATTTTCCAATTGTTCTAAATTTTGTATATGTAAAAATGCTTTATCAAAATAACTAGATATGATCAAATTTTGTGTTCTTAAAAATGTCAATTTGATTTTTTCCTTTAAATTATCAATCTTTTTTACCATGTCATCTACTTTTTTGTTTCTATCATCAATTAAAGCAATTTTATTATTTAATTTGATGATATCTTCTTCTGCGAATAAAATATCGTCAATAGCATTTTGAATAGCCATAAATGTTTTTTGTGATGTTAATTCAGAAAATTTCATTTTAAAATTATCATCACTATTTAGTGTACTTTTAAATAAAACATCTTCACCTGTAATATATGCTAATTGATTTACTAAACAACATTCTAAAGGATAGTAAGAAGGACTTGTTGTTTCAAAGCTAATTCCAAAATATTTTACATAATCCTTTGGTATACCAATGACTTTTGATGACATTAATTGAACAGCTGCTTCATTTAATCCTAATCCATAGATTTTAAATTCTGTATAATCGCATAATCCCATTTTTAATAAATAATTTCTTTTATCTTTTATTTCTTGAAGATAGTGAATACATTCATGAATAGCAAATTCTTCCATATCTTCTTCCGGAATATGTTCATTAAAATAAATAGACGTATTTTTATAATAATAATTTGCCTCTGCCATTCCTTCAGGCATTTTCGCTTTATACATATCTAGTCTGGATAATTTTATAAATAAGTCATTTTCATTTAATCCATAAGAAGGAAAGGTTTGACATAATTTAGATGCAATATTTTTAGCAATAGAATTAATCTTTAGGGTATCTAATTTTTGAGTTATTTCGATTCCATCTTTTTTTAAATCAGATTTTATACTCATTTCTGTTCTCCTTAGTCTATAATTATCTAACCATATTATACTATAAGAAAGAATAAAGAATATTTCAATATGATTAAATCTTCTTTACAGTTTCATGACAAAAGTTGATGATAAAATGATAAATCTGAGAAAAGTAAAATAAGAATCGTATAAATGTAGAATTTTGTCGAAATGTTTTTGTTGACATTATAAGTTTTAGAATATATAATGTCAAAAAAAGAAAGGAGGGAAAGAATGCGTAACACAAACCGAGATCTACTTTTGAAAATATATGAAGAATTGCAAGAAACAAAAGACAAAGTAAAAGATATACCAGAAATGAAAAAACAATTGGATGGAATACCAGAAATCAAAAAACAGCTGGAAGAGATACCAGAAATCAAAAAGCAGCTGGAAGAGATACCGAAAATGAAAAAGCAGTTGGAAGAGATACCAGAAATCAGAAAACAGCTGGATGAAATACCAAAAATCAAAAAACAGCTGGAAGAGATACCAAAAATCAAAAAACAGCTGGAAGAGATACCAAAAATCAAAAAACAGCTGGAAGAAATACCAAAAATCAAAAAACAGCTGGAAGAGATACCAAAAATCAAAAAAACAGCTGGAAGAAATACCAAAAATAAAACAAGAATTACGAAATATTAGTGGTTCTGTAGCAAGAATAGAAGTGGAACATGGAGAAAAATTAGTTGCCTTATTTGATGCATTTAAGGTAAATACAGAAAAAATAAAAGAACAGGATAATCGAGTAACAAAATGTGAAAATATATTAGAAAAACATGATGATCAATTGTATATTTTAAACTCAAAAATTCAAAATACATAAAAGCCTACTAGTAAGCTTTTATAACTAATAGGCTTTTCATGAATGTAATGATTTATTTTACAACAATATTATAAATTTTATTCTTAACATAAATTTCTTTTACAATCGTTTTATTTCCCAATTTATCTTCAACAGCTTGATGTACTTTTTCCTTAACACTTTCTTCAGGTTCATCTAAAGAGATTGTAATGGTTGCTTTTAATTTACCATTAAATTGTATAGGTAAAGTAATTTCATCAGCGATTGTTTTGGCTTCCTCATATGTAGGCCATTCCATATACGCTAGCATTTCTGTGCCACCCAATACTGTTTGCCAAAGTTCTTCTGTTATATGTGGTGCAAAAGGATTTAATAATTGTAAGAAAGTTTTAAATTCTGCTTTGTTAATTGTCTTTTCTTTATAAAAATCATTTACTAAAGTCATAAAGGTTGAAACAGCTGTGTTAAATTTCATTTCTTCGATATCAGAAGATACTTTTTTAATGGCTCTATGCATTGCTTTTTCAAATTTTGGAGAATATTCTTCACCATCTACTAGTAAAGTTTGAAGATTCCAAACTCTGTCTAGGAATTTTGCACAACCTCTAATACTTTCCATAGACCATGGTGCTGTTTGGTCAAAAGGTCCCATGAACATTTCATAAACTCTAAAAGCGTCTGCACCAAACTCATTGACAATGTCATCTGGATTCACAACATTTCCTTTTGATTTAGACATTTTTTCTCCATTGCTTCCTAAAATCATTCCATGAGAAGTACGTTTTTGATATGGTTCTTTGGTTGGAACAACACCAATATCATATAAGAATTTATGCCAAAATCTTGAGTATAGTAAGTGAAGTGTTGTATGTTCCATACCACCATTATACCAATCAACAGGTGACCAGTATTCTAGAGCTTCTTTTGAAGCTAATGCTTTATCATTATGAGCATCCATGTATCTTAGGTAATACCAAGAAGAACCAGCCCATTGAGGCATTGTATCTGTTTCTCTTCTTGCTTTTCCACCACAATGAGGACAAGTTGTATTCACCCATTCTTCATGTCTTGCAAGAGGTGATTCACCATTTTCACTTGGTTCATAATCTTCAACTTCAGGTAATTTTAAAGGTAATTCTTCTTCTGGAATAGGAACCCAACCACATTTTTCACAATAAACCATAGGAATTGGTTCACCCCAATAACGTTGCCTAGAAAATACCCAATCACGTAATTTATAATTTACTTGTTTTTTACCAATGTGATGATCTTCTAAATAGCTAATGACTTTTTTCTTGGCTTCTACAACTGGTAAATCATTTAAAAATCCAGAATTCATTAATATACCAGTTTCAACATCTGTAAAAGCTTCTTTATCAATATCGCATTGAATTGTTTCATCAGCGGGTCTAATAACTTGAACAATTGGTAAATGAAATTTTTTTGCAAATTCGTGGTCACGTGTATCATGTCCAGGTACAGCCATAATGCTACCTGTACCATAAGTAATTAAAACATAATCAGAAATCCATATAGGAATTTCTTCATTTGTTAATGGATTAATGGCTTTAATGCCTTTAATTTCACAACCTGTTTTTTCTTTATTTAATTCGGCTCTTTCAAAATCAGATTTTAAAGAAGCTTGGTGTTTATATTCTTCAATTTCATCCATATTGGTGATTTTATCTGATAATTTATCAATTATATGGTGTTCTGGAGCAACTACCATGTATGTTGCACCAAATAAAGTATCCGGCCTAGTTGTGTAGACAGTTAAAGTTTCATTAGAATCAGCAATTTTAAAAGTAACTTCTGCACCTTCAGAACGGCCAATCCAATTTTTTTGTTGTGCTTTAATTTTATCTAAGTAATCTACATCATCTAAATCATCAATTAATCTTTGGGCATATTTTGTAATTCTTAACATCCATTGGCTTTTCTCTTTTTGAACAACTGGACTGCCACATCTTTCACAAACACCGTTTACCACTTCCTCATTTGCAAGTCCTACCTTGCAGCCTGTACAGAAATTGATTGGCATGGTAGCTTTATAGGCTAATCCATGTTTATATAATTGGATAAAAATCCATTGTGTCCATTTATAATATTCTGGGTCAGTGGTATTAATTTCTCTTGACCAATCAAAAGAAAAACCGATAGATTTTAATTGTTCTCTAAAATGATTAATATTTTTTTCAGTTGTAATTTTTGGATGAATATGATTTTTAATAGCATAGTTTTCAGCAGGTAGTCCAAAAGCATCAAATCCAATTGGGAATAACACATTATATCCTTGCATTCTTCTTTTTCTAGCAATAATATCTAATGCGGTATAGCTTCTAGGATGTCCTACATGAAGTCCTTGACCTGATGGATAAGGAAATTCAATTAATCCATACCATTTTTTCATAGTAAAATCATTTTTGGCATTAAAAGTTCCTTCGGCATACCATTTATCCTGCCATTTTTTTTCGGTTTCTTTAAAGTTATAACTCATGCTTCTAATCCGTCCTTTCAAATCTTATATAAGCCGTATTATATAACAAAAAGGTATGAGTTTCAAGAGAAAATCACGAATTCATAGAGAATTACAGGTATAACGATATAAAATCCAAACTTGAAATAAAAAATGAAAAATGATAGAATGCAAAATGAGGTGGAAAATATGATAGACATGCTAAAAGCGAAAAAGGCATTTGCAGAATATGTAAAAAAATATGATATAAAAAATGATAAAATAAAATTAAAAGTTGCGCATATAGAAAGAGTATCACAGATAGCTAAAAAATTAGCAATAAATTTGAAGTTAAAGGAGGAAGATATTAAATTAGCTGAATTAATTGGTTTGCTTCATGATATTGGAAGATTTGAACAAGTAAAAAAATTTAATACCTTTAATGATAAAAAAAGTGTTAATCATGGAGAATTAGGTGTACATATTTTATTTGATAAAAAAGATAGAATTATTAGGGAATTTATAGAAGATAATCAATATGATGAAATTATAAAAAAGGCAATCCTAAATCATAATAAAAATGTATCTGATATTCCAGACAATTTAACAACACGAGAACTATTACATACAAAAATAATTAGAGATAGTGACAAAATGGATATATTATATATATTGACTTATGAAAAAAAGGAAACTGCTTGGGAGAAAGCGGATTTAGCAGATGATGTGATTAGTGAAGAAATATACGAAGAATTTATGAAAAATGGAAGGATAGACTATGAAAAAAGGAAATCAAATGCAGATAGCTTAGTAGGACATTTTGCATATATTTTTGATTTTAATTTTCCAGAGAGTATTCAATATATAAAACAACAAAATTATATAGAAAAAATATATAATCGATTTGAGTTTCATGATTCAGAAACAATGAAGCGATATAAAAATATATATAATAAGATAGTAGAGTATATGAAGACAATTAAATAAAAAATAGTAAAAGAAATATAGAGAGGTAAGGCGTTGAAGATGATAGACTTAGAGAAGGCAGAAAATGAATTTTTAAAATATATTAGAAAATTTGATTTAGAAAATGACAATTTAAAAAGAAAACAATTACATTCATTAAGGGTTATGAAAGTATCTAATAAGATTGCTAAGAATTTAAATTTAAGTGATGAAGAAATACAAATAGCAACTTTAATTGGTTTGTTACATGATATAGCAAGATTTGAGCAATTTACGAAATATGCTACTTTTAGAGATAGAGACAGTATTGATCATGGAGATTTAGCTGTAGAAATTTTAAAGAAGGATGATTATATAAAAAACTATGTAGATAATGAAACATACATAGATATCATCTATTTAGCAATCAAAAATCATAATAAATTTAAAATAGAAAATGGATGTAATCCAAAACAAGAAATGTTTTGTAAAATCATAAGAGATGCTGATAAAGTAGATATTTTTTATGAAGCATCAGAAATCTTTTATGATGATAAAGAGATACAAGAAATCAATCAATCAACAATACATGAAGAAATTATAAATAAAATATATCAGAAAAACCTAATAAATAGAAATGAAATTAACGAAAAAGGAAAATTGATAAGTGTATTAATCATGTTAACATTTTTATTTGATATTAACTACAAAGCATCTTTTGAAATTATTCAAAGTGAAAACTATATCAATAAAATATTTGAAAGATTTCACTTTGAAGATGCACATACTAGAAATAAAATGAAAGAAGTACAAGCATTTTTAAATCAATATATAGAAGAAAAAATAAAAGGATGATCGTGTTGAGCAAGAAATTAATTATAACAGAAAAGCCATCAGTAGCAATGGAATTTGCAAAGGCATTAAAAATAACAACCAGTAGAAAGAATGGGTATTTAGAATCGAATGACTGGATTATCACTTGGTGTGTAGGACATTTAGTTACGATGAGTTATCCAGAAAAATATGATGAAAAACTAAAGTTTTGGAGATTAGATACATTACCATTTATTCCAGAGGAATGGAAATATGAAATTATACCACAAGTGCAAAATCAATTTCAGATTGTGCAACAATTACTACAAAGAGAAGACATAGAAGAAATATATAATGCAGGAGACTCTGGAAGAGAAGGAGAATATATACAAAGACTTGTCTTTATGATGGCAAAACCAAATCCAAAAGCCAAAATGAAAAGAGTATGGATAGATTCTCAAACAGAAGAAGAAATTCTAAGAGGTATTCGAGAAGCCAAAGATATGTCAGAATATGATAGTTTATCAGATAGTGCGTATTTAAGAGCAAAAGAGGATTACTTAATAGGAATCAATTTTTCCAGATTATTATCTATCATATTTGGTAGAAGATTAGCACAAAATATTCATGAAGATAGAGCTTCTATTTCTGTGGGAAGAGTCATGACTTGTGTATTAGGAATGGTTGTATCTCGCGAAAGAGAAATTCGAAATTTTGTCAAAACAAAATATTATAAGATTATTGGAGAATTTGGAGAAGAACAAGCATCTTTTAAAGCAGATTGGAAGGCAACAGAAACATCTACTGTATGGGAATCTCCTAAATTATATAATGAAACTGGATTTAAGAAGGAAAAAGATGCAAAAGATTTTATTTTAAGCTTAAGTAATAAAAAAGCAATCATAACAGAACTAAAAAAATCAAAACAAAAAGAAAATGCACCATTATTATTCAATTTAGCAGAAATTCAAAATGAGTGTACTAAACGATTTAAAATCAAACCAGATGAAACATTAGAGATTATCCAAAATTTGTATGAAAAGAAATTGGTTACCTATCCTAGAACAGATGCCAGAGTATTATCAACAGCGGTTAGTAAAGAAATTAACAAGAACTTAAATGGAATTGCTAAAGGATGTAAAGACGAAGAAATTCAAGGATATATTAAGAAAATGGTAGAAGAAAAATATTCTACGAATTTGACAAAAACCAAATATGTTAATGACAGTAAAATTACAGATCACTATGCCATTATTCCAACAGGGCAAGGTTATGAAAATTTCAATAGTTTACCACAATTACAAAAAGATATTTATCTGGTGATTGTAAAACGTTTTTTAGCCATTTTTTATCCACCAGCAGAATACAATAAAATTCAGTTAACGATTGAAGTGGAAATGGATGAAGAAAAAAAAGAAACTTTTACAACAAGTGGAAGAGTATGTGTGAATCAAGGATTTTTAGAAATTTTAAAACCAGTGGATAAACAAGAAAATAAAAAGAAGAAATCCACAAATAGTGTGCAAGATGTGGAAAATAAAGACGAAGAAAAGGAAAATAGTGAAAACAAATCATCAGATTTAGAAATTCTAAAAAAATTAAAAAAGGGACAGGAAATTTTAATTAAAAATTTTGAAATTAAAGAAGCAGAAACGTCTCCACCAAACAGATATAATTCTGGTTCGATTATTCTAGCGATGGAAAATGCAGGAAAATTAATTGAAGAAGAGGAATTAAGAGAACAAATAAAAGGTGCGGGAATTGGAACAAGTGCAACAAGAGGAGAAATTATTAAAAAATTAGAAAAAATTAATTACATAGAAATTAATAATAAAACCCAAATCATTACACCAAGTCAAAAAGGAGAATATATCTATGATATTGTAATGCAATCTATGCCAGATATGTTAAACCCAAAATTAACAGCGAGTTGGGAAAAGGGATTAGATATGGTAGCGAAAAAAGAAATTAAACCTGAAGAGTTTATGACAAAATTGGAAAACTATATCAATAGTAAATTTAATAAATTAGTTGTCAAAATGTAAAGCAGAGAAAAAACTCTGCTTTTAAACAATGGTTCCACCATTGACATGAATAATTTGACCAGTAACATAGCGAGAATCATCAGAAGCTAAATATAAATAAGCAGGGGCAAGTTCAAAAGGTTGACCTGCTCTTTTTAATGGCGTTTCTGTGCCAAAAATAGAAACTTCTTCTGCTGTAAAAGAAGCAGGAATGAGTGGAGTCCAAATAGGACCTGGTGCAACAGCATTAACTCTTATTTTACTATCTGCTAGGGATAAAGCTAAGGATTTTGTAAATACAGTAATAGCACCTTTGGTAGAAGAGTAATCTATTAAGTTTTTCTTTCCACCAAAAGCAGTAATAGAAGATGTATTAATAATACTAGCATTTGCTTCTAAGTA
Organism: uncultured Clostridia bacterium; assembly: GCA_944387545.1. Taxonomy (GTDB): domain Bacteria; phylum Bacillota; class Clostridia; order TANB77; family CAG-508; genus CAG-269. The sequence goes on along the minus strand of CALXFE010000005.1, from coordinate 39,650 downwards.
AGGAAGCACGGCTTTCGTTAAATAGAAAAATGAAAAAATATTGGTCTCAAATGTGTTTTTTAATTGTTCTGCTGTAATATCTAGTATACTATTTTGTGGGAATTGCACACCACAATTATTGACTAAAATGTCGACTTTCCCAAAAGTTTTTAAAGTTTCAATAATGACTTGAGTGGAAGCGTCTTCTTTTCGTAAATCGCATGCTATTAGTAAACATTTTCTACCATAATATTCGATGATTTCTTTGGTATAGTTAGCATCTTCATGTTCATTTAAGTAAGCAATAACAATATCGCAACCTTCTTTAGCAAATAAAACCCCTACAGCTCTTCCAATACCACTATCACCACCAGAAATAATGGCAACTCTTCCTTGTAACTTCCCACTTGGCACATAATTTTGATTATCAAAGATAGGAAGTGGATTCATTTCATTTTCCATTCCTGGTTGCACAGACTGATGTTGAGGTGGAAAAGTAATTGGCTGTTGATTACAAATAGTTTCAAAATTATAATAGGGAATAAATGGATAATCATTCATAATAAAATTTCTCCTTTATGCATATATAATAGTTTTAGTATATGCGATACTTTTATTTTTATGCCTGTATAAACAATAATCAATAACCGTGGTATTTGAATAAATATTCACAAAACTATTTCTATTTCCGAAAAAAAGTAGTATAATATAGAAATCGAATCATTTACATTTCAAGGAAGGAATGCAATAAAATGAATACCATACTAGGAGAGCTTGGGAAATCCCAAAAGTTTGTAACATTGGTAAATCAAATAGAAAAAGAAAAAAGCCCGATTATGTTATCGGGCTTAACTGGCGTGGGAATGATAGAGTTATTAGCTAGTATTAATGAATATGCTAAAAAGCCAATCTTAATTGTTACATACAATGAAATTCAGGCAAAAGAAATATCAGAAAACCTAAAAGCATTTATAGATAAGGGATACATCTTCCCCAAAAAAGAAATTGTAACTTATGACTATATTGCAGAAAGTAAAGACTTACCATATGAAAGAATAGAAGTGTTAAGTAAAATTAAAGAAAAAAGACATCCAATTATTGTGACAACGATTGAAGCTTTCATGCAAAAACTACCACCAAAAGAACTCTTATTCAAAAATATTTTACACTTTAAAATAGGTGATGTATGTTCATTAGAAGAAATCAAGAAAAAATTAGTCAATTTAGGATATGTGAGATGTGATTTAATAGAAGCAAGAGGACAATTTAGCATTAGAGGTGGTATTTTAGATATTTCTGTTTCTGAAAAAATAGGGGTTAGAATTGAATTTTGGGGAGACGAAATAGATTCTATTAGAAATTTTGCGATTGTTAGCCAAAGATCAATTAATACATTAGAAAAAGTAGAAATTTACCCAGCACATGAATACATATTGGAACAATCGATAGAACAAGTATGTAACAATATTAGAAACTTAAGTATTAATGAAAAACAAAAAGAGATTGTAGAAGAAGATATAGAGCAAATTATAGGTGGAAACTATATTAGCAAAATGGATAAATATTTTGATTGTTTTTATACAAAATCTTCTACCTTATTAGATTATTTATCTGATAAATATATCATCGCATTAGATGAAGAAAGAAAAATAGAACAAAGAACAGAAAATATAAAGCAAGATAGAAAACATTTAATCAATGCTTTGGTGGAGAAAGAAAAAATAATCCCACAAAGTTTAGAGAACGTGATTGAATATCAAGAAATCGAAGACATTTTAGAAAAGGGAAAAAGAAATGTAATCTATTTAGAAAAACAAGATAGCGTAACCAATAAACAAGCAGAGAAATATGTTTTTGAATATAGAGAAGTTAATTTTTATAAAAGCGAGATTGAAAATTTATTTGAAGAATTAAAAGAAGCCTTAAAGCAAAAAAAGAGTGTATATATTTTAGTCGAGAATAAAGAAAAGGCAAAAAAATTAAAAGAAATATTAGAAAAAGAAGACATTATTTGTAAGCTTGAAGAAAAATTAGATAAAACCATTGTCGTAAAAACAGTAGAAAAAGTGGTTACTATTGGAATTGGGAAGATATCAGCAGGATTTGAAAATTATGAAATCAATCAGTTAGTTATTTCAGCAGATGAATTAATTAGTGGAGAAAAGAGAAAAAGAAAGACGGTTCATTCTGCTTATACAGAAGGAGAAAAAGTTGTCTTTGCCGATTTGAAAATTGGAGATTATGTCGTTCATAAAACTTATGGGATTGGTATCTATATTGGTGTCAATACTATTAAAGCAGATGGAACGATTAAGGACTATGTCAAAATCAAATATAAAAATGATGATATCTTATATGTGCCAACCAATCAGATGGATATGATTCGAAAATATGTTGGTGGAGATAAAATCAATCCTAAAATCAATCGATTAGGAAGCAAAGACTGGGAAAATACAAAAACAAGAGTAAAGAAAAATTTAAGAGAAGTGGCAAAAGAGTTAATTGAGTTATATGCCAAAAGAGAGAAATCACAAGGGTTTAGTTTTAGCAAAGACACCCCTTGGCAAAATGAGTTTGAAGCGAAATTTCCATATCAAGAAACAGATGATCAATTACGTTGTATTGAAGAGGTCAAAAAAGATATGGAAGCTAGTAAACCAATGGATAGATTGCTATGTGGAGATGTTGGATATGGTAAAACAGAAGTTGCAATAAGAGCAGCTTTTAAAGCGGTTATGGACCAAAAACAAGTAGCGTATTTAGCACCGACAACGGTTTTAGCAGAACAACAATATCAAGAATTTAAAGAAAGAATGAAAGATTATCCGATTAAAGTAGAAATTTTAAACAGATTTAAATCTGCTAAATATCAAAAAGAAGTCATCAAAGGTTTGAAATTAGGAGAAGTGGATATTGTCATTGGAACCCATAGAGTTCTTAGTAAAGATGTGGAATTTAAAGATTTAGGCTTATTAATTATTGATGAAGAGCATCGATTTGGTGTAAAAGATAAAGAAAAAATAAAGCAATACAAAACCAATGTAGATGTGTTAACGATGACGGCAACACCAATTCCTAGAACTTTACACATGTCTATTGTTGGTGTAAGGGATATGTCTGTTATTTATGAGCCACCACATAATAGAAGACCTGTACAAACCTATGTATTAGAATATGATAGAGAAGTGATAAAAGAAGCGATTACAAAAGAATTAGAAAGAGACGGGCAAGTATTTTACATCTTTAATAATGTGGAAAATATCCAACGAAAAGCGGATGAAATATCAAGACTAGTGCCAGAAGCAGAAGTTTCTTATGCACATGGACAAATGTCAGGAAACCAAATTGAAGAAATTATGAATGATTTCATACAAAAGAAATCTAATGTATTAGTTTGTACAACCATTTTGGAATCGGGAATTGATATTCCAAATGCCAATACCATTATTGTTGAAAATGCAGATAGAATGGGATTAGCACAGTTATATCAAATACGAGGAAGAGTAGGTAGAAGTGATAGGCAAGCCTATGCATATATTACCTATAAACGAGATAAATTGTTATCAGAAGTGGCAGATAAGAGGTTAAAAGCGATAAAAGAATTTACAGAATTTGGGTCAGGATTTAAAATTGCGATGCGTGATTTAGAAATCAGAGGAGCTGGAAGTCTGCTTGGTGAAATTCAATCAGGACATTTAGAACAAGTTGGATATGATACGTATTGTAACTTGTTAGATGAAGTGATAAAAGAAATGAAGGGAATTGAAGTAAAACCAGAAGTCGATATCCAAATAGACTTAAATGTCACTAGCTATATTCCAGATGACTATATTTCAGATGCCAATCAAAAAATCGAAATTTATCAAGATATTGCTTTATGTAAAAATGAAGAAGATATCCAAAATGTCATTGATGAAATTATTGATAGGTTTGGGAATATGCCAGGAGAATTAGAGAATTTAATTGATATTGCAAGAATTAAATATTTAGCAAAAACGTTAAATATATCAAAAATTGCAAGCAAAAAAACAGCTGTTGTCTTTACATTTGAAGAAGGACAATTTGATTATGATGTAACAAAACTTGTAAAAGAATATGGCAATAGATTAAAATTTTCAGCAGGTATTAAACCAATGATAACTTTAGAGATTGGTACAGATAATGAAATGAAAGTTTTAAATGATGTGACAGCGTTTTTGAAGACATTAATGAAATACAAAAAATAAATGATAAAATAAATTTAAAAATATACTTGAAAAGGTATGATACTTATAGTAAAGTATAGATATATGGTGAAAGCAAAGTGAAATATTATAATGCAAAAGAAAAATGGAAAAAGAAAGGAAGAAAGACACATGAAGAATGATCAAATAGCTTATATAAAAAAAAGGAATACTGGTATTACCTTAATAGCATTAATCATAACTATCATCGTGTTATTAATATTAGCAGGAGTAACCATTGCAACCTTGACAGGAGATAATGGAATCTTAAGAAGAGCAACAGATGCAAGTGAACAAACAAAATTAGCAGAAGAAAAAGAAAAAGTAAAATTATCGGCATTAGGTGCATTGACAAAAAATAATGGTGAAGAAATCATGCAAGATAATTTAGATGAAGAATTAGGAAAGTATTTTGAAACTGGAAAATACGCAGTAAAACCAGGGACAAATGAGGATGGAACAGAAGGATATATCGTAACGATAACAGAAAATGATGCAAATGGAAGAAAATATTTTGTAGATAAAAATGGAAATGTAGAGGATTATACAGAAAGAGAGCCAGAAAAACCAACAGAGGGAACAGGAACAAACTTTAACATGGCTTATGGTGTAATAGAAGTAGAATTTTTAAGTGGAACAAGCCATAATACAACAACTACACCAAATCACCCAGTATTAAAACAAGGAATGACAGCAATCACATATAATGAAGCAACAGGAGAAACAACAAATGTAAGTAATAGTAATGGAACAGATTGGTATAGTTATGTAGAAACAACAGATAGTGATATGTCAGATGGAGGAACAACAAATGGAGGAGATAGTCATTGGGCAAATGCAAAAGTAACAGTAGATAATGTAGATAGTTATTTTGTATGGATACCAAGATATGCTTATAGGATAATATATTTTGACTCACAAGATAGTGAAAATGCATATAGAGCAGGAACATTGACAGAAGAAGAAGCATTAGTAAATGAGCAAATAGTAGGATATAGTGATGCAAGAGGAATTGTGGATACAGAAGGAAGAACGAAAAGTGGGGTGTCTGTACAAACAGCTATATCCGTAAATGATAAATATTTCAAAACACATCCTGCATTTGATGCAGATGTCAACTATGGAGGATGGAATAGTAAACTAGAAGGAATCTGGGTAGCAAAATATGAAGCAAGTAGTGCAGGGAATAATAAACCTAAATTTGTAGCAGGAGTGAGCAGTTGGAGATATATTGCAATAGGAAATGTATTTACAAATGCGCAAAACTATAATACGACATTAAGTAGCCATTTAATGAAAAATAGTGAATGGGGAGCAGTAGCATACTTAACAGAAAGCAAATATGGAAGAAATGGAACGGAAATAACAGTAAATTCAAATAGTAATTATTATACAGGCGGAGGTTCTGGAACTGCTTATGTAACGAATATAAAGCAGAGTAGCACAGGAAACATTTTTGGAGTTTATGATTTATCAGGAGGAACACTTGAATATGTGGCAGGATATTATGGAGAAAGTCCGAGTTTAACTAACGGAAGTTCATTTGCAGATGGGACCAATGATGCATATTCAACAGTGTATACAGGAACAACAGCAAGTAGTGACTATAAATATGGAGATGCCACATATGAAACTAGTGGGTGGAATGGAGATAACGTCGCATTTGTGGGGGTGGAGGATCCTTTCTTCTTGCGAGGAGGCTACTATATCGAGGGAGCTAAGGCTGGAGTATTCTACGTTAACGCCAACTATGGAAAAGATCGCTACTACCTTAGCTTCCGTGTAAGTCTCGCAGTACAGTAATGTGAAATCTGTTATCTGAGCAATAAAAAAGTATGAATAACATAAAAAGAAAGTAAACAATTTAAAATTATATACTTTTCGTTCGAGCAGAGCTTGAGTCGAAAAGTTATGAAATATATTGCTAAAACTGAAAAAAAGTTATAAAATACAATCATACAAAAAATGTATGGTTGTTTTTATTTCATATACACGACCATATTTATTAATATAAAAATATCATTATAATAAAGAAAGAGGGAAAAAGATGGAAAAATCAAAAGTATATTTTACAGACTTCAGAGCAAGACCAGGATATAATTTATTACAAAAATTAGAAAAATTAATGAAAAAAGCAGGAATTGAAAACATTGACTTTCAAAATAAATATGTAGCTATAAAAATCCATTTTGGAGAACCAGGAAACTTAGCATATTTAAGACCAAATTATGCAAAAGTAGTTGCAGATGTTGTAAAAGAATTAGGAGGAAAACCATTTTTAACAGATTGTAACACATTATATGTTGGTGGAAGAAAAAATGCTATTGACCATTTAGATGCAGCATATGTAAATGGATTTAGTCCATTTTCAACAGGTTGTCATGTGATTATTGCAGATGGACTAAAAGGAACAGATGAAGCTTATGTAGATATTGATGGAGAATATGTAAAAACAGCAAAAATTGGAAGAGCGATTATGGATGCCGATATTGTTATATCTTTAAACCATTTTAAAGGACATGAAGGAACAGGATTTGGTGGAGCTATTAAGAATATTGGGATGGGTTGTGGTTCCAGAGCTGGAAAAATGGAAATGCATAGTAGTGGAAAACCAAATGTCATTTTAGAAAAATGTAAAAAATGTAAACAGTGTATCAAAATTTGTGCACATGGTGCTATTTCCTACAATGAAGAAGGAAAAGCAGTTATCGACCATAATAAATGTGTTGGTTGTGGCAGATGTATTGGAATTTGTAATTTTGATGCTATTAAATCACCAAATGATGAGGCAGCAGATATTTTAAATAAAAAGATGGCAGAATATGCATTAGCTGTTGTAAAAGATAGACCACAATTCCATATTAGTTTAATTTGTGATGTTTCTCCAAACTGTGATTGTCATGCAGAAAATGACGCGCCAATTGTTCCTAACATTGGAATGTTAGCTTCATTTGATATGGTAGCCTTAGACAAAGCTTGTGCAGATTTAGTGAATAAACAAGAAGTATTCCAAAATAGTGCATTAGGAGAAAATATCAAGAAAAAAGTAGAAGGACATGACCATTTCCATATCAATCATCCAGATACCAATTGGGAAAGTCAAATTGAACATGGAGAAAAAATTGGTTTGGGAAGTTCTGAATATGAATTAATAGAAATGAAATAAGTGGATATACTATAAAAAATGAATTTAAGGAGATAGTATGCAAGTAATATCAAGTAAAGATAATGAATTTATCAAACATATTAAAAAATTAAAAGATAAAAAATATAGAGACTTGAATAACGAATATATTATTGAAGGGATTAAAATTATAGAAGAGGCCATCAATGAAAAAGGAAATATTAAACAAGTCGTTATTTGTGACGATTGCGAAAAAACATCCAATATTCCTAAAGATTTAATGTATGAGATAGCAAAACAAGAATGTGTATATGTAACAAGCAAATTATTTGAAAGTTTAACAGATGTTACAAATCCACAGGGAATATTAGCCATTGTAGAAAAAAACACAATGAAATCAACAATTATGGATAGTGAAGAAATTAATTATGATCAAGACATAATTGTAGCTTTAGATGATATTCAAGACCCAGGAAATTTAGGAACCATTTTAAGAACAGTAGATAGTATAGGCATCAATCAAATCTTGGTATCAAAAGGAACAGCAGACAGTTATAATCCAAAAGTTGTAAGGTCTACAATGGGCGCTATATTTCGAGTAAAAATCATAGAATGTGAAGATTTAGAAAAAACATTAAAAGAAATCAAAAAACACAAATTTGAAATTGTTGTAACCTCACTACAAACCAAAAATAGTATCTATGATATTGATTACAAGAAAAAAGTCATTGTTATTGGAAATGAAGCAAATGGAGTGGAAGAAAAAATACAAAAACTAGCAGATAAAAAAGTAAAAATACCAATGCTTGGAAAAACAGAAAGCTTAAATGCTTCAGTTGCAACAGGTATTATATTGTATGAATATGTAAGACAAAAAATGACCCATTAGGGACGTGCCAAAATGGACAAAAAATGTCCAAAAGGGACACACTAGCGTGTCCCAGATAAAATAAAAAATGTCCATTTTGGCCTGTCCCCAAAAGAACATAAAAGGAGAGGAAAAATGAAATTACATGTTGTATTAGTAGAACCAGAAATACCTCAGAATACAGGAAATATTGCAAGAACCTGTGCTGCCATTGGTGCCAAATTACATTTGGTACATCCTTTAGGTTTTAGCATTTCAGAAAAAGCTGTCAAAAGAGCAGGTTTAGATTATTGGGACAAATTAGATATAGAGGAACATATATCATTTAAAGAATTCTTAAATACATATAAACCAGAAGAGCATAACATGTTTTTTGTGACAACTAAAGGAAAACACGTTTATTCTGAACCAGACTTTAAAAATATGCAAGAAATTTTTGTATTATTTGGAAAAGAGACAAAGGGGTTACCAGAAGATATATTACAAAAGTACATAGATAAAACAATTCGAATTCCAATGAGACCAGAGTTAAGATCATTAAATTTATCGAATTCAGTTGCTATCGTTGTATATGACATATGCAGACAGAAAGATTTTGAGGATTTAGAAGAAATTAGTAATTATTTTGATTAGTATTTTCTAGTAAAGACGAAATTTAGTAAACATATAACACAATGCAAATACGAGAAAAAGTTCTTTTTATAAAAAAATAAAAAAGGTTGAAAAATTTTGAAATAAACTATATAATATGCTAAAACACGTAAGATAAAGGAGAAAACAAATGAATACATTTCAATTTGTGCCAGAAGGATGGAATGAAGAAATAGAAAACTTAAATTTACAAAAGATACAGGAATATCAACAAGAAAATAAAACAATACAAGGAATTGTACAAAGTTGTGATGAACAATATAATCTACATATAAATTTAGGAAATAACATAGAAGGAATCATCCCAAGAAGCGAGGTAGAAGATATTGAAGGAGAACTACCAAACGAAAAATTATGTGTGGGAAAAGTACATAAATATGTCCAATTTAAAATACAAGATATAGAGAATGATAGAAAAGTGCTTCTATCTAGAAAAAGTGTTCAACAAGAAGCACTAAATTATATAAAAGACAAGATGAAAGTTGGTCAACATGTGACAGGCATAGTAAAAAATATCAGACCTTATGGAGCTTTTATCGAAATTGGAGGAGGAATTGTTGGACTAGCGCATATAGAGGATTTATCGGTTGCAAGGATAAAAACACCATTTGAAAGATTAAATATTGGACAAAAAGTAAATGTTGTGGTAAAATCTATAGATAGATATACAGGAAGAGTGAATTTGTCATATAAAGAAACGTTAGGAACATGGGAAGAAAATGCTAGAAATTTTTCTTCAGGAATGAAAGTACAAGGCATTATTCGCGAAACTGAGAAAAACAAAAATGGTATCTTTATAGAACTAACGCCTAATTTAGTAGGTATGGCAGAATATTCTGAAGGATATGAATATGGACAAAAAGTAAATGTATATATCAAAAAAATAGATAATGAAAAAAGAAAAGTAAAATTATTGATTGAAAAATAAATATTTTTTTAGTTTACAATTTAAAAATATAGATAATTCTAAATTAAATTTAAGGGGGAAAAGAAAAATGGTAGAAGATAATGAAATCAAGGCACAAGTATCTCCATTTGCTATCAGAGAAGGTGAAATTAAAACTTTTGATGGAAAAGATGGGTATGTGTCAATGAATCAAATCGTACATAAGATTAATATTGGACATATTAATGAAATCCATTTTGCAATTTTAGATTTAGTAAATGAGTTTGAATTTATCACATCAAGACAATTGTACCAAATGTTAGAAATAAAGGGAATTGACCCAAAATCACAAGACAAATTAAATAATAAATTAGATCAATTAGTAAAATCTAAAATTTTAACAAGATATTACTTTACTTCTGATGAAGGAAAAGGAATCTATAGAATTTATTGTTTGGAAAAGATGGGAAAATATTTATTAAATTCTAAAGAAATTGATTGTAAATGGCAACCATCTGATAATACAAAACCAGTTCCAATGATTAAAAAAAGGTTAGCTGGAAATCAAACACTAATTGCTTATTTAAGAAAAGTAAAAGCATTTGATAGTTACATTGTAAAACCAGCAATTACTGCAAAGGTATCAGGAAAAATCTTTAAAGCAAGTGGTGGTGCAGTTAAACTTACGAAAAATGGAAAATCCATTCAATTTGTTTTTGAGGTTATTAGAAGAGAACAAGATTGGGAAAAGAAATTAGTAGAAAGAATGAGACTATATAAAGAATTCTATGAAAACTATGTTCCAGGAGATTCTGGATTTGCTGCAATGCCACAATTGATATTAATATGTGAAGATGAAAAACACATGGCAGAAACATTTAAAGAAATTGTAAAAAATAAACTTGAAATTCCACAAATTAAATTATATTTTACTACTGATTTAAGACAAAACAAAGAAACACTAGAAGATACATTAGTGGACTTTAAATTAGTAGATGGAAAATATAAAATGGAAAATGTAGAATTAAAATTATTAGGAATGTAAGAATTTGCTATAAAATAAAAAGAAAGAGAGTAAAATTTCTCTTTCTTTTTAGCTTATCCCTAAAATTACTTTTGCACGTTTGACATCCTCGTTACTTGCATCTTTAATAGTTTCTAAATCATATTTTAAACCTAATTTTGTCCATTTATACTTACCAATGCTGTGATATGGTAGAATTTCTATTTTTTGTACTGTATTTAAGGTAGAAATAAATTCTTTTAATTTTTGTAAATCTTTTTCATCATCTGTAAGCCCTGGAACCAATACTTGACGAATCCAAATTGGTATATGGTTATCACTTAAATATTTAGCAAATGCTAATTCTAGCTTATTATCAAAACCAACTAAATCTTTACATTTTTCACTATCAATATGTTTAATATCTAATAGAACCAAATCTGTTAATGTTAATAATTGTTTAATATCATCTGTTAAAGCTACCATCCCAGAAGTATCAATACAAGTATGGATTTTTTTCTTTTTTAATTTTGTAAATAATTCAATTAAAAATTTAACTTGTAACAAAGGTTCTCCACCTGAAATGGTCACACCACCATTTGGAGTAATATAATTTTTATACTTTAAAATCATCTTATAAATATCATCCACAGATTGATATTTTCCTTCTTTCATATCCCAAGTGTCACGATTATGACAATATTTACACTGCAAATGACAACCTTGAAGAAATAATACAAAACGAATTCCTGGACCATCAACAGCGCCAAAGGTTTCTATTGAATGTACTTTTGCATAATATCTTAAATCTTTTTCTTCTTCCATAAACCTTCCTCTTTCTAGTACATAATTACTTTTTAAAAGGGATTTTAAGAAAAATCTTGAAATCCCTTTCTTTATAGTGTATTACTAAATTCTTTCATGAATAGTTCTATTAATAACATCTAATTGTTGTTCTCTTGTTAATTTTGTAAAGTTTACAGCATATCCAGATACTCTAATAGTTAATTGAGGATAATTTTCTGGATGTTCCATAGCATCTTCTAGTAAACTTCTATCAAAAACATTTACATTGATATGATGACCTGTTTGTTTAAAATATCCATCTAACATATTGACTAAGTTTGTTACTCTTGTTTCTTCATCTTTTCCTAATGTTTTAGGTGTAATTGAGAAAGTATATGAAATACCATCTTCTGCAAAATCAAATGGTAATTTTGCAATAGAGTTCATAACGGCTAAAGCACCATTTGTATCTCTTCCATGTAATGGATTAGCACCAGGTCCAAATGGAGCACCCATTCTTCTTCCGTCAGGTGTATTTCCAGTAGCTTTACCATAAACAACATTTGATGTAATGGTAAGAATTGATAATGTATGTTTAGAATTTCTATAAGTTGGATATCTTCTTAATTTATTCATAAATGTTTTTACAATATCAACTGCAATACTGTCAACTCTATCATCATCATTACCAAATTTAGGGAAATCTCCTTCGATTTCGTAGTCAACAGCTAGTCCTGTCTCATCTCTGATAACTTTTACTTTTGCATATTTAATAGCAGAAAGTGAGTCAGCAACAACAGATAATCCAGCAATACCACAAGCCATTGTTCTTAAAATATCTTTATCATGAAGAGCCATTTCAATTGCTTCATAAGAATATTTATCATGCATATAATGAATAGCATTTAAAGCTTTAATATAAATTTTTGCTACATAATCCATCATTTGTTTGAATTTGTCCATGACTTCATCATAGTTTAAATATTCAGATGTGATTGGAGCAAATTTTGGTGTGATTTGTTTTCCAGAGATTTCATCTCTACCACCATTAATAGCATAAAGTAAAGTTTTAGCTAAGTTTGCTCTTGCACCAAAGAATTGCATTTGTTTACCAATCTTCATTGGAGAAACACAACAAGCAATTCCATAGTCATCTCCTAAAGTAATTCTCATTAAATCATCATTTTCATATTGAATAGAAGATGTTTTTATAGATAAATCTGTTGTATATCTCTTAAAGCCTTCTGGTAAATATTCAGACCATAAAACAGTTAAGTTTGGTTCTGGAGCTGGTCCTAAATTTTCCAAAGTATGAAGAATTCTAAAAGAGTTTTTGGTAACTAAAGTTCTTCCATCAATTCCCATACCAGCAATACTCTCTGTTACCCATACAGGGTCACCACTGAATAATTCATTATATTCAGGTGTTCTTAAGAAACGAACTAATCTTAATTTCATAACAAAATGGTCCATAATTTCTTGAACTTCTTCTTCTGTAATTGTTCCATTTTCTAAATCTCTTTCAAAATAAATATCCAAGAAAGTAGAAGTTCTACCAATACTCATGGCAGCACCATTTTGGTCCTTTATAGCACCTAAGTATCCAAAATATAGCCATTGAACAGCTTCTTTACTATTACTTGCAGGTTTAGAAATATCATATCCATATTTTAAAGCCATAGATTTTAAATCATTTAAAGCTTTAATTTGCTCACTGATTTCTTCTCTTTCACGAATGATTTCTTCAGTTAAACAGTCAACATCTAATATTTCTAAATCTTTTTTCTTTTCTTCGATTAAAATATCAACACCATAAAGTGCCACTCTTCTGTAATCACCGATAATTCTTCCTCTACCATAACCATCAGGTAATCCAGTAATTAAGTGTGAACTTCTAGCAGCTCTGATATCTGGTGTATATACACTAAATACTCCGTCATTATGTGTTTTTCTATATTTATGGAAAATTTCTTCCACTTCATCATCTACTTTTCTACCATAAGCTTCGCAAGATTTTTCTACAATTCTGATTCCTCCAAAAGGCATAATGGCTCTTTTTAAAGGTGCGTCTGTTTGAAGACCAACAATTTCTTCCAAATCTTTATCAATATATCCAGCCTCATGGCTATTAACGGTTGAAATTGTTTTTGTGTCTATATCTAAAACACTACCTTCAGAAGCTTTTTCTTTTTTATAAAGTTCTAGTACTTCATCCCATAATTTTTTTGTTTTTTCTGTAGGTCCAGCCAAAAATGTTGCATCTCCTTCATAAGGTGTATAATTTTTTTGAATGAAATCTCTTACATTAATTTCACTTTGCCAATCACCTTTTTCAAATCCATCCCATTGTTCAAATTTCATAATATTAAAACCCCTCCTTAATTAAGAAATAAAATTAAATACAATTAATCATGATGATAAAGATAATTTATCTGATTTTTTCTTTTCATTATTATTATCATTTTGACCACATAATATAATACCATATTCATAAAATATAATCAATCAAAAACGACAATAAAATTCTTGAAATTACAAAATTATCTTTTGTTTTTTTAATATTGTCATTTATCTGTAGTATTAACTGCAAAATAATCATATTCATAAAAACAGAAAAAAGCTGTTGTAAATGCAACAAAAAACCAATATTTTTTAATATTGGTTTTCATACAGATTTATTCAGCTTCTGCAATAATTTTTGCGATTTTATAAATTAATCTTTGTTTATGGGCAGGGCAACTACTTAATAATTCAGAAAATTCTTTTGATAAATAGTTTTCTGAATCACTTGAAGTTCCACTTAAAATATAGCCTTCTGAAACATCTAATAAATTACAAATTTGTGTTAATCTTTTTAAATTGATATGAGAATTGCCTCTCTCAACTCTACTTAAAAATGCTACTGAAACATCAATCTTTTCAGATAATTCCTCTTGTGTATAGTTTTTAGCAAGTCTTGCTTGTTTAATTCTTTGCCCAATAATTGTATAATCTAATGCCATATATATCACCTTCCTATTTTTATTGCAAAATAAATATAAAGTATATGTTTACCATATAGTCTACGAGAATACTATATACTAATAAAATGGAAAAGTCAAGATTTTGGAAATAAAAGCTAATATAGGAGATGTGTAATTAGAAATATATGTAAAATCAAGAAAAAACAAGTAAAAAAGAGATTTTGAGAGAAAAAATACCAATAGAAAGGAGAAAAAAATAAAAATTCTAAATAATTTTATTTTTTTATTCCAAATTATGTATACAAAGTTTGAAAAAAGGCAGAATATATAGTATAATATAATCTAGTCGCGTAAAAAAACATAAAAAGGAGAGTGGATTTTATTTTAAAAAAGAAACTAAAATTTTATACAAAAGAGTTTCTAAAATTTTTTAACATCATGATTATAGCTTTTGGTTTTATAATCGCGATTGTATTGATAAAATATAAGCCAATGTATAAAGTAAGTATTTCTGGTGAGGAAATTGGATATGTGGAAAATAAGCAAGCTTTAGAAGAAACCTTAAAACAAGAAATTACTGAAAGTACAAGTAAAAATATTGAAGATATTCGTTTAGATAACGAACCAGAATATGAGTTAAAATTAGTAAATAGAGGAGAAGATACAGAGGATAAAACATTAGTAGAAGAATTAAAAGAGGATATAACAGTTACTTATAAATATTATGAAATAGCAGTGAAAGAATCGGTTATTGAAAAAGTAGATACAAGTGAAGAAGCAGAAGAATTGGTAAATGAAATAAAAGAAGAAACTAATAGTGAAGATATTCATTTAAGTATTGTAGAAAAATATACACAAAATGAAGAAGAAGTAAATACATCAGATTTAGAAGTCGCAAAGGTAAATGTTCAAGAAACCGTGCAGACAGCTATAGAAGAAATTGCACAACAAAAAGAAGAGGAAGAAAGATTAAATGCATTACCAAGTGTTAATGGTATAAAATTAGCAGTGGCACCAATAGAAGGAAAAATCACATCTAGATATGGCGTTAGAAGCAATTTAAGAAAATCAACACATACTGGATTAGATATTTCTGCAGTACAAGGTACACCTATAAAAGTTATAGCCGATGGTACAGTGACAGCTGCAAGCTATAATGGTTCTTATGGAAATTTAATAAAGGTTGACCATGGAAATGGTGTGGAAACATGGTATGCACATACCAGTAAGATGTATGTAAAAAAAGGGGAGACTGTAAAAGCTGGCGATGTTATTGCAGCAGTTGGTTCAACAGGAAATTCGACAGGACCACATCTACATTTAGAAATAAGAATAAATGGAGAACATGTGAATCCACAAGATTATTTATATAATGATTAAAATACAAGTACAAATGTACTTGTATTTTTTGTCGATAAAAACTAGAAAAATAAAAGCTTTTTATTATTGACATTTGTTTTTAATCATATATAATGTATTTGATTGAAATACCTCTATGATTTTCATAATTTTAGAGGCTTTTGATAAAAATTATTAGAGCAACTGTCGCTCGAATGGAGGTTTTTATGAGTGATAATGTAAACGAAGAAAAAGAAATTGAACAAATGATTAATGACTTAGTAGAAAAAGCAAAAGTAGCATCTCAAGAGTATTTAAAATTAGATCAAGAAACTGTAAATAACATTACAAAAGCAATGGCAATGGCAGGTCTTGAAAATCATATGAGATTAGCCAAAATGGCAGTGGAAGAAACAGGAAGAGGAATTTATGAGGATAAAATTACAAAGAATATGTTTGCAACAGAATATATATATCATAGTATCAAATATGAAAAAACAGTAGGAATTATTGACGAAAATGTAGAAGATGATTATGTAGAAATTGCAGAACCAATTGGAATTATAGCAGGAGTTACACCTGTTACCAACCCAACATCAACAACGATGTTTAAATCGATCATATCAGCAAAAACGAGAAATGTTATTATATTTGGATTTCATCCATCTGCACAAAAATGTAGTGTAGAAGCAGCGAAAATTTTAAGAGATGCAGCTGTAAAAGCAGGTGCACCAGAAAATTGTATTTTATGGATTGAAAAACCAAGTATTACAGCGACAAGATTATTAATGAACCATCCAGATGTTAACTTAATTTTAGCTACAGGAGGGACAGGCATGGTAAAATCTGCGTATTCTTGTGGAAAACCAGCATTAGGCGTAGGACCTGGAAATGTACCATGCTATATTGATAAAACAGCAAAATTAGAAACATCTGTAAATGATTTAGTAATGTCAAAAGCATTTGACAATGGTATGATTTGTGCATCAGAACAAGCAGTGATTATTGATAAAGAAATTCAAAAAAGATTTGAAGAATTAATGAAAAAAGCAGGTTGCTATTTTGTTAATAAAGAAGAAAAAGAAAAATTAGCCAATAGCATGTTTGAAAAATTAGAAAATGGAGATTATAAATTAAAATCACATGTACCAGGACAATATCCTCATACAATTGCAAAAGAAGCTGGATTTGAAATTCCAGAAGATACAAAAGTGCTTGTTGTTGCTGAAACAGGTGTTGGAAAAGAATATCCATTCTCAAAAGAAAAATTAAGTCCAGTACTAACATATTATGTTGTGAAAGATGAAGATGAAGGAATACCACTAGCAGAAAAATTGCTAGAATTTGGTGGATTAGGACATTCAGCTGTTATTCATTCTGAAAATAAAGATACCATTTTAAGATTTTCAGAAACGATGAAAGCAGGAAGAATCATTGTAAACTCTCCATCAACACATGGAGCAATTGGTGATATATATAATACCAATATGCCATCATTAACATTAGGATGTGGTTCATTTGGTGGAAATTCTACAACAGCCAATGTATCATCAGTTAACTTAATTAATATAAAAAGAGTTGCAAATAGGAGGGTTAATATGCAATGGTTTAAAGTTCCAGAAAAAATATATTTTGAAGCAGGTTCAATTGCTTATTTAGAGAAAATGCCTAATATTGAAAGAGCATTTATTGTAACAGATCAAGGAATGGTAAAATTAGGATATGTAGATAAAATCTTATATCATTTAAGAAATAGACAACATTATGTACATTCAGAAATTTTCAGTGAAGTAGAAGCTGATCCATCATTTGATACCATTATGAAAGGTGTAGAAGCGATGAAAAACTTCAAGCCAGATGTGGTTATCGCATTAGGAGGGGGAAGCCCAATCGATGCAGCTAAAGGAATGTGGTTATTCTATGAGCATCCAGAAGCAGATCCAGAAGGATTAAAACTAAAATTCATGGATATCAGAAAACGTACATACAAATTCCCTAAATTAGGAGAAAAATGTCAAATGGTAGCCATTCCAACAACATCAGGTACAGGTTCAGAAGTTACATCATTTGCCGTTATCACAGATAAAGAGAAAAACAAAAAATATCCATTGGCGGATTATGAATTAACTCCAGATGTAGCAATCGTAGATCCAGATTTAGTTATGAGCCTGCCAAAATCTATTACAGCAGATACAGGAATGGATGTTTTAACACATGCATTAGAAGCATATGTTTCAAATATGGCATCAGATTATACGGATGGATTAGCTGAAAAAGCCGTAGAATTGGTGTTCCAATATTTAGAACAAGCCTATGATGATGGAACAAATAAACTGGCTCGTGAAAAAATGCATAATGCAAGTACAATTGCTGGTATGGCTTTCACAAATGCCTTTTTAGGTGTTAACCATTCAATAGCTCATAAAATTGGTGCTGAATTCCATTTACCACATGGAAGAATTAATGCCATATTGTTACCATATGTTGTAAGATACAATGCTACAAAACCAACTAAATTTGTTTCATTCCCTAAATATGAATATTTTATAGCAGATCAAAAATATTCTGAAATAGCAAAAAAAGCAGGATTGAAAGCAAAAACAGTGGAAGAGGGAATTAGTAGTTTAATTGAAAGAATCAAAGAAATGAATGCACATATGAATATTCCAAAATCATTTAAAGATGCTGGAATTGATGAACAAGACTTTTTAGCAAAAGTGGATATGTTAGCAGATAGAGCGTTTGAAGATCAATGCACAACGGCTAACCCAAGAGTACCACTAGTATCAGAAATAAAACAAATCTTATTAGATAGTTATTATGGAAAAGAAATAAAATAGGAGAGAGATAAATGAGATTAAAAGATTTCGGAAAAAGATTTCAAGAAGAGTTTCTTGGAAAGAGAAAAGAAAAGACACCAGAAGAAGTTGTTAAAGAAGAAGTTATTGAGCCAATTCAAGATGAGAATGTAGAAATTAATGATGAAGAAATCATTAAGAAAATTATAATATTATTAAGTAAAGCTTCAAACGAAAGAAGAAGAGCAATTATAGAAGAATTAAGAAAGGCAGAGGAAATATCTTCAGATATATTAGTTGGATCAGCTGTACAAGCAGCTGATTCAGAAGGAATTTCTGATGAAGTAGCGGTAGATTTGGCAAAACAATCATCAGATAAAACAGCAATGGGGATTTTAGAAAATGCGGAAATATCAGATGAAGATAGATTGGCAATTATAAAAACATTAAAGGATCATGAGAAAAAAGAAGATGCTATTTGTAGAGAATTAAACATGACATATGGCACAATGAAAAATCTAGAACAACAAAGCGAATTTGTTGAAAGAATAAAAAAAATTATTGGTCTTTCTAATAGAACAGATAAAATCAACGAAGAATTATATAAAATTGTTGCTAGAAATCTTGCTTTCATGTATCATAAGACAAATGGAGGTCTGGATTTATATCCAATGGAACAATTGGTACCGATTCATGAAATGATAAGAGTAAAAATGCCAGAAAAAATAGAAGAAGAATATGCGGATATATTAAAAGAAGGAGAAGCAAATCATTTTGATTTAAAAGAGGTTAAAGAAAGATTTCTTGATAGAATGATAAAAGAAATACATAAAAAAGCAAAAGATGAGGGACAACCTGATAGTACATTTATGAAATATATAGGAGAAATAGACGAGGAGCAATCTAAAGTTTTAATAAAATATATACAAAAATATAATCCGGATATAAGTGAAAAAGAAATGACAAAAACTTTAAGAATAGCCAAAGGAGAAGAGAGTGAATCTATATATGAGTCTAAAGGAAAGAAAAAGGATAATATTATTGAGGGGAAAGATATAGACATAGATATTATACAAGAATGTATAAATTCTGGATTAGTAAAAACATTAGGAGAAATGAGCGAACAGGAAAGAAAAAAGAGTTTAATTGCCATAAATAATTCATTAGAAAAAAGATTGCAAAAAGAGAAACATATACAAATGATTAAAAATACAAAAATTGCTCCAAAGGAAGAAATTCCTAAAGTAAAAAAAGCAGAAATTAAAGGAGATATGGATAGATAAAAGCCAATTTGGCTTTTATTTTTTACTATTTTACAAGTTCATCAAAAAAACACAATATAAATATTTTTTAGAAACAATTATGAGATAGGATATGCATATACTAAATAGGAACAAATATAAATATCCTATGAGGAGTTGTGATGTGATATGAAAAAAGACAAAGGAAAAGAATTAGGAATTGTAGAAATGAAAAACTTTTTAAGCTATGATGAAAAAATAGAAGAAAAGACAAATACATTTGAAAAAATCATGACCATTTATGATATGGCCATTACCGAACTGGAAACAAAGATAAATATATTACAAAAAGAATTTAAAGTATTTTATAACTATGACTTAATTGACCATATCAATACAAGGATAAAAGAACCAGACAGTATTATTAACAAAATGAGGAAAAAAGGATATAAACTTACATATAAAGAAATGATAGAAAACATCAATGATATAGCTGGTGTTAGAATTGTATGCCAATTAAAAGATGATATATTTAAAATCAGAACTTTAGTTAAAGAAATACCAGGTATCTACATTGAAAAAGAAAAAGACTATGTAAATCACCCAAAAGAAAGTGGGTATTCTAGTTATCATATGATTGTAAAGGTGCCGATTACGTTATCAAAGCAAATCATATATGTAAAAGTAGAAATACAGATAAGAACAATGGCCATGGATTTTTGGGCTAGTTTAGAACATAAAATCAAATATAAAACAGACAAGGAAATTAATAAGAAAACATCAAAAGAATTAGTCAATTATGCAAAAATTGTTAATAAAATGGATAATAAAATCGCACTGATGAATGAACTTTAGGGACGTGCCAAAGTGGACATTTTTTGTCCAAAAGGAATTGAATGATGAAAGCTATTATAAGAAAGGTATAGTATTTTTTAGATAAGATTATCCTATAGAAAGATTCAAACTATCAGATAGAATTATGAAATCGCAAGGTTAAGATTTTCCTATTTGATAGTTTGAATTTTTTATAGAAATTTATTTACATTCGTTATTTTATAAATTAAGAAATATAATGTCCTTTATCATAGCTTTTTTGGTAGGTCTGTCCCTTTTGGTCAAATTTTGACCAATTTGGCACGTCCCCAATGGACATTTTTTTAAACAAAGAGAAGGATTTATGTAAAATACGTCGAATAATATAATTATGTATAGTTATATGAAATATTTTAGGAGAGGAGGTAAAAAAGTGGCAAGATATAGTGATGAAATCATTGATGAAGTGAGACAATCAAATGATATTGTAGATGTGATATCACAATATGTCAGACTAAAGAGAAGTGGCAGGAATTATTTTGGTTTATGCCCATTTCATAATGAAAAATCACCATCCTTTTCAGTATCTCCAGAAAAACAAATATTTCATTGTTTCGGTTGTGGTGTGGGCGGAAATGTATTTACTTTTTTAACCAAAATTGAAGGAATCAATTTTGTGGAAGCTGTACAAATTTTGGCAGAAAGAGCCAATATACAATTGCCGACATTGGAAAATAATGTAGATTCAGCAAAAGAAGCATTAAAAGCAAAGGTGTATAAGGTAAATGAATTTACATCAAAATATTATCATGAAAATTTGTATAAACCAGAGTCTAAAATGGCTCAAGAATACATAAAAAAAAGAAAATTATCTAATGAAACATTAAAATCTTTTCAAATTGGATTTTCAGGAAAATTTGATGAATTGTATAGAGAATTAAAAAAACAGGGATTTGAAGATAGGGAAATTTTAGAGTCTGGCTTAGTAAATAAAAATGAAAGAGGACAATATATTGATAGATATAGAAATCGATTAATGTTTCCTATATGTGATGTAAGAGGTAGAGTGATTGCTTTTGGTGGAAGAGTTCTAGATGATTCAAAACCAAAGTATATTAATTCGCCAGAAAATATTGTATATAGTAAAGGTAGACATTTATATGGGTTAAATGTTGCCAAAAAGTATGATATCAAAAAAAGATTACTGATTGTAGAAGGTTATATGGATGTGGTTTCTCTACATCAAAGAGATATTCATAATGTGGTTGCTTCATTAGGAACCGCACTAACACAGCAACAAGGATATTTATTAAGAAACAATACAGAACAAATTATTCTTAGTTATGACTCAGATGAAGCTGGACAAACTGCGAAAGTAAGAGCAATGGAAATATTACAAAATATGGGATGTGATATTCGAGTCTTACAAATGGAAGGTGCAAAAGATCCTGATGAATATGTGATTAAATATGGAAACGCAAGATTTCAAAATTTAGTGGATAAAGCTATTTCGGTTATTGAATTTAAAGTCAAAATATTAAGACAATCTTTGAACTTAGAAAGTACAAATGATAAAATAAAATTCTTAAATGAAATTGCAAAAATAATTTCAAAAGTTGATAACAGTATGGAAAGAGAAGTTTATATAGAAAAAATAGCAAAAGAATACGATGTTTCAAAAGAAGCTATTTATGCAGAAGTAAATAAATTGACATATAAAGAAAATACGGATGAAAAAATATTGAATAAGGCAAAGCCAGTGATAAAACATCTAGAGAAAACAAATCAAAATAATGTTTCTGAGGCGATTAAGCGAAGAGAAAACACGATTCTAGCCATTTTACTTTCAGGAGACATGAATATATATCAAATTATAAAACAAAACATTAAAGTAGAGGACTTTAAATATGATATAGATAACAAGATTGCTAGAAAATTGTATGAAGAATTTGAAAATGGAAATAGTAATAGTAATATAAATAGTATTATTGATAATTTAACAGAAGAAGAACAAAATCATATTACCATGATAATGGCAGAAGATTATGGAATCGATGATATAGAAAAAGCAATAGATGATATTATACAAAGTTACGAAAAAGAAAAATTAAATGAAAGAAAATTTGAAATTCTAGAATTATTAGAAGGACAAATAGAAGAAAACAAAAAGAAAGAATTAGAAAAAGAGCTAAATGATATCATTATCAAGTTAGCTAAAATTAAATAAAAAATATATGTTTTATTTATCTACAAAAAACAAATATAAAATTTTTCAAACTTAATGTATATTGTAATAAAGGGAGGAGATTTATAGATGGCAAGTAAGCAAGAAAAGAAAAATGAAGCGTTAAAACAAGAAGAAATGAAAGAAAAAATTGAAAAAGTAAGAAAAAAAGCACATCAAAAATCAGAAGAAGCAGAACAATCAAGAAAAGGAAAAGAAGTAGAAGAAACAGAGGAAACAAAAAAATTAAAACAAGAAAAAGTAAATAATATACTTAAAAAAGCCAAAGAAAAAGGAAAAATTACCTATGGAGATTTGGCATCTGAATTAGATGATGTGAACCCAGACCAAATAGATAAAGTTTTTGATGCTTTTGAAGAATTAGGTGTGGATTTATTGCAAGATGATATGGATGAAGAACCAGATATTGAGGATTTAAAAGAAGTAGAAGATTTAAAACTAGATGAAATCACAGATACCAGTTATGAAGGAATTAATGTTGATGATCCTGTCAGAATGTATCTAAGAGAAATAGGAAGAATTCCATTATTAACATATGATGAAGAACTAGATTTAGCTAAAAAAGTTTTGCAAGGAGATGAAGAAGCAAAACAAAAACTAGCAGAATCTAACTTAAGATTGGTAGTCAGTATTGCCAAAAAATATGTGGGAAGAGGTATGCTATTTCTAGATTTAATCCAAGAAGGAAATATGGGATTAATTAAAGCAGTTGAAAAATTTGATTATACAAAAGGATTTAAATTTAGTACGTATGCAACATGGTGGATTAGACAAGCGATAACAAGAGCTATTGCAGACCAAGCTAGAACAATTAGAATTCCAGTTCACATGGTAGAAACGATTAATAAATTGATTAGAACATCTAGACATCTATTACAACAATTGGGAAGAGAACCAACCCCTGAAGAAATTGCAACTGAAATGGAAATTCCAGTTGAAAAAGTAATCGAAATACAAAAAATTGCGCAAGATCCAGTATCTTTGGAGACACCTATAGGAGAAGAAGATGATAGCCATTTGGGAGATTTTATACAAGATGATGATTCTCCAGCGCCACAAGATTCAGCAGCATATACAATGCTTAGAGAACAGTTAGAAGAGGTTATGAATACCTTAACGCCAAGAGAAGCAAAAGTCTTAAAATTAAGATTTGGTTTAGAAGATGGAAAATCAAGAACGCTAGAAGAGGTAGGAAGAGAATTTCAAGTAACCAGAGAGAGAATTAGACAAATAGAAGCAAAAGCATTAAGAAAATTAAGACATCCAAGTAGGAGTAAGAAGCTTAGAGATTACATGGGATAGATTGAAAAATAATGAATTTTAATATTGGGGGAAAGTATGGAACAATTAGTTGGATTTTGGGAAAGATTGACATCTATACAAATTGTGGATATTTTAATAGCTATTGGAATTATTATCGTATTTAGAGTATTGAGTGGTACATTTTCATATATGATTATTAGACTATTTAAAATAAAAAGTAAAAAAGCAAGAGACATAAAGGAAAGTGCTTTTTTCAAACCGCTAAAGATATTTTTTATCATTTTAGGTATTTATTTAGCAATTGTATTTTTGAAAGAGCCTTTACAAATTCATGATTATGTAATGGATATTGTCACAAAAGCTTTTAAAATAATCAGTGTATTAGAAATTGCATATGGACTAGCCAATAGTTTTACATCAAAGACAGTTGTCGGAAAAAAATTGAAAAAAAGTTTAAGCCAAAAAATGGATGATACTGTATTTGAATTTATGCTAAAAGTGATAAGAGTCCTTATATATATTGTTGCTATATTTTTTGTATTAAATATATTAGAAATTAACCTAACAGGATTAATTGCAGGTTTAGGATTAGGTGGTGTCATCGTAACACTTGCTGCGCAAGATACTGCTAAAAATTTATTTGGAGGACTTGTGATATTTCTTGATAAACCATTTGCTGTTGGCGATTGGATTGAAATGGATAATTATGAAGGGACAATTGAAGACATTACATTTAGAACAACTAGAATAAGAACTTTTGAAAATGCCTTAGTTAATGTTCCGAATGCAAAGATAGCAGATGCATCTGTGACTAACTGGAGCAAAATGGAAAAAAGAAGATATAAAACTAATTTGTGTGTAGAATTGGATACACCATTAGAAAAACTAGAATTATTGAAAACAAGTATTGAAAAAATGTTACAAGAAAGAGAAAGTGTTTATGATGATTCCATTATTGTAAGATTTGATCAAATAACAGATAATGGAATCAATGTATTAATATATACATATACAAATTCAGTAAGTTATGCAAGCTATTTAAAAGAAGTAGAAGATATCAATATGAAAATAATGAAAATATTAAAAGAAGAAAACATTGAATTGGCATATGACACAAAAACAGTATATGTAAAAAATTAAATAAACGATAACTACACTATTCTATTAGTGTAGTTTTTGTTATTATCCAGAGGATATATCTTATGTTTGAATCTATGAAAAAATAAGATATAGTTTGAATTGTAGCGCTTTTTTGAAAAATAAATAAATTCTTTTCACAATATAGACATAAAACCCATGTATAATATATAATAAAAATAATAAATAATAGGAGTGATATATATGCTTAACAACTGTATTTTAGTCGTAGATGATGAACAAAGGATGAGAAAATTAATAAAAGATTTTTTGGCGGCAAAAGGATATAGTATTTTAGAGGCAGAAGATGGTGAAAAAGGATTAGAAGTGTTTGAAGAAAATAAAAATAAAATTAGCCTTATTTTGTTAGATGTTATGATGCCTAAATTAGATGGATGGTCAGTGTTAAGACAGATTAGACAAGAATCTAAAGTACCAATCATCATGTTAACAGCAAGGGGAGAAGAGCAAGATGAACTATTTGGATTTGAACTAGGTGTGGATGAATATATTTCAAAACCGTTTAGTCCTAAAATCTTAGTAGCTCGTGTAGAAGCCATCTTAAAAAGAACAAGTAAAGATGAAAAAGAAGTGAAAGATTATGGTGGAATAGAAATTGATAAAGAAGGAAGAACAGTAAAAGTTGATGGAAAGCCAATAGAATTGAGTCTAAGAGAATATGAACTTTTAACATATTTAGTGGATAACGAAAATATAGCTTTATCAAGAGATAAAATATTGAATAATGTATGGAACTATGATTATTATGGTGATTCAAGAACAATTGATAGTCATATAAAGAAAATAAGACATAAATTAGGCAAAAAGGGAAAATATATTCAAACAATGAGAGGTGTAGGATACAAATTTGAGGTAAAGTAGTATTTATCTAAGGATGGTAATTAAAAATGGAAAAAATAAAAAATGCGTTAAAATCTGTAAGAGTTAAATTATTTTTAATGGTATCACTTATTATCATTTTATTAATTGTATTTTTAATATTGATTAATAACTTAGTATTTGGACAATTTTATTTATATAGTAAAACGAAAGATTTAAAAGAAGTATATTCACGAATTAATGATTATTATAATAATCCATCAAATATAGACATCAATGCAGAACTAGAAAAATTGGCTGTGAAAAATAATTTTGATATCTTAATAAAAGATGATGATAATATAAATATATTTACATCCAACAAAGATTTTCTATCAACTTTTGGTGAGATGAACCAAATGACAAATATTATAAATATAGGAGAATTAATAGAAGAAAATGAAAAATTTATTATTAGAAAATTGAAAGACAATAAAACAGGCATATCTTATATTTTACTATCTGCAAAATTAGATAATGGATATCTATTATACATAAGGATACCCGTTTCATCAATAGAGGAAAGTGTAAAAATATCCAATAACTTTTTATATTTAATTGCAGGGTTTACAATTTTAATATCAGCAGTAGTGGTATCCTTTATTAGTAAAAAATTCACGGAACCGATATTAGAATTAAATACAATTGCAAGAAATATGGCTAATTTAGATTTTAGTCATAAATATAGAATAACAGATGCAGATGATGAGATTAATAATTTAGGAAAAAGTATTAATTTAATGTCAGAGAAGCTAGAAAGTACAATTAAACAATTAAGAAATACCAATATCGAGTTGGAAAAAGATATAGAAGAAAAATCAAAGATTGATGAAATGAGGAAAAGCTTTATATCAGATGTTTCTCATGAGCTAAAAACGCCAATTGCATTAATACAAGGATATAGTGAGGGTTTATTAGAAAATGTAAATACAGATGATGAAAACAGAAAATTTTATGCAGAGGTTATATTAGATGAAACCAATAAAATGGACAAATTAGTAAAACAATTATTGGAATTGATGAAATTAGAATATGGAAAGAGAGAATTTTCAGATACAGAATTTAACATAGTCGAATTGGAAAGAGAAGTGGTTAGAAAATCTAAAGTAATGCTGGAAGAAAGAGGCGTTGAGGTTGAAATCGATTCTCCAGATGAAATCAATGTCATAGCAGATGATTTTTATATAGAGCAAGTAATTACGAATTATTTGACAAATGCCATTAAACATGTAGAAGAAATTGATGGAAAGAAGCGTATTGTTATGAAAAATTGTGTTCATGTAGAAAAAAATAAAGTAAGGGTAAAAGTATTTAATACAGGTAGCAATATAAAAGAAGAGGATTTAACAAGAATATGGAATCGTTTTTATAAGGTTGATGAATCAAGAAATAGAGCAGATGGAGGAACAGGCATAGGACTATCATTTGTAAAAGCGATTATGAGTAATTATAAAAATGACTATGGTGTGGTTAATAAAGAAAATGGTGTTGAATTTTATTTTGAATTAGACTTGAAAATTTAGTTTTCAAGTCTTTTTCTATTATGACTGTTTAGCAATGTCGAAATTTGCGATGAAAAGTTCTTTACAAATGGAAAAAAATGTATTAATATATATGTATAGCATGTTATTCAAGTCAAAGGTTTATAAATCTAAATAATTTATTCAAAAATTTTTATTCAAATGCAAGAAATCAAAAACAAAAAATTCTATTTTTAAGGAGTGTGGGTTATTCTAATATATACCAGTAAATTTATAAATATTGTATCTTTAATTATTTCTGTCATCATATATGTATTCATGAATTTTTTTATCAATGATATTCATTTTTCAGTCAAAACCGTTAAATTCAAAGCGGATTTTATATCACAAGAAAATTTAATTCAAAATAACCATATTTATTCAAATAGCGTATTAGAAGAAGAGAATAAAAAAGTATCCAATAATAATGAACAAAATGAATGGTATATACAAATAGACAACATATCATTAAAAGCACCAATACAAGAAGGAACAACGAAAGAAATACTAGACAATTATGTTGGACATTTTGAGGAATCTTCCAGAAATCTTGGAAATATATGTTTAGCAGCACATAATAGAGGGTATAAGAATAATTATTTTAGCAGAATAAAGGAATTAAAGGAAGGAGATGAAATAACATATAGGTATCAGGAGATAGAAAGAAAATATATAGTTACAAAACACGAAATTATTGAAAACACAGATTGGAGTAATTTAGAAAGTACAGAAGAAAATAGGATAACATTAATTACTTGTGTTGAAAATGAACCAAAATACAGAAGATGTATACAAGGAATAGAAAAAAGATAAAGGATGTGAAAATTAATTTGAATAAAATAAAAAAAATAATAAGAAGGGTGCTTATCATTTTGGTGATTATCTTAATGGACATTTTTAACCTTACAAATGCAGTAGTAGCAACCAATTTGAATACAGCAAATATTCAGTCGACAGGAGATTGTGGCCAATTATTAAAATATAAAGGTATTATTGTAGAAACATTTTACGCTGAATATATGTATGAAGGAAAATCATATCCAGCATATTGCTTAGATAAAACAAAACACGGTGTATCAGATACAAATCCATCATATGATGTTTCAGTTCAAGAAGCCATAAAAGATGTTAAATTGTGGAGAATATTAATTAATGGATATCCATATAAAACAATAGAAGAGTTAGGTGTGGCAAATAAAGAAGAAGCATTTACTGCTACGAAACAAGCGGTTTATACCTATATTCATGGCAATCAACTAAGTGATTATGAAGCCATAGGAGAAGCTGGCAGAAGAACATTAAACGCATTATATAAAATTGTAAATGATGCCAACAGCTCTAGTGAAATACAAGTCTCAAATAGAGTAGATATCTATAAACTTCAGGAATATTGGGAACAAGATAAGATAGATTTAAACTACGTTTCTAAAACTTATACAGTAAATAGTAATACCAATATGGATACTTATAAGGTAAGCGTAACAGATGAAAACAGACAATCAATAGAAGGGATAAAAATAGCAGATGAGAACAATCATCAAAAACAAGAATTTTCGGCTGGTGAAATATTTAAAATCTTAATTCCTATAAAAAATATGAAAGAAGACGGGAAATTAACAATCAACATAGAAACAAAAGTAGAAACCAAACCAATTTTATATGGAAAAGCAGCGAGTTCAAATTTGCAAGATTATGCCTTAACAGCATCAACTTATGAAGATGGAACAGGAGAAATACAAGATATATATGGTAAGAACGATACGAAAATTATTATCATAAAACAAGATGAAGAAACTAAGGAAAGATTGCAGGGAGTCGAATTTCAATTATTAGACGAAAATAAAAATGTGATATATACAAATTTGCAAACAGATAGTAATGGAATGATAAGCATAGAAAATGTGATTCCAGGAAAGTATTATATAAAAGAAACAAAAACGGTTAGAGGATATGAATTGTATGAAAACTTGATAGAGGTTGAGGTAGAATTAAATGAAGAAATGACAGTAACAGTTAATAACAGTAAAGAAGAGGAAGTGAAGGTGGAAAAATCAAATAATAATAAAGAAATAACAAATACAAGAATATTACCAGTAACAGGTATGTAAAAAACCAAAAGGAAACTTTAAAAAAGTTTCCTTTTTTGTCGTATAATTAACAGGAAAAACTATTGAATAAAGAAAAAAACTCTGATAAAATATACTAAATAAAAAGAAAGTATTAGGAAAAAAGGAGCGTAGTTTCATGTTTTCACAATTAATTGTATTATTCATATTAATTTTATTAAATGCGTATTTTGCAGCAAGTGAAATCGCATTTATATCGTTAAATGATGCTAAAATAGAAAAACAAGCAAAAGAAGGAAACAAAAAAGCCAAACAAATAGAGAAAATGCTAAAACAACCTAGTAAATTTTTGGCGACGATACAAATAGGAATTACATTGGCAGGATTTTTATCAAGTGCTTTTGCATCAGATACATTTGCTGATATGCTAGCACCTGTATTGACGAACTGGATACCATCAATTAGTTTAGGTGTTTGGAGAAGCATATCCATTATCATTATTACCATCATCTTATCATTCTTTACATTAGTATTTGGAGAATTAGTACCAAAACGATTAGCTATGAAACATTATGAAAAAATATCATTTGCTACAATTGGCGTTATAAGAGGAATTTCCATTATAACAGCACCGTTTGTAAAATTATTAACAGCTGTAACAAATGCCATATCCAAAATATTTGGTGTTGGTGAAAATGAGGAAGAAACAGTGACAGAAGAAGAAATAAAAATGATGGTAAATCAAGGAGAAGAAAAGGGAACGATAGACGAGGAAGAAAAAGAATTAATTAATAATGTATTCGAATTTAATGATATAACAGTATCAGAAATTATGAGACATAGAAAAGATATATTTGCAGTGGATATAAATATTAGTACGGAAGAATTATTAAGTGAATTATCAAAGGAAGAATATCGATATAGTAGAATTCCTGTATATGACGAAACAATTGATGAAATAAAAGGGATACTATATGTGAAAGATGTACTAAAAAATATTAATAAAAAAAGTTTTAAAGTGAAAAATGTAGTAAAAGAAGCTTATTTTATTTCACAAAATAGATTAATCAATGAAGTATTTAAAGAATTACAGAAAAATAAGATGCAGATAGCAATTATTGTTGATGAATACGGTGGAACAGCTGGATTGGTTACAATGGAGGATATACTAGAAGAGCTTGTTGGAGATATATATGATGAATATGATAAAGAAGAAAAAGAATATGAAAAAATAGATGATAATACATATATGTTGTCAGGAAGTTTACCAATATATGATGTCAATAAATTATTAGATGCAGATATTCCTGAAGGAGATTATGATACCATATCAGGTTTCTTGCAGGAAGAATTAGGAAGAATTCCAGAAGATGAAGAAAAACCAGTTGTAGAAACAAAAAAAGTAACCTATAAAATTGAAGAATATGAAGACAAAAGAATATTAAAAGTAAAAGCGTGCAAAAATAATGATATAAAAGAGGGTGCAGATGAAATAAATAATGAAAAATAAGGTAGGGAATTTATATGAAGAAAAAATATGTAGTTATGCTAGTAATTGTGCTATTAATTGTAATTACGGTAGCATCATGGTTTGCATATAAACAAATAGAGAAAAATGGAAAGCAATATGAAATTGAAAAAATAGATATAGAAAATTATGAGTATTTTATTTTAAGACAAGAAGATAAATATGGTGTTATTAATAAAAATGGCGATATTGTTATCAATCCGGAGTATACTAATGTCATTATTCCAAATCCACAAAAATCAGTATTTATTTGTTATGATGAAAATAAAAATACAAAAGTACTAGATGAAAATAAACAACAAATATTAGTAGAATATGAAAATATTGAACCGATTAAATTAAAAAATATAGCAAGTGACTTAATATATGAAAAAAATATATTAACATATGGGCAAGATGAAAAAGTGGGATTAATCAGTTTAGAAGGAAAAACATTAGCAAAACCAATCTATGAGTCAATAGAAGGATTACCATATAAAGAGGGAGAACTATTAGTAAAATTAGACGGAAAATATGGTGTTATGAATAATAAAGGAAATTATCTAGTAAATCCAGAGTATGATCAAATAACAGTTGACAATTACACAACAGAAGAAGATGGATATAAAAATGCAGGATATATTATTTCTAATACAACGGAAGACGGTTACAGATATGGATATATAGATGTTAACGGAAATATAATACTAAAACCAGAATATACAGAGGTTTCTAGAATAATAGATATTGAAGATAATAAAAATATATATTTAATCGCAGCACAAAATGGACAATATGGGATATTTAAAAATAATGAACAAATAATAAAAAATGAATATCAATCTATATCTTATAATAGTGAAAATAATACGTTAGTATTAGAAAAAACGAAAAAATTTGGTGTGGCAACAATGGATGGAAATATAATTATACCAGTAGAATTTAAACAAATTGATAGTACAGGGATGTATATCTACGCTACGACTACAGATGAAGATATACAAGTATATCAAAAAGATGGAACAAGAGCCGAAATAGATAGTAATGTATATATCATTGAAACAGAAAACGAAAACTATAAAATAAAAATTGATAATTCACAAGGGTCTGTATATAGTATTATTGATAAAGACGGAAATCAAATAACAACAGCGAATTATACCTATATAGAATATTTGTATGATGACTATTTTATTGTTTCAGTAACTGGGGGAAAACTAGGTGTAATCAATGCAAAAGAGGAACCAATTATAGAAATCAAATATGATTCTATAGAAAATTTAGAAGGAACAGACTATATTGTAACAAGATTATCAGAAAATAGTACAACACAATTATATGATAAACAATTAAATAAATTGTGCGAAATGACAAATGCAGTAATAAATACTGAAGAAAACTATGTAAAAATATATAATGATACAGAAACAAAATATTTTGATTTAGAAGGAAACGAAAAACAGAATATAGATGTATTACCAGATAATCAAATTTATGCAAAATCTCAAGATGGAAAATGGGGATTTGTGGATAAAGCAGGAAATGTTGTTATAGATTATATATATGACAAGACAACAGACTTAAATGTATATGGTTATGCAGGCATTAAATTAGAAGGAAAATGGGGAGTGGTTAATGCCAATGGAGAGATAATCATAGAGCCAACATATACATTTAATACACAAGAGGAACCAGAATTTATAAAAGAATATTATAAGGTAGAATATGGATATGGAGAATTTTATTATACGAAATAACAATTGATAAATATATATTTTCAAATAATAAAAAAGAACTTAAACAATAGAAATTTGTTTAAGTCCTTTTTTGGGTAATGAAAACCCCCTGTTTTACAGGGGGTTCCAAAAGCTTCTAGCTATGAGTAAAAAAATTCCTCCTTTTTGATATAATAAATGTGGTTCGCCAACCGCAAATAAAAATCAAAAAGGAGGAATTTGTCATGAAAGACAAAAATAGTTTAGCACATAGTGCTTGGAATTGCAAATACCATATAGTATTTGCACCCAAATATAGGAGAATGGAAATATACGGAAAAATAAGAAAAGATATAGGAGTAATAATAAGGCGATTATGTGAGCAGAAGGGTGTGGAAATAATAGAAGCAGAATTATGCCCTGACCATATACATATGCTAGTTAGTATTCCACCAAAGTATAGCGTAGCAAGTATAATGGGATATCTGAAAGGAAAAAGTAGTTTGATGATATTCGATAGGCATGCAAATTACAAGTACAAATATGGAAATAGGCACTTTTGGTGTAGAGGCTATTATGTGGATACAGTAGGCAAAAATAAAAAAGCAATAGAAGAATATATAAGAAAACAATTACAAGAAGATATAGCAACAGATCAAATAAGTATCAAAGAATATGTTGACCCATTTGAGAAAGAAGAAAAGGAAAAAGAAAGAAAAATAAAAAAAGGGTTAGGACCACTTAAGTGGTAGCCTGAGAAAGAAATGCGGTTGGCGAAACCGTTCAGTAGGGCTTAAGCCCAGAAGTGCCAGTACAAAAGCCTTCTAGGCTAAGAGCAAACCACCAGTTTTACTGGTGGTTATGATTTGTTTAAAGCACTGAAGACTTTGAACTATTTCCAATACAATAAAATAATTGATTAAAAAATGCCAAACTGCAAATACTATATAAAATTGAAAGAGAAAAAAGGTGAAAAAGTGAAATTGGGAATAGCCTTATCTGGCGGAGGAATTAGAGGAATTGCACATGCAGGGGTATTAAAAGCATTGGAAGAGAGTAACATAAAAATAGATGCCATAGGAGGAACGAGTTCAGGGGCATTAATTGCAGGATTATATGCTTTAGGATATTCCCCAGACAAGATTTATGCGTTATTTCAAAAATATTCAAAAGATATTGTAGAAATTGGCTTACATCATATAATGAAAAAGATAGGCAATGTATTTAAAAAGGAAAATACAGGATTTAGAAAGGGAGAGAATATAGAAGAACTTTTTGACAAATTAGCAAGAAAAAAAGGGATAAGCATGATTTCCCAGATAACTAGAATGCCAATATCTATTCCTGCTGTTGATATAAAAAATGGAAAGGAATATATATTTACAAATCATGTACCAAATGAAAAAAATGTATATAGTAAATATATAATGGACATTAGTGTAGGAAAGGCTTTAAGAGCAACAAGTAGTTTTCCAGCAATATTTTGCCCATGTGATTTCGAAGAACATAAATTCTTGGATGGTGGAGCGTTAAATAATGTACCTGTAATTGAAGTAAAAAAACAAGGGATGGATAAAGTATTAGCAGTTAATTTTAAAGCAGATGATATAACACAAGAGAGTAATTATATGGATATAGCCATGAGAACAATTGATTTAATGGGAAATAAAATATCAGAAGAAAATTTGAAACAAAGTGATTATATTTTAACAATAGGAACAGATAAGACGGGATTATTAGATATACAAAAAATGGATAGTTGCTATCAATCTGGATATATAATGACAATGAATAAAATAAGTGAAATTAAAGAAATAATCAATAAGAAATAGCATAAAATAGGATAAGAAGATTTTAAGAGGGGAGAAGTTAAATGAAAATAAGATATTTTGATAATGCAGCGACAACAAAAGTAAAGAAGGAAGTACTGGATAAAATGTTTCCCTACTTAACACAGGAATATGGAAATCCATCATCACTATATAAATTAGGTAGAATAGCAAGAGCAGGTGTAGAAGAAGCCAGAAAACAGGTAGCGACATTACTTAATTGCGATAAAAATGAAATATATTTTACAAGTGGAGGGACAGAAAGTGACAATACAGCACTAAAAGGAATTATGTATTTAGAAAAAAATAAAGGAAAACATATCATTACATCCAAAATAGAACATCCAGCGATATTAAATACCTGCAAAACTTTAGAAGAAAATGGATATAAAGTCACATATTTAAATGTAGATAAAGAGGGAATCATCAATATAGAAGAATTAAATAATTGTATAACAAAAGATACTGTATTAATTAGTATAATGTTTGCTAACAATGAAATTGGTTCGATTCAGCCAATAGAAAAAATAGGAGAAATTGCCAATAAAAGAGGGATTATTTTTCATACAGATGCAGTTCAAGCTTGTGGAAATGTTGCTATAGATGTGAGAAAATTAAAAATCGATATGTTATCCTTATCAGGCCATAAAATAGGTGCACCAAAAGGAATAGGTGCATTATATGTAAAGAATAATATAGAATTTAAAAATTTAATAGATGGAGGTCATCAAGAAAGAGACAAAAGAGCAGGAACGGAAAATGTACCTGGAATGGTAGGACTAGGAGAGGCTTGTAAAATAGCTAAGAGTAATATGCATAAGCATATTCATCAATTAAAAGAATTACGAGATGCTTATTTCACACAAATAAGCAATAATTTGTCTGATATAAAAATAAATGGTTCAATTAAATATAGATTACCAGGAAATAGTAATATATCATTTAAAAATATGAATGGTGATGAACTATTAGCAAGACTTGATGAAAAAGGAATATGTGCTTCGGCAGGAAGTGCTTGTTCTTCAGGTAGTCATATGCCATCACATGTTCTAACAGCAATTGGTTTAACAAGAGAGTATGCAGAAGGAACATTAAGAGTAACTTTTGGAGATGACAATACAAAAGAGGATGTTGACTATTTAGTAACAAATCTGATTAAAATTGTTCAAGATGCAAGAAAATAGGGGCTAATCATTAGCCCCTAAAATAGCCAAACTACATTTTATACCATCTACAGCAGCAGACATAATACCACCTGCATATCCAGCACCTTCACCACAAGGATAAATTCCTTCTATATTAGACATTAAAGAATCATTTCTACGAATTTTAACAGGAGAAGAACTTCTGGTTTCTACACCAGTTAATATAGCATCAGGATTTGCAAGGCCAGATAATTTTTTATCAAAGTATAAGATACCTTCTTTTAAAGTAGAAGAAATAAAATGAGGAAGAATATCATTTAAATTGGATAGTGTTGTTCCAGGCAAATAGGAAGGAATAACAGAACCAATTTGGGAAGATTTTTTATTATTTAAGAAATCTTCTACTTTTTGGATTGGTGCATAATAATTAGAACCTCCTAAAATGAATGCTTTTTCTTCTAAATCTTTTTGAAAATAGATACCTGCTAAAGGAGAGGAATCTGTGAAATCTTCAGGAGTTACATTTACAAGTAATGCTGCATTTGCATTTGTACCATCTCTTAAGTAGTTACTCATACCATTTGTAACAATTGTGTTTTTTTCACTAGAAGAAGCAATAACTGTTCCACCTGGACACATGCAAAAACTATAACAAGAACGACCAGAAGGCGCATGATAAGCTAATTTGTATTCAGCTGGTGGTAATTTTAATTTTGGATTTTCACCATATTGTGCTTTGTTAATATCTCTTTGAAGATGCTCTATTCGAACACCTACAGAAAAATTCTTTTTTTCCATAGTAATACCATTTTTATATAATAATTCAAAGGTATCTCTAGAACTATGACCAATAGCCAAAATGAGGTTAGAAGTGTTGATTTCAAAAGTATCATTAGTTGTTAAATTCTTTAATAATACAGAATGTATTTTTTGATTAT
Organism: uncultured Clostridia bacterium; assembly: GCA_944387545.1. GTDB lineage: Bacteria > Bacillota > Clostridia > TANB77 > CAG-508 > CAG-269. The sequence continues at coordinate 2,733 of CALXFE010000005.1, read as the reverse complement.
GTATTGTAAAATTTATAAATTTGGTATTAAAATAAAATTTTCCACCTTTAGAAACAATATAATTTCTCATATTTTCAATAATGTGAATTAATTTATCAGTACCAATATGTGGTTTAGATAAATAAAGGATTTCTTCAGGAGCACCAAAATGAACAAACTCTTCTAATACTTTTTGACATAATGGATTATGAATTCCAGTCGTTAATTTTCCATCTGAAAAAGTACCAGCACCACCTTCTCCAAATTGAACATTAGAAAAAATATGTAATTGCTTATTATATAAAAAGTTGTCTACATCTTTTTTTCTTTCTTGTACAGTTTTTCCTTGTTCAATGATAATTGGAGATATTCCATTTTGAACAAGGATTAAAGCTGAAAATAATCCGGCAGGACCAGCTCCAACAATAACAGGAGATACTTTGGATTGCAAAGAACTTACAATTGAAATGTTAATATTGTCTTTTATCATTTTTTCTATATCCACTTTTTCAATCTTATGAATATGTGGGTATTTCGACTCATCTTTTACTTCGATATCAATTATATAATTAAAAAAGATATCTGTTTTTTTTCGAGCGTCAATCGATTTTTTAGATATATGCCACTTAACAATATCAGAACTTTTTATATGAAATTTATGGATTACTAAATTGATTAATGCTTCATCAGATATATTTTCTCTAATTTTTATATTATTTATTCTTAACATATAAAACTCCTTAATTTATTGAATTTTGTTAACTTATATTATATAATAGTTATGATGAATTATCAATATAGTTTTTAACATGAAATCTAACTGAAATATATAAAGACATTAAGATATAAAATAATTAAAAAGATAGAAGGAGTGAGTAAAATAGAAACAACACAAAGTTCTTTTTTATTAAGATATGGATCAGCATTAATCGTATTTACAGAATTACTAATGATTTGTACAATTATGGTATTGTATGGGACAAATGGAGCAGTTTTACCTACATTTATTATGCTTTTTTTGGCACCTTTATTAGGAGGTGTAATAGCAGGAAAAATTTCTAAACGAAGTAAAAACGTTTTATTTAAAGAAAACTTTAATAAATATTTTATAATAACAAATATTGTATTACACATATTAATCTATTTATTCAATTTTAGATTCAATATAATAATGGTTATAATATATGGAACAGGTGCATTAATTGGTTTTTCTAGTGCAAAAAAATCTATAAAAAAATTAAAAATGAGTATGGAATTAGAAAAAGAGGATAAGCAAATATTTTCAGAAGGGGAAAAATTATCTGTCAAACAATTTAAGTTAGAAAAGTTTAATGGAGAAAATATAAGAAAATTTTTAACAATAAACGGTCTAGAAGATGATAATTATTTGTTAGCTCAAGTAATTCCAACAGCTGGAGATTACTTGTTATATGGACTATTTTCTTTTTCAAAATATATACAATATATTATACATTTTAATAATGAAAATTTATACTTTTTTGAATTATCAAAACTAACCAATAAATCTATAGAAAATGGATTTGTAGTAAAGCTTGAAGATGTAAAAATAAGAAAAATAAAAAAAGGTATATTAACATATAAAATAAAACTAGAATTTAAAGATGAAAGTAAAGTCAACATACAAATACTTAAAAGAATATTAAAAATGTATTCACAGAAACAATATGCAGAAAAATTAGTAAATCAACTTAAAGAAATGAAAAATATAAAACAAGAAAGAAAGAGATAAATGGAAGATTGGAAATCAAGAACAGAATTATTAATTGGAAAAAAAGCATTGGAAAAATTAGCTAAAGCAAAAATCATTGTATATGGGATAGGTGGTGTAGGTTCATTTGTTGTAGAAGGATTGATAAGGGCAGGCATTGAAAATATAGTTATTGTTGACAATGATGTTGTATGTCCAAGCAATTTGAATAGACAAATACATGCAACAATCTCCAATATAGGAAAACCAAAAGTAGATTGTATGAAAGAAAGAATCATAGCAATCAATCCGAAGGCAAAAGTAGAAAATCATATGCCACAAAATATAGAAAAAGAGGAACTTTTAATTGATGATTCTATAACATATGTTGTAGATGCTGTGGATACAATTACAACAAAACTAAAATTAATACAAAGAGCAAAAGAACAAAATGTGCCTATTATTTCTTGTATGGGAACAGGAAATAAATTAGATCCAACAAAATTTGAAATAACAGATATTTATAAGACTTCAGTATGTCCATTAGCAAAAGTTATGAGAAAAGAGTTGAAAAAAAGAGGTATAAAAGATGTAAAAGTTTTATATTCCAAAGAGGAACCAATAAAACATGAAAGAGAACAAAGGACACCTGCTAGTATATCTTTTGTTCCGTCTGTTGCAGGGATGATAATTGCTGGAGAAGTTATAAAATCTATTATAAAATAAGAAATTTTTTATAAATGTGGACACGGAAATCTTTGATTTCATGAATGTCCATTTTTTTATTCTGTAATCAGCAGTTCTAACAATTCTAGTATAAGAATACAATTAAACAAAAGTATTCTAAATAGAAGGAGTTAGAATAGAATGAAAGATATATCCATTGAAGAACGTGCAACACAATTTGCACAGTATATTATAGATTCAAAAGATACAGTTAGAGGCACAGCTAAAAAATTTGGAATCAGTAAAAGTACAGTACACACCGAAGTAACATTCCAGAACGGTAAAAATAAATCACCTATAATCCCAGAAAGTATTGAAAT
>CALXFE010000004.1 GCA_944387545.1 uncultured Clostridia bacterium | reverse complement strand
GGAATCTCAAAAATCAAGAAACAAAGTCAGTTCAAGATTTTAATGAAGAGAAATCCTACTAAAAATTTATGCTATCTAAAAGATTACAAGTATTGAAAAATACAGAAAAAAGTGTTATAAATGAAAAGACACTAAAAATATAAGTCCTATATTAAATTTTTTAAAGGAGGATAAAAAATGAGTGGTTATGGAGGAAAAGGCTGTGGTAAAATTATAATGCAAAATGAAGAAGAGCAATTACGGAACATGCCTAAAAGGCTAAAAAAGATAAGAAGAGAAGATAGAATCGAAGCCTTGAAAAGCATAATCAGAGCAATCTTTAAATTGAGATGAAGATGACAAAGGAGATGGACCAGACCGGGTTGGTACTGGTCCGTTTTCAATATAGTTTTATTAAATTTGTTAAATCTGAAAAAATAAAAAAGATTTTAAATAAATACAGAAAAACAAAAGTGCTAAGTAAATATATATATATGTTTGGGAAACCTACAGTTCATTGTTTTTATATGTTTTCGTCCCATTGACAAAATAACAAAAAAATGCAATAATTATGCAATATAAGAAAAGTTAATTTTACCTATATAAAGAGCGATAAAAAGAAAAGAGGAAATAAAATGAGTAAATATTATTTTACATCAGAAAGTGTGACAGAAGGACATCCAGATAAATTATGTGATACAATTTCAGACTGTATATTAGATGAATATTTAAAACAAGACAAAACTGCAAGAGTAGCAGTAGAAACCTTTGCCTCAGGGAATAAAATAACTATTGCAGGACAGGTAACGGCTAAGGGAGAAATAGATATTGAAAAATTAGTAAGAGAAAAAATAAAAGAAATTGGATATGACAATGAAAATATTGATATGGATTATAGAACTTGTGATATTGACATCAATATAACAAAACAAAGTCCAGATATTGCCTTAGGTGTCGATGTTGGAGGAGCTGGAGATCAAGGAATTATGTTTGGATTTGCTTGTGACGAAACACCAGAATATATGCCATATGCGATTTCTATGGCTCATAAACTATCTAAAAGATTAACAGAAGCAAGAAAAAATAAAGAGATAACATATTTAAGACCAGACGGAAAAACACAAGTAACGGTTGAATATGAAAATGATAAACCCAAAAGAATCGAAACAATATTAGTCTCTACACAACATAATGAGGAAATTAGCCAAGATACATTAAAAAAAGATGTGATTGAAAAAGTTATCAAACCAGTTATTCCAGAAGAGATGATAGATGAAAATACCAAAATTTATATTAATCCAACTGGAAAATTTGTAATAGGTGGACCTTTAGGTGATACAGGACTTACTGGTAGAAAGATTATTGTCGATACATATGGTGGATATGCTAGACATGGTGGAGGTGCATTCTCAGGAAAAGATGCCAGTAAAGTAGATAGGTCAGCAGCATATATGTTAAGACATATTGCGAAAAATATTGTGGCAAACGGATATGCTAAAAAATGTGAAATACAACTTTCTTATGCAATAGGCATGAAAGAACCATTATCTATTCATGTAAATACATTTGAAACAGGTATGATAACAGAGGAAGAATTAATTGCAAAAATCAAAGAAAAATTTGATTTAACACCAGATGGCATTATCCAGTATTTAGAATTAGATAAACCAATATATTCATTGACAACTAATTATGGTCATTTTGGAAAAGAAGACTTAACATGGGAAAAGATAGTAAAATTTTAACCTCATATTCAAAAGGAAAAGGATAAAAAGAGAGAAATATGTAGTAAAAGTCAAATAAGAATGGAGAAACACAAATGTTAAAAAGAATTATAGAAAAAAATTATAAATGGATTATTGCTTTCCTTTGTCTAATTATTGTCATAATGATGTTAGAAGATATTTTTGAAAATGAACAATTAACATTAGATATACTTGTATATAGACTAGTTATTTTAAATTTAAGGTCAGAACCATTAACTGTTATTATGAAAGTAATTACCAATCTATCTTCTGCATATGTATTAATAGCGATAACTTTAGGGACCTTGATTTTTATAAAAAACAAAAAAGTAGGGGTATGTATCGCGAGTAATTTGATTGTTACAACTTTGTTAAATCAATTATTAAAATATATTATACAACGACCAAGGCCAGATGGATATAGATTAATTGCAGAAAGTGGATATAGTTTTCCTTCAGGGCATTCTATGGTTAGTATGGCATTTTATGGATTGATCATTTATCTAATATGGAAAATGGTTAAAAACAAAAAGATAAAATACATTAGTTGCGGAATTTTAGGTCTTTTAATACCAATGATTGGATTTAGTAGAATTTATTTGGGAGTACATTATGCAAGTGATGTTATAGGCGGATTTGCAATATCAATTGCTTATTTAATGTTATTTACAAATGTTGTGAAATCTATATTACAAATAGAAAAGGAAAAAGATATTAAAATGATAGATAAAAGAAAAATGGTAAAATTAAGAAAAAAAAGGAAAAAATTAAGAAACAGTTTTAAGTATGCTTTTGAGGGTGTAACAGAAGCATGGAAAACAGAACAAAACTTAAAAATACATTTTGTGATTATGGCATTGGTAATTGTGGCAGGATTTATTTTTAAGATATCACTAATAGAATGGATTGTATGTTTATTATTATTTGCCATTGTTATTTCGTTAGAATTAATCAATACAGCTATTGAAACAACAGTGGATATTGCTATGCCTGAGATTAATGAAAAGGCAAAATATGCAAAAGATATTGCGGCAGGTGCTGTACTATTTTCTGCCATTATTTCTGTGATTGTTGGGTTAATTATATTTTTACCTAAAATATTCGGATAAAAGCACAAAGTTTTTTTAGAAAAGACTTGTGCTTTTCTTTGTTTATAGTATATAATGATTGAGGTAAAGGAGGCAATAAAAATGGCATTTATTGAAGAAATTAAACAAAGAGCAAAACAAGAAATCAAAACTATTATCCTTCCAGAAGCAGAAGATATAAGAGTACTACAAGCAACAGAGAAGGTAATAAAGGAAAAATATGCAAACATTATTTTAATAGGAAATAAAGAAAATATTTTAGAAAAAGCAAAAACAAATGCGGTAAACATTGAAGGTGCCCAAATTGTAGATCCACAAAAGTCAGAAGATTATGAAAAATATACAAATCTTTTGTATGAATTAAGAAAACACAAAGGAATGACAATAGAAAAAGCAAAAGAATTGGTTTTAGATCCAGTATATTATGGAATGTTGATGGTAAAGGATAATAAAGCAGATGGATTAGTTTCAGGAGCAGCACATTCTACATCAGATACATTAAGACCAGCTCTACAAATTTTAAAAACAGCACCAGACACCAAATTAGTTTCTGCTTTTTTTGTTATGGTTGTACCTGATTGTGAATATGGTGAAAATGGCGTATTTATATTTGGAGATAGTGGCTTAAATGAAAATCCAAATCCAGAACAATTATCAGAAATTGCCATATCATCAAGTAAAAGTTTTGAGCAATTAGTAGGAAAAGAAGCAAAAGTAGCAATGCTTTCATATTCTACTTATGGAAGCGCTCATTCAGAATTAACAGAAAAAGTTATTGAAGCAACAAAATTAGTAAAAGAAAAACAAAAGGATTTACTGGTAGATGGAGAATTACAATTAGATGCAGCGATTATCCCAGAAATTGCAAAATCAAAAGCACCAAACAGTCCATTAGAAGGAAAGGCGAATGTACTAATTTTCCCTAATTTAGATGCGGGAAATATAGGTTACAAATTGGTACAAAGATTGGCAAAAGCAGAAGCGTATGGACCATTATGTCAAGGGATTGCAAAACCCGTAAATGATTTATCAAGAGGATGTAATAGTGATGACATAGCAGGAGTTGTTGCTATAACAGCAGTGCAAGCACAATAAACTTTAATAAGTAAGGAGTTTTTATGAAAATATTAGTGTTAAATTCAGGAAGTTCGTCATTAAAATATCAAGTCATTGATATGGAAACAGAAACTGTTTTAGCAAAAGGATATTTTGAAAGAATCGGTCAAGCTGATTCATTTTTAACACATAAAGTAAATGGTGAAGTACATAAATTTGAACATTATGCGAAAAAACATGATAAAGCCATCTCGTTTGTATTAAGTAGATTAACGAATCCACATTATGGAGTGATTAAAAGTTTAGAAGAATTAGGTGGTATTGGACATAGAGTTGTCCATGGTGGAGAAAAATTTGCTAATCCAGTAGTTATCACAGATGAAGTAATAAAAGGAATAGAGGATTGTATAGATTTAGCACCATTACATAACCCAGCGGCGATTTTAGGAATCAAAGCTTGTAAAAAACTGGCACCAAATATCAAAATGGTAGCCGTATTTGATACAGCTTTTCATCAAACATTAGAAAAAGAAAGATATATTTATCCTATACCATATGAATATTATGAAAAATATGGTGTTAGAAAATATGGATTTCATGGAACTTCCCATCAATATGTGGCAAATAGAGTTGCAGAATTAGTAGGAAAAGATATTAAAGAATTAAAAATTATTAATTGTCATTTAGGGCAAGGTGCAAGTGTATGCGCTATTCAATATGGAAAATCAGTAGAAACTAGCATGGGATTAACACCACTTGGAGGAATTTCTATGGGAACAAGGAGTGGGGATTTAGATCCATCAGTTGTTACCTATATCATGAAAAAAGAAAATCTAAAACCAGATGAAATGGAAAAAATATTAAATAAACAATCAGGTGCTTATGGAATCTCAGGTGTATCTGTTGATTTTCGAGATATAGAGGCAGAAGCAGCAGCTGATGATGAAAGGTCAATACTAGCACTTGACAATTTCCATTACTTAACAGCTAGCTATGTAGCAAAATGTGCAGTAGCCATGAATGGATTTGACATTCTAACCTTTACAGCAGGCGTAGGAGAAAAAGGCCAAGATTCCAGAGAAGCAATTTGTAATCATTTAGAAGTGTTTGGCGTTAAGATAGACAAAGAATATAATCAAAAAGTAAAAGGAATGGAAGCAGAAATTACTGCAAAAGATGCTAAAGTTAGAACATTTGTCATCCCAACAAATGAAGAACTGATGATAGCAAGAGCAACAATGGAACATTAGGGACGTGCCAAAATGGACAAAAAATGTCCAAAAGGGACACACCTTAGAAAAGTAACTATAAAAAAGTTGTTTTTATACATGGCATAAAGAAATCAAAAATTTTATTACATATATTTATTATCAATATAAATTTAATATAAGTTTAATATAAATAAGGAGGAAAAAATGAAAATTTTAGTTTTAAATTGTGGTAGTTCATCACTAAAGTATCAATTAATTAATATGGAGACAGAAGAAGTATTGGCTTCTGGAAAATATGAAAGAATTGGAGAAGAAGAAGCCTTTATTACCCATAAAGTAAATGGACAAAAAATTGAAATTCAAAAACCAGCATATAATCATAAAGAGGCAATTGAATTTACATTAGAACAATTTACAAATCCAGAGTATAAAGTGATTGATTCTTTAGATGAGATTAGTGCTGTAGGACATAGAGTGGTTCATGGAGGAGAAAAAATAACAGAATCTGTTGTGATAACAGATGAGGTTATTAAAACAATAGAAGAATGTACAGATTTAGCACCATTACATAATCCAGCATGTATGTTAGGAATCGAAGCTTGTAGAGCAGTTATGCCAAATAAACCAATGGTAGGGGTATTTGACACAGCATTCCATTCATCTATTTCAAAAGATAAATATATCTATCCAATACCTTATGAATATTATGAGAAATATGGTGTTAGAAAATATGGGTTCCACGGTACTTCTCATATGTATGTATCTCAAAGACTTGGTGAAATAGAAAATAAATCTCTTGAAGGGACAAAAATTGTTACTTGTCATTTAGGTCAAGGGGCTAGTATATGTGCTGTAAAAGATGGTAAATCAATAGATACGAGTATGGGATTAACACCACTTGCAGGATTACCTATGGTAACGAGAAGTGGAGATTTAGATCCATCAGTAGTTACTTTTGTTATGAAAAAAGAAAACTTAGATCCACAAACAATGGAAGATATTTTAAATAAAAAATCAGGATTAGCAAGTATTTCAGGTATGGCGCCAGATTTTAGAGTGATTGAAGATGAATCAAATAAAGGAACAGAAAGAGCTAAAATGGCAATTGAACAATTTAATTATGCTATTGCAAGTTTTATAGCCAAATATGCAGTTGCTATGAAAGGGATTGATTATATCATCTTTACAGGTGGTATTGGTGAAAACCAAATCAATATTAGAAAAGGTATCTGCGAAAAATTAGAATTTATGGGTGTGAAATTAGACTTAGATGCAAATAACATGAGAGGAGAGGAAAAAGTGATTTCTACACCAGACTCAAAAGTAAAAGTATATGTGATTCCAACAAATGAAGAATTAATGATTGCAAAAGAAACAAAAAGACTTGTTCAATAATGTAAAATAGAATATAATAAGGTCGGCAATAGAAAATATATTAATACAATATTGGCAAAAATATTGTAGAAAGAGGAAAATATGAAATTTGAGTTTGATGATTTTAATTTTAAAGACCAAGTTGAATTCATGAACCTTAATAAGCAAATGCAACAAAACCAAGTAGAAAACAATTCCAATATAGGGTTTAACAATGATGCATTATATGATTGTATTGAAAAGAAGGATCATAAAATCATTTAAATATTTTGGGACATTTGTACAAAAATGTCCCAAACAGAAACGTCCCTAATTGGACAAAAGAAAAACAGAAAATATACAGAGGATGATTTTTAATTATGAAAAAAGTAATAATAGATTCACTAAAAAATTATAAATGGAGTTCTTTAATTCATTTTATATTTATCGGATTAAACATATATCTATTGACAATTCCTGCTAAAATTATAGGGGATATTGTTGATATGTTATATGACATAGAGGCAAATAAACAAAATATTATAAACAACATATATTACCTTTTGGGAATATGTGTTGTTTTGTTAACTGTAAGAGTGGTTTGGAAATATACTGAAACCGTTATTTCAAGAGGATTTGAAAGAGATATAAAGGTAAAATTATTTGAAAGATTTCTGAAATTAAAGTTAAAAGATATACAAAATATTAAAAATGGAGAAATCATGTCTTATTTCGTAAAAGATACAAACGAAATAAGGAGTGCGGTGTATAGGATTATATCTCATGGAGCAAGAATTGTATATACCTTTATTATTGCAATCTATCAAATGGCAAGTGGTGTCAATATTTATTTAACAATAGCCACGGTTATCCCTATCTTGATTGCTTCATATTTGATTGTTAAGATTAAAAATCAAGTGGAAAAAAGTTTTGCAAGAGCACAAGATAGATTTACAGAACTTTCTGAATATATACAAGAAAGTACAGATAGTATTCGAACAACCAAAGCATATGCTTGTGAAAAAAATCAATTGGAAGATTTTATTAAGAAAAATCGTAGAGTAAAACAAAGTGACAATACGGTAGATATTTATTCCAATTTGTTAACAACAACTGTTAATATCTGTTTTGGACTATGTTATTCCATCGCATTGTTATTTGGAGGAAAATTAGTAGTTGATGGACAAATTACAGTAGGAGAATTGGTTACCTTTAATGGATATATTGGGCTCTTTGTAGGACCAGTTAGCTGGATACCACCATTAATTGCTAGAATCAAAAGAGCACAAATTTCTTATAAAAGACTAAATAAAGTGTTTGAACTAGACACAGAAAAAGTAAATGTAAAGGAAAGAAAAATCAAAAATGAATTAGAAGGCAATATTGTGATTAAAGATTTAACATTCCATTATCCAGAAGTCATGGAAAATGTTTTAGAAAATATTAGCATTGAAATAAAAAAAGGAGAAACTTTAGGAATTATTGGAACAATTGGAAGTGGAAAGACAACCTTAATGAATGTATTAACTAGATTATATAGTATTCCTAGAGGAAAAATAGAAATTGATGGGAAAGATATTAACGATATACCAATTGAAGTACTAAGAGAAAATATCTGTTACATCACACAAGACAATTTCTTGTTTTCTTCAACATTAAAAGATAATATCAGTTTGTTCAAAGAAGAGTATCGAACAGAAGAAATTAAAGATAGTACCAAAAAAGCGGTTATCTATGATGAAATATCCAAAATGCCAAAAGGAATCGAAACCAAAATTGGCGAAAGAGGCGCAGATTTGTCAGGTGGGCAAAAACAAAGAGTGGCGATTTCAAGAGCATTTCTAAAAAATAGTCGTATATTAATTTTTGATGATACATTTTCAGCTTTAGATAACAGAACAGCACAAACTTTATTAGAAAATATAAAGCAATTTTCAGGAGAGAAAACTTGTATTATCATATCTAATAAAGTATCAGATGTAAAAGACAGTGACAAAATTATTGTTTTAAGCAATGGAAGTATTGTAGAAAAAGGAACACATGATGAATTAATCCAAAAACATGGGTTATATAATGAATTTTATGAACAGCAATCGACAAAGGCTGAAGAAGGTATGTTAGCGTAAAAATATGTTAAATCAACTAAAGAAAGGAGCATATATAGCTAATAAATAGTTATATATATAAATAAGAATGAAAAATCAAACTTTACATAGAATTTATAAAATGCTGAAACCACAAAAAAAGGCGATTATTATTATTTCCCTATTATCAATTATCATTAGCATATGTGAAGTTGTCAAACCATATTTAATCAAAATTGTCATCGATGATTATTTAAGTGCAGGATTATGGCAAAAAGGTGCTATGACAATTGGGATTATTGGAAGTATTTACATAGCACTTGTGCTAATAGGAAATATATTAGATTTTGTGGTAACTACAGCTACCAGTATGACAGGAGAAAATGTAATTTATTCAATCAGAAATAAATTATATAAATATGCCCAATATGCGAATATGAAATTTCATGATAAAACACCTGCAGGAACACTTTTTGTGAGAATTACCAATGATGTAGAAGATATCACAACTATGTTTAAAGATGTTATTACGACTTTTGCAAAAGATGTGGTGATGATTATTGCTTTAATTGTTATTATGCTATCTATAGACTATAAATTAGCATTATTATGCTTTGCCATTATTCCATTTGTCATTTTAACATCTGTTATTATTACTAGAATTAGTAACAGAGTAAGAGAATATTCTAAAAATGTAAAAACCAAATTAAATGTATTCTTAGCAGAATCAATTTATGGCGTAAAAGTTATAAAAATTTTTAATAGACAATTTGAAAAAGAAAAGGAATGTGAGGAATTATCCCAAGAATTTTATAAATCTAGAATTCCCACCTCATTTACAGAAGGATTTCTAATCGGAATGATGACTGTTTTTGAAAATATTGGCGTGGCTGTCATTATTTGGGCTTGTGTGAATCATGTATTTCATATTAGCCTAGAAGTTGGTGTTATTTATGTATTTATAACCTATTTAAAACAAATCTTTGAACCGATCAATCGTATTGTCGAAAACTTTGAAACCATCCAAGAGGCGGTTGTATCAGTAAATAAAATATATGATATATTAGACCATAAAGAATATCTAGAAAATTTTGAAGAGGGAAAAACCTTAGAAAAGATAAAAGGAAAAATTGAATTTAAACATGTGTGGTTTGCCTATAAAGATGAGAACTGGGTTCTAAAAGATGTTAGCTTTACAATCGAACCTGGACAAAGTATTGCATTAGTAGGAAAAACAGGATCAGGAAAAACTACCATCATTAATCTAATTAACCGTTTTTATGAAATTCAAAAAGGAGAAATCTTAATAGATGGTGTTAATATTCAAGATATTAACTTACGATACTTAAGAAAACAAGTTGGTATTGTATTACAAGATCCATTTATCTTTGCAAAAAGTATTAGAGAAAATATTGAATTAAATGATAATTTATCAGATGACTATATTGAAGATGTTATAAGACTATCCTCAGCAGAAGAGTTTATAGGCTCTTTACCAAATGGGATAGAAGAAATTGCAAGCGAAAGAGGAAATTCTTATTCTGCAGGAGAAAAACAATTGTTAGCATTTGCAAGAATTTTTGCACATAATCCATCTATTTTTATCTTAGATGAAGCAACAGCCAATATTGATACTAAAACAGAGGCATTGATACAAAAATCGGTGGATACATTATCAAAAGAAAAAACATCTATCTTTATAGCACATAGATTATCTACCATTGTAAATGTAGATAAAATTATCGTATTAAACAAAGGTGAAATTCTTGAACAAGGAAGTCATCAGGAATTATTACAGATTCCAGATGGATATTATAATAAGTTATATAATGCATATTATGAGCAACTAATGGCAACCTCATAAAAAGTTACATAATATGAAAAAAATAGAAAGATGTTGTTTACAGTGTACAAAAAATGTGATATACTAATACTATCAATTTTTCAAGGAGAGAATGATGACAGGATTACAAAAGAAGTTCTGCATCATTTCATTTTATAATTTTATAATAAATGGAGGAAAAAATATGGCAAAGATTTTAGAAGATATTTCAAGAACATTTAATGAATTTCTATTATTACCAAATTTAACAGATGAAAGATGTATACCAAATAAGGTATCTTTAAGAACACCACTTGTAAAATACAAAAAAGGAGAAGAAGCAAAATATTATGCAAATGTACCAATGGTATCTGCTATTATGCAATCTGTATCAGGTGTAGATATGGGAATAGCATTAGCAAGAGAAGGTGGCGTTGCATTCATTTATGGTTCACAAACAATAGAAGCACAAGCAGAAATGGTAAGACAAGTAAAAAAACATAAAGCTGGGTTTATTGTTAGTGATTCTAATGTAAAATCAGGGACACCATTAAAAGAAGTAATTGAATTGGTTGTAAAAACAGGACATTCAACTGTTATGATTACAGAGGATGGAACAGCCAAAGGAAAATTTATAGGATTAGTAACAGACAAAGATTATCGTGTATCTAGAGATGATATGAATGCACCAATTGACAACTTTATGACACCAAAAGACAAAGCTGTATGGGCACATGAAGGTATATCTTTATCAGAAGCAAATGATTTAATCTGGGAAAATAAAATTGCTTGTTTGCCAATTTTAACAGATGAAGGAAACTTAAAATATTTAGTGTTTAGAAAAGATTATGAAGAGAGAAAAAATAATCCAAACTCTTTATTAGATGAAAACAAACGTTATGTGGTAGGGGCAGGAATTAATACAAGAGATTTTGAAGAAAGAATACCAGCATTAGTAGATGCAGGTGTAGATTTAATTTGTATGGATTCATCTGATGGATATTCTGTATGGCAAAAAAATACAATTGATTTTGTAAGAGCTAAATATGGAGATTCAGTTAAAATTGGTGCAGGAAATGTTGTAGATGCAGAAGGATTTAGATATTTAGCAGAAGCAGGTGCAGATTTCATTAAAGTTGGTGTAGGAGGAGGTTCAATTTGTATCACGCGTGAAACCAAAGGTATTGGACGTGGACAAGCCTCAGCTTTAATTGATGTTGTTGCAGAAAGAGATAAATATTTTGAAGAAACAGGAATTTATATCCCAGTTTGTTCAGACGGTGGAATCGTACATGACCATCATATTACGATTGCTTTAGCATTAGGAGCAGACTTTGTTATGATGGGAAGATATTTCGCAAGATTTGATGAAAGTCCAACAAGAGTTGTTAAAAAAGGAAATGGGTATGTAAAAGAATATTGGGGAGAAGGTTCTAATAGAGCAAGAAACTGGCAAAGATATGATATGGGAGGCGATAAAAAACTTTCATTTGAAGAAGGTGTTGACTCATATATCCCATATGCAGGAAAATTAAAAGATAATTTAGCGATTACTTGCGCAAAAATCAAATCAACAATGTGTAACTGTGGAAGTGTTACTATTCCTGAATTACATGAAAAAGCAAGATTAACTTTAGTTTCTGATGTTAGTATTTCAGAAGGTAGTGCACATGATGTTATTTTAAAGGAAATTGATAATCAATATAAATAAATCTAAAGAAAAATGGAGAAAATGATGGAAGATAAATTACAAAAAATAGCAAAGAATGTAGTTCTTATAATAGGAATACTTTTATGTGCTACAGTTATTATTTTAAATTTAATTTATATAGCCAATTTAACAAATGATGGTAGTGAAACAATAAATATAAAATATTATGGAGTTACTAATTTGATATTAGTACTCCTTATTGGTATTGCATTATATGCTATATCTAAAAAAATGGAAAAAATAAGATTAAAACCATATATTGAAAAAATAGTACTTGGAATAGTTTTAGTAGTCTACTTTTTAATACAGGTTGTTTGGATTCAATTTAGAGATGTGGATCCAACTGCAGATCAAATGTTAGCATATAATGCAGCAATGGAAATCTATAATGGTAATTATGAAGAGCTAGAAGGAAATAGATATTTGGCCAGAAACCCTCAACAGAGAACGTTAACTATGGCTTTAACAATAATATTTAAGATAATGCATACAACAAATTATCGAGTGATACAAACTTTAAATGCATTATGTAATACAATGACAATATTCGGATTATTTTTAATATTAAAAAAACTAGGAAAGCAATACAATGTAAATAAATCCATCTTATTAATTATATCTACAACTTTTATGTGTATACCTATGTTGTCAACATTTGTATATGGGGATATACCAAGTTTAATGTTAAGCATATATTCAATATATTTTATAATGAATTATACACAAAAAAATAAGAAAAGATACCTGATAGTTTCATCCATTCTAATGCTGTTTAGTTATATGCTTAGAACAAATAATTTAATATTTATTATAGCTATAGTAATATATTTAATATTAGACATCTTAAAGAAAAAAGAAGCATATTTAAAAAAGACGATTCTAATTCTAATTTTTATTGCAATATCAATTATTCCTAACATAATTATTCAAAAACAATTTGAAAAACAGTTTAATCTAGAAGAAAATGGATCTTTCCCGGTAACAGGGTATTTATATATGGGAATGACAGAAGGGTCAAGAGGAAATGGTTGGTATAATGATAGTGCAAATCTTGCATGGGATCATTTAGAAACAGCTAAACAAGAATACCCAAACATGATAAAAGAAAGAATAAGATACTTTGTTGAAAATCCAATTTATACAATTAGATTTTATACTATGAAACTAGCTTCTATGTGGACTGAAAATACATATTCAGCATTATGGTATAACTTATCTTTCAATTTTGAAGATATAAAAAGAAATACTGCAACACAAGAAGATATTATGCAATATGAACAAAAAGATGAAGTGATTCTAAAGCAAGAGGAAAAAATAAGAATGTACCAAAAAGCATTGATTTTAATAATCTTCATATCCACTGTTATTGTTCTAATACAAAACAGAAAACAATTATCTAATGAACTAATTTTATTAGTAACTATCTTTATAGGTGGTTTCTTATTTGAAATATTGTGGGAAGCAAAATCAAGATATATTATTCCGTATATTGTAATATTAATGCCGGTTGCAGCAATAAAATTGGAAAAATTAAAAAATGATAATCGTGTATTGATGAAAATCAAAAAAATACTATGTGTAGAAAAAAGTAAATAAAAAGCAAAAAAAGTATTGACAAAAAATGACTACAATTGTAAACTGATATTGAACGAATGAAGGGAGATATTGTTATGGATAAAAAAATGGTAAAAAACATTGTAGTGACTATGTTAATTTTGATTGCAATCATATTGGCTGGATATACTTTTAATACTGATGTGTATGCATATACACCAGCAAAAGTAGAAGAAGGATTTTACAATATATATTCTTGCGTAGGAAATGATAAAGTAATAGATATAGATAATGCTTCGGAAACAAATGGTGCGAATGCACAAATTTATGCATATAATGCCACATGGGCTCAAAATTTTAAAATTATACAAGATAAAAATGGGTATTATGAAATCATTAATAGGAATTCTGGAAAATTATTAGACATTAAAGATGGAAAAATATATAATGGGGCTAATGTATGGCAATATGAAAAAAACAATACAGATGCACAAAAATGGATGATTGAGGAAAATGCAGATGGAACATATACAATAAGTTCTAAATTAAATAGCAAATATTGTTTAGATATAAATCAAGGGGAAAACAAAAGTGGTGCAAATCTTCAAGTATATGAGAAAAACGGAACTTTTGCACAAAAGTTTAAACTTGTAAAAAGTCCCATAAAAGAAAGTAAAAAAACAATAGAAAATGGAACTTACAAGATATTATCTTTATTAGATGAAACAAAAGTAATTGATGTTAAAGATGGCTTAACAACACAAGGAGCGAATATACAATTATATGTAGATAATAATACAGATGCACAAAAATTTGAAATACAATATGGTGAGGATGGCTATTATACAATCATAAATAAAAAATCAGGAAAGGCCATGTCTACACAAGATAATAATATCAAATCAGGTGGAAATGTTTTTCAAGGAAATCAAGTAAGTACAGATGCACAGAAATGGATTATACAAAAAAATTCTGATAATACATATTCTATATTTTCTAAACAAAGTGAATTATGTTTAGATATTGCTGATGCAAAAAATGCTAATGGTACCAATATATGGGAGTATAAATATAATGGTACAAATGCACAAAAATTTAGATTACTTCCAATAGAAACTGTTTCAAAAGAACAAGTACTAGATGATGGAATCTATAATATAAGAACAAGCTTGAATACAGAAAAAGTAATAGATATTCAAAACGAATCAAAAAATAGAGAAGCAATTGCTCAAATAAATGATATAAATAATGCAATATCTCAAAGATTTGAATTCAAATATAATTCAGATGGTTGCTATACAATTAAAAATAAAAATTCAAATAAAGTATTAGATATAAGAAATGGTAACCCAGAAGCAGGTACATATGTATGGCAATATGATGAAAATGGAACTTCTGCCCAAAGGTGGATTTTAAAAGATATCGGAAATGGGTATTATCATATTATTTCTAAATTAAATGGATTATATTTAACAGTAGAAAATTCTAGTACAGGCAACGGAACTAAATTAAAAATGCTAAATAAAAATGATAAAGCAAATCAAAAATTCAAGCTTTCAGAATATATTTATGCAACTCCAGAAAAGAATTCTATAGAAGATGGTATATATCAAATCGTATTAAAAAATAATTTAGTAGTTGATGTAGAAAACACAACCTATGCTAATTATGGAAATATTCATATTTGGGAAAATAAAAGAGAACAACAACAAAAATTTATGATAAAACAAATAAATGATACAGGATATTATGAGATTATCAATATGAATTCAGGAAAAGCATTAGATGTGTATAATGGAGACCAAAAAATATCAACAAATGTGGATCAATATGAAAGAAACAATACAGATGCTCAAAAATGGATAATAAAAAATTGTGGAGATGGATATTATACAATTATTTCTAAATGTAATAATTTAGCTTTAGATGTTCAGGGAGGACTAAGCAATCGTAATGGTACAAACATACAAGTTTATTTTAATAATGGAACAGATGCACAAAAATTTAAACTTCAAAAAATCGAAGCAATAAAAGCAGACACCTACGAAATAGAAACAGCATTAAACGCCAATAAAGTTTTAGATATTGCTTGGGGTGCGACAAATGATGGAGCAAATGTTCAGTTATATACTGCAGATAATGTTGACCAACAAAAATTTATTTTTGAATATAATAATGGAGAATATATAATCAAAGCAAAGCATTCAGGAAAAGTTTTAACAGTAGATACAAACAATAATAACGTATATCAAAGTACATATAAGCAGTTAGATAACCAAAAATGGATTATAGAGCCAGCGGGAAATGGATATTATCATATTATTTCTAAATATAATGGATTATACTTAGATGTAGACAATGCAAGTAGCAATAATGGAACAAACATAAAAGTATATCAACAAAATAATAGTACAAATGCACAAAAATTTAAATTTTTCAAAGGATTTAGAACATTTTTTGAGGAAGGAACATATGGCTCAAGTGGATTCAAAGTAGCAGGCGATTGGAGAGGTACAGATTTAAAATATTATAAATTTGGAAAAGGAAACAATGTTTTATTTGCAACATTTTCAATTCATGGATTTGAAGATTCTTATTATAAAGATGGCAGTGAGTTAACATACATAGCAGAACAATTTAAAAGCCACTTACAAAATACAACCGATGGAAACATCATCAGCAATTGGACAATTTATATTTTGCCAGACTTAAATCCAGATGGACAAATTCATGGATGGACAAACAATGGACCAGGAAGAACAACATTTTATAGTGCTGCACCAGGAAATCAAGGAATTGATATGAATAGAAATTGGCAAACGGGAAGTAGTTATGCAAGATATTATGATACAAGAAATTACAATGGAACAGCTGCATATCAAGCTTATGAAGTAAGAGCTTTAAGAGATTTTCTATTAAGTCATAAATCCGTAACAGGACAAACCATATTAGTAGACTTACATGGATGGTTAAATGAAACAATTGGAGATGATGGATTAGGAAGATATTATAGAAACTATTATGGAATGAGTACACATATATCTTCATATGGAAATGGCTATTTGGTAAACTGGGCAAGACAACAATTAGGAAATGGTAATAGAACCGCAAGGTCTGTATTAGTAGAATTGCCACAAGTATATAGTCATCAAAATATATTAGACTGGAACTATCCAGGAAAATATATTAATGCAACATTAAATATGTTAAGGGAGAATGGATAATGAAGACCAAAACAATCGTTATATTATTAGCTATATTGTTAATTATAATTCTAGGTATAACGGTCATTGTATCTAATCAAGAAAAAGAAAAAGAGCAACAAGCACAAAAAGACCAAATAGAAGACATTAAAAATGAAACAGGTGCAACAGCAGACGCTAGTATTTATGAGGTAGGTACAGAATATGATGGAAGAGAAATATTACAAGTAAAACCAGAAGCCCAAATGCAAGCAGTATGGGCAGGCATAGAAAAAAATGGATCTCCAAATGAAGAAGAAACAAGTTCACTTTGGGATTCTAGACCAACAAAAACAGGTATATGGATATCTTCAAATTCACGAGACAAATTTTTAACAATATTAAGTGATAATGGAATTACTAACTTTAAAGTCAATGAAGAAGGATATCTGTACAAAGATGGAACAAGTCAAAATGATATGGCCAAAAGAATTGATGAGATGATAAATTCAAATATTATTTACATTATCGATATATCAGGAGTTTGCTATATCAGAGATGAAATGACAGGAGAACTAGTAGAATATCCATTTGAACAAATGGATCCATATCAAGTTTGCGAACCATATTCTTATGAAAATACAATAATCTTAGAAATGACAACAAATGCTGCTAGAAAATTAACCAATCAAGAAATCTTATCTGCTATTATACAGTATTAAAATAGAATAAAATGTAAAATTTTAGAAAAATTTGTAAAATATACTTGTAATTTATTTTATTGTGTTGTAAAATAATACCAGAAAAGGCAATATATGGTAACAACGATTATAAAATAAAAGTTGGAGTATATTATGCAAATAAAAGAGTTAATAAATAAAATTAAAAATAAGGGACACAAGCCATATTAGGATTGTGTCTTTTTTGTATGCTAAAAATTACATTTTCTAAATGTAAAAATAGATATTGGAGGTGATAGATACGAGGTTTAGAAAAATCTAAAAAGAAAGAGGTGATAAATTTAAAAATGTAAGTGGTAAAAATAAATAAAAAAGGGGAGAATGTATGGAAAAAGATGAGAAAAAAAGAGATGTTTTATCTAAAATAATTGCAACTATGTTAGTCACAATTATTTTAATTAATGCTAATGCCAATATAGTAAGTGCATTAACCTTCTCTTGGGGGAAGAAAAAAGAATTAACTACAGAAGAAATAAATGTAATGGAAGAAAGCAGAAATATAGAAAATATGGAAAAAAGAGAAATTGTAGGAGAAGATATAAGAGAGAGAAAATTAGATCAAAAAACTTTTCTAATGGATGACGGAACAAGAATGGTTGCAATGTATCCGTCAAATGTTCACTATGTAAAAGATGGCAAATTAGAAGAAATTGATAATCGCTTAAAAGAAGAAAATGGAGAAATACAGAACAAAGAAGGGGCTTATAAAATACAATATTCAAAACAATCAAATACAGAGGAATTAGCTACATTGACAAAAGATAATTATGAAATAAAATGGAATATAGTAGAAGATACAACAAACCCTAATAATGTTGTTAAGGATTTAAGTGAACAAATAGATGAAAATATAGAACAAGAAACAAATACAGAAGAAATAAGCACAGAAGAAAATACTAAAAATGATATTGATACAAGAACTGTATTAACAAATAAGGAAAAAAACCAACCAGAAATGAATTCTACAGATTTTAATATAGAAAAATATAGTACACATATGACAGAAAACAAAATGGAAAAGAAGAAAATAAGAAATGTGCAAGCAGAAATAAAGAATAACGCAAATGATAAAGAAATCTTGGAAAGTAATATGAACAATAAAATATATTCTAAAGAGAGCCAAGAAAAAGTAAATTTAGATAAAATCTCATCAGAAATTAATTATGAAAATATAATGGAACAGATTGATTTAAAATATCAAAATACATCAGATAGTATAAAAGAAAGTATAATCATAAAAGATAAAGATGCGATTCAAGAAAAATTTGTTTTTCGATATCAAGCAAATGATATGATAATGGAGCTGAATGAAAATAAAGAAGTAATAGTATATAATAGAGAAAAAACAAATGTTATTTTTAAAATAGAAGCACCGTATATGTTTGACAATCAATTAAATCAATCAGATAAGATAGATGTGATTTTAGAAAAAGAAGGAGATTATTACATTTTAGAAATTATACCAGATACAGAATGGTTGGAAGCAGAAGAAAGAGAATATCCTGTAACGATAGACCCAACGATTAACACATCCTTATACTATAATGATATAAAAGATACCTTTATATTTAAAGGTGATAATAACACACCTAATAGACACAAAGCACATATTATTAGAATAGGTAGTAATAATAGACTAAAAGAAGCACCTAGAGGATTGATAAAGTTTACATTACCAGAACTAAAAGCTGGAGACCAAGTAGTAGCTGCGGATTTAAGTATATGCAATTATCCAGATACAGAGGAATGGACACCATCGCCAAATGAGATGCAAATTAATCTTCATAAAATGACTGCTGATTGGGATGAGGCAACAGCAAACTGGGATAATTGTAATAATAATTATGATACACATATTACCGATTATATAAAATATAAATATGATGAAAATTCACCTTTTAAATTTAATTATTTTAACATTACTGCAATTGTTAAAGATTGGTATGTGAATGGGAATAATTATGGTGTTATGCTAAAAGATAATATT
Source organism: uncultured Clostridia bacterium (assembly GCA_944387545.1). Taxonomy (GTDB): domain Bacteria; phylum Bacillota; class Clostridia; order TANB77; family CAG-508; genus CAG-269. The sequence goes on along the minus strand of CALXFE010000004.1, from coordinate 69,618 downwards.
GAAACATATAATTATCCACAATCAGATGCGTATTTTCTATCTGCTAATACACATGTGGAATATATAGATGGTAGACCAATGATACAAATTGTGTATAGAAATCAGACAGGTTTAGAAAGTAATATGACATATCACACACAAAATGTGGGAAGAGCAGGAGAAGTAAATACAAATGACTATAATGGAAATGTTGTATTAACACATACAGATCTTGAAACACCGGGAAATATATTGCCAGTAAGTATTTCTCATGTTTACAATACGAATAATAAAGATATAGATATAGGTTATGGAAAAGGATTTAGATTAAATTATGGACAAGAAATAACATTAGTAACAATTAATAATGTGGAATATGCAAAATATATTGATGAAGATGGAACAGAACATTATTTTAAGAAAAAAGAGAACATATATGTAGATGAAGATGGATTAAATCTAAGACTGAAATTGGAAAATAATATATTTATAATGCAGGATGTACAGGGAAATATATTAAGATTTAAGAAGATAAATGATAAATGGTTTTTATATGAAAGTGAAAATACAGAGCACCAAAAAATCATTGTTGATATGGATGGAAATGGTAAAATAACATCTGTTATTGATGGAGTAGGAAAAACAATCAACTTAGAATATACAAATGGAAAGTTATCAGCAATAAAAGATATTAATAATCGAAAAATGGAATATTATTATAATACCAATGGTAATCTTACACAAATTAAATATTTTGATGGAAAAAGTAGCTATTATGAATATGATAACTTAAATCTACTGACAAAAGTAAAAAATATTGATGGTTATTCTCATACATATGATTATTATAGACAAAAAGTAAATAGAGTAAAAAGTGTAAAAGAATATGGAGCAAATAATGAAGAAGGAAATTCATTAGATATACTTTATGAAAATAATACAACGAAATTTAGGGATAATCAAGGATATAGTAATGTATACACATTTAATAATTCTGGGAAAACCATTAGTATAGGGGATTTTGGAAAAGAAGGAAATAATGTTAATAATGCTTATGGAAAAATGTATAAATATGGTACAAGTGATGAAAACAAAAACAAATTAACACTTGAATCTAATCTAATATGTGTAAAAGAAATGCCAAATAATCTTGTTAAAAATGCATTTTTTGATAGCGGATTAGATAATTGGCAAAAATTAGACAATGCTGATTCGAATGAATGTATTTTGAATATAGATAATAACAATGTATATAAAACGTGGGGAACAGCGTATAAAATTAAGAAATTATATCAAAAAATAGATATCTCTGGAAACAAGGGAGATATATATAATTTATCTTATTGGGTGAAATCTTATGGATTACAAGAAGAAGGCAGTGCGGGGAAAAGTGTAAGAGTAACAATAGGAATTGTTAGGAATGATAACTCAATACAATGGCTAAACTCTTTTGTAAATACGGATACTTCACAATGGCAATATATGTCAGAAGAATTTATTACAGATAGTGATTATAAAGCAATAACCATTTATCTAATAAATAATTATAATGCAAATGATACTTTTTGGGATAATATAGGATTATTTAAAGATGAAAAAGGAAATAGTTATCAATATGACAAAACTGGAAATATTGTGTCTAGTGAAGATAATGCTAAAAAAGAAAGTACCTTTAAGTATAGTTCAGAAGGAGATGTAGCTAAATCCATAAATCCTAAGGGTGGAAGTTATATATATGAATATGACTATAATCACAAAAATAGATTACTAAAAGCTATGAATACAGTCGGACAAGAATACAAATTCAATTATGATAATAAAGGAAATGTGATATCAACAAAAGTTGAAGAAACAGATAAAGCTATAATGCCAGAAAACAATAAAATATATAATATAAAATTTGCTAGTACTAATAGCGTTATGGATGTTAGATATTCTAGTACTAATAATGGAGGAGATATACATCAGTGGGAATTCTTAGAAGGATATAAAAATAAAGAATTTAAATTTGTAGAGCAGGAAGATGGATACTTTAAAATATTAGCAAACCATTCTAACAAAGCAGTAGACTTAGATATGGGTACAGGAATCATACAACAATGGAGTGAAAGAAATTCGAATAATCAACAATGGAAAGCAATTGATAATTTGGATGGAACAATTAGATTAGTAAATAAAGAAAAAGGTGATGATTATTGTATTTCCTTAGAAACGGATAGTCCAAAAGATGGAACAAGAATTTTAGTATCTAAATGGGAAGGAAAATCAACACAAAAATTGAAACTATATGATATAGATGGCAATCATACATTATTAGATGAACAAGTTGTGGAATCAGGAGAAGTATACAGATTAAAAGCTAAAAATAGTGGATTATATTTAGAGGTTTCAGGAGATGCTAATACAAATTCTGTAGAAATAATACAACAAGAATATAAAAATAACGAGAAAAAGCAGCTATGGAGAATATTAAGAATAGATGATAGCACATATAAATTTATCAACTTGGCAAGCAATGAAGGGAAATCAATAGATGTAAGATTAGGAGAAAATAACAATAATAATGTAATTCAGTTATATGAAAGTTCAGAAAACAATTTATCACAAGAATGGAAACTAGTAAACAATGGCAATAATACATATTCAATTAGAAGTAAATTGAGTGGAACAGAAAGAGCAATAACAATTCAAAATAATACCACGGATATAGGTGCAAAAGGAACTATATATGATATAACAGGGGGAGCAAATCAAAGTTTTTATTTGGAAAAAGCAGATTTAGTTGATATAGATGCAGGTGCAACGTATAAAATTAGAGCAAAACATAGTGGAAAATATATTGGGGTTAATAATAATAAATTGGAACAGCAAGATAGCAATGATGAGAATAGTCAGAGATGGATATTAAAAAAACTAAATAATGGATATTATAAAATTGTGTCAAAAGCAGATAAAACAAAAGTAATGGATATAGATAATGCGAACCCGGCAGAAGGAACAGCTGTAAATATATATAGAGAATGGGGAGAAAAAGGAGAAAATTCGGCTCAAGAATTTGAATTTGTTCCAGTAGGAGATGGAAGTTTTGCTATAAAACCAAGACTAACAAATGGAAAAAGATGTTTAGATGTAGAAGATGCTTCAACAAGTAGTGGTGTAAAAATATGGTCATGGAGTATTAATAATAGTGCTGCACAACAATTCTTTTTAGAAGAAGTGATACCCTCAGAAGAGAAAAAATATATAGAAACAACAGGAACATATTCAGAAGATGGTAGATATTTAGCAAAACAAACAGATGAGGCTGGAAATGAAACAAATTATGTATATGATGAAAATAAAGGATTGGTAACAAAAGAAATTGATTCTAATAATGGAGAAACCATTTATAGTTATGATGCAAATACAGATTTAACAACACAAGTTTCAAAGCAAGTAGGAGAAAAAACATATACAAATCAATATACCTATGAAAATGATAATATAAAAACAATTAAACATAATGGAATCACATATGAATTTGTATATGATGGATATGGAAATGTAAAAGATATAAAACTTGGAAATCAGAGTTTAAAAACTACAATATATGATAGCAAAAATGGAAATTTACTGCAATCTACTTATGGAAATAATCAAAATGTAAAATATCAATATGATAGATTTAATAGAATTATAAAAAAAGAAAAAACAACAGGAAATATAGAATTTAATTATGATGCAAAATCAAATCTAAAAACGATAAAAGACAATACAACTGGCATTACAACAAATTATAGCTATGATTTAGCTAATAGAATGACAAAAGCAGAAAATAATAAGGGCTTGACAATTTTATATGAATATGATGATAATAGTAATATAAACAAAACAGAATATAAACTAAATGATAAAACCAATATCATGAATCATAATTTTGATAGTGATAATAACATCAATAGTATTCTATTTAACAATAGTGTCGTAAAAATAAATTATGATAGATTAGCAAGAGGAACAAGTAAAAACATCATAAATGAAAAAGGAACCTATACAACACAATATGAATATAAAAATACAGAAACACCAAACAAAACAACAACTATATTAGAAAGTATCAAAAATGGAAACAATGAAGCAATCCACTATACATATAATAATATGGGATATATTGAAACCATTAAAAATGGAAATGAATTTCTTGCAAAATATCAATATGATGGATTAGGACAATTAACAAGAGAAGATAATAAAGAACAAGAAAAAACAATTATCTATGAATATGATACAGGTGGAAATATCTTAAACAAAAAAGAATATGCCTATACAGAAGGAGATATTACAACACAACCAACTAAAGTTATTGAATATATATATAATAATGCAAACTGGAAAGACCAATTAACTACATATAATGGAAAACAAATTACATATGATGCTATTGGAAATCCATTAACATATGATGGAAATACTTACACATGGCAAAATGGAAGGGAATTAGCAGGTATACAAAATACAGAAAAAGGACTAAACATAACCTATAAATATACAGATGATGGTATTAGAACAGAAAAGACAGTTAACGGAGAAACAACAGCGTATCATTTAGATGGAGAAATCGTTATTTATGAAACCAAAGGAAACGATACAATCTATTACCAATATGATGATAGTCAAAATCTAATTGGATTTCAATTAAATAATGAACAATATTACTACATACGAAATGGACAAAATGATATTATAGGTATATTAGATAACAACCTAAATCAAATAGTTAGTTATACATATGATACATGGGGAAAACTAATCAGCATCAAGGATGGAGAAGGAAATGATGTAACCAATAATGCGAATCACATAGGCTATAAAAATCCATACAGATACAGAGGGTACAGATATGACACAGAAACAGGTTTATATTATTTACAGAGTAGATATTATAATCCAGAGATAGGAAGGTTTATCAATGCAGACGCTTATCTTCAAACTGGTCAAGGTTTATTGGATAAAAATATGTATGCATATTGTCAGAATAATCCAATTAATAGAATTGATATTGAAGGACATTTTTTTACAGGAGTTATAAATTTCTTTAAAAAGATATGTAAAACAGTAGCAGGATGGTTTGGAGTTTCTTCACAAGTAACAGTATTAGAAAAAGAGACAATTATACATACTCCTAAGTATTCACCAATATCTGTAGAAACGGGATATAGAAAAAGTACTGTTAGTTCGAAAAAAGGAGACTCATCTAAATTGATATCAGTTTATGCTAATGGAGTAGTAAAATCTCCTAAATCTTCAAACATAGGAATAAAATTTAATATTTCAAGAACTACATTAGATTTAAGTCTAGGATTAGATAATACATCATTAAAATTTTCAATTAATAATGGAGATACTACTAGTACTGCAGGCATAGTTTTAGATATTACAAAATTTAAAATTGGGTTTGAAGCGGAAAGTGAAATTCAAATTGATGAAAATATTTTGGATTCAACATATGCCAATACGAGTATAAGTGGAGGATTTTTAATAGGATTATACGCTTTATATACTACAGGAAGTTGGAACTTACAACCAGCATACTAGATGAATGGAGGAGAAGAAATGTATTCTACTATAAGAACAATAATTTTTATTATAATACTGATAATATTTTTAGTGATTTGTAAAAGAAAGAAGAAAAAAATAAAAAGAAATACTGCAATTATATTTGTAATTATTTGGGGAGTTATATTATCTTTATCATACTTTCTATCAGTTGAGAATTTGTTTTATACTTTTAAAACTCCAGAAAAAGTTTTTGAATATATGAGTAAAGGAGAAATTTTGGGAATTGTAGATGGCAAAGATTCAAGCTTAGGTTTAACAGTTATAGATAATTCAACAACTTCATGTATGATTGCAATAAAAAGCGAAAATGGATGGAAAATTGGAAATAGTCTTTTTTTAAAACATGCTTTAATATCTGATTGTGATGGAATTAGTATAATAGTATATAAATACAAAGAAGAATATTATGTAACACTCTTTTATAGGGCAAATACTGAAAACAAAAAAATATACAATATATATGATAATAAAGATTCACAATTTGAACAGTTTTCAAGAAAATTAGATAATGAAAGTACATACTATGAATATGGTGCATATCTAAATAGTTTTGATTCAAATTATACAATAACAATTAATGGAAAAACGTATAAGTTTTTTAATGAATAAAATAAAAAAGTTAAAAAGGAGTTAAAAACATGGGAGCATGGGGAACAGGGTTGTATCAAGATGATACAACCTGTGATATAAAAGATGATTATATAACATATTTAAAAATCGGAATGACAAATGAAGAGGCAACAAGGAAAATTATAGAAGAAAATAATTGGTGTTTTGAGTATGAAGATGAAGGAGCATTATTATGGTTTGCATTAGCAGATACACAATGGAAATATGGAAGATTACTAGATAAAATAAAAGAAAAGGCAATAGAATGTATAGATTCAGGAGTAGATTTAGAAAAATGGAGAGAAGAAGATGAAAAACTATGTGAAAAACGTAAAAAGGTATTAGAAGCATTAAGAGAAAGATTAAATTCAGAACAACCACCAGAAAAGAAAGTAACAAAAATAAAATTTTATAGAGCATATTGGAAAGCAGGAGATGTCTTATTATATCAAATATTGAACAAGGAATTAGAAGGTCATAAATGGTATGGAAAATATATTTTACTAAAAGTAGTAGGAAAGGAAAAATTATACTTAGGAAGTTTACCAAGAGATATATATTATTATGAAGAAGATATATTAAGTCTATATAATTGGATAGGAAACAAAAGACCAGATATAAAAACAATAAAGAAATTAAAAATAATTATGCTAGATGAATTTATGGATGGGGAGAATAGAGAAATAGAAAAATATATTGGAGTATTTCATCCATCAAAAAGAGAACTAAAAAAATTAAACATAGAAGTTTTAATGAATGAACAGAAAGATACATATTCTCAAAAACTAATTGAAGAAAAAGGATTAGGAAGAAGCTTTTATAATATATATAATTTTGATATTAGTATCTTAGAAGCATTAGAAAGAGAAAAGAAAAAAGGAAATCTGATTGAAGATATTGAATGAATGTAGATAAAAATGAATAGTGAAAAAGAGAATTGTATCGTTTTGATACAATTCTCTGTAAAAGATGATTTATTCATAAGTGAATAGAAAAAATTATAAATAAATATAAAGATATTAAAGAATAGAGAAAATAAAAATACAAAGATTCAGATAAAAGAGGTTAAAATGATAAGAGGAATACAATTTGAAATACCAAATAAATGGGGATATATATTAAGAGAGATATACTAAAAAATATAAATTTGGAAAATTATGTTTTTGAAATAAATGATGATAACGAGATATGGATGGAAAACGATAAACAGCTACTTATAGAGAATATTATAAATGGAGAAGATTTTAATAAACTAATATCTAAAAATCCATATTATGCAATATTTGCTAATATACATATATACAAAAAAGGTTCTAAAATTAATAAAATAAAAACATATGAAGAATTCTTAGATAGTGAGTGTGAATTCATAATATTAATAATTGATGGCATAGATGTTTGTGTTTATGTAAAAGATAAAGAAATTTTAAATAAGATAGAGTTAAATGCAAAGCAAAATAAATTTAAAAATATAAAGTATATAACTGATAAGAATAATAATGTCACTATGGAAGGATAAAAAATGTTAATATGAAAAACAGACGATACTAAAACGATAAATAAGTAGGAAGAGGTGATAAAGATAGGAAAAGATATACACGATAATATAATTATTAAATATACAGTTGATTTTGAAAAAGAAGAAATTGTGATGGAAACAGTTAATTACCACAAAGAAAAAATCTTAATAAAATTCGACGGAGTATTAGTTCATTATTTTGAAATGGCAATGCCTGACAGCATTATATTTAATATAGATGAATATGAAGGAAGAGAAGTGATAAAAGAAAAAAGAGAGAAGTATTATATAATTAATTCTTCATCAGGACTGACAGGATGGGTTTTAGCGAAAACAATGACAATATTATAAAAAAGACTTACAATATAAAATAAAGAAAGAAAACAATTAACATAAAATTATTCTTTGGTAAATAAAAGCAAAAATAAAAGACTCAAAAAGGGGATAAAAATACAGGAACATTTTGAAAGAGTATGAAGAAGATGGGTGTAGGAGATATTACCATGGTGGATAAAAGAAAAACAAAAAAAGAAAAGTCATATTGCAATGACTCTAGTATAATAGTATATAATTATAAAAATTCAAATGATTATTACATAATACTATATCAATCACTCGTTGAAGCTAATAAAAATCTGTCAAGTATAACAGATAACGTAAATACAGAATTTAATAATTTTTCAAAAAATGTAGAGAACACAGATACGAAAGATATAATATATTATGGTTATACAAATAAATTTACAGATAGCTATAGAATAACGATTGATGGAAAAACATATAGTTTTTTTAATGAATAAAGATTAGAAAAAGCAGTTAATTAGCTTAGCTAAAAAACTGCTTTTTACTTGCAAAAAAACCAATATAATGATAAGATAATGAGGAAAATAATGTCTAAAAATAGAGGAGAATTTTTTAATGAAAAAATTATTATTTGCAGCACATAATTTAGACTTAGGTGGAATAGAAACAGCACTAGTTACATTAGCAAATTACTTATCAGAAAAAGGATATGATGTAACGATTGCATTAGAAAAAAAAGAAGGTGTCTTTTTAGAAAGACTGTATAAAGAAATTAAAATTATAGAATATAACACAAACAATAATAAAAATACTGTTGTAAGAAAACTTTGTAATTTAGTGAATAGATTAAAATTTATTACAAAATACAAAAATCAATTTGATTTTTCAGCAAGTTTTGCTACCTATTCTTTAGCAAGTAGTTTTATGGCAAGAACCGCTTCTAAAAATTCTGCTTTATGGTGCCATGCAAATTATTTGACTCTATATCATGAAAACCAAGAAGAAACAAAACAATTCTTTCAAAATGTAGATTGTGAAAAATTTAGACATATTGTATTTGTATCGAAAGAGGGAGCAAATAGCTTTATAAAGCTTTTCCCTGATTTAAAAGATAAAGTTATCACTTGTAATAATATCATTGATGGTAAAGGGATTATTGAAAAATCTAAAGAACCGATAACAGAGAAACTTATAGAAGATATAAAAAAAGAAGATATCCCTATTTTCTTAAATGTAGGAAGACATGACGAAAGACAAAAAAAATTAACAAGAATTATAGAAGCTTCTAAAAAATTAAAAGAAGAAAATTATTCATTTAAAGTAATATTTATTGGTGATGGACAAGATACGGATTTGTATAAACAAAAAGTAAAAGAATATAACTTAGAAGAGACGATCCTCTTCTTAGGAAGAAGAGAAAATCCATATCCATATTTTAAGTTAAGTGATTGTATTATCTTATCTTCTGAATATGAAGGATATCCTGTTGTATATTTAGAAAGCTTTGTATTAAATAAGCCAATTATTACAACAAAAGTATCTGACTATGAGCAAGTAGAAAAGGGAAGAGGCATAGTCGTAGAGAAAAATTCAGAAGCAATATATACAGCAATGAAAGAATTTATACAAAATGGGTATGAAATAAAAGAACCATTTGATGATGAAACATATAATCAAGAAATATTAAAAATATTAGAAACAATATTTTAAAAAGAAAGATGGAGAAAATTGTGAAAAAATTAAGTGTCATTATTCCTGTATATAACGGGGAAAAAACATTAAAAAAATGTATAGATTCTGTATTAAAGCAAAAAGATGAAGATATAGAAATTGTATTAGTTAATGATGGGAGTACAGATTCATCAGATAAAATTGTGCAAGAATATAAAGAAAAAAATCCTAAAGTGATTTCCTATTATAAAAAGAAAAATACTGGTGTAGCAGATACCAGAAACTATGGTATTCAAAAAGCAAAAGGACAATACATCCTATTTTTAGATGCGGATGATTATTTAGATATCCATTTATATGGCTTGATAAAACAATATATGGAAAAAGATATAGACTTAATTAAATTCAAATTACAAAGAGAAGATGCGAAAGGAAACGTAATAGAAAAAGTGGATGGACCTGTTTTTGAAGATAAAACAGGAGAAGAAGGGTTCGAAGAACTGTATGCCACAGATGTTTTGCTAGATTCTCCTTGTGTATATGTCATAAAAAAAGAGATATTTACCAAAAACAAATTAGAATTTAAAGTCGGAACAGAACACGAGGATTTTGGATTAATGCCATTTGTGATAGTTCTTGCGAAAACCATGATTTCGATTAATTTTTATGGCTATCATTATGTACAAGTAGAAAATAGTATTACAAGAAATGATAATTATGAAAAGACAAAGAAAAAAGCATATGATGCCTTAAAACAATATGATGAAGCTTTAATAAAAATAGAGAAATATAAATTAAACAAACATATAGCAGAAATTTTAAAAACGTATTATACAAATGCCATTTTATTAAAAACAGAAACATTAAATAAAAAAGATCAAAGAAAATATATAAAAGAAATTAGAAGAAGAAAAATGACAAAAAATATTAAAGCAAAAAATGCAAAACAGTCTTTAAGAAAATTAATCTTAAGTTTAAATATAAAATGGTATTTAAATTTAAGAAGAAAGGTTAAATCATGATAAAGGTTAGTGTTATTGTTCCATTTTATAATGTCGAAAATTATATAGAAAAATGTTTGCAATCTTTAGTAACGCAAACCTTAGAAGATATAGAGATTATACTTGTTAATGATGGAAGCAAAGATAAATCAGAAGAAATTGCTAAAAAATTTGCGAAAAAGTATCCGGATAAGATTATCTACTTAGAAAAAGAAAATGGCGGATTATCAGATGCTAGAAATTATGCAATACCAAAAGCGAGAGGAGAATATATTGCTTTTTTAGATTCTGATGATTATGCAGAAATGATTATGTATGAAGAAATGTACAATAAGGCAAAAGCGGAAAATCTAGACTATGTGGAATGTGATTTTTTATGGGAGTATCCAGATAAGGTTTTAGAAAGCAAAGGAAAAGTATATGAAAATAAAAAAGAAATGTTTATTCATACAAGAGTGGTTGCATGGAACAAATTAATTAAAAGAGAAATTATACAAGAGAATAAAATTGAATTTCCAAAAGGCTACCGTTATGAAGATGTTGAATTTTTTTATAAGTTATTGCCACACATAAATACATATGGGATTGTTGAAAAACCATTTATTCATTATGTACAAAGAGAAAATTCTATTTCGAACGTACAAAATGCTAGAACAAAAGAAATTATTGATGTTTTAGGACATGTCATAGATTATTATAAAACAAATAATCTATTTGCAGAATATAAAGAACCAATAGAGTATGTTTATGCAAGATATATTTTGTGCAGTTCAATGCTTAGAATGGTTATGATAGAAAATAAAAAGGAAAGAAAAGAAATTATCCACCTGGCATGGAAATCATTAAATATGCAATTTCCGGGTTGGAAGGAAAATATATACTTAAAAGAAAAAGGATTAAAAAATGTATATATGAAAACTGTAAACAAATTTACGTTAAAAATATATACACGTTTAGCCAGAATGAAATGGATAAGAGACAAACTACAAGAAAAATTTGTTTAAGATTGAAAAATCATTACAATTTTATCTTTGCCAAATTTAAATTTTTTAATCTGAAATTATATTAGGAGATATAAAACATGAAAAAAATACTATTTGGAATAACCAGTTTAACCCTTCGGAGGAGCAGAAAGAGTGCTAGTAGATATAGCAAATAAATTATGTGATACATTTGAAATTACGATATTTACGATATATGGGAATGGTGAACTAGAAAAAAAATTAAATAGTAAGATTAAATTAAAAAGAATATTTGATATTTCATATATACAATTAACTAAGTTTCAAAAAATAATGATACCATTAAAAATATTATTATTTCAAAAACAGTATTATAACAAATATATAAAAGGCAATTATGATAAAGAGATTGCGTTTTTAGAAGGACCAATTACAAGACTTTTTAGTACCAAAAATAAAGAAACGAAAAAAATAGCATGGATTCATAATGATATTGCAAAAGTTTATGGAAATAATATAAAAGCAAAAATCAAACGAATCATAGATCAAAAGATTTATAATCAATATCAAAAATTGGTATTTGTTAGTAAGGATAATAAAGAAAGTTTTGATAGGCAATATAAAAATATGAAACCTTCAGAAATGATTATATATAATTATATTGATTCGCAAAATGTTTTAGAAAAATCAGAAGAACCAATAGATTTTACTTTTGAAAATGAACAAATGAATTTCTTGACAGTAGCAAGATTGGTTGAACAAAAAGGCATTGATAGATTAATTCGTATTCATAGAGAATTGATGGCTAACCATTATAATCATAAATTTTACATCATTGGTGATGGACCAGAAAAAGAAAAGCTAGAAAAATTAATTCAAGAAGAGCATTTGGAAAAAACATTTATCTTATTAGGTGCAAAAGAAAACCCATATCCTTATATGAAACAAGCAGATATATTTTGCTTACTTTCCAAATTCGAAGGATATGGAATGGTATTAGAAGAAGCAAAAATATTAAATAAACCAATTATTATAACAAATACAGCGGCAAGAGAAGCAGTTGAAAATTATAAAAATGCCATCATTGTAGAAAATGATGAACATGAAATCTATAACAAATTAAAATATATTATAGAAAATAATATAAAAAGTTTTGGAAAAGAAGAAAACGAATATCATAATGAAGATATAATAGGAAAATTAGAAAATTTATTAAAGGAAGAATAATATGAAATTATCCATTATTACACCAACATATAATAGGGCAGAAATGCTTGGTAATTTATATACAAGTATTGTTAAAAATATAGAACAAAATGAAGAAATACAAACAAATATGCAGATTCAGTGGCTTGTTATGGATGATGGGTCAACAGATAAGACTTCTAAATTTGTAGAGCAATGTATAAATGAAAATAAATTTGAAGTCCAATACCACAAACAAGAAAATCAAGGGAAAATGTCCGCCATTAACAATGTGATAAAATATGCAGAAGGAGACATGATTGTAGAATGTGATTCTGATGATATCTTTTCAGAAAATGCGTTTTATGATATTTTGCAAGCTTATCGTGAAACGAAAGAAAGAAAAGATTTGTATGGTATATGTTTTTTAAAATATGATTTAAACGGGAATAATATAGGAAAGTTATTCAAAAAAGAAGAAACGACCATGTTTGACTTATATTTTAAAGAGCGGAGAAACTGGAGAAAAAGCCATTGTATTTTTTGCCAATATCAGGAAACAATATTATTACAAAATTGAGAATCATGAAAAGTTTTCAACAGAGGCTAGAATGTATCATGAAATGGATTTAAAATATAAAATGAAATGTATCAATAAACCAATCATGCTTTGTGATTACAAAGAAGATGGATATACGAAAAATATCAAAAAGATTTTTAAACAAAATCCATATGGTCATTTGGCTTATTTTAAAGAAATATTAGAACAGCATGATATGATTGGTGTTCCTTTTAAAAAGAGATTGTATGTTATGAAACATTATATTTTATTTAGCTATTTGACAAAACAATATACAATAAGAAACATTAAAAATTTTAGTAATAAATTGTTATATATTTTACTATTTATTCCTGGAATAATAAAAAGTTATTTTTTTATTTAATAGATAAAAAGGGGTATTTTATGAAAAGAGGATTAGTAACAGTAATAACACCATGCTACAATGGTGAAAAATATGTGCATATATTGATAGATTCTTTATTGAAACAAACATATCAGAATATAGAATTTGTATTTATAAATGACGGTTCAACAGATAATACAGAAAAAGTCGTAAAGCAATATGAAGAAAAACTAAAACATAAAGGTATTATTTTAAAATATATAAAACAAAAAAATGCAGGACAAGCAGCAGCTGTTAATTATGGATTACAATATGTAGAAGGTGAATATTTTGTTCAAGCAGATTCAGATGATTATTATGAAGATAATGCAATTGAAACGATGGTAAATTTTCTAGATACACACAAAGATTATAATGCAGTTAGAGGAAATGCGGCTTTTAGAAAAGATAATGAACAAAAGGAAATTATCGAAATTAGAAGAAGTAAAGAACTACAAAATACGGATTTATTTATGAATTATATTATAGAAAAAGATATTTATTGTTTTCCTGGCGTAATTATGATGAGAATGTCTCAATTCTTAAAAAATAATAAAGGAAGAGATATTTATGTCAATAAAGCTGGTCAGAATTGGCAAATTATTTTACCAGCAGTATATAAAAGTAAAACAGGTTATATAGATGTCGTTGTATATAATTATCTAGTAAGGGAGAATAGTCATTCTCGTCAAAAAGAAACCATGAAAGATGTTTTAGCCAGAATGCAAAACCACAGAAAAATATTAAAAAAAACAGTATCAAAAATAATTGATGATAGAGAAGAAAAGAAAAAATACTTAAAAATTATTAAAGATAAATATGATACGAGAGAAAAAGAATATATAAAATACAAACTTCATCATTGGAAAGAAGAATAAAAATAATTTGTAAAGAAAATAAAAGGGTGGGAGGAAAGTTATGAAAGAAAAAAGAAAACTAAATTTTCTGTTGTATGGAGAAGGTTCATTTCTAAATAAAGGCTGTGAGGCAATTGTAAATACAACAGTAAAGAAAATACAGAAAAGTTGTGATGGAGAAATTGTACTATCGACAAATGATATGAATGACCAAAATATGTATAATGATATTATAACAAAATATGTAAAAGGATATTACAAAGAAGAGGAACTTTCAGAAGAAGAAAAAGAAAAGCTAGACTATTTTAAAACCATACCATTTGACTATACTAATTTTGAAAAAATATATGAAAAAGATTGCATTAAAGAAATTGAAAACGCTGATATTTGTTTATCTGTTGGAGGAGACAATTATTGTTATGGTGAACCAAATTGGATTTACACAATTAATAAAGAAATAAAAGAAAAAAACAAGAAAAATGTATTTTGGTGCACTTCTTTGTTTGAGGAAATGAAATCTGATGAGATGATAAGAGATTTAAAATCTTATGATTTATTAATGGTAAGAGAAACATTAACATATAAAGCATTATCCCAATATATTGATGAGGAAAGATTAATGCTTGTACCAGACACAGCCTTTTCTTTAGAAACAACAGAGATAGATCTACCTGCTATATTTAAAGAAAATAAAAAAGTCGTAGGAATTAATATTAGTCCATTAATTTCAAAGTATACCGAAAATGAAAACCATATTTTAGATAGTTTTAAAGCATTGATTGATATAATTCTAAAAGAGACAGATAATAATATCTGTTTAATTCCACATGTGTATATACAGGGAAATAATGATTTAGATTCATTAAAAATGATAAAAGATTTATATAAAGATAAAGAAAGAATATATGTATTAGATGATAGAATATATGATTGTCAAGAATTAAAATATGTCATATCAAATTGTGCTTATTTAATTGCAGCAAGGACACATGCAAGTATTGCAGGATATTCTAGTATTGTTCCAACTTTAGTTATTGGATATAGCGTGAAATCAAAAGGAATTGCATTAGATATATTTGGAGAATATGAAAATTATGTAATACCAGTAGACACAATAACACCAGAATTATTATTAGAAAAATTTAAATTTATAACAGAAAATGAAGACAAAATAAAAGAAATATTAAGAGAAAAAATGCCGGGATATAAAGATAGAGCAGAAAACCTAGTAAATCTAATGTTAGAAAGACTAGATGCTTTAGATAAAAAATATGTAACAAGTAAAAATGGATGCACTGGTTGTATGGCATGTGTGAATATCTGTCCAAATGATGCGATACGACTAGTAGAGAGTGATGATGGATTTATATACCCAGAAATTGATGATGAAAAATGTATAAGATGTGATTTATGTAAGAATATCTGTCCAGTAAATAAAGTATATAAAAGTGAAATAGACAAGCCTCGTTTTTATGCAACAAAAAACAAGAATGAAGTTGATAGAGAACATAGTTCATCAGGGGGAATGGTTGCACTATTTGCTAAAAATATATTAGAAAATAAAGGGGTTATCTATGGTGTAACATTAGAAAATAAAGTGGCAAAACATATTCGTATAGATAATGCACAAGATTTATACAAAATTATGGGGTCAAAATATGTACAAAGTCAAGTTGGATTTATTTACCATGATGTAAAAAATGATTTAACAAATGGTATAAAAGTAATTTTTACAGGAACTCCTTGTCAAATAGAAGGCTTAAAATCGTATTTAGGTAAAGAATATAATAATTTGATTTGTATTTCTATCATATGTCATGGAGTACCTAGTCCACAGGTATTTAAGCAATTTATTGAAGAAAAAGAGAAAAAAGATAACACGCAAATTGATGATATTCAATTTAGAAACAAAGATAATGGTTGGCACAAATTTAGTATGGTATATAAGTCACTAAAAAGTGAAGAAAAGAACATATTTACAGAAGATTCATATATGCAAGGCTTTCTAAAAAATTATTTTTTAAGAGACTCTTGTTATAACTGCGAAATGAGATTTAACAAGAAAAATAGTGCAGATATGATAATAGGAGATTTTTGGGGGATCGAAAATGTATTTCCCCAAATGGATGATGATAAAGGTGTGTCTGCATTAATCATTAATACAAAGAAAGGACAAGAATTATTTGAGAAAGTAAAGGAAAATATAGAATATAAAGAAACAGATTTTGATAGCATTTTAAAGGCAAATCCAGTGCTTACCGCATCAGTGAAATATACCAAAAATAAAGAAAGATTTTTTAACATGATAGAAACTAATGATATAAAAATGGCAATAGACATTCTAAATAATGAAGAGTCAGAAAAACAATTAAAGAGGGAATTAGCAGACATAAAAGCATATTTACGAGAAAAAGAAAAAGAACTAACTTATTTAAAAGGACAAGTAGAGCTAAGAGATATTAATATAGAAAATATAAAAAGAGAACAAGCAGAAAATGAGAGATTAGAAAAAGAATATAAAGAAGAGTTACAGAAAGTTTATGGAAGTAAAAGATGGAAATATACTAGTAAAATAGCAAATATTGTAAATAAAATAAGAAAACAAAAAGGTTGATTTTTAAATTAAGTATTGTTATAATTACCCAAAGAAGGAGAAGATTACAAATTATGAGTGAAGAATATAAAATTATTGTAGAAAATGTATATAAAACATTTAATGTTTATTTAGATAAGGCAAATACAATAAAAGAAAAATTATTATTTTTATTTTCAAGAAACAGAAAAGAAAAAAGGGAAGTATTAAAAGGAATAAATTTAAAAATAAAACAAGGAGAAGTGGTTGCATTAATTGGAACAAATGGAAGTGGAAAATCAACATTATTAAAATTAATGACAAAAATCATTTATCCAAATAAAGGAAAGATTATTACAAATGGAAAATTAACTTCTTTATTAGAGTTAGGTGCAGGTTTCCACCCAGACTTTTCAGGAAGAGAAAACATCTATTTTAATGCTTCCATATTTGGATTAACCAAGAAAGAAATTGATAATAGATTAGAACAAATTATAGAATTTTCAGAATTAGGTTCTTATATAGATAATCCTGTTAGAACATATTCATCAGGAATGTATATGCGTTTAGCTTTCTCAATTGCAATAAATGTTGATGCAGATATTTTATTATTTGATGAAGTATTATCTGTTGGAGATGAGCATTTTCAAAATAAATGTATGGAAAAAATGATGGAACTAAAAAAAGAAGGAAAAACGATGGTATTTGTATCACATAGTATGCAATCTGTAAAAAAATTATGTGATAGAGCTGTATGGCTTCGAGATGGAAAAATAGAAATGGATGGAAATACAAAAGAAGTAACAGATGCCTATGTAGAAGCAACAAAATAGAGACATACAAAGAAAGGATTGTAGAAAAAATGGATATAGATTACGAATTATCACCTGGAAGAAAATTAGAAAAAATTGAGTTTGAAAATAATCATAATCATACACCCATTATTAGTATCATAACACCTTATTATAATGGTGAAAAATATATAGAACAAACAGCAAATTCGATATTAAATCAAACATTTCCATATTTTGAATGGATCATTGTCGATGATGATTCTCCAAGCAAAGAAGCAAAAGACAAACTAAAAGAAATAGAAAAAATGGACGAAAGAATTAAAGTTTTTCACAAAGAAAATGGAGGACCAGCATTAGCAAGAGATTATGGCGTAAAACAAACTGATAAAAATAGCGAATATTTGTTGTTTTTAGATGCTGATGATTTAATATGTAATACATTTATCGAGTGTGCATATATCACATTAAAAACACACCCAGACGCAAGTTGGACCTATACAGATACAATTAATTTTGATGGACAAGAATTTTTATGGAGAAAATGGTATTCTGTCAAAAAAGAAATGGAAATGAATTTGCTAGTAATGACAGCCCTTTTAAAGAAAAAGGACTTTTTAGAAGTGAATGGTTTTGACTTGCAAGATAAAACCATATATGAAGATTGGTGTTTATGGTTAAAATTGATAGAAAAAAAGAAATTCCCTGTTAGAATGAGCTTTTTAGGCTTTTGGTATAGAAAAAAAGCTCCAGAAGAGAGTGAATTATCTAGAACAAATTCAAAAAATGAAAAAAAAGCATTGGAATATGGAAGAAATATTGCAAGGCGAATTGTAGATATACGTGAAGGAATACAATACCCAAAATCAGATTTTAATTGGAAGATAATAGAAGATACTTTATCTGATAGTATAATAATACCAAAACATAAATCTAATCAAAAAATAAAAATATTAATGTTATTACCATGGATGGTAACTGGTGGGGCAGATAAATTTAATTTGGATTTAATAAAAGGATTGAACAAAGAACAATATGAGTTTACGATTATTACAACAGAACCATCTAATAATCCTTGGAGATTGCAATTTGAAGATTATGCTAAAATATATGAGCTTCCAGCTTTTTTAGATCAAAAATATTGGCCAGCTTTTTTACTGTATTTAATACAATCTCAAAATATTGATATTGTTTTTACAACAAACAGTAAGTTTGGATATGCAGTAGCTCCATATTTAAAAGCAAAACATCCAGAAATTCCAATCATAGATTATGTACATATGGAAGAATGGTATAATCGTAATGGTGGATTTTCAAGAGACTCAAGTGCCTATAGTTCAGTAATAGATGATACTTATGTTTGTAATGCAAATTCAGAAAAAATATTAGTTGAACACTTTAAGAGAAATTCTGAAGAAGTACATACCATGTACATAGGTGTTGATGAGAAAAAGTTTAATCCTGAGCTATATGATAGAAAAGAAATTTTAAAAGAGTTAAACATAGAGACAAATGGTAAGAAAACCATTGGTTTTATTTGTAGAATAAGTGAGCAAAAAAGACCATTTCTACTATTAAGAATATTAAAAGAACTAAAAGAAAAAAGAGACGACTTTTTAGTCATAGTAGCTGGAGATGGGCCATGGCTTGCAGATGTAAAATTAGATGCTAAAAAACATAATTTAACAAAAAATATGGTATTTTTAGGAAATGTAAGAGAAACAGAAAAAATATATGCTATATCAGACATGACTTTAAATTGTTCAATAAAAGAAGGACTAGCCCTTACGGCATATGAATCATTATCAATGGGCGTTCCAGTATTATCTTCTGATGTAGGAGGACAAAAAGAATTAATTACAGAAGAAGTAGGCATTATTGTTCCATGTCTACAGGAAGAAAAGGATATATTTGATTTCAATTATAAAAAAGAAGAAGTAGAACCATATGTAAATGGAATTATAAAAATATTAGATAATTTAGAAGAATATAAAAAGAAATGCAGAGCCAGAATCTTAAACGGATTTACAATTGATAATATGATAAAAAATATGGATGAAATATTTAAGAAAACAAAGGGCAATGCAAGACCAACAAAGGTTGAGAATGGAAAAGCGTTAGCAAAGTGTGAAAATTTAACACAAGAAATCATAACAAGAAATTTTGCAGCAGCAGAACCAGAATACAAATGGCTATGTCAAGACTTTAATGAAAAAAATATAGATATTTCTTATGCAAAAGATCTTTATGAATATGTAGATGAAACAAAAACTTTAACATATAAATTTAAACATGTCATTGTGGTCATATTAAGAAAAATGCATGTTTATGATAAAATCAAAGAAATAATAGGAAAATCATAAAAACGTAAATGATTTAAACGATATTTTAGATTATATAAATATAAAAAAGTATGTAAAAACTCTAAGAGGAAGGAGAAAATATGATATTTTAAATATATCATAAAAGTGTTATGAAATTTTTTAAAGAACTATACAATTATAGAGAATTATTAAAAACAAATGTAAAAAAAGAAATAAGAGGAAGGTATAAGAATTCATTTTTAGGCGTATTATGGTCTTTTTTAAATCCATTGTTACAAATTGCTGTATATGCAATCGTATTTCCTCTTATATTAAAAAACACACAACCAAATTATGTGGTATTTTTGTGTGCAGGATTAATACCTTGGACTTTCTTTTCAACAGCAATAAATCGATCAGCGTTTACACTAATAGAAAATGGAAATTTATTGAAAAAAGTATATTTTCCAAGGGCAATATTGCCAATATCTGTTGTAACAAGTGAAGCTGTAAATTTTGTTATATCGACAATTATTATTCTTGCTTTTGTAATAGGAGGGGGAATTCCTTTAACAAAATATATATTCATATATCCGTTGATATTTTTAGTTCAATATATATTGGTTTTAGGAATATCATTTATCGTTTCAAGTGTTACTGTTTACTTTAGGGATTTACAACATTTGATTGGCGTTGCCTTACAATTGTTGTTTTATGCAACACCTATTGTATATGCATCAAATACAATACCACAGGAATTCGCTTGGATATTAAAATTAAATCCTATGACATATATCATTGATGGATATAGAAATATATTCTATGATTGCACAATGCCGGATATAAAAGGGTTGATAATTGTATTAATTATATCAATTGTGATATGTATAATAGGATATTTCATATTTAATAAATTGCAAAAAAGATTTGCAGAAGAATTGTAGTAGCAGTAAAACAAAATTTGGAGGATAAAGTGAAAAAAATTAAAGAATTATACAAGAAATATAAAGAAATCGTAAATTATTTGATTTTTGGTGTATTAACAACATTAGTAAATATTATAACTTACGCTATATTTGCTAAACTATTTCATGTAGATGAAGTAGTTAGCAATATAGTAGCACAAATCATATCAATCCTATTTGCATATGTAACAAACAAAATATATGTATTTGAAAGTAAAAGTACAAAATTAGAAGATATATTAAGAGAACTAGTATCATTTTTTGGTTGTAGAATATTCACGGCAGTATTAGATACTGTGCTATTTAGCTTTATGATAAAAATATTAGGAATAAATGATTTAATAGCAAAATGCATAACACAAGTTATTGTGATTGTATTAAATTATATTTTTAGTAAAGTATTAATTTTTAGAAAAAAAGATAAAGATAAGTTAGAAGAAAACATAAAAAAATAAATAAAAAATGAAGGTGATAAAAATGAAGAAAGTTAGTATTATCATACCAGCATACAATGAAGAAGAATCATTACCACATTTATATGACAGATTGGAAAAATTAATGAGTTCATTAGATAATTATGAGTTTGAAATATTATTTGTAAATGACGGGAGTAAAGATAATACAATCAATTTAATTAAAGAATATAGAGAAAAAGATAAGAGAATAAGTTATGTTGATTTTTCTAGGAATTTTGGAAAAGAAATCGCTATGATTGCAGGATTAGACTACGCGAAAGGTGATGCTGTTATATTTATGGATGCTGATTTGCAAGATCCACCAGAACTGATTCCAGAATTGATTAAATATTGGGAAAAAGGATATGATGATGTATATGCTAAAAGAAGCTCTAGAAAGGGAGAAACTTGGCTAAAGAAATTTACTTCAAAAATGTATTATAGAGTACTTCAGAGTTTAACAAATGTACCAATTCAGAAAGATACAGGTGATTTTAGACTATTAGATAGAAGATGTGTAAATGCCTTGAAAAAAATGAGAGAATCTCAGCGAAATTCAAAAAGTATGTTTAGTTGGATTGGTTATAAAAAGAAAGAAGTATTATATGACAGAGATCCAAGAATAGCAGGACAAACAAAGTGGAATTATAAAAAGTTAGTAGATTTAGCAATAGATGGAATTACATCATTTACAACCTCACCTCTTAGAATATCAACATATATTAGTATACCTACATTTATAGTGTTATTTATATACTTTATTTATGTTATTGTAAAATGTATTGTAACAAATACAGCAATACAAGCTTTTCAGGCAATTATATTATTAATCTTATTTTTCTCAGGTATTCAAATATTGTTATTTGGTATTATAGGAGAATATTTAGGAAGAATCTTTAATGAAAGTAAAAATAGACCATTATACTTAGTGAATGAATATAATGGCGAAAAAGAAACAAATGAATAAAGGGGATTAAGAAATATGAAAGAAACAAAAAAATATTATATATTTGATGTACTAAAAAAATCGTCTATATTTTTATTAATGTTATTCTTTTTTATTATGACGATAACTTCTTTAGGATTTTTTGCTAAAATATCAGTAACATCATTGCATTTACCAGTAATATATATATTTACGATTTTAGTATTTCTTCTACTATATAGAAAAGATAAAATCAATAAAAAGATTGTATCACTGATATTAGCTACATTTATTTTCGTTATAGGAATATGGGCAATAGGACATTTTTATGATATAACACAAGATGGAAATACATATCATAAATTAGCAATTGGACAGCTAAAAAACGGTTGGAATCCAGTATATGAAAGTTCTAGAGATTTTAACAAAGAACAAGGAAATGCTTTTGACATTTTAGATGAAAATTATAACCCTATGTGGGTTGATCATTATCCAAAAGGAACAGAAATATTTGCTTCAACAATATATGCAGTTACTGGAAACATTGAAACTGGAAAGGTATTTACAGTACTTTTAATGTATATTGTATTTGGATTAATCACATCTTATTTAGTAAATGAGAAAAATAAAAATGTGATATTTTCTTTATTAATAGGTTTTCTATTAGTAGTAAATCCAATCAGTTTGGTACAATTCAATAACTATTATGTTGATGCAACAATCATGTTTAGTATTGCGATTATATTATTAGAATTAGTAGCAATTGCAGATAAAAATAAGAAGACTGACCTATCAAGTCAGATAGAAAGATATCTCGTATTGGCGGCAGGAATAGCAATATGTATAAATGCTAAATTTACAGGAATAGCATTTGCGGCAATGTTTTGTTTCGCGTTTTATGTATATTGGTTAATATTAGCATATAAAGAAGGAAAAGAAATATTTATTAAGAAACTGAAAGAATACTCTATTTTTTATGTTATAGCAGTTGTGATTTCAGTTGGGGTTATAGGATATACATCTTATTTTCACAATTTTATAAGTTTTGGTCATCCGCTATACCCGTTATACAATGAGCCGACTGTGCAAAATATTCCTGAAAAGGAACAGCCAAAATCTTTTGCTGACAAAAATCATTTAGAAACTTTTCTAATTTCATTATTTTCTAAAGGAGAAAATGTACTTCCATCATATCCAGTTGATCAAAATCAACCAGAATTGAAAGTACCTTTTACGACATCTAAAGAAGAGATAAAAAATTACACTATACCAGATATAAGAATCGGTGGATTTGGACCACTATTTAGTGGTGTGATTATATTAGCAGGAATAGCTACTATATATCTATTAGTCAAATATGCTATCCAAAAAAGATGGAATATATTTATACCATATGTAATTATTCTAGGAGTAATGGCTATACTAATATTAGTTATTGATGGAAATTATTGGGCAAGATATATATCTTATTTCTATATTGTTCCAATAATGGCGTTAATAGGATTATTTGAAGATTTGAAGAATAAGAAACAGGCTATAGCAGGTGTTATCATTGCCATAGCAATGATGTTTAATATAGGATTAATTGCATATAGTAATTTTGAATACGTAATAGAAAATAATAGATATATATCAAGAAATTTGAACGAATTTAAAAATTATGCAAGCACACAAGAAACCGTAAAAATTAAGTTAAATGAATATGGTTTCCAAAGTGTATGCTATAATATAGATGATATGGGAATAACAAATTATGTAATAGATCAAAATATAGAAAATTTTAAAGATGGGTTATATTTTTGGTATGAAATATAATTAATAGATAAAAACGCTTTCTTTAATAGGATTAAAAGAGGCGTTTTTATAGTATTAGAATAAAACATTTGACGAATTAAATAAAAGTACATATAATGTTTGCAGATAAAAAATATTCACAAAAACATATTGGAAAATACACATTTTTTTGTTAAACTAAAGAAAACAAAGGAAAAGGTGATGCAAATGATAAGAAAAATAAAAGAAGAAGATTTAACAAATGTCATGACAATCTGGGTGAAAGGAAATTTCAAAGCCAATTCTTTTATTGAAAAAGATTATTGGTTAGAAATCTATAATCGAGTAAAGGTAGATTTCTTAGAAAATTTTAAAACATATGTATATGTAGAAAATAATGAAGTTTTAGGATTTATTTCTATTAATGACAATGAGATTAAAGCCATATATGTAAAAGACCAATATAAAGGAATTGGAATTGGAACCAAATTAATAAATTATTATAGAGACAATATAAATGAAAATGCAGAAATATATGTAAAAGTATTTGAAAAAAACATGAATGGAATTATATTTTTTTCAAAATTGCAATTTAAGAATAGTAAAATACAATTAAATGAAAAATTTAACGAAACAGAATATGTTATGACATGGAAAAAAGATTAATCTTTAAATAAAAATGAACCCAAATTATTAGATAAAGAGTTTAATAATTTGGGTTCATTTCACTTTATACTTTATCTTAAGAAAATTTTAATATTTCATAAAAAAATATTTAATAAATGATTGCTATACTAAATATGACAAAAATGTAAGATAAAAATATTGTAAAATGCATACATTTTAGGAAAATTGTGGTATAATATATATGTTATGTTTAACTTATATAAAAAAGCAATTTCGACATATGTGTAAAATTGCCTCGTAATTATTGCACAAATATAAGTAACTTAACTTTGTAATATACGGAAAGGATAAAAATGAGTAGAAAAAATAAAGTAAAGATATTTAGAATATTATTAGCACTCATAGCGGTAGCAATTATCATAGGTGTTATTGTATATTTAATCCCTGTCATGAAAAATCTAAGTACAATAGAAGGACAAGAAGCATTTAAAAGCAAAGTAAATGACTCTGGATTTATTGGATTATTAATGCTATTTGGATTACAAGTAGCGCAAATTTTTCTAATTATATTACCAGGAGAACCCATAGAAATTTTAGCAGGCATGTGTTATGGAGGATGGGGTGGCTTATTATTTATAACCATATCTGTATATATTATTACAACAGCTATATTCTTTTTAGTAAGAAAACTGGGAAGAAGATTTGTATATGACATTTGTGATGAAGAAAAAGTGAAAAAAATAGAAAATAGTAAATTATTTATAAATCCAAAGAAAATTGAATGGATAATGATTATATTATTTATGGTACCAGGAACACCAAAAGATTTACTTGTATATATTGCAGGATTATTTCCAATAAAGCCACTAAGATTTATACTAATATCTACCTTTGCAAGATTGCCTTCAGTTGTATCCTCAACATTTGCAGGAGATAGCTTAATGAGAGGAGATTGGAAAATAAGTCTAGTGATATATGCCATTACATTTTTATTAGTGGGCATTGTTGTATTTATCGTCAATAAATTCGATAAAAGTAAACTAACAGAAGAAACACTAAAATCAATACAAAATAATATAAAATAATAAAAAGGGAATAAGGGGGAGTTTATGGAAGAGGCAGTCATATCTAAAACGACAAAAGATAAAATAATTGAATGTATTACTTATTTTTTCATATATTCTTTTTTAGGTTGGCTAATAGAAACAATTTATGCCATGTTTGTACATGGATATTTTGTAAAAAGAGGATTTTTATTTGGGCCATTATGTCCAATATATGGATTTGGAGCAGTTGTTTTAATTTTAGCAACAAAGAAATTATATAAAAAGCCATTTCTAAAATTTTTAATTGCTACAATCGCATTTACATTATTTGAATATATGGTATCTTTTATATTAGAAATGTTATTTGGATTAAGATGGTGGGATTACTCAAACGATTTCTTAAATATTCAAGGAAGAGTTAGTTTATTATATTCTATCTTCTGGGGAGTCATTGGATTAATTTTACTAGAAAAATTACATCCGTTCATACAAGATAAAATACAAAAAATAACAAAAGGACATGTTGCAAAACATATGCAAGAAATTATTTGTTTTATATTGGTGGTAACAGTCATACTAGATACAATTTTATCAGCAATAAAATATTTAAATTAGAGGAATTAAGGTAGTTACTTTAATTCCTCTTCTAATTATATGTTTATATTTTCTTAATAATAATTTAAAGTAAATTTAAGAAACCCTAAAAATATTATTCATAATTACATGATATAGTTAACTTACAAAAGTGTAATAGAAATGTAAGATAAATCAATTGAGAAAAGATTAACGCATGGAATAAAATAATATAAAAGGGTGGAACAGATGAAAAAAGAGAAATATATGAATGCAATGATTAAACTATTTTGGGTATTTATTATAGGCAGTATCATTGGATATGTTGTAGAAATGATAGTAGCATATGTTCAAAACGGAAATTTTGTATCTAGGCAAGGATTAGTGTTTGGACCATTTGCACAAGTATATGGATTAGGGATTTTAGTATATTATATAGTGGTTCCTAAAATTAAAGGAGGCTATTTAAAAAAATTTTTTATTACCATGGTATTAGGTGGTATTGTAGAATATGTA
This sequence comes from uncultured Clostridia bacterium, assembly GCA_944387545.1. Taxonomy (GTDB): domain Bacteria; phylum Bacillota; class Clostridia; order TANB77; family CAG-508; genus CAG-269. The sequence continues at coordinate 42,444 of CALXFE010000004.1, read as the reverse complement.
TGCTCTTACTTTCAGGAAATTTTATTTGGAACGATATCATGGGATTATTCCCATTTATGGTTTAATCTTAACGGAAGAACAAGTTTGTTGCATTGTGCATATTGGGGAATAGGAGGGGTATTATTTATGAAATATATCATGCCATTAATAGAAAATCTAGGAAAAATTACTAAAAATACCTATTTTAGAACAGTTACAGCCTTATTTGCTATATTTATGCTATTTAATATATCTGTATCATTTATGGCAGCCATTAGACAAGATGAAAGAAATCGTGAAATTGCAGCATCAAACAATATAGATGCATTTTTCGATAAGTATTATTCTGATGAAGTAATGAATGAGATTTATGAAAATAAGATTGAAATAACAAGATAATTCTTAATTTTGAAAAGCCGCTAGAAAAGTTAAGAGGTTATCATAAATTGAGAAGAAACAGGCACCACCGATTATTGGCGGTGCTTTTTCTATTATAAAAATATAAGAATTAAAAAAATTATCAACCAACATTTACATAAAGTCATATTATATATAAGACTATATGAAAGGAGGAATCTATTTGGAGATAAAAGGAAAAAAGATAGGATTTGTTTTAACAGGTTCATTTTGTACATTTCGCAAAGTAATACCCAAAATGAAAGAAATCTTACAACAAGGTGCAGAAATATTACCAATCATGTCATTTAATAGTTATCATTTAGATACCAAATTTGGAAAAGCAAAAGATATGATAGAAGAAATAGAAGAAATAACAGGAAAGAAAATCATTCATACCATTGTGGATGCAGAACCAATTGGCCCAAAGAAAATGACAGATATTATGATAATTGCACCATGTTCTGGAAATACAATGTCAAAATTGGCTTGTGATATTATAGATACGCCTGCTACTATGGCTGCTAAATCGCATTTAAGAAATAATCGCCCTTTAGTAATTGCACCATCCACCAATAATGGATTAAGTGGTAATGCTGAAAACATAGGAAAATTATTAAACAGGAAACAGTATTATTTTGTACCATTCAGACAGGATAATCCCATTACAAAGCCAAGGTCAATTGTTTTCGACGCAGAATACATCATAAAGACTTTAGAATATGCGCTAGAAGGAGAGCAAATCAGTCCAATACTAATTTAGATAAAAATACAAACATTTTTTTGTAATCCCTATTGACAAAGAATAAATGTTCGTATATAATACAGATGTAGCGAACAGATATTCTTAAGGAGGGGTTATTATGAAAAAAGTAAAAATTATAAATAAAAATAAATTTATAAAATCTATGATTGTTTTAGTACTCATCTTATTAGGAATTTTATTTGTAATAACGAATACATCATATTCTAATAGTGGGGAAAACTATAAGATCGATTATGTAGCAAAAGGAGAAACATTATGGCAAATAGCTGAAAATGAAATAAAAGATAATCCATATTTTAAAAGTCAAGATATTCGAAATGTCATACTAGAAATTAAAAAATTAAACCATATGTCAACAAGTGATTTATCTGAGGGAATGGAGATAAAAATTCCAATATATGAATAGAAATAAACATATGTAAATACTATTAAATACCTTTATACGTATACTTAAATAAAAAAGTTATATGGAATAAAGGTATTTTTGTTGTATATAAAGCCTACTTATGGTAAAATGGCAAAAGAAAAAGGAGGAGAAGAATTTGAACAATATACAAGATAAATATAGTTGGAAATTAACAGATTTATATAAAAATAAGGAGACATTTTATGAAGCTGTCAAAACAATGAGAAACAACTTAAAAGAGATAGAAACATATAAAGGAAAACTATGTGAGAGTTCAGATAATTTATATCAATGCTATGCTTTATATGAAACATTATTAATAAACTTTGATAAAATCTATTCTTATGGAATGTTTTCTTATCATCTAAATATGGCAGATCAAGAAGGTATAAAATTATTTAAAGAGGTAGAAAATTTATCATCAGAATTTAGTACAGCAACTTCCTTTATAACACCTGAAATTACATTTACAGATGAAAATATAATCAATAAATATTTATCTGAAGATAAAAGATTAAAACCATATGAAAGAGATATAAAAGATATTTTAGAGAAGAAAAAACATATTTTAAGTAAGGAAGGGGAAAATTTACTTGCCAATTATTCAGAAATATTTTCTGCTCCAGAAAATATATATGATATCTTAACAAATGCAGAATTTAAATTCGGAACTTTAGTAGATGAAGAAGGAAAAGAAATTGAGTTAACAGATGCGACATATACAAAATATTTAAAAAACCCAAATATAGAAATTAGAAAACAAGCTTTTCATTTAATGTACAAAAAATATAGCAAATATATTAATACCATAACAGAAATGTATTTATCAAATGTAAAGCAAACCGTTATTACTTCAAGATTAAGAAAATATAGCTCTTCTTTAGAAAGAGCAACGATTCATGATGATGCAACAATCAAAGTATATGAAGCACTAATGAAAGGCGTTAATGACGGATTAGAAATTAATCATGAATTCATATCTTTAAAAAGAAAATTGCTAAATATGAATGAAATGCATCTATATGATATCTATGTAAATCCATTCCAAGAAGAGAAAGACGAAATTTCTTTTGAAGATGCAAAAAAAGAAGTAAAAGAAGCTCTAGCTATATTAGGAACAGAATATAGTGATATATTAAATGAAGCTTTTGAACATAACTGGATAGATGCATATGAAAAACCAAATAAAAGAGGTGGTGCATATAGTTCTGGAGTATATGGCGTGCATCCATTTGTATTAATGAGTTTTACGCAAAATAAAAAAGATGTTGCTACGATTGCTCATGAATTAGGACATAGTATTCATTCATATTATTCTAGCAAAAATCAAAATATCATTGATGCAAACTATACGATTATGGTAGCAGAAGTGGCCTCAACTGTAAATGAAATTTTACTTAATGAATACCAAATACAACATGAGAAAGATAAAAAGAAAAAGGCAGAATATATTTATGAACTTTTGGAAATGATAAGAGCAACTTTCTATAGACAATCCATGTTTGCTGAATTTGAAAAAGAAGTACATGAAAAGATTGAAAATGGAGAAATGTTATCAGCAGAAGATTTAAATAAAATGTATTATACATTAAATCAAAAATATTTTGGAAAAGATATCATAATTGATGATAAGATACAATATGAATGGTCTAGAATTCCTCATTTTTATAGAGATTTTTATGTATATAAATATGCAACAGGAATATCAGCTGCCATTTGTATTGCTACAAAAATTTTGAATAAAGAAGAGGGATTTATAAAAAAATATATTAATATGCTAAGTCAAGGTTGTACAAAAAAATCAGTAGACCTTTTAAAAATGGTAGATGTTGATTTAGAAGATAGTAACACATATAAAGTTATGACACAATTTTATAAAGAGAAAATTGACGAATTGAGAAGTTTAATATAAAGAAAGGATCATAGGTTATTATATGAAAAAAGAAAAGCTAAAGAAAGAAAAAATGAAAGTAGAAAACACTGTAACAGGAGAAAATAATCAAAATACGATTAAGAAAAAAAGAACAATTAATGGGATTAGTATATGGAGAATTTTAGCTTATTTTATCATTTATAGTGTGGTAGGATATATTATTGAAACACTTTATGGTATGATAACAAAAGGGGTATGGGAAAGTAGACAAAGCTTTTTATATGGCCCTTTTTGTGGGATATATGGTTTAGGTGCTGTCATCATGATTATATGTTTACACAAGTTTCCTAGAAAATTCAACGTATTATTTCTTGGAGGATTTATCGTTGGTTCAATTGTAGAATATGTTGTCAGTTTTTTAGGAGAAATGTTACTTGGGGTTAAATGGTGGGATTATTCAGGGATGCCACTAAATATCAATGGAAGAATTTGTGTATACTTTTCAATTTTCTGGGGATTCTTAGGAATTTATTTGATTGCTTCTTTAAATCCAAAGGTAGATAAAATAATCGACTGGATTAAAAGCAAATTTAAAACTTATAAAGGTTTAAAAACCTTTGTTATGGCAGTATTTATTTTATTAATGATTGATTGTATATCTACCGCATTTGCGATTGATTTTTTCTTAGTAAGAATGATTGTAAAAAATGATATAAATGTTTCAAATAAAGAGCTTGTTATAGAGCAATATAATAAAATATATGGAAATGAAAAATTATCAGGATTTATATATAAATTCTGGGGAGATAAAAAGATGATAAAAACTTTTCCAAATTTGAAAATTAATGATAAAGATGGAAATATTATATACATGGACAGTTTACTAGATATACAACCATATTATTTGAAAGTTCATGATAAGAATAATAAAAATAATACTGAAGTAGAAGAGGAGATTACAGGAAATGAATAAGAAAGGATAAACATCTGTAGAAATTATACAAAATAAAGAAAAGGTGATGAATATGTTTAAATTACATTCAGAATATAAACCAACAGGCGATCAACCAAAGGCAATTGAATACTTATCAAATGGAGTGGAAGAAGGCAAAAAATTTCAGACCCTACTTGGTGTTACAGGTTCTGGAAAAACTTTTACAATGGCAAATATTATCCAAAAGGTACAAAAACCAACACTTGTTTTAGCACATAATAAGACATTAGCAGGACAACTATATAGCGAATTCAAAGAGTTTTTTCCTGAGAATAATGTTGAGTATTTTGTCTCATAGTACGAGTGTTATCAATAAAGCCCTATTTTTCAAGCAATAGAGGCTTTATTTTTCGGACTATATGGACTATGTAATACTGAATAATACAAGATTAAAAAAACAAAATAGGTGAGTGAAGTTAAAAAAAATTCGTGTAAATGAAATATATATTATTTTAAAATAGGAGGAATGATAAAATTGGAAGATGCCAATGATTTTTCAACAATAGAAATTGATAAAATATTTGATCAATTAGCAAACGAACTAAAATTAAAAAGTTCTGTTAATGAAAATGAAAATTCAGAAATAAAAAATAGCAAAGGTAGGTGATGCCAAATGTGAACGAAGAAAAACAGGTTGCATATTATGCAATAATTCCAGCTACAATTCGTTATGATGAAAGGTTAAAATATGCAGAAAGACTATTATATGGAGAAATTACAGCTTTAATTGGAAAAGAAGGATATTGTTTTGCGACTAATTCATACTTTGCAAACTTATATAATGTAATACCAGGAACAATCTCAAGATGGATTTCACATTTATCGAAATTAGGTTATATAAATGTTGAACTAATTAAAAATGATAAGAAAGAGATAACAGAAAGAAGAATTTACATTACAGATATAAGTTGTAGGAAAATTGTGCAAGATACCTATAAGCAAAATAGCACATACCCCTATAAGCAAAATAAACAATACCCTATGAGCCAAAAAGCTAAAGATATAAAGATAGATAGATTCTTTTATTTAATTATAAATAATAATAAAAGCGAATTGAAAAAAGAATTTAAAGAAATTCAAATATATCAAGAGTTTTATGAACTTTTAATAAAATTTGAATTTAATTATACTGAAGAAATAATAAAAACATTTAGGGATGAAAATATTGAAAAACTAAAGATTATAATTTATACACTTAAAGAAATGTTTTTTAAAAACAAAAGATTATTACAGAAAGCTACAAGAGAAAATTTTTTAGATGTTTATGAGAATTGCAAAGGATTTGAAAATTCTTATAAAAATACTGAAAATGAAATTAGAAATTTTTTTGACTATTATTATACAAGTCTAGTAAGAAAATTAGAAGCTAAATAAATAGCTTTTATTTTTTTGCTTTAAATGGAGGTTTTAAATGATTGAACCGTACAATTTAGATACAAACAACAACCTAAATCAGATGCTTGGTAATATGATGGAAAATGCTTTTTTTTTCTAATTATATTATTTGCAGTATGGATTTTTGTTAGTTTAATAATTTGGCTATTCGGAAGCCGTATTAAGTCCGAAAAAGTGATTAAGTTTGGAATGAAGAATTTGATAATAAGTGCTTTAATACAAATTTTTATTTTAGTAATACCAGTAGTTATTACTTTTTTTTAGTAGTATAGGTAAAATAAAAAATGTTTTAAATTACTATGTTTTATATAAGAGCAGTTGCCATTCTAGTTACTTTTTTTATAAGTAATGGAGGAATGAACAAATGCAATTAAAACAAAAAGCATTAAATTTGAAATTAAAAATATCTAGTATAGCAATACCTTTTATGGTAATGTTGTTAAATGTTAAAACTTATGCAGCATCAACAATAGGAACGCAAGAGGTTGAAACAGCTACACAAAATATAAGGGATGCAGTAATAAAATTAGCAATGCCAGTTGGAAGTGTGTTAATGTTTGTAAGTATTGTTATTATTGCAATTAAATTAATTGTAAATGCCAATAATCCAAATAAGAGATCAGAAGGAATTGGTGGACTTGCTTGGGTAGCAGCTGGATTTATGTTGTTATCTCTTGCTTTAATTGTTTCAGGAATAGTATTAAGTGTAGCAACAAATGGTTCTGGAGCAATGGTAGGTGGAGGAGAATCAGTATAGGAGGAAAATATAGATGAGGATATACAAAGTACCTTATGCTTTTAACCATGAAGAAAAAATATTTGGAGGTTATCTATCTTTAAGACAAGCAATATATCTGATATTTGGAGCTTTATCAGTAGGAATTTTTTTTATACCATTAGTTAATATTTTTATAAAGTCATTATTATTTTTACTGATAGCTACAATGTTTGTATTATTTGCTTTTCTAAAAGTAGATGAAACTTATGCAGATAAATATTTTATTTACATCATAAAATTCCTATTTAGAAAAAAACAATTTATATTAGAGAAAGGTAAGGAAGAATAATGATAATTACAATATTTTTTGCATTAGCAAGTATTTCGCTAATAATATTTGTACCAATATATTTAAAGAAAAAGAATAATTTATACAAGTACAAGCCACAAGAGAAAATGAGTCTAAAGAAACAAAAGAAAACAATAAAAAATATTTGGGAACTTGGAGATTTTGCAAATTCTATTTTCTGGGTAAGTAACAAATATGTAATGATTATCGAACTTGGAAGTATTGAATATAAACTTATGAATGATGAAGAACAGGACAACATTGATAATAACCTAATGAAAATATCAAAAACATTTAAGAATCAAGTTCAGTTTTTTAGTACCATAGAGAAAATAGACACAAGTTACAAGATAGAAGAAATTAGAAATAATATAAATAAACAAAAGAATAGTAATATCAAGGAATATGGAGAAAGCATAATAGAATATTTAGAAAACATTATGCAAGAAGAAAATTTATATGTTAGAAAAAATTATTTAATTATTGAATCAAAAGAGCCATATAATAAGGCTTTAATTGAACTTAAAGAGTTTTATGATGATTTAAAATATAATTTAACACTTATAAAAATAAAAACAACATTGATAGATGAGCTAGATACAATAGAGCTTATTTATAGAGAATTAAACAAAGGAGATAGTGAAAAAATAAGAAAAATAATACAGGAAGGAGGTATGGAGTTCTATGTTAAGTCAAAGAGTAAAGCATAAAAAAGGTGAAAAGAAAATATCTTTAGAAAAAGCTAAAAAAAGAGAAAATAAAAGAAAAAAAGATAATATTTTTGATAAAATGCCAAACCTAATTGAACTAATGATTCCTGACTGCGTAGATGAAAAAAGAGATTATATTGTTCTAGGAGATAATAAGTATTCTAGGAATTTTGTAATCTCTACATATCCAAATAAAATATTTTTAGGCTGGCTAGATAGAATATTCTCACTTCTTGGAGATGTTTCATTAAGTATTATGATTAGACCTACAGATCAAGATACTGTTGTAAGGCAATTAAATAAAAAGGTTACAATACTAGAGTCTGAAAAGCAGACTTATGAAAATAAAGGAACTATTGATTTAATACATCCAATACAAAAAATGATTTACGATTATGATGAAATCAGAAATTTAGTACAAACATATAATGATAAATTATTTTTTGTAAGTATTTTCTTTAGAATAAATGCCACAAATTTAGAAGAATTAAATACAAAAAGTAATTTACTAAAAAGTGAGTTTGCAAAATTATCTGCAAAAGCAAGATGTTTAAATTTTAGACAATTTGAAGGATTAAGAGCCAACCTTCCATTTGATACTTCTAACATTATAGATTATGAAAGAAATGTTACAAGTGAAGGACTAGCTACAATGTTTCCTATTGCTAATTCTAATACAGAATCAAATGTAAATGGTGTGCCAATAGGAAGAAACTATTTTACTGGACTTCCTGTTTATCTAAACACTTTTGATAAAAGTTTAACAAATCCTCATATTGTTATTTTAGGAATTACAGGTGCTGGTAAATCAGTAACAATGGATACACTATCATCAAGAAGTTTGGTAACTAGAAACACACAATCAGCAATTTTAGACATTGAAGGTGAGTATGTAAAAAGAACAGAAAGTCTTGGTGGTAGAGTTATAAAAATAAAGCAAGGAATGAGTGCTGGAATTAACTTATTTGATATAGATGTAGAAATAGATGAAAATGGAATGGAAAAGGTTAATATCTTAAATAAAGTAGCAGAAATAAGAGCCATTTTATCTGCTATTATGAGAAATTATATGGATAGAAGTTTAAATGCAAAAGAATTAGTCGATATAGAAGAAAGTGTAATTGAAACATACAAAGAAAAAGGAATTACAACAAATAAAGAAAGTATTTATGAAAAAGAAGGAGGAAAAATAGGAGAAAAACTTACACTTGGAAAAATAAGAAAAAAGATGCCAACACTTTCAGATTTTCAAAGAATATTAACAACAAAAAAGAACTCAAAAGAATTGGCTGAAATTTTATCTGGCTTTTTAAAGGGAAAGTCTTTAGGAATGTTCGACTGTCAAAGCAATATCAATGTAAATGATGTTTATATAGATTTTGACATATCAGAAATAACAGATGAAGTAACTAGATTTTATGCCTCAATGGTAATTACTACATGGATCACTGAAAAATATATGAAAAGGTCAGAAATATACGAAGAAAAAAGTGTATATGTAGATGAAGCTTGGGTGATTTTAAAACACAAAGAAACAGCAGATTTTATCGAACAACTTGCTCGTAGAGCAAGAAAAAGGGGAGTAAGGCTTGTACTAGCAAGCCAGAATACGGAAGAATTTACTTCGACATCTCAAGGAAGAGCCACACTTAACTCTTGTGGTACAGCTATTATAATGAAACAATCACCAATGAGTGTAGATAAAGTAATAGAATTTTTTAAACTTTCAAAAGGTACTCGTGATTTTTTGTTACAGGCAAGAAAAGGTGAAGCAATCTTATATATGGAGGGAAAAGTATCAGCAATTACAATAGAGGTGTTAGAAAAAGAAAAAGAGATGATTAAGGTGTAAAGGAGGTAAAAAGTGAATATATCTAAAAAGATTATTTCAAGTATTTTAATTATACTTGTTTTTTTTAGCTTATTAATTCCTAATACATCACAAGCAAGTATTTTTGATGATGACGAAGATGAAGCACAAAGTGAAATTGAAGAAACAATCGACAATGATGATGGAGGCTTGTTTGAAAAAATTATTGCAAAGCTAATTGGTGGAATTGCAGCTACAATATTTGATCTAACGACCAATGAAGATTTTGGTATGGGCTTCAAAAACTATGATGAGCTAATCTTTGCTAAAGATGCAACAGTTATTTCACCATTTACAGATGAACAATGGGATTCAATGATGGACTGGTACAAAATAATGTCTTCTATTGCAGGAAGTATTATTTTCATTGCAGTAGTTGTGGTAGCATACAAAATGATAATTAGTGGATATAGTGCTGAACATAGAACAGAAGCCAAAGACAGTATTATGAGATTATTTTTCGGAGCAGTTGCTATTGTGTTTGCACCATTGTTTGTCAAGTTCTTGCTATTTTTGAATAATAATCTTGTTCACATGATAGTAGGATATGCTAATGGAAGTTTAGATGAGTTACTAGGTAATGGGGTAGTTACTAATATTCAAACTGGTAATGCTATTGCAACAGCTATTGTTATAGCATTATTTGCTTATCTATTCTTTAAACTAAATGTAAAATTTATAATTAGACAATTTACAATTTTAGTATTTTTACTATTTACTCCAGTAGTAGCAGTAATGTGGATGCTAAATAAACGAACGATTGGAGCAGCAATATGGTTTGGGCAAATTTTAATAAATGTATTTATGCAGTTTATCTATGCTTTTTTATTTTTAATTTATATGGAATTTCTACCTCAAAGTGGGGGCTGGGCTACATCAATTTTATGGGCAATGATGATTCTTCCAATCGCAGATGCTTTACAAAATACATTACAAGACCTTGTATCTCGTATAGCTGGTGTAAATAATGATGAACTAGCAAATAGAGGAATTGGTATGGCAGGAGCTATGGCATATAGTATAAAAACTATTGCATATCAATTCAAAGGTTCAGAATCTCAAGTAAATAATAACAGTAATCAGACAAGTTTATTAGGAAGAATATTTAACAATAATGAAACTAGCCAAATTACTCCAATGAAAACAAATCCTATGGAAACTAATAAAATGAATACAACACCAATGAATAGCTTAAATACAGAAAGTGAACAAGGAAAAGAAAATAGTAATAATCTTCAAAAAGAAGAAACAAGCAAAAAGAATAGTAATATAACAAATATGAGTAGAAAAGCTTTCAACACAGGTAAGGAGTTTTTAAATATGGGTATGTATATGGCTGAAGGAAGAAATTTTGATACCAGAAGAAATTACAATAGAAATAATGTAAATGATACTAGAAAAGAAGACTTTAAGAAAAAAGATAATGAGAACAGTACAATTATAAATATACAAGAGGATGATGAAGTATGATAAAGAAGAAAGCCAAAAACTTCTTAAAGAAAAAAATAAAAACAGCAATCATTCTAATATTAAAGCCTTTAATTGTACCGATTATCATTATATCAATTATATTTCTTTTCGTTTGCTATATAACAGACATATTATATTTAGGAGATAAACATAAGGATAAAGTAGATATGAAAGAAGAAGTTAAATACTATTATGCAGATGAAGAATATACAGAAGAAGATAGTAAAACATTTTTTGAAAGTGTAGCAGATTTTTTAGATAGCATATTTGGAGTAGAAATATTAGGCAATGCAGACTTCCCTGTAGTTGGAAAAGGCAGAGGAGATATTACAAGTTACTATGGTTATCGTAAAGCTCCTACATCTGGAGCATCAACATATCATAGTGGCATTGACATAGCAGCACCAGAGGGAACAAAATTAGTTGCGATTTTAGATGGAAAAGTAACTAGAACTTCTTGGGGTGGTGCTGGTGGATATACAATAACAATAGAATCAGGAGAATATAGTTTTTCTTATTGTCATAGTGATCCTAATTTTATTGTTAAAGTAGGAGATGAAGTTAAAAAAGGACAAGTTATAGGAAAAGTAGGTCCTAAAAATGTTTATGGAGTACCAGGAAATCCATACAAGGATAGTCAAGGTAATCCAACAAACGGGGCTACAACAGGTTGTCATTGTCATTTTACAGTAAAGAAAAATGGTGAAACAATAGATCCATTAACTATTTTAAAGTAAAGGAGGATTTTTTAGTGGTAGTTATTTATACAGGAAGTAATGAAATAGATAAAATTTTAGAGGCAGAAATTAAAGGTAGTATGGTTGTAAGTTATGAAGATTTTATAATAGAAGATGATAAATTCAAAGACCAAACAGTTATATTAGGAGCAAATTCTATTGAAAGAGATTTAAAAGAATATCTATTTTTATTACGAAGTAAGAATATTAGGGTTATTCTATTATTAGATAATGACAAAAATGAAAAAACAAAAACAGCATTAGAATATGGCATATATGATTTAGTGTTTGGAAATTTTTATCCAAGCCAAATAGTAGAAATATTAAATAATCCTAAACGATTTTCTGATATTTCTAAAATATATCGAAGATGGTTTGATATACATATAAAAAAGAATAGAGGGAAGGACTATAAATATGAAAAAAAGTAAAATTAAGCTAATAGCAATAGGAATTATTTTATTGATTATAATTTTAGCAGTGATAATATCAATAATAGTTTCAAAATTTAGCAAAGATAACAATATTGATAACAACATAATATATGTAAATGATATTCCACAAGAGGTAACAGTAGATTCAGAAGATGATATTGTTTTAGCCGATGAAGAAGGTGTAATTGGAACATTAGAAATTCCTAAAATTGGAGTATCAGCACCAATAAAAGAAGGAACAAACTGGGAAACTATGAAAGAATATATAGGACATTTTGAAAATAGCAGTATTTGGGAGGGCAATGTTTGCCTTGCTTCTCATAATAGAGGTTCGCTTGTAAAACACTATTTTGAGAAGATTAATGAATTAGTAAACGGAGATACAATTATATATAAGACAGTTCTAGGGGAAAGAACATACCAAGTGGTATCAACAAAAGAAATTACCAACACAGATTGGTCAATTACAGAAAATACAGAAGATAAAAATATTATTACATTAGTAACTTGCATTAAAAATCAACCAGAAAAAAGATTTTGTGTTGTAGCTGAAGAAAAAATATAGCTAAAATTTTTTCTCACATTGTAAATTAAATCATATAAATTCTATACTTGAAATTAAAAAGGAGGAATTTGTATGGTTAAGAAAATAATATTAGTTATAGTTTTATTTGTTACCGTAGGAGTAATAGGTGGAATGAGTTTTTTAAATTATAAATTTGACAATAGTGTAGAAAATGAAAATGTATTAGATATAGGAAAATTACAAAATAAAGTAGGTAATACATTAAAGCAAGAGGTCAATGAAATAAAAGATAATTTGAATAATTTAACTGAAAAAAATACTACTACTGTAAATAAAGATACTGTAACTAAAAAAGAAGAAAAACAAGTAAATGATAAAAATGTAAATACAACAAAAACTAATGTAAGTAAAAATAATACCAAAGAAAATAAAAATACAAATGGAAAGGTTGTAATAACAAACAATAAAAACACACAAGATAAAGTAGATAATAATAAAACAGAAGAAACACCAAAGACAGAAGAAAATAAAACAAAAGAGCCTATATATAATAAAACAGAAACTAATCGAATGATTGAATGTATTGATAAATATTCAAAACAGAATCCAGATTTAATAGGAAAAAATGGAGAAAAATTATATAAAGTAAGAGTTTCAAAAGATGCAATGCAATACAACTGTTTTTATCCATTTAGAGAAAGTCAAATTGAAGCAAAAGTTGCAAATGTATTTTCTTGTACTTTCGTGATATATGCAGTAGATGTAAATGGTGTTACAAAATATTATATAGGCATAGAATAATAATTTAAAATTGAAAGAAGGATTGGTTATCAATTCTTCTTTTTTAGAAGGGAGAAAATGAAATATGAAAGAAAAAACTAAAAAAGTCGTATGTACTATTTTATTACTTATGATAACATTATCAAGTTTTTCACAAGTATTTGCAGTAGAAATAGGCAGTACACAAGATATAGTAAATATGGGTGTATGTCCTGCAAATATTTGGTATAGAAAAGATGGAGTAAGCATTGGAGTATTAACTCACATGGTTGGTTTTTATGAAGATGGACAATTTAGACCAAGTTATTGTTTAAATAAGAATCTACCTGGTGTAGATGATGAAACACAATATGGGGTAGTTGTTGAAGACATGAACAATATTCCAAACTTTGAGGGGCTATGGAGAGTTTTGGTAAATGGCTATCCATATAAAACACCTCAAGAAATGGGATTACAAGATGAATATGATGCGTTTATGGCAACAAAACAAGCTGTGTATAGAGTAATTGATGGAGAACCAGCAGACTACTATGCAAAAGATGAAAGAGGAAATAAAATTGTTGCAAAAATTAAGGAATTAGTTGATATAGGAAGAAACGGAACACAAACATATAAAGATCCAGTAATTACAGTAAATGCAACATCTGATGCTGGTATTGATAATATAAATAAAGATTATATTTCACAAAGCTTTGTTGTTGACTCACAAGTAGAAATGTCTACTATAAAGGCAGTTTTAAATGCAAATTCTGCACCAGAAGGAACATATTTAGCAGATGTTAATAATAATGCAAAAACAGAATTTTCAAAAGGTGAAACATTTAAAGTATTAGTTCCAAGAAAGAATATTACAGATACAATAAATGTTCAAATGTCTTTTGACGGAAAATGTAAAACATATCCTATTCTATTTGGAAAAGCACCAAATGAAAATGTGCAAGATTATTTACTTACAACAGATCCATTTGTTATGAGTACAGCAAAAGCAACAATGACATATACACCAGATTTCAATGTCGAGATAGAAAAAGTCAGCAATGGAAAGAGTGAAATTACAGGAGAGGCAGAAGGAAGTCCACTTGCAGGAGCTACATTTAAAATTGTAGTAGATGGTGAAGAAAAGGAAAGAATACTAAAAACTGACGAAAACGGAAAAATCTATATAGAAGGTTTACCTTTAAATACAGAAATAACCGTAACTGAAATTCAAGCTCCAGATTACTACTTAAAAGGAAAAGATACTCAATTTATAATTGAGGGAAAATACGATGGGGATGATAAAAAAGTTACAGTAGAAAATACACCAGTTGACATTGAAGTTAGTGTTGATAAAGAATCTAACAAAGACGAGGCTCAAGGAAATGAAATTGTAGAATATACAATAGACAATGTAAAAAATTTATCTAATGTAAAATTAGATAATTTCACACTTACTGATTATTTACCAAAAGAAGTAAGAATCCAAAGTTTACAAACAGGTACTTATAATGAAGACTTAAAATATAGAGTAACATATAATACTAATAAGAAAACAGATATTGAAATTGCTAAAGATTTAAGTACAACAAAAAATAATACAATAGATTTTACAAAAGAAAAATTATCTGACGGAGAATATGTAACGAGCTATACACTTCACTTTGGGACAGTAAAAATAGGATTTAGTAATTCTTCACAAATGAAAGTTCAAACAAAAGTTATAGAAGGATTAGTAGATGATTCTACATTTATAAACAATGTGAAAGTAGTAGGTCATTATTTAGAAGCTAAAGCTGAAGATGAGGACGATGTACCAGTAAAAGTGTATGAGAATATATTAAAAGTTAAAAAAGTTAGTAAAGAATATAACCAATATACAGATTTAGAAGCAGGTACAAAAATAAATGCTACATTTGACATATTAGATGAAAATAAAAACTATGTAGAAACTGTAAAGACAACAGATGGTGAATTTGAATATAAATATTTGGAAACAGGTAAACAATACTACTTAAAAGAATTATCAGTAGATGACTATTATGTAATTTCAAAAGATTTAATCCCATTCAAATTTGAAGAAAATGGACAAGTTGTTGAATTAACAGTAGAAAATGATAATGTTAATCTAATTGTTGATGTAGAAAAAGAAGGACCAACAGAAGCAGAACCAGGAGAAGTTATAACTTATGATTTTGATAAAATAGGAAATTTCTCAAATATAGATGTAGATAATTTTATATGGGGAGATAAATTACCAAGACAAGTAACAGCACAAAAATTAGAAACAGGAACATGGAACGAAGACCTAACATATAAAGTTCAATATATCACAAATAAAAACACAAATTGGAAAGATATTGGAGAATTTAGTACAACTAAAAATAACACGATTGATTTTACAACATTAGGATTAGAAGATGATGAATATGTTACAGAATATAGATTATGCTTTGGTCATGTGAAATCAGGATTTACACAAATAGAAGCTCCAAAACTTACTGCTAAAGTAAATGAAGATGTAGCAAATGGCAAAATTTTTGTAAATGATACTTATGTAACAGCAACATACAAAGAAACAGATTTAGAAGATGAAGATGATGCACATACAGTTGTTTACAAGAAAACACCAACAGTACCAGAAAAAGAATTACCTAAAACGGGATTTTAATGAAGGAGGAATTTTTATATGTTAAATATTAGTGAAGTAAGAATAAAAAGAATTAACAGAGGTAAATTTTTAGGATATGCAAGTATGTTAATAGATGATTCAATAATAGTAGATGGAATAGAATTTTTTGAAGGAAAAAAGGGTAGATATTTTTTAATGCCTTTAAATCCAAAAATGAAAAAGACTAGAAAAAACAGCTCATATCCAATAAATGAGAATACAAGAGAACAAATATTAGATGCAATTTGTGAAGAATATGACAAAGAAACAGAAGAATAACCAAAAAAAGAAGATATAGGAGGATAACTTTTATATCTTCTTTAATTTTTTATTTACAAGGAGGAGAAAGTGAACTCTAAAATTTTAACGGAAATAAACGAATTAAAAGAACAAACAGATTTTATTATAAATAACAGAAATATTTTAGAAAACAAAGATATAGAAAAGTATTTAAGATTTTTAGAAAAAACAAGATATGAAATATTTAATGAAATAAAGTTAAATAATGATAAACAAATAGAAGAACAAGACAAAATTCATTGTATAAATAATTCATATAAAGCAGAATTGAAACAGGATATTTTAAAGATATATATTCCAGAAGTAATTCCAAAATATAAGAGAATCAATAACTATGCTTATAAAAATATTTTATTAAATACAGCAGAGGCAGTAAAAGATTACAAAGGATTATTTAAGGATAAACTTACATTTGTAGTAATTATAGTACACGAAAAACAAGAAAATATGGATATAGATAATAAATATGTAAAACCAATAGTGGATGCGTTAGTTTTACAAAATATTATTCAGGATGACAATATAAATAATATGTTTTATCTAGCATTAGGTAAAAATGATACTAAAAAGCCTTATACAGAAGTATTTGTACTAGATGGAAAATATATTTTATCCTGGATAGAAAAATTACAAAAAACAATATAAAAAGTATGAAAAAATTTAAAAAAATTCAAATGAAAAAATTTTGTATAAAAAAATCTTGTAAATCTTTAAATCTCGGAAAAAAACTTTTCTGTTTTTCAATAGTTTAAGACACCGTTGAAAAAACTGTGTCTTAAATGAAAAAAGGAGGTTTTAGGTGCTAGAGAAAAACAACTTAAAAAAAGAAGATTTAGAAGTATTAAAATTTTTGTCAAAATATAAAATGTTAAAAGTAGAAGATGCAACACTTATCTATCATACAAAAAGATATTACAGAGATAGAGTAAATAAATTGATAGATAAAGGATATGTAAAAAGATATAAAAGCTACATAATTTTAGATAAAAATGGAAGAAAAGCATTAGGAGAAGTTGGACAAGGATATATTAAAAATATAAAAAATGAAGCATATATGGAAAGACTAAAAGCTATTGCTAGTATTGCAACATTAAGTATAGATTCTAATATAAAATTTGAACCTAGCTGGCTTATAAAAGAAAAAGATATATTTACTGAAACAGCTAGAAGGTATATTGGAAAAATAATTATTGATAATAGAGAATATCTTGCATATTATGTTTCAAGAAAAAAGGAAGATGTTTATATCAAGCAACTACTTTTTGATATAAATAAATCGTTTAGCTACGAAAATATTATAATTTTTGTGGAAGATTTAAGTATTATATGTCCAAAATATTCAAACTTTTCTTTTGGAAAGCAAAATACGATTGTTATTGTAAATGATAATACTAATAAAAGGCTTATAAATAATTATTCAAATATAAATTGGCATGAAGTATTAGAAACAATGTATAACAAGGAACTTCTAATTAGTGATTGGGATAAGGCAGATTACTTATTAGATGAAAATAAATATATTATTGAAATGATATTTATAAATACGGAAAAAATAGAAAAATTAAAATGGTTTTATAAAGAAAATTCTGATAGTTTAAAAAAAGTTGAAATTATAACAATAAGTGAAAATAAAGAAAAAATAGGAGAAATGGTAGGTGATAATAGGTGTAGCATAAAAGTAATTGACAAAGATTGGTTAGGAGGTATTTTTGAATGTTAAGAGCCTAAAAGAGGTATTACAAAACAAATTAGTAATATCTTTTGTTTATATTTTTTTGTCAATAATAACCATTGTACCAATAACAAATTGGTATATAAATAAACTAGAGAAATGTTTTAGTAAAGATTACCAAATAATAGAGATTTCTAATCTATTTGACTGTTTCAAAGCAATATTTACAGATAAAATAATATTACTTATTTATTTAATAATAACAGTTCAAATAGCACTATTTATTTTTAATATTTTCTTTACTAAAAAACAAATGAAAACAGAAAAAGAAGGTATTAGATTTACAAAAGATGGAACACATGGAACAGCTAGTTTAATTACACCACAAGAAATTGATATATTAAAAATAGGAGATGAGGCAAATATTTCAGGAATAGTATTAGGTAAAACATTAGATACAGATGAAATAATAACACTCCCAGATAGCTGTAAGAAAATAAATCGTAATATTATGATTTGGGGTTCTTCAGGCTCTGGTAAATCTACAAGCTACATTATCCCAAATGCTTTAAAAATAGCAGATCAAGAGAAAATTTTTGAAGATAATAACAAAATTACAAAGGAAACTTTAGAAAAAATTGCAGTTGAAGGAAAAAATGTTGTATGCACAGATCCAAAAGGTGAACTTTATGGTTTAACAAGCAATTTTTTTAAAGAAAAAGGATATGAAGTAAGAGTATTTAATTTAGTAAATCCTAATCATTCAGACGGAATAGATTTATTTAAGTTTATAGAAAAAGAGATAGATGCACAAGTATTTTCTCAAGTGGTAATAAGCACTAATCAAAATGTAGGAAAAAAAGGAGATGAGTTCTGGCAAAATAACCAGGAAAACTTATTAAAGGCATTACTATTACATATTAAATTTGAAGTTGAAGATAAAAATAAAAAGAATATGAGGTATTTAAACTCAATTCTTGCATCTGGTGATATAAAGAAAGTAGATGAAGTATTTAAACATTCTAAAGGGATTACAAAAATTGCATATAACATATATGCACAAGCAAGTGATGTAATAAAACAAAGCACAATTACAGGACTTGCTACTAAACTTCAAATTTTCCAGCTTGATGAAATAGCAGCAATAACAGAGAAAAATGATATAGATTTTACAGATTTAAACAACAAGAAAATGATTATTTATTGTATCATAAGCGATATGGATACAACAATGAGCTTCTTAAATAATCTGTTCTTTTCATTTTTGTTCATAAAGACAATACGACAAGCTGATAGAAATATAAATAAAAAACTAGATAGACAATTATGTATTCTATTAGATGAGTTTGCTAATATAGGACAAATTCCAGACTTTCAGCAGAAATTAAGCACAACAAGGTCCAGAAACATATCCTGTACGATAGTGTGCCAGCATATAGCTTCCTTGATCCCGTTGTATCCAGACGATGCTTGGCAAGGGCTAATCGGGAACTGCGATATTAAAATCGTAATGGGCGTGAACGACCTAATGACGGCAAGTTATGTAACTAGATCTCTCGGAGTAAGTTCAGCAATCAGTAGTAGTGTTAGAAAAGATGCAGAATTTGATGGAGCTTTAGAATATGGAGTAGAATCAACATCTGTTGTTAAAAGAAATGTTATGAATGAGGATGAAATAATGAGAATGGATAATACAGAAGAAATAATTATTATAAGAGGCTATAAACCTTTTAAATGTAAAAAATTAAGATATTGGGAGTATAGACTAGGACAAGGTATTGAAGAAAAATCAGTGGAAAATTATGAGCCTATAAACAAATATAAATTAAAGCCATTAGAAGAAAATGAAAATGAAGATGAAGTGAGATTGCCAACATTCGAGGAATTTTTAAGAGGAAGGAGGAAAAAAGTTTGATAGATGAATTAGAAAAACAATTTGCATGGCAAAATATAAATACATCCGAAGAAAAAAATAAAATATTATCAGGAAGAGCAATAGCAATAGAAAATGAGAAAGTAAAACTAACGCATGAAGACGGTAAAATTTATGAGGATAATATAAATTGTGTAATTGTTAATTTTAAAAATATAAAAGTGCTAATTCCAGGAAAAGAACTTGGATTAGAAAAAGATGATAAAAAAACCATTAGAAATCTTATTGGTTCAGAAATAAAATTTATAATATTAGAATCCGATAAACTAACAAATACTGCTGTAGGTTCAAGAAAAAAAGCAATGGAAAGAATAAAAAACATTCAGTTAAAAAAGTACGAAGCTGGAGATATTGTTTATGCAAAAGTAATGGCAGTATGGAGCAAATATCTTCAGATAGAGTGTTTAGGAATGGATTTAAAACTCAAAATAGGAGATTTAGAATATGGATATGTAGCAAATTTAAACGAGTTATATCAAGTAGGAGATAAAATAAAAGTTATAATAAAAAAAATAGATATAGAAAATGGAATCTTAAAAGTATCACATAAGGAAACAAAAGAAGATCCATATACAAACATAAGAAAATACTTTGTAGAAGGAGGAGAGTATTTGGCTAAAACAACAGGATTTTCTGATAATGGAGTATTTGCAAGTTTAAAACAAGGAATAGACACTATGGCAACACTTCCAGTTTGGTTAGAGATGCCTCCACTACCTGGTGATATGATTATTGTTAAAGTCAAAAAAATAATACCAGAGAAAAGAAAAATTTATAGTTCATTATTGAAAATTGTAAGAAGGGAGAACACAAATGACTAAAGCTCAAAATAGTGTATTGCAATTTTTAAGTAAATTTAAAAGTTGTAGTGAGGAACAGTTAATGTATTTTACAAATTGTTCAATACAAGATATTCAATATCTAATTTCAGCAAATCTAATAATAAAAGATGAAAAAACAAAACTATTATATCTAAAAATGAAAAAAGTAGATGTAAGAACGGCTGTAGCATTGGATGTAGTAAAAATGATAAAAAATGATATTAAAGATATAGGATATAGTAAACGATTTCCTGTAATATTTACAGTTTTAACAAATGAAAAAATAGTTTGTGATATAGCAGTAGTAAGACATATCGAGCAAGATACAGTTTTTAAAAAATTAAAGGATTATTCTAATGCAGATAAAATAATAATAGTATTAGAAAATGAACAATATAATAAAAAACTCATAAACACTAATAAAGAGGTACTTATTTGTTCATATCCTATAAAAATAATAGATAAAATAAACTAAAATTTTTTCTCAAATTGAAATCTTAACATGATGGCATATATAATGGTGTATATTAATAGAATTAGAAAGGATGGTAGTTATGGAAATTATGCTAGCTATAATATTTGGAGGAGCAGTTGTAACATTCATATATGAAACCTACTATGAGAAAAAAGATAAAAAGGTAGGAGAACTATTAGCACCAAAAGCAGAGGAATTAATTGAGGTTTCAAGCAGAAGAATTTTTGAAAGGCAAAAAGAATTAAAAAGAAATTTAACAGCAAAGGAAAAAAATGAAATTTTAGACGAATGTTATACAAAATTATAAAGGATAGGTTATATAAATCTATCCTTTAATTTGTTTAAATAGACAATTTAAATCCATAAGTTTACATATTCCACAAAGTTGTATTGGAAAACATATTTTTAACTTTTTCAAGTGATATTTGATGCTTCTTTATATTTTGAGAACTATTAGAAATATTAAATAGAATTTTATTTTTCAGACTATTTGAAATCTTATAGACTTTGTGTTCATTAGAATTTCCAAAAATAATAAGAGTTAGAAAATCAAAATGTAGTAATTTTTCTAAACATATTTTGTCCTGCAATTTATCTAAATCAATAAAGCAACTATAAATTTTATCATCCAATTTTAACAATAAAACGCCAAATGTTTCATTAGATATTTGTAATTTTTTGAATTTAAAGTCAACATGGTTAAAATTGTTTTCTTCAGATTTTAGGGCTAAAGAAATGCTACCCAATTCATTATCTAATAAAAATAAGGTGTTATCTGGAATAAGATTTAATTGATCACATTTATAAATATTGTCCATATCATCACCTAATACATAAAAAATTGTGCTGTACTTTAAAGTATAGCATAAATACAGCGAAAAATCTACTAATACTTGCGATTTTACAAATTTCGTAAAAAATATCTTAAAAAGCTTGTAATATCAATAAAAAAATATTTTTCTTTCTTATATTTTTTTTAGAGAAAATAGGTTGTATAATATAAATGTATTTAAAACAAGTGATGAAATAAGGAAAAACCTTATTTCATTTACCTAAACTAAATTCAAAAGATTTAGATTTAGGTTTAAGGACATTTTTTAATGTCTAGAATTACTTACAAGTGTAAGTGTAGTTAAAAAAGCACTAAATGCTTTAAAAGTGAAGACTTTATTTAGTGTGCTTTAAAATTTTAATAAAGTAAAAAAAGTTAGCAAAGATAAGTTCACCCCCCAGTACCTCTTTGCTCTTTTTTTGCTTTTTTTATTTTTAGGAAAGGAGGAATTTAGAGTTAATCCCTTGTTTTAAATACGAAATAAGAAAATATAAAAGAAAGGAGAAAAAATTATGGGATTTATCTCGAAGAAAAGAGCTAAAAATGTAATCCCTAGTAATAATGAAACAATAGAAAGAGAATTTGCTTCAGAAATAGTAGAAATTTTTGAAGAAAAATTAGAAGAATTAAATGTAACATTACCAGGTATTACAAAAAATAGCGAAGATGAAGAAAGAAGAATAAAAACTACTGTTAGAAATGAATTAATTGCTGAAATTGAAGATTTTATTTATTCAAACAAAAAAACATTGGTAAAAATAGCATAGAAAGAGGTAATAATATGGAAAAAAGTTTACAAGAGTGTATAAAAGGAAATCTATTGGGCAATGTTAGAACAGGCACAAGAGGAGAAAATGATAGACCTGTAAAACTTGCATATTTTAATGTGCATATTGATAAATCTACTCCAAGTTTAGCAGTAGAATTATTTAATAAAGCATATAAGAATCCAAATAAAATAAGAATAAAGTTTGTATGTCAAAAGCCAATGGTTACATATTATGAAAGATATGAAGGGAAAAGAAGAACTTGCTATGGAAATGGAAATAAGGCTAAAGTATTTGATGAAAAAGGAAAAGCACAAATTATAGAGTGCAATGTAAATGATTGTCCATATAGGAAAAAAAGAGAATGTAAAAAAGCAGCTAGATTATATTTTTATATGGAAAAAATACCACAAGAAGAAGGTATTTGGTGTTTTCCTATTGGTAGTGAAAAAGGAATTAGCTATATAGAACAAAGAATTGAAAGAGCAAATCGTTTAGGAAAGGATCTTACAAATTGTTGGCATGAACTTTATTTAATTTCTGAAGATGCTCCTAGAGGAGGCAAGAATTATATACCAGATATTAGAGAAATTACGAATGAGAATATAGAATCTCTAAATAAACAAAATAATAAAAAAATAGAGGAAAATAAAACTCAAATATCAAAAGATAATACTAATAGCAATAATGTGAATAAAAATAGTAATGCTAATCAAGAAAGCAAAGATAAAAAAAGTGATGCTTTAAAAAATTGTTTAATGTATAAAGGCAGTCAAATAACCATATATAAAAATCAAAAAGTTCCAAAATTAAAGTTTATGAATGTTCAAAAACAGGATTTGGAACTTATTTTAATGCCAAATGAAAAGAAAGATAATGAACAGATATTATATTTAAAGCCAGGAAGCATCATATTACCTTTAAAAATGATAAAGGAAGATACGAATACTATACTTTATCAATACAAGGTTTTAAAAGCAATTTCAGACGAAATAGAAAATAAAAAAGCAGTCTAGCAAAGGGTGTTGCAAGACTACTTGGAAAGGATAAAAAATGAAAGTAGTAAAGAAAATTTTAATAGTATGCCTTATTCTAATTATCCAATCTTTAATTTTTATATATAGAATTATAACAAAGTTTTGGGATAAATACAATGTAACCATCAAAAAATTTATAAAAAAATTAGATAAAGAATTAAGGATGGAATTA
Organism: uncultured Clostridia bacterium; assembly: GCA_944387545.1. Taxonomy (GTDB): domain Bacteria; phylum Bacillota; class Clostridia; order TANB77; family CAG-508; genus CAG-269. The sequence goes on along the minus strand of CALXFE010000004.1, from coordinate 18,385 downwards.
CAATGAAAAACAGGTTTAGAAAAGGAGAGGTAGTTCTTGTAGATGGTATAGGAAAAATCAGCGAAAAGAAACATAGACAATTAGGAATTATAGAAGCAAAAGAATATTACTATAACGAATATTTAGTAACACTTATCTCTGATAAAACTGAAGATTGGTTTAGAGAAAAAGACATAAAAATTGTAATGGAAAGAAATTTTAAAAAGCAAGAAAAATTTAAGGTGGTATTGGCAATAGATATACGAGGGTTAGAAATCATTGAAAGAAAAATTAAAAAGATGCCAAATAAACACAACAATATTTTTAATAAAATTGATATTTATAAAGAATATCAAGCATACGGAAAACAATATGCAATTTTAGTATGGACATCTACATACTGGAGTGAAAATAATTTTGTTGTAAATTGTATTCAAAGTTCATTTAAGGAGTTAAGAAAACAAAATATAGCTTATAAAGAAATTATTATAGGCGAAACAAATCCTGATTATATGAAGATATTTGAATTTATAGATAATGATTCTAATGTAGATATATTTGAAATTTGCCAAAAAATTAAAATAAAAAATGTAGGAGGAATATTAGTATGATTGGTGAGAAGATTATAAAAATAATGGAGGAAATACAACCAATTATAAAAGTTGAAGTAACAGATGAGGATGGGAGAACTTATAAAACAGTAAAAGCAGAGGAAATAATCTCAATGGTTCAACCATTACTTATAAAAAATAAAGTTGTTATTTTACCACAGAAGGTTATAAACTTTGGTACGCAAGGAAATAAAGTTCATATAACAATGAAGTATCAATTTATAGATGTAGAAGACCAACAAAAGGATTGCATAGAAGTTGAAATTCCTGCATCTGGTTTTGATGAAAAAGGTAGGGCTGTATTTGGAGCATTAACGGGAGCATATAGATATGCAATGCAACAAGTATTTGCAATCCCTATTAAAGATGAAATTCAAAATGATAATAAAGATGATGGTTTACAAGATAATCCAGATGATGAATTAGATATTATTGGCAATGACATTGAAGAAAGTCAAAATAATGGGGAAAGCAATTATGATATAGACCAATTAGACAAAATATTTTCATCAGAAAAAGTATCTTAAAATACAATAATTGGAGGTAAAATATGTATATAAAAAATATATTTAATGTAAGAAATTATAAAGGTTTAGATGATGGATTTAATATTAATTTTAGTGATATTACATACATTATAGGTGATAATGCTAAAAATAAAAGTACAATAGGCTCTTTGCCTGTTTGGATATTAACTGGTTACAGTCTATTTGGTAATAACAGAGAAGTTGTATCTAATGACAAAGAAAATAGAGGCTTAAATACAATAGCAAGTATGACAATTATCGACAATACTGGAAGCGAACATATAATAACTAGAAGTAAAGGAAAAGATAATTGCGTTATGCTTGATGGTATAAGAACCACACAAGAAATAATTTCAGTTTTTTATAAAGACATACACGCTTTTCTTTGTGCATATAATCCAAGTTACTTTAGAAGCATGAAACTTACAGATCAAAGAGAATTACTTTTAAGAGTTTTACCAGCAATTTCATCTGATTATGCTTTTACATTATTAGAAAAAGAAGAACAGGAAATTTTAGAACAACCAGTAGTAGATATAAAAGGATTTAATAAGGCAAGAAGGGCAGAAATTAAAGAGATGAAATCTGATTTAGATAAAATGCTAGGAAATAAAAATGCACTTATAGATATTGCTATTCAAAAAGAAGAAAGTCCGTTAGTCTTTGAAAAAGCACAAGAGCTAAAAAATATAGAACAGGAATATGAAAGGATAATTGAAAATACTGACAATATTATTACTGTAGAAGATTTAGAAAAAGACATAAAAAAGCTGGATGAAAAGATAAAAAATAATGTAAATATAGAGTTAAAAAGTCTTCAGGAAAAGCAAAAAAAGGAACTTGAGAATTTTAATAATGTATCTTCAACTTCATCTAATTGTCCTGTATGCAAACAGCCTATTCAAAACGAGAATCTTATTAAAGTTTTAAAGATAAAATATAAAAATAATGTAAATGAATTAGCTGATAGAATAGGAAAACTAAAGGAAGAAACAAAAGAATTCATAAATAAAAAAGAAAGCCAAATAAAAAAATATGAACTTATGAAAACGCCAGAAATGCAAGAGCAGACAAAAAGAAGAGATGAGCTAAAGGGTAGAATTGATATTTTACAAGAAGAAAAAAGGAAAGTAGACTTATTTAACAAGGAAATAGAAATAAAACATAATGAGATTATAAAAGCTAAATCAAAAATAGAACAATTAGATAAAGAAATCGAAACAGTAGAAAATACAATAGAAAAATATGAAAAACAAATAAAAATAGCAGGAAGATTAAATCTTTTAATTATCCAGGAACAGATGAAAAAAGTTTCAGATTATTTAGATAAAGTAACTATTGAATTTAGCAAAGTAGACGAGGAAACAGGTGAAATATTAGATGTCTATGACATAAAGTATTCTGGTAGAGAATATGAAAAATTATCTAAATCTTATAAATTAAGAGCAGATATTGAAATAGCTACACTATTAAATAAAGTATTAGGTATAAAAACACCAATGTTTGTTGATGATGTAGAATCTATAACAGGTATGAAATTACCGAAAGATACCCAAATTATTATGGCAATAGTTGTAAAGTTTAATGAATTAGAAATATTAGATTCATATTCAGAAGTTTTAGAAAGAGAAAAAAGATCAATAGATAAGAAAATAGAAGAAAATAGCAACCAATTAATGGAGGCAGCTTAAAAACTATCAATAATGGTAGTTTATTTTTTTATCTAAAAAGGAAGGTGAAAATCCGTGCTGAAAATAAGAAATTTTTTGAAATACAGAAAATGTGTTAGTTGTGGTAAAGAGTTTTTAGCATATTCTGCAATAAAAATAAACAAAGATGAATTTATTTGTAGCGAATGTAGCAGAGGAAATAGTTATTATACCAAAAACTTTTTATTTACTGGAAAAGAAAGAGATATTAGCTTCTCATTTGAATTTGAAACTTCAAGTAATTCAAAATCATTGTTTGAATTAAGAAAATATAATTTTATAGGTTGTTCAGATGGCAGTATTACAGGGCTTGAGTGGAAATCTCCCATTTTTTATAGCAAAAAATCATTTCATTGTATTTGCAAGAAAATTAACAAGTTTGCTAGATTTGTTGGTTCAAATTGTGGAACTCATTTGCACGTATCAACAGATTATAAATTGAAAATGGATAGATATAAAAGAGAACTGTTTAAGCCAATTATTAGAGTAATGCTAGAAAGTGAAGAAAAAACAAGAAAGTTTTGGGGCAGATTCTTTGGAAGCTACTGTCATTCAGATATTAGAGATTTTGACAGATATAACGCATTTAATACTATTTCAAGCGTAGATACATTGGAGTTTAGACTTTTAAAGTTTATAAATGCAGACCAATATATTAAAGCTTGTGATTTTTGTATTGATACTACAAGATTTTTAAATAACAACATGAAAGATGAAGAATTTAATGAAGAAAAAGCAAAAAAACTAGGAGAGATAATTGCTGAAAAATATAGGGAGGTAATAAAAGATGTGTAGAGTTTTACTAATGAACAAACAAGGTGAAAAAGAAATAGAAAAAACTTATGGATTAGATAAGTATTTAAAGTATTTAGAAAAACAAATGGGAGGACATGGTAACGGTTTTGCATTAATGAAAAATGGAAAGATTATAAAATTAGAAAAAGGTGTTAATTTAGATGTAAGAGATATAGCAAATGTATTTAGAAAAACTAATTATGACTGGGCTATTTTTCATACTAGACTTGCTTCCATTGGAACAATAAGCGACAGTAATTGCCATCCCTTTAGAAGAGGAGAAACTGTTATTGCAATGAATGGAACAGAAAGTACAGTTAATTTTTTAGCAAATATAAAAGGAATAACAGACACAGAGGCAATACTTGAAACGATGGAAAAATATCATTTGAGTTTGGCAGCACTAAAAAAATTTAGTAGCATTTTTGTTGGATTTTATAACCATAAACCATTTGTTGTTGCAGATAATACTTTAAGAATTAAAATTTTAAAAAAGAAAAATAGTAGTGCAGTAGTATTTGCATCCAGCTTTCCTAAAAAATTTAAAAACATATATGAACCTAAAAATTGCTTTACCTGGAATGGTGGAAACTTAAATATTGAATTAGAAAAACATAAGAAAAGGTATTTTCCAGTTCAGTTTGATAATTACATTTATCAAGAAGATTTATATGGACAATGCTATTTAGAGGCACTTGAAAAAGAAGGAGGAAATGTTGCATGAAACTAAAATATAATATGGAAGATCAAAAAGATATAAAAAAGTTAGATTATAGTAAAAGATTCCTAAAATATCCTGATATGTTTTTAGTAAAAAGCTGTGAAGTTAAAGTAAATGGTGATGATTTCTTGCAAGCAGACAGTTTTATTATATATTGCAAGAAAAAAGTACTACCTCGAAAAATATATCTTTATGGAAAAAAAGGAAGAGAATGTGATAGTGATAATTTATATTTAAACTATTGGCTAAAAGTATTCCTAAAAACAGTTGAAAAAGGTAATTTATATAAGCAAGATTTTGAAAAAAGTGATTCTAAAATTGAATTATGTATAGGGTTACCTTACAAATTTAGAAAAGATGCTTTTAGGAGTGTCTGGACTAGAAAAAATGTCATAGAATTTTTAAGCTGTTTATTTGATACCTATATAGAAGAAGCAGAATATAAACAAGAAGACTTTTTTGAGGAATTAGTAGCATAAAATAATGGAGGTAATAAAATTGGAGAAAAAATTTGAACTATTATGTTTTATAAAAAAAGATTGTAACAAAGGAAAAATAATAAAGCAAATAAATGAGTTTATTACAGAACTTGGTGGAACTGCTTTTCATACAGAAGATATGGGATTAAGAAATCTAGCTTATGAAGTAAAAGGTCATAAAAAGGCATATTTCTATTTAGCTAATTTTAAAGCAACAGAAAGTAATAAAAATATTGATGGTAGGTTATCTGTAAAAATTAATACAATAGAGGAAATACTAAAACACATGATTATACCATCAAATGAAGAAGAATAAAGAAGAAGGGAGAAATAAGATATGAATAAAGTAATTTTAATGGGAAGATTAACTAAAGAACCAGAGGTGAGATACACTCAAACAAGTAATACATTAGTAGCAAGTTTTACACTTGCTGTAAATAGAAGATTTGTGAAGCAAGGAGAGGAAAGACAAGCCGATTTTATAAATATTATTGCTTGGAGTAAAATAGGAGAATTTTGCAGTAAATATTTTAGCAAAGGACAACAAGTAGGAATTATAGGTAGATTACAAACAAGAAATTGGGAAGATGAACAAGGACAGAAACACTATGTAACAGAAGTTATTGCAGAGGAAGCTTATTTTGCTGAAGGTAAAAGAGATTCTAATACTGCCACAGATCCCTTTGCAGCTAGTTCTGGGGAAACAGTTAATGGAAACGATTTTGACATATCATCTGATGACGATTTGCCATTTTAATCAAAAAAATATGAAAAATAAATATAAGGAGGCATATCTTGGAAGATGATGAAGAAATAATTGAATGTTCTTTAACGATATATCCAAAAGAAAAAATAATTTATCTAGGTGAACCTTGTAGTTCAGGTTGTGAATATTCTTATAAGAATTTTAATGATTTAATTAGAAAAATAAAATTTTATTTTGGATTTTATCACGAAGATAAACTAAAAAATATGAGAAAGTAGAGCTTATTCTACTTTCTTGCTTTATTTTATGGAGGAAAAAATGCAAAGTGTAATTAGCTATAAAGATAGAGGAGATTATGGAGATTCAAAATACAGAGGTAATTGTTCTGGATATGTTATAAAAGATTTAATATCACAATTTTATCCTAATTCCAAGCCTAAAAAATTTATCGAAATATTTTCAGGAGGAGGAACAGGAAAGGATGTAGCCATAGAACTAGGAATAAGCAATAGTCTACATTTAGATCTAAAAAATGGTTGGGATGCACTAATCAATGAAATACCATCAGGTTCTGATTTTATATTTAGCCATCCTCCATATTGGAACATTATAAGTTATGAAAAACAAAGAGGAAATTTTGAAAAAAATGACTTATCTAATAATATGAGCTATGAAGAATTTATACAAAAATTAAATTTAGTTAATGAAAAAATATATCATAGTTTAGTAAATGGAGGAAGACACGCTACACTAATTGGAGATATTAGAAAAAAAGGTAAATATTATAGCATACTAAAAGATATGACTTGGTTTGGAGAACTAGAAAGCCATATTATAAAAATACAACATAATTGCTTATCTGATAATAAGATTTACAGTAATAATTCTTTTATTGCAATTAAACATGAACATATTTTAGTCTTTAAAAAAGATAAGATATGGGTATTTAATTTAAAAGTTACTGAAACTAAAAAGGATAACATTATGAATGTTACAAATATTACATGGAGAGATTTAGTACAAGCTACCATAGAATTTTTTAATAATAAGGCATCTGTAGATGATATTTATAATATTTTAATCAAATCTAAAAAGGCGAAAAATAACAATCATGTAAGAGAAAAAATTAGACAGACATTAAATGAAAATTCCAATTTCTATAAAGAAAAAGAATATTGGTGCTTAAAATTGTGTTAGGAGGAAATAAGATAATGGAAAAAGATATATATGTAAAAATTTATACGAAGGACAATAATAATATTTTAGTTTTAGAAGGAAAAGGAGAAATGAATGAAAACTGTTACTTTCCTCACGGAAGCGTTATAGGTTCAGGTGTAACAGGCAAAGAACATATTTCAATTACTAAAGAAGCAAAAGAATTATTTAAAAAAATAATAATGGAAGCAGAAAAAACAGGAGATGATTTAACTTGTTTAGATATTTGTAAAGTTAAAAATGGAAGAATCCATATTTCTTGGTTAGGAAAAAGAAAAGAGGAAATAGATGTAAGAAAATTAAATGAAACAGGATTCTTTATAGGAACAGGAGAAGGGTTTCCAAATTTAAGTTTATTAGACGAATTATCAGAATAAAAGATTATTAAAAAAATATTAGATTCATAAAAGAGATTGAATTATCTCTTTTTTTGTAGGAGGAAATTATGAGAAAGTACAGTTCAAAATATAAAGAATTTATTGATTTATTAAATTTTAGTAATGGCAAATACGAAAAAATAGATGTTTTCAAAGATTTTGTAACAATATATGCTATTGCTATAAAAAATAAGATGTATTTTAAGCAAGAAGATGAGAATATTTATTTTGATATTATAAAGAAATATAAAAAAAGTGAGTTAGATATATTTCCTAAATTAGTAAATGCACTAATAGAATTATACTATAGAGAAAGAGATGAAATAAGAGATGTTTTAGGCGAAATTTATTATGAAATTGGAGCAATAAAAGGAAATAGAAAACAATTTTTTTCACCTAAAGAAATCGGTAAGTTAAATTCTTTATTAGCTGTGGGTAAAAAAATAACAAAGAAAGAATTTATAACAATATATGATCCAACCTGTGGGAGTGGTGTTTTATTGTTAGAAGCTGCTAATGAACTAATGAGAAAGAAAATAGACTATACTCAAAAAGCTTTTTACTGGGGACAGGATGTAGATTTTATCTGTTTTTGTATGGCATATATACAACTTTCTTTGTATGGTATGCCAGCTATAATAATATTGGGAGATACCTTAACCTTACAAGAAAAGAAAGTATTTTATACACCAGAATTTTTTATTGGCAAATGGGATGAGAAACTAAAAAATAAAAAATAGAAAGGATATTGCAAAGATGAAAAGATGTGAAATGTTTATAATTAGAAAAATAGAAGGCATAGGTAATAAAAAAATAAAACTTACTTGTGAAGAAATTAAGCAGGCAGCAGAAATTTATAATAACAATAGAAAAGATGAAGTTTCAAAGTATTATAGAGAAGAACTAAAAAAGATGATTTCTGAAGATTATTCTGAAGAATTTAGTAAGTATTTTCAAGAAAAATATAATGATTATTTTGAACAATTAGTTGAAACTTGCTACTATAATCAATATTTAATAGATGAGTATGGCATTGTTTATATTTATGATTTAGAAGAAGATTGCAATGAAATATCGGATAATGCTTTTAAGAAAATGCAAAAAGAAAAGGAAAAAATGGAAAATATATTTAATAATCAAGGGGGAAAATAATTATGTTAGAAGGAATAAAAAATTTTATAAATGAAGCAAATAAAATAATAAAAAAAGAAACCAGAAAAATAAACTTGTTACATAAAGAAATTGGAGAGTATGAAACTTTAATCTATGTAATAGGAAAAACAGAAGCATCAGGGCAAGTATTGTATTATAAAGAAAAAATAAATCAATGTTACGCAAAAATAGATGTCTGTTTAGAAAATATAAATAGTAGTAAAGATAGAATTGCTACTATGAGAATGGTAGATAATATTATAAAAAGAGGTGAGAAAAGTGCCTAAAAATAAAATTAATTATGAAAAATTATTAGATGGAGTTCAAGAAGTAATAAAAAGAGGGGATTATCCAGAGTTTTTAAAAGCCATAAAAACATTAAGAAATAATTACAGTTTAAGAAACACTATTTTAGTATATTCACAATTTTCTCGTGCAAGTTATGTTAAAGGATTTGTTGATTGGAACAAATTGGGAAGAGGAATAAAAAAGCATCCTAGAACAATATATATTTATGCTCCAATGAAATACAAGAAAAAAAGAGTAATTGAAGGGCAACAAAATGTAAAAGGAAAAGAAGAAAAAGAAAGAGATAATAGTGGAACAGTAGAAATAATCGAAGGACTTACTTATAGAAGAATTGCTGTGTATGATATTAGTGATACCTATGTAAAAAAGGGAGCAAAAAGAATACCAATATTAGATAATACAATAAATAATGATACAACAAAAAATATATATAATATTTTACTAAAAATTTCTCCAGTAAATGTTGTAATAAGAGATGATCTTGGAATGACAAAAGGAGTTTATAGTAAGAAAAGAAATGTAATTGAATTAAATTCAAATTTATCTCAAGATGATAAAACTTCAGTTCTAATACATGAACTATGTCATTGCTTATATGATGATTTTTGCTATGAAAATGAAAGAAATATGAGTGAAATATTTGTAGAATCAGTAGCTTTTCTAGTTGCTGATTATTTTAATTTTGATACTGGTATTTGTAGCTTTGGTTATATTACTAACTGGGCAAGAAATGATATAAAAAACATTTTAAATATCTCTAATAAAATAAAAGAAACAGCTGATCAATTTATACAACTAATTAAAGACAATGAGTTTGAACAAGAGAAAATTAGTGCATAGCATAGGAGGAATTGAAAGATGGAACAGCAAGAAATATTAGAAAGAACAAGTATTATAAATGTAAAAAACAAATTACATTTAAAAGAAACTTTTTCAACAAAGGACACTATATTTGTAAAGTGTCCTTTCTGTTTCTCCGATAAAGGAACTATGAAATTAGATACTACAGAAAATAGTTATACTTGTAAAAACTGTGGTGCAAATGGTTATGCAATAGGACTATATGCAAGAAATAAGTATATAACAAATCATAGAGCTTATGAATTATTGCTACAAGAAGATGCAGATTTAAGCAATAATCTAAAAACTTCTATTATAACAAGTACAAGAAAAAATAACGAAGAATTGGATATTATTTATCAATCTTTTTTAGAAAAGCTAGATTTAAAGCCAGAACATATTATGGAATTAATTAAATATGGATTTTCAATGGAGGATATTGAAAGGATTGGTTTTAAATCAATTCCAATGAATGAAAAAGAAAGAATTAGTATATGTAATAAATTGATTCAGGATAATTTGGATTTAGAAGGAACACCAGGTTTTTTCAAAGATAAAAGATTTAGATGGAATTTCAAGGCACATAAAGGAATTTTAGTACCAGCTAAAGAAAGCCATAGAATTATAGGATTAAGAATACATTTAGATAATTTATATGATGCTGATACAAGTGATATTTGGTTCAGTAGTAGTCAAGAATGCAATGGTTCTAAAATATTAAACAATATAATGTTTTTATATCCTGAAGAAAATTCTATTCGATTCATGAATAATAAGGAGTTAAAAGATATTATCATAGTATCAGAAATGATATTGGCATATAAAATACATTTATACTTTAATAATAATATTGTGATTGGAGTTCCAAATGTGGTTTCAAAAAAAGAATTAAAGAAACTAAATAAAATTCAAAATGTAAATGAAGTTCATGTGGTAATGGATAAGCATACAGTTTTGCATAACTCGGAGAGTTTACTAGCAAATTTATATAAGATATATCCTAGAAGGAAAGTAACTCTACATTTTTCTTTAAAAGATGGAGAAATACCAGGAAGTATAGAAAAATTAAATAATGACTATAATATTCAAGAAAAGTCTGCATAGAAAGGATAAAAAATGAAGGAAAATAAAAAGGAAAGATATACTATGGATGACGAAGATTTAAAGGCTTTAAAAAGAACCATAGAATATGTTAAAAAATTAGATTTATTTGATAAATCAAAAGAAGAAATCAAACCAAAAAAGTTAAATAAAGTAGCTTAAAAATATGAAGTGGCCTTTAAGGCTACTTCATAAATCATAAAAAGGAGAGGAAAACTATGTTAAGAAAAAGAAAAGAAAGAAATTTAGCAAATAAAATAAAAAGTATGTTACTAAAAAGAGGCTTTATAATTGATATGGATATTTCTAAAAAAACTGGAAGCATTTATTTGAAAATAGATAATGGAGCTTGTGGAACTATTAGAATTAGTAACCATAGAAACGATAAAGCAAGAAGTAAATTTAATATGATTAAGAATTACACAGGAAAAAGGAGTGAATTTTTAAATGGACAAATGAAAATGTTTTATAATTATGGAATGATAGGAAGGTTAATTGCAGATGTAGAAATAGAAAGATCAAACAAAATTATAAAATATGGGTACAGTAATTATAAAAAGACAAGAGATAGAGAGCTTTTTAATGATTATTATATTTATAAACAAGTAGCATAGGAGGGGAAAATAATATGTTTGAATATGAAGAACTAAATGAAGATGAAAAAAGAATATTACGAGAAAAACTAAATATCAATAGAATGAGTAGATATTATTTAGAAGATAACGATATAGTAATTATGGGAGAAAAGGAACTTTTAGAATATATCTATTTAGATGATATAAAAAAGGTAAAAGATGCTCTAAACTTTATAAATAGAATAATGAATTTTGAAGTTGATAATAGCAATGAAAGTAAGACAATAAGGCAAATTATTTTAGAAAAAAATTCAAAAGTTATGAAATTAAGTGATAGAGCTTATGCTTATAAAGAGTAAAAAGAAAAGGTGCAGGTAGGAAATACTTGCATCTTTTTTAAATAAAAAGGAGGCAAAAATGAAACGATTAATGTTTGATGATAATTTAAAGAATATAAATGAAGTAAAAAATGCAGATATAATATTTTTTTCTGTAAGCAAAAGAGAGTTACTAAATAAAGACTATACTAGAATTGAAAATAATATAAAGATACTAAATGAAGCAGGAAAATTAGCAAAAGGAAAAATGATGCTAACTTTTGATGGATTTGATTTTGATAAAAGAGAAATATATGAAATTCCAGAGATTAGAGAGTATGTCAAAAATGTTTGGGATAAATGTAAACATATATTTTATTTTTTAACAGCTTTAGATAACAACAGATCTATTATCTTTGCTTGTCTAAATAATTTTGAATGTTTTAGTAGAATTGGAGATATAAGAAGACAACTACATATTATTTTCGATGAAGAAATAAAAAATGAAACAATAGATGGTATGCTAAAATTTGGACTAAAAATAAATGATGTTGAAGATGTAAGAAGAATAATATATACATTTATATAAGAAAGGGGAATGTAAATGGAAATAAAAATTGTAAATACATGGTTAATTGAAAATAATAAACTGGTTAATAAAAATAAAAAAGTATCAAGTTTAAAATATAAAGATTTAGAATTATATTTTTTAAAACAGGATGAAGATAATGGATATGATATGGTATCACTTTTAGTGAAAGATATAAATGGGGTATATTGGAACTTTGATATAATACATATTAATCTGAAGAACTTTGAAAATGTCGTACTAAAAGGTGAAAAAGGAATGGATGAAATTTATTGCCAAAATATTTACGAACAACTAAAAGCATTTAATTTAGAAGAATATTTTAAAGGAAAAATAAAAAACAATAGATATTTTAATATGTGCGAATTACGATATATTTTACAATTTCATAAAGAACTATATGATTCAGCATTAAAGGCAAGAGAAGCAGTAATAGAAAAAAATAGAAAAATAAGTGCAGCATATCAAAAAGAAATGGAATTAAAAGAGCAAGAATATAGAAAGCAAATATACAAAAACTTTCAAGAAGACTTAAATAAGACAATAGAAGACATATTAGGAGGAAAATATGTTAAAAGTATTGAACTGGAATTTTATAAGAATGATAAGGATGATGAACCTACTATACAAAATTGCTTTTTATATTTAGCTGAAAAATATAATGTTAAAATTCCACTTGCTACAAAAGGATTTATAAATAATAAATTAGAAAGTTACAATTTTGAAAAAGAAAGTTATTATAAAAATGATCCAAAAAGCAAAGGGAGTTCAAAGATATTTGAATATTTTAGAGAACTATATGAAAAAATAAAACAAGAATATAAGTAAGAATAAAAAGAATATCCTCAAATTGCAAAAGGATATTCTTTTGTTTAATTTTTCTTTTTATTTTGTAAAGTATTTAAAAAACTGATATTATTATCTATAATTGAACGATACTCGGAAGATAACTCATTGTATCCAACAATATTAGGGCATTTATCTTTTGAAGCTGATAAATTAATAGCTTTTAAATAAATACCATAAATATCGTTAAGAGATATTTCATATAAATTGCATAATTCTATTATTAAATCAATGCTTCCTAAAGTACGATTGGTTTCTAACTGACCGATATAACGGCTTGAACAATCAACTTTTTCAGCTACTTCTTCTTGAGTAAGGTTTTTAGCAATTCTTGCATTTTGTAATATACTTCCGACTTCTATATTAAATTTATTTTTTCTTCTCATAAAATAATTCACCCTTTATAAAATAGCAAAATAAGGGGATATTTTACAGGAAATAATAAAATCAATAAGAAATAATAAAAACATTTTTTGCGAAAAAATATTGTAATTAAAATTTTATTATGCTAGAATGAAAAAATGTAAAAATATGTAAAACAAATAAATATAGTTATAAAAGTAATAATAAATATAGTAATAAATGCAAAAAATGGAGAAAGGAGGAAAAAGAAAAAGCTAACCTAAGTTATATAGATTAGCTAGTTCTATTGGTTTTTATTTTGATTAAAATAGTCAATTAAAGTCAAAACGGCGTTCTTTTGATACTCGTCTAATAAATTAATTCTTTGTAGTATAGTATCTGATTTATCTACTGAATCTTCAAAGAAATCTTTTAAAAGCTGGTTGGGAGTGCTTTTAAGAGATTTACAAAGATTAACTAATGTTGTAATACTTATACCAGATCTAGTATTTTCAATATCTTTAAGAAAATTTACAGATATTTCAGAAGACTCTGCTACATTTTCTTGAGTATAACCTAGAGCCTGCCTCGCCATTTTTATATTTTGACTTAAAACTAATTTAACATTTTCATCATTAATTTGCATTTATATTTACACCTTTTACTAAAAATTATAGCCAAATAATATCATTTTATTCGTTTTAGTAACAGATACTAGCACACAACCTTTAGTAGGTTATTAACATTTGAAAATGTAAATAATAAATTTGAAAGTTAGGATTTATAATGAGAATAGAAATTTTAATAAAGCCAATAAGAATAAGTAAAAAATTATCATTAGAGAGATTAAGCAAAATGACAGGAATTTCTGCTACGCATATTAACGATGTAGAGAATAATTTAAAAGAGCCAGGTATTAGTATTTTAGTAAGGATTGCTTATGCTTTAAAAGTAGATATTACAGATTTATATAAAATACATTGGTAGAAATGAAAAACGAAAAATGAATATGAAGGAGTTAATGAATATGAAAAGTACAGGAATAATAAGAAAAGTAGATGAACTAGGGAGAGTAGTTATCCCAAAGGGGATAAGGGATAATTTAGATATTTTAGAGAAAGATCCAGTTGAAATACTTGTAGATGGAAATAAGGTTATTATACAAAAATATAATCCCACTTGTTGTTTTTGTGGAGAAACTAACAAATTATCGACATATAAAGACAAGTTAGTGTGCAAAAATTGCATAAATAAAATAGCTAATTTTATTAAAGCTAAAATATCATAGAATTTTAAGTAGAACTATAAAAAATAGCTCTACTTTTTTACTAAAATTTTTTCTCAAATTGATTCTGATATTCTATAAACTTTATACTATTGTTGAGGTGATAATCTATGGAAAAATGCACATTACTTTTAAATGAGATATTAGGACAAGAAAAATGGTGTAAATTATTTTTAGATACTTTAAAAAATATAGGAAAGAGGAAAAAAGAGCTAAAAATTAGAGAATGGCTTGAAGCAATACATTTTAACCATCAAGCGTTATTATTTATTGCAACGCAAAAAGCTGAAGAAATTGATGAAAAAACTATAGAAGAATCTTTGCAATGGAAAGAAGACAAAGTAAGTAGATTTATTCTTGATGATGATGTAAGTGAATTTTGTAAAATATATAAAGATTACATAGAAGATATTGTAAGTTTTATTAAAAGAAAATAATGGAGGATGAATTTATATGAAGCAATTTGGTAACATAGAAGAATTTTTAATTAAGATTCTTGGAGAACAGGAATATGAACTTTTTATTAGTGAGGTAGTAAGAGAACACAAGGAAAGATTAAGCATGAATAATTATGAAGGCGTAATTTATGTATATGGAATACTTATCTTTTTAATTGGAATGGATCGAAATGCGATTAAAAAAGATAGATTTAAGGTAAGGCTAAATAAAGTAATGACAGTAGAAATTGAAATCGAAGAAATTTGCAAAAAATATAGTAAGTATATAGAGAAAGTAGAAAAATATAAAACTATATTATTTAATGAAATACAAAAGATTTAATAAAGTATAGATATTTATTCTTTTTTATGATATATTATAGAAAAAATGGGGAGGATTTAACAATGAAAAAGAAAGTTTTAATAGTATTACTTATTATTATAGTAATAGCACTTGTAGGAGTAGGATACTTTGTATTTACAGATATGCAACAAGAGGAAAAATTAAAAACAGAATTATCTGAACTAAATGATTTAGTCAATGCAGAAAATATTGATATGGATGCAGTAAATGAGAAACTAGATAGAAGAATAACTACTGGAGATTATGAAAAAGTAGAAGATGCTTATAAATCGTATTTAAGAGATAATTTTGATAATAGCATACAAATAGCAAATATTTTAAATGATGAAAAAATTACAACATTATTAACAGTAGAAAATTATGAAAGTGATGGAAAAGATTTCATAGAATCTAAAGAATATATTACAAACACAAGAACAACATTAGAAGAATGTAAAAATAAATATACAGAGTTTTTAACAGAAGAAAAAGCAATGTCTTATATAAATGATAAAGGATTAGATAGTTATTATACAGATTTATATAAAAATGAATTTATAGGAGATATGTCATCAGCAACAAAAGACACAATAGTTCAAGATTCAATAGATGAGGTAATAACAATATTAAATACTTCTTCAGAAGTTTTAAACTTATTATCAGCAAATCAAAGTGCATGGGAAATAGATGGAGAAAATATTTCTTTTAATAATGAAAGTCTATCAAACCAATATGATGAATTAGTAAATTCACTTTAATATAAATTTTCAAAGATCAGTTTTACAACTGGTCTATTTTTTTGTAAAAATAGAAAATTTAATAAAAGTATAGATTATATTTTTATTAAATGATATACTGTGAATATAAGAAAATATAATAAAATTATAAGGAGAAAGCCTATGAAAATAAATAAATGGAAAGTATTTCAAGTTATTCAATTTGTATTATTCTTGACTGTAAGTATATTTTTATTTTTAAGAAAAGTTGATGGAAGTGGAGCAGAAAATACAACAGAAGTAAAATGGATTAGTTTTGCTATATGGTTAGGTTTTTATCTTTTCTTATTAGCATTGGAATATGGAATACGATTTTTAGTAACAATTAAAAAGAGGAGATAAAGAATATGGAAAATAAACAAAACAATATTGAATATAAAGACGAATCTAAAACATATATGGCAGAAGGAATGTCTACAGGAATGTGTATTGGTGTAGCATTAGGTTCAACAGTAGGAATATTTATAAAAAATATCCCAATTTGTATTTGCTTTGGAATAAGTATAGGTATGCTTGTAGGTATGGGAATCGGTGCAACAATAAAGAAAAATGGTAATAAGTGAGGTATATGATGAAAATTCTAATTCACGGATCAGGTCATAAAGCAGACAGCTGGAATAAAGTAATTACATACATAAACAAAGACAAGGATATATTATGTCCTAATTTATCTGAAATTTTAAATGGAAAAGAAGCAAGTTATGATAATTTGTATAATTCTTTTGTAGAATACTGTAATAAAATAGAGGGAAAAATAGATTTATGTGGTCTTTCACTAGGTGGCATATTAGCACTAAATTTTGCTATTGACTATCCAGAAAAAGTGAAATCATTAGTTTTAATTGGTACACCACATAAAGTACCAAAAGTTATGTTTAGTATTCAAAACATAATATTTAAGTTTTTACCTAAAAAGATTTTTGAAACAATGGCTTTTAATAAAAAAGATACATTTATTTTAGGAAAAACAATGAAGAATTTAGATTTTAGTAATAGAGTGCAAAATATTAAATGCCCAACTTTAATCATTTGTGGGGAAAAAGACAATGCTAATATTAAATCAGCACATTATTTAGCTGAAAATATAGAAAATGCAAAATTAGAAATCATGAAAAATACAGGGCATATCATAAATGAAGAAAGTCCAGAAGAATTAGCAAAAACACTAACAGAATTTTGGAAAGACTAATAAGAAAAATACTTATAAAACAGTTTGAAATATAACTGTTTTATTTTTTAAAAACATTTCGATAAATATCGAAATAACTATTGACTTTATAAAAAATAAATAGTAAAATCATTTTGATAAATATCGAAATGATGAGGGTGAATATAATGGGAATGTCGGAAACATTAAAAGCTATATCAGACCCTGTTAGAAGAAAAATAATAGAAATGTTAAGAAAAGAAAAAATGACAGCAGGAGATATAGCAAATAAATTTAACTTAACAAACTCAACAGTTTCTTATCATTTATCCTATTTAAAAAAGGCAGATTTGATAAAGGAAGAAAAATATAAAAAGTATATTTACTATAAATTAAATACATCCGTATTTGAAGAAATACTTGTGTGGATTTATCAATTTGGAAAAGATGATGAGAAAGGGGTTAATAACAATGAAGAAAAAAATTGATTGGAAAATTTTAATTATAACAACTTTAATATGTATAGTACCAATAATATTTGGAGTAATTTTATATAAACAATTACCAGAACAAATGGCAGTACATTTTGGATTAAATAATGAGCCTAACAGTTTTGCACCAAAAGAATTTGCTTTGTTTGGTATTCCACTACTTATGACAGCATTGCAAATAATTTGTTGTATATCAAGTGATTGTATGGAACAAAAAAAGCAAAATAAGAAATATATAACCATTTATAAATGGATAATACCTATAATTGGAATGGTATGTTATTTAACAATGTTAGCTTATGGTGCAGGAATTGAATTAGATATGAGAATAATCGTATGTATAACATTGGGAATAATTTTTATGATTATAGGAAATTATATGCCCAAAACTGAAATCAATAAATTACAAATGTATTATGTAAGAAAAGATTTTTGGGAAAAAGTAAAAAGACCAGCAGGATATTTCTTTGTGATAATGGGATTACTATTTATAATTTCAGCATTTCTAAATTCAATAGTGTCTTTTATATTAATGATAATACTTATAGTTTTTGCTGTTTTAACTACAATATATTCGTTATATTTATTTTATAAAAATAGAAAATAGGGGAGGTACGAAAAATGATTGAAATAAAAAATGTTTCAAAATCTTATGTGAAAGGAAAAAAGTCAGTAGATGACTTAAATCTTGAAATTAAAAATGGAGAAATATTTGG
>CALXFE010000003.1 GCA_944387545.1 uncultured Clostridia bacterium | reverse complement strand
TTCTATCTATATATCCTGCTATTCCTCCTATATATGTATATGAGTTCGATGATGTTGTATTTCCTGATATTTTTCCTGTATTATAACTCTTTGTTATGCTTCCTGTTCCGCTTCCGCCTCCAGCTATTCCTCCTACATTTCTTCCTGTTACTTCACTTTCGTTTATACATTCTGTTATTTGTGAATCTGTACTATATCCTGCTATTCCTCCTACATAACTTGCTAATATATAACTTGTTGTTACTTTTCCTTTTGTAATAGCTCCTACTATTTTTGCACTAGTTCGTCCCGCTATTCCTCCTGTATACTGTCCTGTACCTGCTATTTCCATATCTACACTACAGTTTTCTATTTCTCCTTGATTATTTCCTACGATTCCTCCTGTATAACTTCCTGAACTTATATTTCCTGCCACTTTTATTCCTTTTATGATGCTACCACTTTCTGTTTGTCCTGCTACTGTTCCTGTATATCCTGTGCTTCCTGTGATATTAACATTCTCAAATGTTATATCATGTACTTCTGCTGTTGCTCCTAATGTTTCAAATAGTCCTACATTGCTTCCACTGGTTATTGTTAAGTTACTGATTGTATTTTTATCACCATATAATTTTCCAGTAAATCCTGGAATTGGTACCCAGTTTTCATATTCACTTAAGTCTATTTCATTTTTTATAATGAAATTACCATTAACATTATTTCTTATAGCATCTAGTTCTTCTGGGGTTCTTATTTCTACTAAATTGTCTGGATATATGTTATTGATTGTTACACTTACTTCATCTGACCAAGTTCCATCTTCATATTGTGCTCTTGCTGTTATGGTTGTTCCTGCTGTTGTTACAACTAATTGCTGTGTATAATCTAACCATTCTCCATCATTAATTTTATATTGCTTTTTAATAGCCGTAGTTGGATATAAGATAATGACATCCACTCTGTCAGTATATTCTGTTTGTACAGGTATAATTTGAACTGGCGTTTTTATTGGTTTGCTTTGTCCATCATCCCATCTCATATAGATGTCTTCTACCATTGTGAATACATTGCCATCAAATATATACCAATGTCCTGTAAAGTCTACATATCTTCCTGGTTCTACTTCTATTTTTATTAATTCTCCATTTTGGATTAGTTCATCTTCATATTCTGATTTTACTAATATAAATCCATCTTCTTTGTATGGTTTCCATTCTCCTGTAGATTTATATTTATATTCTCTATTGGTTGAACCTTCTGGATAATTTAGTTTTATTTGATAATATTTACCTTGATCAATTAATGTATATCTTCTTAAGTTGTTTACCGTATACGTAGATTGTGCTGTATTTCCAAAATTGTCTGAAGCATAAGCTGTTATAACAGTTCCGTTTTCTCTAACCGCAAATCCATTTGTATAGTCTTGTATTGGATTGCTATTGATTGCGTATTTTTTTATGGTTGTATTTTCATCATATTCTATTGTGATATTGGCAATATCTCCTTCATCTTCTGTTGTTCTTGTATCTTTTATTTTTGGTGCTGTTACCCCTTGAGGTAAGTTTGTAATATTTTTTACAGCTTCTCCATATCCATTTCCATCATTTTTTGCAATTGCTCTTATGGTGCTTTTGGTTGTTACTTGGAATGGTCCTGTATAATCTTGTAAGGTGTTTCCATTAATACTATATTGTTTAATGGTTGCATTCTCATCATATTCAATACTTACCTCTACACTTTCTACTATATCTTCTGTGTCTGGATTAGCAATAATGTTGACTTCTAATTTTTCTGAGATTCCACTAATCGTAGCTGTTGCATCTGCACTATTTTCGTTCGCATCTGTATTAATTGCATAAATCGTTGTGTTATCTGTTACTTCAAATGGTCCTGTGTAATCTTGTAAGTCTCCTTCTCCTATTTTATATTGTTTTTTAACTGCTACTTCATCATATTGAATGGTTACGGTTGCTTTTGCATTGTCTTCACTTAGTTGATAGGTAATTTCTGGTTTTTGGATTGGTATAATTCCTGTAATCGTTGTTTCGGCATTTGTAACAGCTTGTAATGCATCTTCACTTTCTGCATAAATAATTGTGTTGTTTTCTGTTACTTCAAATGGTTCTGTATAATCTTGTAATGGGCCATCTCCTATTTTATATTGTTTTCTAGTTGCTGTTTCATCATATTGAATCGTTACAGTTGCCTTTTTCTTGTCTTGACTTAGTTGATATGAAATCTTTGGAGCTTGTAATTTTGAAATTCCTGTTATACTCTTACTTGCTTCTGCACTATGGCCTTTTCCATCATTGTTAACTGCATAAATTATTGTGTTTTCTGTTACTTCAAATGGTCCTGTGTAATCTTGTAATGCTTCATTTCCTATTTTATATTGTTTGCTTGTTGCAATTTCGTCATATTGGATGGTTACCGTTGCTTTTCGTTTATCTGCACTTAATTCATAGCTAATTTCTGGTTTTTGAATTGGTATGATCCCTGTTACATTACTTTGTGCATCTGCGCTATTTCCTTCACTATCTGTATTGATTGCATATATTGTTGTGTCTTCTGTTACCTCAAATGGTCCTACATAATTTTGTAAAGTTCCATTTCCTATTTTGTATTGTTTTGTAACTGCATTTATATCATCATATTGAATCGTTACAGTTGCTTTCTTTTTGTCTTCACTTAATTGATATTGAATTGATGGTTTTTCAATTTTTACAATGTCTCTAATTTCTTTCGTACTTTCTGCTGTTTTTCCTTTCTTTGTTGTTGCAATCGCATAAATTGTTGTATTTTCTGTTACTTCAAATGGTCCTGTGTAATCTTGTAATTCACCGTTTCCTATTCTATATTGTTTTTTCTCAGCGATTTCATCATAGGTTATACTGATTGTTGCTTTCTTTTTACTACTATCTAATGATTCTGAAATAACTGGTCTTGTTGGTTCTGCAAATTTGATTGTACTTGTTGCAACACCATTTCCACCATCTTCATTTCTTGCTTGTGCTGTGATGACACAGTCTTCACTTATTTCAAATGGCTCTGTATAGTTTTGCCAATTTCCATTATCAATTTTATATTGTTTTGTAGTTGCATTTCCATCATAACTAATAGCAACTTTTACTGTTTGTGCATCTCTTACGACTCCTGGATCAGGAGATACATATATGTCTACATCTAGTTTTGATGCTTGTTGTTTAATTGTTATACTTGCTTCTGGTGATTTCTTTCCATCTTCTGTGTAATAGTATGCTGTTATTGTATTTCCCCATTCATTTATTAATAATGTTTGTGTATATTTTAATTCTACTCCACTATTTACTCTATAGACTTTGTCTCCTGTAGCTTGTTCTGGATAGGTGATTTCGACTCTTGCTTTTTCATTTCCTGTTGATGAAAGTTGTTGTAAAGTTGGAGCAGGTAAAGATTCATCTTCTGGTTGATCTTCAGTAAAGCTGTTTATTTGTACCTTATCACTTCCTTTTACTTCTGCTTGTCCAATGACCTCTCCTGTAGATGTTTTTATATCTACCATTTTCTTTGCTTTTGCTTCTATAATACAATTTTCGTATACTTCAAATGGTCCTGTATAATCCATCCACTCACTATTGCCTATTTTATATTGTTGATCTGTTGAGCCTTCCTCATATTTTATATCAATTTTTACTTTTTTGGTCTTTCCATCTTCTTGAACAGGTTCTTGTCTGATATCTACTACAATCTGTCCTGGCGGTGCTACAGTTACTTCTTCTTCTCCTAAGTTATATCTTATCCAAACATCTTGTGTTCTTGTAATTGGTATAACAATTGGTCCTTCTCCATAGTCTTGCCACATTAATGATGGATTGTCTCTTAGTTCTCCAGGGCTTCCTAATCTCCATTGTCTATTTGTTGAACCTTCTGGATATTGAAGATATAGACGAATGTATCCTTCTGGTAACTCTTCTCCTTCATCTCCGCCTTCGCCCTCATTTCCTACGTCATAGCCTACATCCAATGTGTGCCATATTTTTCCTAAGAATTCATCTCCTGTATAATCATATACAGTTAAGGTTTCCATATCGATAATATATTCATGTTTATAATAGTCTTCTGTATCTTCTTTTGCATACCAATAAAGAGGTCTATCATATACGGTTTGACCTTGGTTTAAATCCATAACGGTTTGGTTTAGAGTAGGAATATTGGATATGATATTATCTTTTTCCTCTTTTGTAACCTCTCCATCATTTCGAATGACTTCTTCATTTTCCTTATTCAAATCCTGATCTTCTAATCTTTGTAAAGTAGCATTTTCTTCTAACGCTCGTATAGTTGTATTAAATCTAGCTTGTCTTGCTCTATCTATCATTCCTCCATTGCCAAATAATAGCCTTATTGAGACTCCTGCAAGAATTAATAATACAATAATCGTAACAATTAATGCTATTAATGTAACCCCTTTATTTCTCTTTTTCATCGTTTCCACCCTTTCCTATATGTTTTTGTTGATATATTTATATATTTTATATATTTTATAGCTCTATTGTATAAAAAAAAATGTAATATTACTATTACATTTTCTATATATTTTCTTGACAGTTTTGTCATATTTCTTAGAGTATTCGGGTGTACACGCTATTTCCGTAAATGCTTTTCTATTTTGTTATTCTTCTTCACCCTTTAATTTTTCTGCTCTATCTGCTGCAATTAAATTATCAATCATTTCATCTAAATCACCATTTAAGAAATTTTCCATCTGATAAATACTCATACCTATTCTATGATCTGTAATTCTTCCTTGTGGATAATTATAGGTTCTGATTTTCTCACTCCTGTCTCCTGAGCCTACTTGCGATTTTCTGCTATTGGCAATTGCACTATCTTGTTTTTGCTTTTCGATTTCATATAATTTTGTTCTAAGCATTTTCATCGCATTATCTTTATTTTGAAATTGAGAACGCTCTGTTTGACATTCCACAACAATTCCTGTTGGTTCATGAATTAGTCTTACGGCTGATGAGGTTTTGTTGATATGTTGCCCTCCTGCTCCAGAAGCTCTAAAAACCTCCATTTTGATATCTGCTGGATTAATTTCTATTTCTACATCTTCTACAACAGGTAGAACGGCTACAGTTGCTGTTGATGTATGAATTCTTCCACTACTTTCTGTATCTGGAACTCTTTGTACTCTATGAACACCACTTTCAAATTTTAATCGGCTGTATACACCTTTTCCTGTAATCATAAAAGAGATTTCTTTATAACCACCTAATCCTGTTTCGTTTTCGTTAAGAACTTCTACTTTCCAGTGTTTTCTTTCTGCGTACATCGTATACATTCTAAATAATGTTCCAGCAAATAAAGCTGCTTCTTCTCCTCCTGCCCCAGCACGGATTTCACAGATAATATTTTTGTCATCATCTGGATCTTTTGGAATTAATAAAACTTTTAATTCTTCTTCTATTTTTGGTAATTTTTCTTTTGATGCATAATATTCTTCTTCTGCAAGTTCTTTCATCTCTGGGTCTTTCATTAATTCTTCTGCTTCTTCCATTGCTTGTTTTTCTTTTTTATATTCTCTAAATTTTAATACGATTTCTTCTATACTTGCATGTTCTTTCATTAATTTTTGCCATTCTGTGTGATTGGATATAATTTCTGGGTCACTAATCATTTTTGTTAATTCATCATATCTTTTTTCTACTGTTTCTAATTTTTCAAACATAAATACTCTCCTTCTTTCTTATCGCTTGAAATATTATACTATATTTATTTGATTTTTACAAGAGAAAAGGCCTATTCTCTCCATAGACCTTGATTATGTATTCTTTTATTTCTGTTTTTGTTTTTGTTTTTATTTTTATTTTTATTCTATTTCTATTTTATTTTTATTTTATTTTATTTTTATTTTTATGGAATTGCTATTTTATAATTTTATAAAATTGTATTTTATATTACATGTATCCAATATATCTTTTTCTCTTTCTGTGCAAGTAAAAATAAGAATTTGTCTATCATGATATTTATTGGCTAAATCCTTTAATATATTTTCTAATCTTTGTGTATCATAATAGGCAAATGCTTCATCTAAAATGATTGGCATTTTTTCTTTTGACAAATCTTCTATCATGGAAAGTCTTAATGATAAATATAGCTGATCAATTGTTCCTACACTTAGTCGATTGGCTTGTATATAATTTCCATTTTCTAGTTCTACAACTAATCCATTATCATCTTGTACCATAACATTTGTATATTTACCATTGGTAATTTCTTTTATATTTTTAGAAAGGTTCTCTGTAAACTTAGGTGTGACTGTGTTTTTCATTTTTTCATACGCTTTTTCCAATAATTCTTTTGCTAAGTTCATACTTTTTTCTAATTTTTTTAAGTTGACAATTTTTTCATTATTGTTAACTATTTTTTCTTCTATTTTAATTAAATTATCTACTTTTGGTTCTACATTTTCTTTGTCCAATTCTAAAGCATGTAATTTTATTTTTATTTCATTTAATTCTTTTTGTGTATTTTCTATTTCATCATTTATTTTATTTAAATTATTTTCTTCTATTATTTTTTCATTTTTTATTTTATTTAAATAATCATTTTTTATTTTTTCTAATTTTGTATTTAAATTTATATTTAAATTATTTTTTAATGTATTTATTTCATTTTCTAATTCGATATTATTTTTTTCTATGATTTTATTTTCATTTAAATAATTATTTTTTTCATTATTTATTGTTTCTTCTTCTGATTTATTTTCTTTTTCTAATATTTTTATTTTATTTTTTTTATTTTTTAAATATATAATAGAAAAAATCAAATCTATTGGGAGAGTAAGAAGAAAAATATATTTAAACATATTATTTTTTACAAATATCCATATAAAAATATTAATAAATAATAAAATTAAAAATACAATGATACATGTATTTTTTATTTTATTTTTTTTATTTTTTAAATGATTTATTTTTTGATTATTTTTTTCTAATATTTTTTGATTTCCATTTTCTATTTCTAAAATTTCTTTTTTATTTAAATCTATTTTTTCATTATTTTTATTTTTTATATTTTCTTTTATTTTTATTTTTTCATTTTCTATATTTTGTTCTTCTATTATTTTTTTTATTTCATTTAAATATTTTTCTTCTGTTTCTAAATTCGAGAATTTTTGTAATAAATCATTTTTATTTTCTTCAATTTCATATTTCGAATTTTTGTATTTTTCTAATTCTTGTTTTTCTTTTTCTAAGGTTTCATTTTCTCTCAATAATTTGTTTAATGGTTTTTCTCTAGACCTTTCTGTTCCAATTTCTTCTAATTGTCTTCTATTGATTCTGTCAATTGCTCTTTTATAGGAAACATTATCTTCACCTGTTCCCACTAAATTGGCGATTTTTTGAATCAAGATATTTTGTTCACTTTTTTCTAGTTTTACTTCTTCTTGATTTACAACAATGGTAGATAAAAATAATTTTTCATCCATTTTTGTTTGCTCATAAAAAAATTCATTTCCTTTTGATTTGTCTATATTAAATTCTTTAGAAATATCTTCTTTTTTTTCATTAAATATTTGTGGATTTTTCTTTTTAAAATCTCTAAATACTTCAAATGTTTCATGATTATCTAATGCATATTCTATTTTACCTGAAAATTCTTCTGTGTCCCATGGTTTATATTTTTCAAAATCAGAATATTCTTTTCCATTTTTATTTTTTGATATTCCATATAATGCATTTGTTATAAAATTCATTATTGTTGATTTTCCTGATTCGTTTTTCCCATAAATAATATTGATATGTTTATCAAAATCAATTTGTGTATCTTTTATTTTTCCATATGCATTTATTTTTAATTTCTGAATTTTCACGAATTCTATCATTCCTTTCTCTATTGTATAGAAAAAATGTACTATTATCTCACTATATCTTCTTATTCTAATGCTTCAAAAGCAATTTCAACTGCCTTTTCTATGATTTCTAATTCTTCTTCTTTAGCTTTTTCTTTTTCTTGTAATATTTCTTTTGTAAATAATCCTTTTAATGTATAATCATTTGCTATTTTTTCTAAATCGTATTTTATTTTTGTGTGGTCTTTTATTTTGATAATTCTTTCGTTTGTTAATAATTTGTATATTTCATATCTATCTATTTCAAAATTTCTTTTTCCTACTAAAATGATTTTTATTAATTGATTTTGTGGCGTTTCTAAATCATTTATTTTTTCGACTAGTTCATCTTTGGAAAGTACATCTGTTACATCCATCTCTATTTCTTCAAAATTATTTTCACTTAGTGGAATAAATTCTGTTTTTACTAGTTTGGTCGTTTCATCTATTTCTCCTACAATCATTCCATGTTCCCCTAGTTCGTCAAATCCTAATGATATTAGCGAACCTGGATATACGATTTTTTGATTTTCATAAGTATGATAATCCAATTTATGAATATGGCCTGTTGCTACATAGTCCAATCCTTTTTCTTCTAGTAATTTTCTTGGTATGGAATTATATTGTTTTTCTTCTAAATTTGCCCCATCAATTGTACTATGAATCACTAGGATATTGGCTTTATTTTTATCTTTAATTTCTAAGTCTTCTATTCCGCATTTTGTACAATAAAAATCATCAAATCCATATCCATATATATCTACACTTTCAGATTCTATTTTTTCTATTGTTGAACCAAATATATGTACATTTTTATTCCAATTAAATTCATTATAATATGAATTTTTAATATATGGGTCATGATTTCCTGGACTAATATATATTTTGGTATTTGGTATTTCTTGAAATAACTGATTCATATATTCTATTGTAGATTTTCGTATATATTTTTGCTCATATACATCTCCTGCAATAAATAAATATGGTATTTCATTTTCTTTTATATAATCAATTACTTTTTTAAATACTTTTCTTTGTTCTAGTCTTTTGATATCTCCTAAATTTTCTTTGTCAGATAAATTGACAAAGGGACTATCAAAATGTATATCTGCTATATGTACAAATTTCATATTTTCCCTTCCTTTTATATTTTTTATTTATATCTTTTCTATCTAAGTTATATTATGTTTATGATTGTATACGAATTGTTGTCTTTTTTCAAGTATATGGGCGAAATTTTTTTTGGTTTTTATTTCTTTGATTTTATAATTTTCTATTATTATATCTGCTTTTTATATTCATTATTATAATCGTTTTTTATATTAAAAAAATCCACAAATTGTGGATTTTTTCATATGCTTTTTATTGACATTAATCATCTTCATTCAAAGGACCAAATAATTCATCAAATTTAGCTTCTAATTCTTTTTGCAAATCATACATATCATCCTCTTCTTCTATAGGATTTTGAGGTAATACTGGTGCATCATCAAAGCTATTTAAATCTAATGTATTTGGTTGTACTTTTGGTTCTTCTTTCTTCTCTTCTACTTTTTCTGTCGCTTGTAGTGGTGTTGTTTTTACCGGTTCTTTCTTTTCTTCTTTAGCTGGTGTGTCATCATCAAATAAGTCATCTAATGATTCTACTTTTAAATTATTTGCTTGTTCTTTTTTCTCGTCTTCTGGAACATATGGATTATATGGATTGTATTTTCTCCATGTTCCTCTTTCTATTTCTCCGATATCGTTATGACTAATTTCTAATTGTTTCATTTCTTTTGCCATTGGATGTTTAAAATAATAAAATTTATTCGCTTTTACTGGTTTAATTCCTTTTTCATAGATAATACATAAGTCATTATCCATTCTTCTTAGTTCATCTGGCGTCATTAATGCCCTTGCCATAACTTGGTCTGATACACTCTTTCCTGTTTTCCAGTTTTGTCTATCTCTATTAATAGATACACTATCTCTTTCAATTGTTTTTTCTCCTAATGCTTTTGAGAAATATTCTACTGTTTTATATGAGTTACTTCCTAAAAATACATGTGTATCACAGTTACCCATAATGGTTTCATATGATTTTTCATAAACAGCTTCCAATTGATCTATATTTTGTAAAATAACACTAAATGATATTCTTCTACTTCTAGATGTAGAAATCTTTTTATCAAAGTCTGGTATTTTTCCTATATTGGCAAACTCGTCCAATATGAAAAAGGTTTGTTCTTTTAATGCGCCTCCATTTTGGTCTGCATAATCGTATAACTGTTGTATCATCTGTGCAAAGAATATAGTTAATAAGAAATCATATGCTGTGTGTGTATCAGAAGATATAACATATACGGCTGTTTTTTCATTTCCGATTTCTTCAAAATTAATGGTATCTGTTGAGGTTAATTCTGCAATTTCTTTTGAATCAAATTTACCAAGCTTAGATTGTAATGAACTCAAGATAGAACTATATGTTTTTTCTGGTGCAATCTCAATAGATTTATAGTTCATTCTAGCTGGATGATCATATGGTAATTGACTCATAAGCTCTGTAAGGAGATTGCTTCCTCCATTTGTATTAGCTGCTCTTACTAATTCCGCACAACTTGCTAAGTTTTGTTCTTCTTCTGGTCTGGTTGCTAATAAGTAATAAATCAATGCTTTTAATAGCATCTCAGCAGAATCATCCCAGAATGGATCTGAACTAGCACCTTCTGCTTTTTGTCCTTTTACAATTGTATTGGCAATTACGTCAACGTCTAATCCTGAAGATATATGCATTAGTGGATTGTATCCATCACTATATTCTGGTCTTACTAAATTTAATACTTTAATTTTATACCCATGTGCTTTTAAGTATCCTGCTGTTCTATCATACAATTCACCTTTAGGGTCTGTAAATACATAAGAACCTAACATCTGATAAGCATTTGGTATAGAATATGATGCAGATTTACCAGATCCAGATCCGTCCAACTACTAGTACATTGACATTTCCTCTTTTATCGACTGGTAAATAATTATTTTCTGCTAATATAATTCCTTTATTTTTGCTTAATATTTGATATTGTTCTCCTCTTTGGCTCCAATCACTAGAACCATGTTCTATATCTGAAAATTCGTTTTTAGGTGCTGATCTAACAAATCCAATAAAGAAAAAGACAGAATAAATTATGGTTATCACAATTAACGTTGAAAAATAGGTTCCCATTGCGCCTTCTGTTATAATATTGCCTAATGTTCCAAATGGATTGGTTATTGATGTTCCAAATGTCTCTATGAATATTTCTAAATTAAGGTTACCATCTGCTTTTGCCATATAGCTACTATGTGCTATAGGCGTAACAAATACTATGGCTATAAATATCCATAGTATTGCAAATATAATAAAATTGGTTCTATTTCTCCTAATTGCACCTTCAATTTTATAATTCACTTCAATCACCTACTCTTTTGTTTATCTATCCCCATGACTATTGCCTTGTTCTTGTTCAGCAATTTCTTTTGCTATTTCTTTATTAAATTTTTCCATTCTTTCTGCCTTTTCTTCAAAGTTTTTCATATCTTTCCTTTTGCTACGACGATTTTCATCTTGTCTATTTCCTTTTTTATCCATTTTCACATGTTGATTGACTGGTATTTCCATTTTTAAGTTTCCTGCAGTAACGACTAAATCTCCTTGATTTCCAACTGCTTTTGTTGCATCCCCATGTTTTTCCCCTGGTTTTAATCTATTATCCTCAAGAAGCAACATAGAAAAATATAATTCATCTTTCCCATCTGTTAAATTTGTAACACTCATTTAAACTTTCCTCCTTAATCCTCTTTTTTGTCTCTGATTTCAAAGGCAAAATAAGGTTTGTTTGGTTTCAACTTACATTTTCCTTTTACTTCATTTGTTTTTTCATCAAAATAAAGTACTGGTTTTACTTCTTCTGTAGTTTCTGGGTCAATGACACATATTGGTCTCTTTAAATTTGGTGTATATTTAAAATCCTTTATTTCAGTTTCATTTTCTGAATATATACTATCAAACTTTAAAGGCATTGGTTTTTTACTGATAGAAACTTTATCACCTTCCAAAATTGCAGTATTAACAACAACTCTATCTTTTCCAAAAGACAATATAACCAATTCGTCTTGATCAACTGACGGAAAATCTACATAAAACGTTTTTCTTATCATATCTCCTCTTATCTCATCTGTTGATTCTAGTCTTTCTAAAGCATATTTAGGATATTCTTTTAATAAAGCTTTTGGTGTTTTTATAATTTGATAGATTACTGTACTTACTCCCTTTGGATCCGTAATGCTAAAGCTCTTTCCTTCCCATGTCTCCATTTTTTCCCCTCCGTTTCTATGTTTTTTAATCCATAGCTTGTCCTTTGTTTTCTACAACACTCACCATCTATTTTACATGAAAATACATATATTGTCAATATATATTTTATGTAAATATATAGATATTTATATACTATTTCCTTGGATTGAAGGTTGATACATTGTTCAATTCTTCAAATATTTTTTTCTCTTGGTTTGTTAGTTTTTTCGGTACCATTATTTTTATTTCTGCAATTAAATCTCCTCTTGAACCTTTTCCGTCTTTATACCCTTTTCCAGGTATTCTAATTTTTTCTCCACTTTCTATTCCCTGCGGAATATATACTTTTGTTTCTTCATCTATAGATTGTATATTTACTCTTGTTCCTAATGCAGCTTCCCATGGCGTTATTAATAAATCTGTATAAATATCACATCCTTGAAGCTTAAATTTTTTATCTTCTTTTATATTTATTTTTATAAATAAATCTCCATTTTTAGCCCCATTTACACCTGGCTTTCCTTGTCCAATTAGCCTTATTTTTTCACCATCTCTTATCCCTTGAGGAACTGTTACTGTAAATGTTTTCATTTTTCCTTCTACTGTTCTTAATGATATTTTCTTATCTAAACCGTAAAAGGCTTCATATATGGTTGTGTTTATTTCTGTTTCTACATTCTCTCCTCTTAAAGGCTCTTGGTTTTTTTCCTCATTTTGTCTATTATTTTGTTTGATATTTCCAAAAAACATTTTTATAATAGAATCTTTTCCTTTAAAATTAAATTTTCTATTTACTAAATTATGTGAATTCCATATTCTATCATATTTTCTTTTCAAGTTTGGTGTAGACAATGTTCTATATGCTTCGTTGATATCTTTTATACGTTCTTCTGCTAAGGTATCCCCCACATTTACATCTGGATGGTATTTTTTTGCTGCATTTCTATAGGCTACTTTTATTTCATCAAGAGAAACTTTGCTTGTTTCTAATCCTAAAATTTTATAATAATCTTTAAATATCATTTGACATCCTCCCCAATAATCAGGTGTTTCTATTATATCATAAAAATTAAAAAAATCCATAGTTTTATGGATTTTTTATTCTTTTTCTAATACAATTTATTCTTGTGCTAGTTCTATTAGCTTATCTAACAACTCATTATACTGAATTCCTACAGCTTCAAACAATTTAGGATACATACTTATTTTGGTAAAACCAGGTAGTGTATTGATCTCATTTATATAGATCCTATTGGTTTCATTTTCTACAAAGAAATCCACTCTTGATAGTCCTTTTCCATCAATCGCTTTAAAAGCTTTTATTGCTAACTTTCTAATTTCTTCTGATGTTTCTTTGTTTATATTTGCTGGAATTAATGTTTTAGAATTTTCATTTTGATACTTGGAATCATAACTATAAAACTCATCAGCCGATTTTATTTCTCCCACACATGATGCGATTACTTCCTCGTTTCCTAGTACTGCACATTCCACCTCTTGACCATTAATGCCTTTTTCTATTAATATTTTATTATCAAATTTTCCTGCATATTGTATATATTCTTTTAATTCTTCTTTATTTTTGGCTTTATTAATTCCAACACTTGAACCAGAATTAGATGGTTTTATAAAAGCTGGAAATCCTATCTCTTTGGCAATAATATCTACTCCCTCTTCTAAAGTTACCTTTTTTTCATTGAATTCTTTATCGATATATATGTATGTATTTTTGTACTTTTTTAAATATATATATGGTGCTTGACAAATATTGGCTTTATCAAAAATCACTTTTGTATATGCTTTATCCATACCCAAACTTGATGCTAATACCCCACATCCTACATATGGTTTTTTTAACATTTCAAATAAACCTTGTATTGTTCCATCTTCTCCATAAAGTCCATGTAGTACGGGAAAAAGTACATCTAATTTTTGTATATATGCCATAACATTTTCCATCTTATGCAAATGAAGCATATCTTCATTAATTTCTATATTTTCTAAATTGTCATATTGATACCATTCTCCGCTTTTTGATATATATATTGGAAAAATTTCATATTTCTTTTTATCTAAATTTTTTAAAACAGAATTTGTAGACATAACAGAAACTTCATTTTCTGTTGACATTCCACCGAAAATAAGCCCTAATTTTATTTTCATACTATCCTCTCCTTTATTTTTATTACTATATTTTTCTTTTTATATTTTTTATTTAAATTCTATCTTTATTTTTTCTACTATGTCGAAAAATCTCATGCCATTTGATGCTTTAAATAAAATCACATCTTCTGATTGCATAATTTGCTTTAATAAATTTACAATTTCTTCTCTATTCTCAAAATAATATATATTTTTTTCATTAAAACCTTTTTCTTTTGCGGATTCAGCAATATATTTCGCATTTTCTCCACTACAAATTAAAATATCTACTTGATTTTCGCATACAATTTCACCAATTTCTTTATGTAATGCTAGAGCAAATTCTCCCGTTTCTAATATATCGCCTAATACCGCAATTCTTCTATTGGCCTTCATATGATTCATATATGCCAAACTTGCTTTCACAGATTCTACACTAGAATTATATGCATCATTAATTAGCCTAATACCATTTTTTAGTTCTATGATTTCCATTCTATTTTTAGTAAGAGAAAATGTTTCAATTCCTCTTTTAATAGCATCATTTTCTATGTTTAATAATTCTCCAACGGCAATGGCACATAAACTATTTAATACAAAATGCTCTCCTCCGACAGGAACTTTTATATTTTCTTTTTTATTCTTTACATATGTATTGTATTTGCTACCATTTTCATACAATTCAATCTCTTCTGCTTGTATATCACTTTTTTCGTGGATTCCATATGTTTTTACGTTTATCTTGTCTTTATGTTCTTTATACCATTTATGTAGTAAATCATTATCATTATTGATAATCATATATGGATTTTTAGCACCATCTAGGATTTCTAATTTTGCCTTTAAGATATTTTCTCTTGAACCTAAATTCCCTATATGTGATGTACCTATATTGGTAATAATACATATGTTCGGTTTTGCAATTTTAGAAAGTAAATGAATTTCTCCCAAATGATTCATTCCCATTTCTAATACAAATGCTTCAATATCATTTGGTGCATTTAATATTGTAAATGGCATTCCAATATTATTGTTATTATTTCCTATTGTTTTACAAATTTTATATTTTTGTGCAACCACATTTGCCACCAAATCTTTTGTACTTGTTTTTCCTACACTACCTGTAATAGCTATGACAGGTACATCGTATGTATCTCTTTTATAACTTGCTAATTTATATAATGCTTGTAAGGTATCTTCTACTTCTATAATCACTTTATCTTGATATGGCTCTATGTCATGTTTATCCAATTTTACATCTTGTATAATGACGCCCATTGCACCATTATCTAATGCTTTCTTCCAAAATGCATTTCCATTAAAATTTTCTCCTTTGATTCCTATGTATATATCTCCTTTTTTTATTGTTCTCGTATCTTTAGAAAATTCTTTACAGATTAACGCTTCATCTCCTGTGATTAATTTTCCTTCTGTACATGCTAGTACATCTTTTATCGTTATATCTTTCACCTTTTTCACCTCTATATCTTTTTTAGAATTATATGATTAAATTTCTTTTTTTGCAACTATATAGAGGATTTTTCTATTTTTTATGCAATTTAACAATTGATTGTATTTGTAATATAAAAATATGAAAATTTTAACCTTGCTGTATACGAAAAAATGGATAGAAATCTTTTACATTCTATCCATTTTCGTATTATTGCTCTACTGCCCTATTTGCTATTTCGATTGCTTTTGAAACAATGTTCCCACAATCTTTAGAAGAAACATTTCCCCAGCTTCCTCCGTCTTTTTTTACTTGCTCATATACGCCCAACTCTTTTGCTATTTCTTCTCTTAAATTTTCAGAAATTAATTTACTATTTCTAGACATATTTCCTCCTAAAAAATTTAAAATTATAAAACTGTATATACAACTTTATATTTTTAGTATTCGCTTTTTTCAGTAAAATTATTTTAGCAAAATTTTTATTTTTTTCCTTTTTTTATTTTATGATTTTTGTGTGAATATCTATAATTTTTCGACGAATTGTGATATACTATTTATGATATCTTTTAAAGGAGATTTTTATGAGCATAAAAAATTTAGAATTAGATAAAAATAAAGATATAAATATAAATACAAATGTACAAAGAGAATTTCATCCAGTGGAAAATTACCAACCTTCCAACACCAAAACTATTTCTTTTAGTATTGCTAGTATTTTTGGAATTTTGGTACTTATTTTTATATGTATATTGCTGATTGTCTTTTTTTTATTGACATTTTTAAATAATAAAAATGAAAACATCATTTCTGGAATCAGTATAAAGGGAGTAGATGTTTCTAATTTATCCATTGATGAAGCAAAGGAAAAAATACAAAATTATATTCATGAACATTTACCAGAAAATATAAGTTTAGTACATAATGATTATGAAACAAGTATTCCTTTATCTGCTCTTAATGTGCATTTTGATATTGATTCTATTGTTAATCAAGCATATGCCATAGGAAAGACAGGTAACGTATTTGAAAATACATTTACGGCTTTAAAAACATTAATTGCTAACATAGATTTAGAACCTCATCTAACTTTAGATGAAGAACAATTACGAACTTCTTTAAATGACATTTCCTCTAAATTGCCAGATACCGTTATTCAAAGTGGATATTATATTGATGGAAATAATCTAATACTGACAAAAGGATCTGAGGGTAATGTTGTTGATGTAAATCAAATGTGCGCATACATAAAAAATGGTATTTTAAATTTAACATTAAAAAATAGAACACTAGATATTGCAACTATATCTAAACAACCTTCTGAAATCAACATTGATAAAATATATAATGAAATTCATAAAGAACCTGTTGATGCTTATTATACCCAAGACCCTTATGCTGTTTATCCATCTGAAAATGGTGTAGATTTTGCAATATCTCTAGATGAAGCAAAAAATATGTTATTAGAAGAGCAAGAAGAATATACCATACCTTTAAAAATTCTATATCCAAATGTAACAACAAATATGATTGGTACAGAAGCTTTTCCAGACTTACTTTCTACCTATTCTACTAGATATTCTACTAGTGATAGAGATAGAACAACAAATTTACAATTAGCAGCCTCAAAAATTAATGGTACGGTTTTAATGCCTGGAGAAACTTTTTCATATAATCAAGTTGTTGGTGAAAGAACCATAGCCGCAGGATATAAAGAGGCGCCTATCTATGTAAGCGGAGAGGTTGTTGATGGATTAGGTGGCGGAATTTGTCAAATCACTTCTACATTATATAATGCTGTATTATATGCTAACCTAGAAATTGTGGAAAGAAGTAATCACCAGTTTGTACCATCTTATGTCACAGCCAGTAGAGACGCTACAGTTGTATATGGTTCTATTGATTTCAAATTTAAAAATAATAGAGATTATCCTATAAAATTAGTATGTTCTGTTTCTGGTGGTATTGCCAAATTTGACATATATGGATTAAGAAGTAATAATGAATATGAAGTTGAAATCTCATCTTATATTACTGGTAGTACATCTACTTCTACCTATTCAGAAGCTTATAAAATATTAAAACAAAATGGACAAGTTGTTGGTACAGAATTGTTATCTAAAGATACTTATAAACGACATTGAACTTTAGGGAATATCCCTAAAGTTCATTTTCTTTTTACATCGTTAATACACCATTTGCCGTTTCTGTAATAACTAATATATCCTCTTCTCTTCCATTTTCTGCATTTATATATACTAAAAATTCTTTATCATCTACTTTTCCTTTAAATTCATAACATAATATTTCTGTTTGCCATTCCGTAGGAATTATTGCCAATCTTTCGCTTGTAATTTCTAATTTTTTATTCAAATTTTTCTTAGCTTCTTCTTGTGTAATTTTAACATTTTGCATATTTCTTTGTGTATGATTGTTTAAATATCCGGTTGTTTCTATTCCTAATATATCACCATTATCTAAAGCTACTTTCACTTTTATCAAATCAGGATAAACAATTACATCACCTTGCATATAGGCATAGTTTATGGTTGTAACACCTTCTTGTGTTATATAATATGTGTCTTTCATATTTGTAAATCCTTTATTTTCTAAAAATTCTTTTCCCTTTTTGGTTGCCTCTTCTTGAGATATAATTTCAGAATTCACATTTCGATTGGTATTCATATAAATAACATGTCCACCTTTTTTAGATATAGCTATATTAATATTTTCATCATGATTGTTTGTTGCAGAAAAACTATATGCTGGAATTGTTGCATTTTCTGATAATCCCAAACTACTAATTTCTTTTATATTGTCTTTTCCTATAAAATCTTGTGCCATTTCTTGTGCTTTACTTTCATCAATATCTTCTCCTGTCAATCCTTTTTTCTCATTACTTGTTATGTGTTCTGAATAAGCACCATCATAAATTAATCCAGAATATTCATGAAAATTTTCTTCCAAATTACTAAAACTTTCTTTTGATATATTATCGACCTGTTGTGCAAAGGCTACGGTTCCTTTTTTCGTTAATTCTCCCCATTGAAATCTTCCACTATTCAAATCTTCTGATAATTGATTTAATGTATTTTCTAATTCTGTGCTATAAGAATGTAATTCCTCAAGATTTGTTAAATCCTCCTGTGTTAAGCTTTCATTATATATATTTTTTCTAGATAAAGAATAACTATAATCGCTTACTTGATTTAAGAATTTTTCAGTGTTTTCTAATTCTTGACTCTCTATTGGTAACATACTTAAATAACTTTGTGCTAAATTGGCTTCTCTCCATAGGTTTGTTAATGTTTCTGCTCCATGTTCTGGAGTTGTCGATATTAATGATTTTGCCAAATAGGTTTCTACATTTTGTACATAATCAACCAATTCATAAAATGCCATATTATATGAATTTTCTGAAGCTTGTCTATATTCTCTCTGCTTTTTATATAGTATGATACCCAATATGGCAACAACTATAAGAAGAACCACAATTATGCTAAACATATGACCCTTTTTTAGTCTTTCTTTCCACTCTACTAATTTATTCATACTTTCCCTTCCTTTCCTTATTTGCAAAATCTATGTTTTCCAATTGTTTTGACATGTGGTCTTGACCATATCCAGCTATTGGTTGCTGTATCTGGATTAAAATAATATACACACCCACCAGTTGGATCCCAACCATTCATTGCATCTTGTGCCGCTTTATATACAGTTGATCCTTCTTCTATTGGCTGATTAATTTGACCATCTGCTACTGCTGTAAAAGCCCCTGATTG
Source organism: uncultured Clostridia bacterium (assembly GCA_944387545.1). Classification (GTDB taxonomy): domain Bacteria; phylum Bacillota; class Clostridia; order TANB77; family CAG-508; genus CAG-269. The sequence continues at coordinate 83,519 of CALXFE010000003.1, read as the reverse complement.
ATAAATGACACCAGATATTGAATTTGGAAATCTAGAATCTTTTACTCTATTTAATATAACAGCACCAACTGCTACTTGTCCCTCATATGGTTCTCCTCTTGCTTCTCCATTAATTGCTCTTGCCATCAATTGAATATCTGATGTGTGAGATGTCGCTGCATAACTAACATTTTGTTTTGGACTATTTTTAGTAAAAATAACCATTGCTAGAAATACGAGTATTAACAAACTAAATATACTTAATACTTTTACTATTTTTTTCACCCTATCACCTCTCATAATAAACATTTCATTTGTTTCTTATTTATTTTTTCTTTTTTATAAAAAATTATTCCATTTTTTGAAATTTTATTGTATTTATGTTAAAATTAAACTGCAAATGAATTTAAATCATAAGCATTGGATTTTTTTATGATTTTAAAAAAGGAGATTATTATGAAAATTTTAATTTTTTATGCATCTTATGGTGGTGGGCATCTAAATGCTGCCAAATCAATTCATGAATGTTTAAAAAGTAATTATGATAATATAGATGTTGAGTTAATCGATTGTATGAAATATGTAAATAAAACCATAGAAAAAATGACAACAAAAGCCTATAATGAAATGGCAAAAAAAGCACCTTGGGCTTGGGGAAGAATTTATTCTGATTCGCAAAAAGGACCTCTTGCTCATATAACTAGCAGATCTAATAAATTTATGGCGATTAAATTATTAAAACTGTTACGAGAAAAACAGCCAGATTTAATTATTTCTACACATCCTTTTGGAAGTCAAATGTGTAGTTATCTAAAAAGAAAAGGAAAAATCATCTCTAAAATCGCTACCATTATGACTGATTTTGCACCACATGATCAATGGTTGGTTGGTTCAGATTTTACAGATTACTATTTTGTTGCACATGATAAAATGAAAGCTTATTTAATTTCAAAAGGTATTGATGAACATAAAGTATTTGCCACAGGAATTCCTTTGTCTAATCGATTTTTAAAATCATATGATAAAGAGAAAATATTTGCAGAATTAAATTTTAAACCAGACAAAAAGACCATCCTATTTTTTGGTGGTGGTGAATTTGGATTGGGAAAAACAAGAACTGTAGAAATTTTTGAAGGTTTTGTTCAATATTGCACAGATATGCAAATCATTGCCATTGCTGGAAAAAATGAAAAAATGAGGTTGGCGTTTGAAAAAGTCGTTTTAAATTATCAGGCAAAAGAACGTGTCATTGTTTTTGAATACACTACACAAGTTCCTGAATTTATGTGTATTTCTGACTTGGTTGTTACAAAACCTGGTGGTTTAACAACGACAGAAAGTCTAGCTTCTCATTTACCTATGGTTATTATCAATCCTATTCCTGGTCAAGAAGAAGAAAATGCGGAATTTTTGGAGAGTAATGGGATTGCTGTGTGGATTAGAAAACAAGATAATGTACTTGAAATTTTAGAAAATTTATTTTCTCATCCTGACAACTTAGAAAATATGAAAGAACATACAAAAAAATTAGCTAAATTACATTCTACACAAGATATTTGTGATATTTTATTAAAAAATTAAATGAACCCGGAACATCATTTGATGATGTTCCGGGTTGCCAATATTTCACCATTTAAAAGGTATATCTCCCATTCATTAGACACCTTTTTAAATGGTGGGGGAAGGATGAATCTTCTTTTTTCATCCAATTTTCTGATGCCATAAATTTTTACATCTTTTGGCATCTCCTTACTGTTTCCAGGAATAAATAGAATATCTTCATCTCTTATACCAATGTATACCGTATCCACTCCTTTTAAATTTGAAAACTCATACAGTTCCTGCGGAATAATCAACCGGTTCTGGTTATCAGCTTCCATTTTTACTCCCCTTTCTAAATTTTGATATACTTATTATTATAACAGATTTTAATATTTTGTCAAATTATGTTAATTTATAATTCTCTTCTTCCTTCTAAAGCTTTGGTAAGTGTTATTTCATCTGTATATTCTAAATCGCCACCTACCGGTATTCCATGAGCAATTCTTGTCACTTTTATCCCTAATGGTTTGATTAATTTAGATAAATACATTGCTGTTGCTTCTCCTTCTACTCTTGGATTTGTTGCAAGAATTACTTCTTTTACTGTTCCATCCATTAACCTAGCCAATAGCTCCTTTATCTTTATATCATCAGGCCCTATGCCATTCATTGGAGATATAGAACCATGTAAAACATGATAAACACCTTTAAATTCATGTGTTTTTTCCATAGCAATAATATCTCTTACATCTTCAACCACACATATAGATGATATATCTCTTTTGGGATTGCTACAAATTGGACAAGGATCTGTATCAGAAATATTATAACATTTACTACAATATTTTAAATTTTTCTTTGCTTCTAATATAGAGTTTACAAATTCTTTTGTTTCCTCTTCTGAACTATTTAAGATATAAAAAGCAAGTCTTGCAGCAGTTTTATGCCCAATGCTTGGTAATTTTTCAAAACTTTCTATTAATTTTTCAATTGATGGTGAATATAATGACATTTCGTACCTCCCTTTTTTATCTTATCTCTCCATATTTAAAAAGAGATTATTGGAAAACTCCTATAATCCCTTTTTATTTTACATGAATCCTGGTATATTAAATTTTCCTAATTGATCTGCTTGTGCACTATCTACTTTTCTTAATGCTTCATTTACACATGTTAATATTAAATCTTCTAGCATTTCTACATCATCTGGGTCTACAACATCTTTTTGTATTTTGATTTCTTTAATCATTTTTTGTCCTGATACTTTTACAGATATTGCTCCTCCACCTGCTGTTGCTTCAAATTCCTTACTTGCTAATTCTGCTTGAGATTTTTCCATATCTGCTTGCATTTTTTTTGCCTCTTTCATTAAGTTATTAATATTCATTCCTCCGAATCCTCCCATACCTCCTGGGAATCCACCTCTTTTTGCCATTTTTTCACATTCCTTTCTTTTCTATACATTTTTATTTTTTATTTTAGTCTATTACCTGAAAAGGTATATCTGATTCTTTCGCTATACTTTTAATGTTTTCTTCTTCTGTTTTTCTTATATCTCCTACATTTGTGATATATTTTATATTCATTGGTTTTCCTGAAGCCATTGATACTAAATTCGAAATTTCTTTTATATTTTCTTGTTTTTCTAATACAGTTCTACCAAATGATGTTAAGCCATTTGGAAACTCTATTCCTACTGTCATGTCATTAATCTCTCTCGCTCTTGTATTCATAAGATTTGTATATAACACAATTTTTCCATTTTGTCTCAAGTCTTTTACTATTTGTGGCCAATATTCCTCTACTTTGTTAGAATAAGATGTTGTTTTATGTTGTTTTTCTTCTTTGCTATTAGTATTGGTCGTTCTTTCACTTTTAACTGTGTTTTGCGTATTACTGGTATTCATAGTATATGCCATTTTTGCTTCTGGCTGGATTGGTTGTGGTTGCGCATAGTTTGTATTTGCAGTATGATTTCTTAAATAGTTTTCTATCTTACCAACCCTTTTGTCTAAATCACTATTATCCGTAGATGTTAATTGACTACATAGTTTTATAATGCCTGCTTGAAATATGATTGTTTTTTGTGTAGAAAATTTCATTTCATTTTCCAATTCTGATAATGTATATACTAGATTGATTAACCTTTCTTTCTCAACCTTTTCTGAAATTTCTTTTAAGTTTTGTTTTTCTTGTTCACTATATAACTCGACATTCTTTGTCGCTTTATATAATAAGATATCTTTTACATATTTTACAATTTCCCATAGGAAATTCGATATATCTTTTCCATCTTCTAACACTTTATTAATCGTTATTAATGCTGTGTCAACATCATATGCTATGATTGCTTCTACAATTTCATGTACAAATACCATTTTAGGTATTCCTACTAAATCCTTTATTTTGTCTTCATCTATTGTATTTTCTCCATCTTGTATACATCTTTCTAATATGGATAAAGCATCTCTCATAGCCCCTTCTGATAATGTAGCAATAATATTTAATGCCTCTTTTGTAATTTCTATATTGCTTTCTTTACACACAATTTCTAATCTTTTTATAATATCCTGATTGGATATTTTTTTAAAATCAAATCTTTGACATCTAGATAATATTGTGGCAGGTAGTTTTTGAGGTTCTGTTGTTGCTAGTATGAATTTTACATGTTCAGGCGGTTCTTCTAGTGTTTTTAATAAAGCATTAAATGCTCCTGTAGATAACATATGTACCTCATCAATAATATATACTCTATATTTTGCCTTTGTAGGTAAAAAATTTACTTCTTCTCTTATGCTCCTTATATCTTCAACACTATTATTAGAAGCCGCATCCATTTCAACAATGTCTGTTAATGAACCCAAAATAGCTTCTTTACAGATTTCACATTCATTACATGGCTCTCCATCTTTGGGATTTAAGCAATTAATTGCTCTTGCTAAGATTTTAGCAGCAGATGTTTTTCCTGTTCCTCTTCCACCATTAAACAAATATGCATGACCTACTCTATTTGCCATAATTTGATTTTTTAATGTTCTGGTTATATGTTCTTGCCCCACCATTTCTGAAAAATTTAATGGTCTAAATTTCCTATAAAGCGCTGTGTACCCCATAATTATCACATCCTTTATATTCTTCTGTCATATCACAAAAAAATGGTCCTGATAATTTAATCTCTCTATGGAAAGTATACCACATAAAGATAAACTACTTATTGCTGCTTCCTTCCGGACCTGACAAGATTCATAGGTCTTTATTGGATACTCTCCATACAAAGATTAAATATCATACCATTTGTATTATATAATGATTTTGCTATTTAATCAAGTATTATTTTATAGAAAATTAATTACTAATTCTTTTAAAAATCACATCTTTTAAATCTGTAATTTCTATAGATGTATTTCCCTCTTCTACAATATTACCGGTTGGTAATTCGGTTGTAATTTCTGCTTGATATTCTTTTCCGCTTTCTAGTTTTATTGTTAAATGAAAAGATAACTTTATTTGTAAGCTTTCATTTGTAATATTTGATTTTTTTAATAATTCATTATGATTAATTTCTTCTTCCTCTGATTTATATTTTGCCACATTATTATTCGAACATCTAAAAGCAATAATGCCTCCTTGATTAGCTATTTTTAAATTTTTTAAATCAGATTCCATATCTCCTATATATTCTAAACTTTGCACAATATCTTCATTTTTGTATTTAAATATCACTTTTTCTTCTTTTGCATCTGGTCTATATAATTTTATGTTATCTTTATTATTTGCTTCTACATTAAAATTATCTATACATATTGATTTTATAACTTCTGTTTTATCATATTTCTCATTTTTATTAATATATAAATAGATATCATTTGATTGATGCACATCAAATGACCATTTTGTATCTGTTTGCCCATCATCAATCCCTTCCTGCGAGCTAATAATTGTTATTTTATCTAATACAAATGGCATATTGGTTTCTCCCTCTACGCTATATCTTAAAATCAACATACCTACTATAAATACAATAACGGTTATAATAACAATGATCATACAAATATGAAAACCTTTTGTTTTGGTTAATTTTTTAAATTTATCAATCATATCTTCCTCCCGATAAATATTGATATATTATATAGTATTTTTAAAAATTCGTCAAACTGTCGATTTCTTCCTTTATAAATATACTCTCTACAAGTTTGCATTTAGATAATCATTACTTAATACGTATTAAAAATGTAAAGCGAAATGATATCATTTGAATCTTTGCTAGTTTATTTTTTTAATTTTCTTAATTCTTTAAAGAATTTCTTTAAAATCATTTCACAATCTATTTTCAATATGCCTGTTTCTACTTCTACTTTATGATTAAATGTATAATCTTCAAATAAGTTTAAAACCGAACCTGCTGCACCCGTTTTTTCGTCTAAAGTACCTATATATAGTTTTTTGATTCTAGCATTGATGATTGCTCCTGCACACATACTACATGGTTCTAATGTTACATACATTTCGCAATCTAATAATCTCCAAGAATCCAGTTTTTTACTTGCTTTTTGTATGGCTATCATTTCTGCATGTTTTGTTGTATCTTTTTTTGTTTCCTTTACATTGTGCCCTCTTGCAATGACTTTTCCGTCTTTTACAATGACACATCCTACGGGAACTTCTAATTTATCATATGCCTTTTTTGCTTCTTTTAAAGCTTCTCGCATGAATTTTTCTTCCATATTTCCTCCATTTTTATGATACCTTTATTCATAAAATATTTACTATCATTTTAAGTTTTCTTATTTTGTTAATTGTATTTTATTATAAAAAATACCTTTTGTCTAGAACGTATCGATGATTTGTAATATCCTTATATACCAAAATTTTAGTAAAGATTTATAAGAAAGGCGTTTTTCTAATTTACCCTTTAAAGTAAGTGCAAAATGCGAGATCATGTTTTATATAACATCATCTCGCATTTTATCTTCTTATGAAACTTTGAAAAATTTTTTGAAATAGTGCAAGTTGCTTATTTTATCTAAATACACCACATCTCCATGTTTATCTATGCATTTAAGAATAATCTCGTTATTTTCTGCAAGTCTAGCATAAAATTTAGCTTGTTCCTTTTCCAAGATATTTAAAAGCATCTCTATTGCACTTGCATCTGGTATCATCTGAAAATATACTTGCTTAAACTCTGTTTTCGATAAAATATTTGCTAATTCAGCTCCTATTTCCCTATTTTTTTCTTCATATTCAGCCTTATCGCCTTTCAAAATAAATAAAAAAAAGCCCCCAAATAACTCCTGCTGAAGCACAGGCTACAAATATATAATATAATTTGTCCTGCTCTTTCGATGCTATTACACTAATGATTGCAATAATCAGATATACCGCAGTAATAATCGTTGATATTCTCTTTGCCTGTTTTGCTGTTAATTTTCTTTTTCTCCGTTTCCTTTTCATCTGTTCATTCCTCCTACTTAACAAATTATTGTTTATAAGTTACTAATATGATTGACATATAACCAATTGGTGTGCCTAGAGGGACTCGAACCCCCATCGGTCGCTTAGGAGGCGACTGCTCTATCCTGCTGAGCTATAAGCACATTTTTTATACTATACCAAATTTTTATTGTTTTGTAAATCCCCCTCAGCTGTAAAAAGAGGATATCCTGAAATAGATCTCCTCTTCAAATTATCGAGAAAGTATATAATGCAACAATCTTTTTTGATATTATTTTTGAACTTTGTACTTATCTATTTATAATTATCTAATGATTTAACACATGAAATATACAATATAAAAATATAAAACAATTCTTTCTTATCTTATCTCCTCTTCCAATAAATTACTATCATCAATATCATTACTGTAGACCATTTGCTGTCTTTCTTCAATTAATGAATACATTTGATTTCTTGTTTCAATTAACGAATCTGCTGTATCAGCATAAAGATTTCTTAATTGTATGTAATAGTATGCCATTACTCCTAACATAATACATAATATTATGATGATAACCAGAAATATTTTATTTAGTTTATTCATATCAATTCCTCCTTTTTAAACTGTTGATTATAAAAGTATTTATAAATTCACGTGCATTATACCATTTTTTTCCTTTTTTGTAAATTACTACTTAATTAATTTTTTTCTTCCTAATTTTCATAATTGTTTATAGATTATCTCCTTGACAATGTCTGTTATAATATAAATAAAATGTTGCTAAATATTTTATATTTAGCAATTGCATACACTAAATTATTATTTTAAGGAGAATTTTTATGCAAAGAATATTAAGTCATATGCGAAAAGCAATAGAAGAATATCACATGATAGAAGAAGGAGACAAAATTGCTATTTGTCTTTCTGGCGGGAAAGATTCTATTACCATGTTAAAAGCTTTTAAAAATTTACAAATATTTTATCCTAAAAAGTTTGAGATTATCGCAGTAACAGTTAATCCTGGATTTGAATTTTTTGATACAGATTTTTTAAAGGCTATTTGCCATGAAGTAGACATCCCTTTATTTATTGAAAATAGCAATGCAAAGGAAATTGTTTTTGATATCAGAAAAGAAAAAAATCCTTGTTCATTATGTGCTAATTTACGTAGAGGTGTTATTAATTCTATCGCCATTAGAGAAGGCTGTAACAAAATTGCTCTTGGGCACACACAAGATGATGTTTTAGAGACTTTTCTTTTAAACTTATTATATACAGGAAATATTGGAACTTTTTCACCAAAAAGTTATATGGATCGTTCAAAAATTACTTTAATTAGACCACTTATCTATACACCAGAAAAAGAAATTAGACGATTTGTTAGAAAAAATAACATAACCGTCATGCCAAAAGTATGCCCAATGGATGGAACTTCTAAAAGAGAAGATATGAAAAATTTGATTTATACCTTATCTAAAAATATTCCTATGATTAGGGCCAATTTATTTGGAGCGATTCAAAGAAATTTAGACGACTGGAAACTAAACTAATTCGGTTGATGACAAAAAAGGAATTTGAGAATAGACTCAAATTCCTTTTTGTATCACTTAAATTTTTACAACATCTAACATAGCTTGCTTTAAATCTTCTAATTTTTTAGTTGCTTCTTCGTCTGTCTTACCTTTTACTCCCATATATAATTTTATTTTAGGTTCTGTTCCTGATGGTCTTATACAACACCAATTGTTATCTTCTAATTCATAATATAACACATTTGATTTTGGAAGACCGCTTTTACTTTCTTCTCCTGTTATCATATTTTTTACATAGTCTTTTTCTATATCTTTAAACGTTAATACTTTATAGTCTCCAATCTTTTCTATGTCTTTATTACGTGTATTTGTCATGATTTGTTTAATTTCTTCTGCACCTTGGGCACCTTCTCTAACAATAGATACTTGTGTTTCTTTATAATATCCATATTTTTCATAGATGGCTATCATTTGATCCCATAATGTTTTTCCTTTTGATTGATAATAACATGCTGCTTCGCATAGTGCCATAACTGCTGCAATTCCATCTTTATCTCTTGCATAATCTCCTATTAAACAACCATAGCTTTCCTCAAATCCAAATACATATTCTTTATCTTTGTTTTCTTCTGCTTTTCTCATAACGGCACCAATGTTTTTAAATCCAGTTAATACTTCTATTACCTCTAATCCATAATATTCTCCGATTGCTTTTGTTAAATTAGAAGATACGATAGTGGTTATCATCATACCATTTTTAGGCAAAATCCCTTTTTCTTTCATTTGAGATATTCTGTATTCTGCAATTAATAGTGCTGACATATTTCCTGTATAATCTTTATATTCTCCTGTTTTACTATCTTTTGCAAAAATTCCTAATCTATCTGCATCTGGGTCTGTTGCTAAAACAACATCTGCATCTACTTTTTTGGCTAAGTCTAGTGCTAATTTAAATGCTTTTGGATCTTCTGGATTTGGGTAATCTACTGTTGGAAAATTACCATCTGGTTCTTTTTGCTCTGGAACAACATATAGATTTTCGATTCCAATTTCTTTTAATAATCTTTCTGCTACCATATTTCCTGTTCCATGTAATGGTGTATATACGACTTTTAATTTCTTGCCTTGCTCTTTGACAATTTCTGGATTTAATATCAAACTTTTTAGTTTTTCAATATATTTGTCATCCATTTCTTTTCCTACAAAGTGTAATAATCCTTTTTGTTTTGCCTCTTCTTCTGTCATCTCTTTTATCTCTGAAAAACTTGCAACTGCTCTAACTTTTGCAATAATATCTTTATCTCTTGGTGCTACAATTTGTGCCCCATCATCCCAATATACTTTATATCCATTATATTTAGGTGGATTATGGCTTGCCGTTATCATAATCCCTGCTGTACAGTTTAATTCTCTTACGGCAAAAGACAATTCAGGAACTGGTCTTAAACTTTCAAATAAATATGTTTTTATCCCATTGGCACATAAAATTAAAGCTGTTTGCATACTAAATTCTTTTGACATTTTTCTGGAATCATAGCTAATAGCTACACCTTTACTTTCTGTTCCTTGTTCTAATATATAATTTGCTAATCCTTGTGTTGCTTTTCCTACTGTATATTTATTCATTCTGTTTGTTCCTGCTCCAATAATTCCTCTAAGTCCTGCTGTTCCAAATTCTAGTTCTTTATAAAATCTATCCTCTATTTCTTTCTCGTCATCTTTTATTGTCAATAACTCTTTTTTTGTCTCTTCATCAAATTCTGGACTTTCACACCATTTTTTATATGATTCTAAGTAATTCATATAATAACCTCCTTTTTCTTTGTTGAATTTTTCTTATTCATTCTATGTTATCGTATCACAAAATATATAATAAAGAAAGCGATTTGTGAAAATTTTAATATATACTTTGTTATTTTCTTGTTATAGATTACAAATCAACAAAAGCAAAGCACAATCCAATGCGTATCTTCCATCTATGTCGTAAGAGGACCCCGAATGGGATCCTCTTTTCAAACTCATTATTTTAGTCTAAATGATAAAATTTCTTATATAATTCTCTTGCAGTCTTAGGGCAATCCACACCTGCTGAATCAGCATTTTTTACTGGTGCAAATTCTTCTTCTCTTTTTACTCTTAAAACTGCCATATCATCTACTTCTCCAAAAGCATCAAATAGAAATGCTTCAAACTTATAGGCATTTGGAGAATCTGGTACGACTAAGTTTCCATCTTTATCAATATATTTTGCTTTTTTGAATGCAACATGGTATGGTAATGGTTCTGATCCCATTCTTTCTATAGCATCAATACTAAATAAGTTGCATAAAATATGTGATTCACCATATAATAATTCTCCATTTTCATCTGTTGCTTCTGCCATTTCATCTGTTATTTCTGAATATTCTATTACATTTGGTCTACCATTTCTTCTACAAAATACCCCTACTTTTTCATGAGGATTTGCTTTTACTACTGATTTACAAGCGACCGTTACTTTTTTATCAATGGCAATTCCCATAAGAACAGGATCTACCATTTTTACTAAACAGTTATCTACTCCACCAATAAATACCCATTCAACACCTAGTTCTCTCATTTTCTTGGTCATATGTGTTTTTACTAATGATTCATAGATTCCCCCATGTCCATCAGCCGCTAGTTTTATTAATCCATCTTCACCAATTAATATCTTACCTTCTGTGTCCATCATTGGTAGTTCGCCTTGTTCAAAGAAAAATATATTTTTATTTTTTTGATATCCAAAATATTTATGTTTTTCAAAAAATTCAACTGTTTGTTTGTTGTTTTCTTTACTTGTCATAATAAACCAAGGTATGATAACACCGTATTTTTTTCCCTCTTCTTTTAAATTATCACATAATAATTCAAATAAAGATTTGTGTGAATCTAATCCAATGTCATAAGTTCCTTTTGGCCCTGTATGCCCTAATCTAGTACCTTGTCCACCTGCCATTGTAACCGCTGCTAATTTTCCTTCCTTAATTGCTTTTTTTCCTATTGCTTCATAATATTTATATTTGTCATTTAATTTAAATTTATCTAAATAATCTATTGGCGTTATTTTGTCATGATTATTTGTTTTTTGTTGTTTGGTACTATTATATAAATTGTTTACAAGTTCAAAATCAATATTGGCAATTTGTTCTAATAATTCTTCTTTTTTTCTTTCATCTAGTTTATCATAATGATTTAATAAATGTTCTTGACCATATTTTTTTAGTATAGCCTCTACTTCATCTAATCTTATATCCATAAATTTCATCCTTTCCTATTTTTTCATCATACCTATATTACACCATAATTTACTCTAAGTCAATTATTGACAGATAATATTTTTACCTGTCATTTTATGTCCTTTTTTCTTATTATATCTCTATTTTACCAGATGTTCCTAAAATTTTATCATATTGTTCTGCTATACGTTCTATTTTATTTTCTATTTCATAAAATTCATAACAATTGATTATCTTTATATTCTGTTTATCTTCCACCCATTTTTCTATATTTTTATTGATATTGTCTATATAATTTTCTTTTCCTTTAATAAATATAACCATGTTTTTATTTTCTTTGCTATTTTTGCTGATTTCTTTAAATTTTTCTAGATCATCATTTTTCCAATTTAATTTTAATATTTGATTTCTTTTCACTTGTTTTAAATTCATTCTTTCTATTAATGTATGTACAGTATCTTCTAAATTGTTTTCTGTTAAAATAATAATCTTTTTATTTTCATCTATACTTTTACTAATATAAGGTAAACTTATCATTTCAAAATGATAATCACTTGCATAAAATGCACAAATTTTTTCTTTTGTTAAATTTTCCATTATAACACATTCCTTTCAAACTTATATAATTATACGGAATTCTGCATTTCTTAATTTTGTTTACTGGTAAATTTTACCATTTTGTTACAAATATGTCAATCATATTTCAATGAAAATCCATCGTTTTTTTTCGACAATGTATATTTTTTCTTATTTTGTTAATACTTATCTTAAAGAATATTTTAGAAAAAAAGTTTATTGGAGGTAACTTATGAAAAAAATTTTAAATCTATTTAAAAATTCCAAGGTAAAAATGGTAATTATTTTAGCTTTTCTACTTTTTGTATATACAAGCATCTGTGCCGTTTCTTATGCTAATTATATATCTACCGATATTTCGAATTCTGTTTTTAGACTCCATGTTATTGCTAACAGTGATACGGAGATTGATCAAAATTTAAAGTATATTGTTAGAGATAACTTACTAGAATATATGAATACATTATGTGCAGATTGCTCTACCAAAGAAGAAGCCATTCTTATTGCACAACAAAATATTGAAACTTTTAAAAAAATTGCTTTAGATACAATTAAAAATGAGGGATTTGATTATTCTGTTAATGTGCGCATTGGTAATTTTGAATTTCCTACAAAACATTATGGTGATATTTCACTTCCTGCTGGGTACTATGATGCTTTAAGGGTAGAAATAGGTGAAGCCAAAGGACAAAATTGGTGGTGTGTCATGTTCCCTCCACTATGTTTTACAGATGTATCTTCTGGCGTTGTTCCTGAAGAATCTAAGGAAGATTTAGAAAACTCCTTAAATGATGAAGAATTTGCCATTGTCTCTGATAATGATAGTTTAAATATTAAGCTCAAATTTAAAATATTAGAATTTCTTAATAATACTGGTCTAATAACTGCTAAAAAATAGTTGCAATACGTTCCACTTTATGATATATTTATAATGTAATAGAGTGTTATGCTATACACTCTATTTTATTTTTGTATTAATCAAATTCATATATTGGGGGTAATATAAATTGGAAAAATTAGTTGTAAAAGGACCTACACCTTTAAAAGGCGAGGTGACAATAAGTGGAGCAAAAAATGCTGCTGTAGCTATTTTACCAGCCACACTTTTAATTGATGGTGTATGTACTATAGAAAATCTACCAAATATAAGTGATATAAAAATATCTTGTACAATATTAGAAAAATTAGGTGCCAAAATCACTTGGAATGACGAACATAGTATAACAGTTGATACATCAAATATAACCACAACGAAAGCACCTTTAGATTTAACAAGTAAATTTAGAGCTTCTTATTACATAATTGGTGCTATGCTTAGCAGAAAAGGTGAAATTGAAGTCGGTATGCCTGGTGGTTGTAAATTAGGTGCTAGACCAATTGACCAACATATAAAAGGTTTTGAATTATTAGGCGCAAATGTTACTGTAGAAAAAGGTAAAATTTATGCAAAAGCTAAAAAATTAAAAGGTTGTCCTATTTATATGGACGTTGTATCAGTAGGCGCCACTATAAATGTTATGCTTTCTGCTGTACTAGCTAACGGAACAACCATCATTGATAATGCTGCTAAAGAACCACATATTGTAGATGTTGCAAACTTTTTAAACACAATGGGTGCTGATATTAGAGGTGCTGGTACAGATGTTATAAAAATTAATGGTGTTGAAAAACTACATGGAAATGCCACTTATTCTGTTGTTCCTGACCAAATTGAAGCAGGTACTTTTATGCTTGCAGCTGTTGCAACAAAGGGTGATTTATTAATAAAAAATTGTATTACAAAGCATTTAGAATCTGTTACTGCGAAAATTATTGAAATTGGTGGTAATATTGAAGATAATGGTGATAGCATCCGTGTTTGGTGTAATAAAAGACCAAATAGAGCAACAATAAAAACATTGCCATATCCTGGTTTTCCTACAGATTTACAACCACAGATGGGTGTTGTTTTATCACTTGCTAATGGGACAAGTACAATCAATGAAAGTATATGGGATTCTAGATTCCAATATACAGAAGAATTAAATAAAATGGGCGCAAAAATTACGGCTCAAGGAAAAACTGCCTTCTTTGAAGGTGTGAAAAAATTATATGGTGCACCTGTATATTCTTCTGATTTAAGAGCAGGCGCAGCCTTAGTTATTGCTGGTACTGCTGCTGAAGGTATAACAGAAATCTATAACTTAGATCATATTGATAGAGGATATGAAAATATTGAAGAAAAATTCAGAAAAATAGGTGCCAATATCCAAAGAGTAAATGAATAAACAAAGGAAAGAGATCGATAAATTATGCTAAATTTTTGTAGTTTATATAGTGGAAGTAGTGGAAATAGCTTATTTGTTGAAACAGACCATACAAAGCTATTAGTAGATGCAGGTGTCAGTAGTAAAAAAATTGAAAAGGCTTTAAATGATATTCATGTTGATCCTAATTCTTTAGATGGTATCTTAATTACGCATGAACATTCTGACCATGTACAAGGATTAGGAACCTTTTCTAAAAAATTTGACTTACCTGTATTTGTTAATCAAGAAACATTAGATGCTATGCCAAAACAAAGAGATAAAATTGCAGATAAAAATATTAAAAAATTTAAAGTTTCAGAAAAATTTTCTATAGGGGATTTAGATATCAATCCATTTTCAATCCCTCATGACGCGGCGAATCCTTGTGGATTTACCATATTGAATGATAATAAGAAAATTAGTATTGCAACAGACATTGGACATATGACAAATGACATTTTAAAAAATTTAGAAGAAAGTTTATTTGTTATGCTAGAATCAAATTATGATCCTGAGGTATTAAAATATTCATCTTATCCATTTTCTCTAAAGTCTAGAATTGCTGGACCATCTCGGACATTTGTCAAATGAACTAGCTGGAAAGACAATTTCTTTCTTATTAAAGTCAGGTTTAAAAAAAGCAATGCTTGGCCATTTAAGTAAAGAAAGTAATTTTCCTGAACTTGCTTATAAAACTGTAGTTGAAGAATTAATCGCCAATAATTATAATGAAAATGCTTTATCCTTATCTGTTGCAGGTAGAGATACCCATAGTAAATTCGTAACGATTTAACCTTTAGATGGACTTTGAGCGTATCTTAAAGTTCATCATTTTTTATATAAAGAGGAGTCTAAAATGTTAAATATTCATATTGTATGTATTGGAAAAATTAAAGAGAACTATTTGAAAGATGCCATAAAAGAATATGCCAAACGATTAAGTAAATACTGTAAACTAACAATTTTAGAATTGCCTGATGAAAAAATACCAGATAAATTAAATGAAAACATTGCGAATGAAATAAAAAAGAAAGAATCTGATAATATTTTAAATCACATAAAGAAAGATTCCTATATCATTTGTTTAGACTTAACTGGTAAAGAGCTTTCTTCTGAACAATTTTCTAAAAATATTGAAAATTTATCATTAGAAACAAGTTCTGTTACTTTTGTCATTGGGGGCTCTTTAGGTCTTTCTTCTGATATATTAAAAAAAGCTCATCAAAAAATTTGTTTTTCAAAAATGACTTTTCCCCATCAATTAATTCGTGTATTTTTGTTAGAACAAATCTTTAGAGGCTTTAAAATATCTCATGGTGAAACTTATCATAGATAAACCGTATTTTAAACGAATTTATCATTTTATATAAATTCATTATTTTATTTTTATTATTTTATATTAATATTAGATTTAATATTTATTATTTATTATTTATTATTTTATATTTTATTGTAGAGAAAATAACTAGAAAAAAAATATTTAAAATATAATATAGGGGCAAAAATTTTTTTAAATACTAATTATGGGGGAATTGTTATTTCCTCTACAAATTTAAAAACTGAGTTAGTTGATTCAAATATAATTATATAGTCAATATATACTTTTCTTCTTTCACATATGTATATTTTATGTTTTTATTTACTTTACTTTTTTATTTGTTTTTTGTTTTATTGAATTTGTTTTAGAATTTAACAGTCTGTTTAATAAAACTTTAATCATTATGCTTCTTATCATAAAAAATATTGAAATAAATATTAAGATTTTTAATAACATATATAAATGTCCTTACTGAATCAATTTCCATTATTATACAGTATATGTTAAATATTGTCAAGAAAAACTTTACGACAAAAAACGACAAACCACTATACTTGTTATTATTCCAACAATATCTGCGGTTAATGCGGCAATTAATACAAATCTTGTCTTCTTTATTTTTACACTTGATGAATAGACTGCTATTGTATATAAAGTTGTTTCTGTTGCCCCCATGATAACAGATGCCATGATTCCTATTTGGCTATCTACGCCAAAGGTTTTCATGATATCTGTTGCAATTGCAATTGAACTGCTTCCTGAAATTGGTCGTAGAATGGCAAGTGGCATAATTTCACTTGGAAAGTTTACTAAATGTAATATGGGATCAATTAGTTTTATTGCTATATCAATGATACCAGAACTTCTTAATGCTCCTACAGCTAAAAACAAACCTATTAAAGTTGGAAATATATTAATTACAATTTTTATCCCATCTTTTGCACCTTCTATGAATTTATCAAAAACTTCTTTTTTTTCAATAAAACCATATATTACAATGATTAATATAATCAATGGCATTGCCAAATTGGATATAAAATTAATGAATTCTATCATGTTTTCTCCCTTTTGTTAGAATACTTAATGAATAATTTTGTTATGGTGATTCCTGCTACTCCTGCGCAAATCGTTGCAATCCATACAGGAAAAATAATAGAAGTAGGATTTTCTGAGCCTAAAGAACTTCTTATAGCTATAATCGTTGTAGGAATTATCTGAATGGAAGCTGTATTTAATACAATTAACATTATCATAGAATTACTTAACTCTTTTTTATTTTTATTGTCTTTCTGTAGTGTCTCCATCGCTTTTAATCCCAATGGTGTTGCAGCATTTCCTAATCCTAAAATATTGGCCACCATGTTCATAGAAATTTCATTTTGTGCTTTTTTATTTTCTTTTATTTCTGGAAAAAGAAAATGAATAACTGGTTTTAATAATTTATGAATTGCCTGAATGATTCTTGTATTGTTAGCAATATGAATAATGCCACTCCATAAACACATGGTTCCTAACATGGTTATGCTTAAATTTACAGCATTTTCAACACTTTCAAATATACTGGTATTTAAATTTTCTAGATTTCCCGAAAAAATTGCATAAGCAAATGATATTATTATAAAAATTGGCCAAACTAAGTTTAACAAATCCATCACCTAAATAATTTTATTCTATTATCAATTTTTTATTACTTTTTAATTGACCTAACCTTGCATTTGTGATATAGTAACAATGTATATAGGATTGTAATTTAACTTTTTAAGGGGGGATAATCTATGAAATCAACAGGAATTGTCAGAAAAGTAGATGAATTAGGAAGAGTTGTTATTCCTATAGAAATCAGAAATCAATTTAACATTGCTGAAAAAGATCCTATTGAAATATATGTTGATGGCTCATCAATTGTATTAAAAAAATATGAACCAAATTGTATTTTTTGTGGAAATACTGAAAATTTAATTAGTTATAATGATAAATTAATTTGTGAAGAATGTTCAAAAAATATAGGAAAATTAAAACCAAATAAGTAAGAGTATTTCTCTTACCTATTTGGTTCTATTTTTTATTTATAAATTGTTGATAAATTTCATTTTTATTAACATTTCTGTCTTTTGCAATCTGTTTAATAATTTCTTTTTTCCCTAAACCTTGATCTTGATAATATTGGTAATGTTCTTCTAGTGATAAAGTCATTAAATGGTTTTCTTCTTTCTTTTGTGCACCTTCTAATATTAAAACCATTTCCCCTTTTATCTCTTTTGCTTTTTCTATTAATGTATCTATATCTTCTCTCATGTATTCCTCATGAATTTTAGTTAATTCTCTTGCTAATACAATTTTTCGATTTCCCAGTATTTCTTTTAAATCTTTTAAGGTTGTTTCAAGTTTGTGTGGCGCCTCATATAAAATTACTGTTTTCGTTATATTTTCTATTTCTGTTAACTTTTCTTTTCTATTTTTTTTATTTAATGGTAAAAATCCCATAAACACAAATTCTTTTGTATCTAACCCTGAACAGATTAACGCATTAATCATTGCACAAGCTCCTGGAATTGGCACAATGGTTATCTTCTCTTCTATACATTTTCTAATAACCTCTTCTCCTGGGTCACAAATTCCAGGAGTTCCTGCATCAGAAACAAGTGCTATATTTTTCCCTGCCTTTAATTCTTTGATTAAAATATCTGTTTTGACATCTTCATTATGTCTGTGATAACTCATTAATGGTTTTGATATGTCAAAATGATTTAATAACTTTAAGGTGTGTCTTGTATCTTCTGCTGCAATTACATCTATATCCTTTAATATCTTTATCGCTCTTAGTGTCATATCTTCTAAATTTCCTATTGGTGTTGCAACAATATATAATGTTCCTGTTTCTTTTGAATTTATTTCTTTCATCTATTTATCCTTCCCTTTTTCGTTTAAAATGAATCCATTCATTTATTAATATCGATTCATTACTTTGAAATCTCTATAATATGTAACATACCATTATCTTCCATTGTGTATATTATTTTTTATGATAGATTTTTAAAATTTCGTCTGTATACGCCCCATTTTCATTATAAATATATAAATTGCTCTCTACTTTTAGAAATGGTTTTGCATTTTTGATTCCTTGTATTAAAACTAATTTTGGCATAGCTTTTATATTTGCATAAACAAATCTCATTTTTTTAGGCTCTATTTTATATTTTCGCATGATTGATAATATGTCTACTAGTCTTTCCGGCCTATGCACAATATATAGTTCTCCCCTATCTTTTAACATATCTTTAGAAATCTTTATAAAATCCTCCAAATTTGCTTCTATCTCATGCCTAGAAATCAATTTTCGTGTATCTTCATTTTGCACGCCGGTTTCCTTCTTTTTATATGGTGGATTTGTAACAATTACATCAAATGTATTTTTCTTAAAATAGTTATTTAAATTTATAATATTATCTTGTATTATTTTAAATTTATTTTCTAAATGATTTAATCTAATACTTCTTTTTGCCATATCGTATACTTCTTTTTGAATTTCAATGCCGATCATTTCAGATAGCTCTGTTTTTCCACATAATAAAGTCGCAATAATGCCTGTCCCTGTTCCTAAATCTAGTACCCTTGCTCCTTTCTTTATATTTTTTGCAAAGTCTGAAAGTAATATGCTATCGATTCCAAAGCAAAATCCTTCTTTATTTTGAATAATCTTTAAGCCTTTATATTCTAAGTCATCAATTCTTTCATTTTCTTTTATTTCTACATTTTCTTTCATTTTTTATTCTTTTTTAATCTCCCTATTTTTCTATAATATATTGCCAATCCTATAAACATACATACATTTATATAACTGATTTTTTCTTCTATTTGTCCTATTGTAACATATTTACATAATGTTTGCAAATTTTTAACATATACCGATTTTTTACATATACTATATCATATAACCATTATTTTATCGAGGTGATTTTATGGAGAAAAAAATCATTAGACCCATCGAAAACAGAGGCGGAAAATGTCCACCTCCAAAAAAGAAATTTAACTTTAAATGCTGTAAAGATAATACCTTAAAATCTTTACATGATGTTGAATATTTTTTAAATCATTTTAACAGATTTATTAAATATATTAAATTGTACAAAATTTTAAAATAATCAATATTTTATTTACAATTTTTAAGTTGTATGATTTCACAGTTTTACAATTTTAAAATTATACAATTTTATAATTGTATAATTTTACGATTTTTAATTTTAATAATGAACCCACTTTATAATTTCATTTTTTATGATTCTTTTTGCTCCAAACGATACACTTCAGCAAATGCTTCATTTTCTTGCCCATCAATTAAGATTTTAATTGAATTTATTTCTGTAAGTTGTGTTAAAGTCTTAACCAAGCTATTAATCATATTTTCTTTTACCTGAATATCTTCTTTGTTATAGTTTAAAAACTCACTTGAAAAATCTAAATAAACCGTATCGTTCTCTTTATATGTTTGATTTAATTTTGTATTGTCTGGAATTAACTTTTCATACTTTTCATTTTTAGGGCCTTCGATTAACATGTTTACCAATTTATCATATGGTTGATTTATAATTTCCTTAATATCCACTAATCTTGCTTCAGGTGCTAATTCTTTTGTATCTTTTTCTAAGAAATATAAACTGACAATGGTTTGTCGATTTTGTTCTTCTGTAATTTCCTCTTCTGGTGTATATTCTTCTATCGTTGTTTCCTCTTGACCTTTAAAATAATTGATAATACAATATCCTCCTACTAATATTATAATTAATAAAACAGTAAAAATAATAACGATTTTTTTATTCATGTTGTTTTCATTCCTTTCTTTCAATTTTAATTCATTCTATTTACTACCTATTGTATTATTTGTTTGTCCTTTTTAGAACAATAGCAAGCTTTTTTGAATATTTTTTCTATACAAGAACAAAATCAATATCGTTAATATAATGCACTCTATTTGCGACTAATACTATCCCCTCTTTTTAATAAATTAACATAAAAATGTCCTAAACAGAAACATCCCCAAAAGGACACCCAAAAGGACATCTTAAAGAAGATTTTTACAACATTTTCCATTTGACAAAACTGGCTTTTCCGTATACAATTAGGGTGGTTTATTATGAATAAAATATATACAAAAAAGGAGTTTTTGTCATGAATGAAATATTACATGTTGGATTAGATGTTGGATCTACAACAGTTAAAATTATTGTTATGGATAACAATAAAAATACTATATATTCTGATTATCGTAGACATTTTTCAGACGCTAAGAAAACAGTTTGTGATGTGTTAGAAGAGTTATTAATCAAATATCCTTCTGCTTCTTTTACCATTGCTTTAACTGGTTCTGGTGCAATGTCTGCAGCTAGATTTTTAGGAGTGGACTTTATTCAAGAAGTGGTTTCTTGTAAAAGGGTTATCGAAAAGTACTTTCCTAAAACAGATGTTGTTATTGAATTAGGTGGTGAAGATGCCAAAATTATCTATTTTGATAATTCAATTGAACAAAGAATGAATGGTACTTGTGCTGGTGGTACTGGTGCCTTTTTAGACCAAATGGCTTCTTTATTACATACAGATACCGCAGGTTTAAATGAATTGGCAAAAGGATATCAAACAATTTATCCAATTGCTTCTCGTTGTGGTGTTTTTGCAAAAACTGATATACAACCTTTAATTAATGAAGGTGCTGCAAAAGAAGACCTTGCTGCTTCTATTTTCCAAGCAGTTGTTAATCAAACGATTAGTGGATTAGCTTGTGGTAGACCTATTAGAGGAAATATTGCTTTTTTGGGTGGTCCTTTAAGTTATCTTCCAGAATTAAGAAAACGTTTTATAGAAACTTTGCATTTGACAGATGACCAAGTGATTGTACCTGAAAATGCGCATTTATTAGTGGCAAAAGGTGCAGCTTTGGATTCATTTAATACAGAGGTCATTACACCTAATGAATTAGAAAAGAAAATAGAAAATTTTAAGAACTCACATGATACAACCACACAACCTTTAGACCCTTTATTTAAAGATGAAGCAGAATATAAAGCTTTTAAAGAAAGACATAATAAAGCAACGGTTCCTTCAAAACCATTAGAAACTTATGAAGGTGATTGTTTCTTAGGAATTGATGCAGGTTCTACTACGACAAAACTTGTGTTAATTGATAGAGATGGTAATCTATTATATTCTTTATATGGTAGTAATGAAGGAAATCCATTACAAAGTGTTATGGATATGTTAAGAAAATTGTATAAAGTCTTACCAGAAAAAGCGATTTTAAGATATAGTGGTGTTACAGGTTATGGAGAGAAACTAATTCAAACAGCGTTAAATGTTGATTTAAATGAAATTGAAACCATTGCCCATTATACAGCTGCTAAAACATTTGAACCAGATGTAACCAGTATTGTCGATATTGGTGGGCAAGATATGAAATATATCCGAATTAAAAATGGTTCTATCGATAATATCATGTTAAATGAAGCTTGTTCTTCTGGATGTGGTTCTTTTATCGAAACATTTGCTAAAAGTTTAAATTTAGAAATATCAGAATTTGTAAAAGAGGCTATCCAATCTAGAACACCTGTTGATTTAGGTTCAAGATGTACCGTATTTATGAACTCAAAAATCAAACAAGCACAAAAAGAAGGATATTCTGTTGGAGATATTTCTAGTGGATTATCATATTCTGTTATCAAAAATGCGATTCAAAAAGTTATGAAGGTAAGAGATGTTGAAACATTAGGAAAACACATTGTTGTTCAAGGTGGTACTTTCTATAATGACGCTGTCCTTAGAGCTTTTGAATTAATTGTTGGTAAACATGTTGTAAGACCAAATATCTCTGGATTAATGGGAGCTTACGGAATGGCTTTACTTTCAAAAGAACAATATGAAGCAAATTTAGATATGGAATATACATCTACTATTTTAAAGACAAATGAACTAGACAATTTAAAAATCAAAATTACACATACACATTGTAATAATTGTGAAAACCATTGTAAATTAACGATTAATAAGTTTAGCAATGGACAAATCCATGTAACTGGTAACCGTTGTGAAAAAGGTGCAGGTGTTGTTACAAAATCTAAAAATTTACCAAACTTAGTACAATATAAATATCAGAGAATTTTTGATTATACACCATTAGAAGAACAATATGCTACAAGAGGAACCATTGGAATCCCTAGGGTTTTAAATATGTATGAGGATTATCCATTCTGGTTTACTTTCCTTACAAATTTAGGATTTAGAGTCATTATCTCTGAAAAAAGTACTAGAAAAACTTATGAAAAAGGTATGGAATCTATGCCTTCAGAATCTGTATGTTATCCAGCAAAACTTTCTCATGGACATATCGAAAGTTTATTAGAACAAGGAATTAAAACGATATTCTATCCTTGTATGCCATATTCTAGAAAGGAATATGAAAAAGCAGATAACCATTATAACTGTCCAATTGTTATTTCTTATTCTGAAGTATTAAAAAACAATGTAGAAGGATTAAAAGACCCTACCGTCAAATTCTTAAATCCATTCTTACCTTTCGATAAGAAAAACTTAGTAAAGAAAATGTTGGAATTAGATGAATTTAAAACTTATAACTTTACAAAAGAAGAATTAAATGAAGCTGCTGACAAAGCAGAACAAGAGTATCAAAAATGTAAAGAAGATATTCGTAGAAAAGGTGCGGAAACCGTAAAATACATAGAAGAAAATCATTTAAAAGGTATTGTATTAGCAGGTCGTCCATATCATGTTGACCCAGAAATCAATCACGGTATTGATACATTAATTACTTCATTAGGATTATGCGTTTTAACTGAAGATAGTATTTCAAACCAAACAGAAGTAAAAAGACCAATCAGAGTGGTTGACCAATGGGTATATCATGCAAGACTTTATGCAGCAGCAGATTTTGTTGGAAAGCATGATTTCCTAGAATTAGTTCAATTAAATTCTTTTGGATGTGGTGTAGATGCTGTTACAACAGATCAAGTAGAAGAAATCTTAGCTAGTTATGATAAAATGTATACGTTAATTAAAATAGATGAAGTGAATAACTTAGGTGCTGTTAGAATCCGTATCCGTTCACTACTTGCTAGTATGAATAAACGTGAAAAAGAAAAAAGAGAAAACCATGCTACTGGTGATTATGAACAACATAAAAAGATCTTTACAAAAGATATGAAAAAAGATTATACCATTTTAGTACCACAAATGGCACCAATTCATTTTGAATTGTTAGAAGCTGCCGTACAATCTAGTGGATATAAAGTGGAATTATTAAGAGAATGTACCCAAAAAACAGTAGAAACTGGATTAAAATATGTCAATAATGATGCTTGTTATCCATCTATCTTAGTAACTGGACAAATGATAGAAGCCCTTCAATCTGGAAAATATGACTTAAATAGAACCGCTTTAATCATGTCACAAACAGGTGGAGGATGTAGAGCAACCAATTATATAGGATTTATTAGAAAAGCACTTAAAGACGCAGGATTTGAAAATATACCCGTTATTTCATTTAATATTGTTGGTATGGAAAAAATGCCCGGATTTAAAATAACCGTTCCTTTAATTGAACGTTTACTAAAAACCATTTTATATGGTGATTTACTACAAAAAATGCTAACAAAAAATAGAGCTTATGAGAAGAATAAAGGTGAAACACAAAAATTATTTGATACATGGATGGAAAAATGTAAAAAATTATTACAAAAATCAACCAATAAGGAATTTAAACAAAGTATTTATGACATTGTAAATGACTTTGAAAAGATAGAACTAGATACATCTATTGAAAAACCTAGAGTTGGTATTGTGGGAGAAGTTTTAATCAAATATCATCCATTTGGAAATAACCATGTTGCAGATCTTTTAGAAAAAGAAGGTGCAGAAGTAATTTTACCTGACTTTATGGGATTTGTAAAATTTATGGCTACTCATAAAATTACATTTAATCGTTTACTAAATACAAATAAAACTTCTTCAAAAATTATGAAGGCTGCTATTAAATTAATTGATATATTAGAAAAAGATATGAAAATTGCTTTAGCAAGTTCTAAGAAAGGATATTTACCACCTTGTGATATTTGGCACTTAGAAGATAAAGTAAAAGATGTATTATCTATCGGAAATCAAACTGGTGAAGGTTGGTTCTTGACTGCTGAAATGATAGAATACATAGAACATGATATTCCAAATATCATTTGTGTGCAACCATTTGCTTGCTTACCAAACCATGTTGTTGGTAAAGGTGTTATCAAAACCGTTAGAGAAAAATATCCAGACGCCAATATTTCTCCAGTTGATTATGACCCTGGTGCTAGTGAAACAAATCAAGCAAATAGAATTAAATTATTAATGACTGTTGCAAAAGACAATCTAAAAACAAAACAAGCTAGAAAAGAAGCAATTAGAAAAGAAAATCAAACTGTACCAGAACCACAAAAAGAATCAAGCAAAGAAGCTCAAAAAAATTAATCGGTTAAATTTGACATATTTTCTAAATTGTTGTATACTATGTATAGGAAGAAAATTTAATCAGATCTTTCATGTAAAATCAACAAAAATAGAGGAAGCTGCAACTTCCTCTATTTTTTCTCCTTTTTTATGTATTGTATAATCTCTAGAAGTATTAGGAGTTTTAATAATTTAATCAAATCCTTCATTATAAAATCACCTCCTTTATGAAGGTGGTTTTATTCTACAATAAATATTTACTTTATGCAACATATTTATATATAATTATAAACAAATATTTTTATATTTTCTTCAATATTCTCTTATTCATTTCCTATTATTTTTTTTATATTAGATATTTCCCTTTTTGCTTTTTTATATCCTATCTCATACAACTCATCTATTTTATCCATATCTAATAAACCTATTTTTTCCGTATGAAAATTTTTGTTTTTGAATCCTATTTCAGTTGATTCCTTATTCTTTTTATGGTATCATTTACAAGAAAGGATTATGACTATGGATAAAAATTATTATGAAATATTAGAAGTAGATAAAAATGCATCTCCTGAAATTATCGAAAAAGCTTATAAAACACTCGCCAAAAAATATCATCCTGACTTGCAAGATGAAGCACATAAGAAAGAATCTGAGGAAACTTTTAAAATTATAAATGAAGCTTATGAAATACTATCAAATCCCGATCAAAGAGCTTTATATGATCAAAAATTAAAAGATACTGTTATTTCGCAAGATAAATATGATGAGATGTATCAGCAAAATCAGGTTTTAAAAAATAAATTAAATGATTTACAACAGCATATGTACAATGAAAATGCTTATTCACAAAATACAAATCATTTTAATAATACTACAAATCAAAATAATTCACAAAATTCTTATCAAAATACACAAACAGAGCAGTATAGAAAAAATTTGGAATATCAACAACAAGTAAATCAAGCTAGACAGCAAGCATACCATGATGCTTATATACAAGATTTAAAAAATAGAGGCTATAAAATACGATATAAAAAATCTTTTTCTGACTATGTAAAATCTCTCATTGCCCTTGTAATTGTTGTATTTATTTTATTCATTATCTTTCAGATTCCTTTTGTAAAAAATTATTTTATAGAATTATATCATACAAATTCTGTTTTTAAAGTCATCGGTAATATTTTTATAAATATATTTAATTAAAAAGAAATATCAATGATTCCAAAAATTGATATTTCTTTTTTTATTATATAATCTTTTTCAATTTTATATAATTTTTTTAAACAATTTATTTTTGTTAATTTGCTTTCTAACATAAGTATCTACTATCAATAGTAAAATCCCAAAAATGATAAATGTACCAAATATTGCGATATATAAATTTACATCTTTGAATATTTTTGTAATATATAATAATAAAATTACAATTATAATGGTCCATACATATTGAAATATCTTATTTCCATTTTGCTTTAGCACTTCAATTTCCGCATTCCAATCTAATATTGGTCTTTTAATGTCCACAATTAGCATTAAATAGCTATTTAATATACTAACCACTATACAAATTAAAAATATACAAACGATATTTAACAACGATATACTCGTAAAGATAATTTTAGCACATAATAGCACTACAACACTTGTTATGATATTGATACTGACTTGTGGTATGTTCTTTAATATGAATTGTTTATATAAGCTTACTGGTATATATTTCATAAAAACTGCGTTTTTCCCTTGTCTAGAAATTGCTGAAATGGAAATACCTCCTATTGAAAATAGCACCTGAGATATTCCTAATAGAATACATACTCCTTCTATTGTTAGATGCATTCCTCCCAGTGAGGCTGATAATTCTTGATTTTTTTCTATAATTCCTAATTTAAAATAAATTGTTAATACTATAAACATAAGCATAAGCAAACATATTGGATAAATTGTCTGCATAAAAAATATTGCATTTTTTAAAAGATTTTTAAAATCATTTTTTATATATGATGTTAGCACTTTCTGTGGTTTACACTGTTTTTCAAAATCCACTTGCTTACTTTTTTTATTTTTATTATAACTTGTTGCTTTTAATATATTTTTTATATATACTTTTCTTCCTATACATATTAAGGTTGCATACATAATTGCATATATCACGAATATTTCTAATAAATTTATTATAATATTTTCATGTTTTAAAATAGAAATTAATGGATTTACTATTAGCAAACTATTATTTATACTTTCTGATATATTTTTTATACCAGCCTCTAGTATATTGTAATCAAATTGGTTTAAAAGAACCGTTTTTGTAAATAAAACTTCTAATAAAATAATCGCAATAATAAAAAATAAAGTTATCATAATTTGAAATTTATTTTTATTTTTTATTCTTTTTATCAATGTCATAATAATTAATGTTACAATACTAATGAAAACTGCTGGAAAGATTGGTAGTAAAATCATTACTAAAATTGCAAATATATAGTAGGATAGAGATGCTGTTGTTGATATGCCATATAATATTAAAGGTATAAGCATAAAAATCAACTCCGTACTATATAGTACATTTAAAATTGTATTTACTTTTGATAATAATAACTCCACTGGCTTAATGGGAAAGGGCAAGAAATATTCTATATCTTTTGAAAAATATAATATATTCATACTTGCAATAATTGTTTGCATAAACATGATTATAATTACAAATGTAAAAAGAATATCTAAAAATATATCTATTTGTCCATAATCCTCTAGCATATTTAGTATTTCATTGCATAAGTATGTTATTGCTATCATGACGATGACTATTAACCAAACATACATCGATTTCTTATTAATTCTTTTCGTCTTTTTATCTAATAAATCAAAATTCTGAAAAAAATTTCTAGTTGATATTTTTGTTAATAATATTATATTTTTAATCATTTTCTATTATCTCCATAAAAAGTTCTTCTAATGAATTATTTTCTTTCATTTTATCTTTTAATTCTTCAATTTTTCCTACAAATACAATCTTTCCTTTATTTATAATAGCCACCCTATCACATAAATTTTCTGCTACTTCCAAGATGTGTGTAGAAAAAAATACCACATTCCCCTTTTTTGCATATTCTTTCATGATCATTTTTAAGTCATAAATTGCTTTAGGATCTAATCCTGTAATTGGCTCATCCAATATCCAATTTTTAGGGCTGTGCAATAATACCCCTATAATCACTATTTTCTGTCTCATCCCATGTGAATAACTTTCTATCTTTTCATTTAAAGCATCTTCCATATCAAATTTTTTAGACAATTCTTTTATTATTTTTATTCTTTCGTCTTTACCGACTTTATATATATCTGCCATAAAATTTAAATATTCAATACCTTTTAAGTTTAAAAACATATCTGGACTATCTGGTACAAGACCTATATTTTTTTTTGCTTCATATGGGTTGTCTTTAATACTTTTTCCATCTATTAAAATATTTCCCTCATCAATTCCTAAAATACCAGTCATCATTTTTATTATGGTTGTTTTTCCCGCACCATTTGGTCCTATGAATCCCAATATCTCTCCATTTTCGATTTTTAAACTCATATTGTCAATTATCTTTGTGCCTTTTGTATAAGACTTAGATATATTTTTTATTTCTATCATATTATCTTGTATGATCTATCTAATATTTAAATAATCATACACTCCTTCCTTTATTTATTTTTTATATAAATCTAAAGAGAGAATATCATATTCTCTCCTTTTTATCAATATATAACTTTTTATATTTTGAAATATTTCTATTAATTTCCTGTAAATGAGAAATGCATGTAATCTTGATAATTACCAGACCAATTGCCTCCCCATTCCCAGCCTTTTGCTTCAAAAGCTTTTATTAAAACGCCATCTCTTGGAATTGAGTATTCACTTGAAGCTGGGTCCCAGAATGATCCCGCATACACAGTATTTCCTCTACGAGAATAATTCTCTGTAGGATTAATATCAATAGCTATTCCATATGCATGATGTGATAAATTTCCTGAACCAGATCCGTTATTCATATCTCTAAATGAATAACCTCCTGCTGAATAAATTTTAAATCCGCCATCTTGTGCTGCTTTAAATACATCTTGAACGTCTTTTGCAACAGCTTTATGTACTTGTAAATTACCATTAAATTTGTTTCCTTGTTTATTTGTCATGGCTACTTGTATAGTTGTTATATATTCTTCACATTGACTTTGCGTTGTTGGAACACCATTTGGGAATAAATAATTTAATTTTTCCTGTGCTGTACCATTTGCTACCTCTATAGATGATCCACTTACATTTCCTCCTGATGTATGATTTTGTTGCCATTGTGCATACCATTTTTTGGCAGATTCATATCTTTCAGATGATTTACTTTTAGAAGATGGCCATGTTCCAGTGAAATATACCTCATAATGTCTTCCAAAATACCATGTTGCATATTCCAAATCATCTTCGTCCGTAGCACTCATAATGACTTTTTTAACACCCGAATATCCATCATTTAATTCTTGCCATAAAAATTCCAATTGTGTTTGCAAATCTGTCCAATCAGTTCCTTTACTATTTGCCAAATTTTTAAGCTTTGTTGTTCTTCCTTCGTTCCATTGACATAAACCTGAACGACCTGATCCATTTACTGTACTTGTATCAAATGTTCCTCCTGTTTCTCCATCTATGTTACCTAAAATAGCTGCAGCTCCTACAGGTGGAACACCTTTTTCAAGCAAGAAATCATATATTTGTCCTGGTACCCCTTCAATTCCACTTGATCCGCCAGAATTATTCGCAAAATTATCTGGATCAAATATGCTAAAATCAAATGCTATATTTGGATCCCAATATTTTGTATTACCAGATGCTTTATATAGTAAATATTTTGTTAGATCAAGCATGGTGTCAGCTGTACTTTCATTTCTTTCTAATAATTTAAATAGCCAAGAAGATGTTCCTAAAATGTGATGCTTTGCTTTTGTATTTCCATCATCTAATAATATTGTTACAAAGTTTGGTTCTGATGCATTTTTATCTGTCTTTTCTTCCATATTTGGTGGTGATGCTACATATTTACTACTTTCTAAAGTATTTGTTATGGATTCATTTCTATTCGTTGTAGAATAAAAGTAATCACAATGAACCGCTTCTAATGCCGTTACTATATCTGGATATTCTTGTATCCACTGACTATGATATGACTGTCTTTGTGCTTCTCCATATCCGATATCATCTGTATTGGTTGTATGATCTGGTGAATCTGTATATGGAATATCATCTAATGCACCTGCGCCTCCTTGTGTTACTACATTTTCAGGTACTTCATATGTATATTCTTTTGTATAATTTACTATCCATACATTTGCTTTTGTTAATGCAATATCTAATGTATTTGTTGTCGTAACAACCGTATGCACAACTTTTCTATCAACAGAAGTAATTTGTTCATCAGATTGACTTGGAAAAGCAGTTCTTACTCTTCCTCCGCCTTGTTCTGAAGTTCCTGATATTCTTACTCCATTTGATACAATTTTTTCATTTTCTGTATATGTATATGTATTGACATTTGTATTAACTGATAAATTATCATGTACGGTTATTTCTATATCACTATCATAAACTAAATCTGCTAGATCTAGTACAAAATCTTGATCTTCACTGATAACTAATAAATCCCATAAATAATCAAATGGCATTGTATATCCACTTATTAGGTCTTGATAATTTATTTTTGTTGTTGTCATATTATATGTAGTTGTTGAATAACTTTCAACATCTGGGTCATCTGATTCTACGGTATCTGTTACTTGATTCCAAGTTGCTACTTTAGCATAATAAGATGTGGTTGTTGCAGAATTACTGGTTCCACTACCGCTTCCAATTCCAAATCCGCCTGTTCCACTTCCCATTCCATTATTATATTTAAATGTCAGTGGATCTACTTTTTCTCCGTTATATTCCACTTGAAAATGACAATGTGGTCCACTTGACGCACCTGTTGTTCCTACACTTCCAATTACGTCTCCTTTAGTTACTTGTTGTCCTGCTTGCACAGTTACACTTCCTGTCTGTAAATGGAAATATTTTGTTACATAGCCATTTCCATGATCTATATATACATAATTTCCCATACCACCATGATAGCCACCATCATTAGCACTTGCTGTTACTGTTCCATTTTCGCAAGCATATGTATTTGTACCATCTATTCCTCCATCACCAATATCAATTGCTCCATGGTCTGCAGTTGCTCCCGCAACTCCGATATCTCCTCTATAACCAAATTGTGATGTGATTGTTGTAAATTGTGGATCTACCGGCCAACATAAAATATCATCTGATGAGCTTGAACCACTATTGGAATTTGAACTATCACTGTTTGGCTTAATATCTTCATTTCCAAAGTCAGGATTATCAAAATAACTTCCGCCGTTTACAGCTTTTGTGATATTTTGATTCCATTCAGGATGGCAATTTGGTGTTCCTGGATTTTCATGCATTGGATTATACCATGTTGATTTATCTACAACAAATTCTATTATACATGTTCCATCTAAATGTCCCCACTCATTACATCCTGCATCATTTTGATTTTTTATATCTCCTATAATACATGGTATAATTGTACCATCTTCTTGATAAAAATCTACATAATCTCCAACATTTCCATAGGTAAGTGTACAAGCAATTACATAACGTCCATTAATTTTCCCAAATCCTTCTTCATCAAAATTCATTCCTGCTTGTTCTCTTAATTTATATTGTGTTGATGTTGTTGATGTGATCATCTGCCACCCCATATATGTATGTACAGAACCTAACCCACCGGGAATATTAATGGTTTCTCCTGCTTGAATCGGTGTTGCATTTGTTGAGTTATTTGCGATTGTAGATTTTACCAATGTAAAATGACTTAAAGCTTCATTTCTGTCTGCCTCAGATCCACTTGCATTATAGGCATCAATATAATTTTGAAATGTTACTGGATTTACATAAGTCATTGTAGAGGTTGTTCCATCACTTTTGGCCCTTTTTAATTTAACAATTCCTTGAATTTCATTTGAATTGATATCAGATATTCTATCCCATTTAATTGGTTCATCTATTTCATCTTCTCCTCTTGTATCTAGATATTGTGTTACCAATTCAGCATTCATCAATTTTTGTAATTCTTCTGGACCGTCTAGATATAAATCCACTCTGCTTCCTTCATCTATCAGCTTGTCCCATAATTCTTGAGCCGTCATATTGGTGGTTATATTACCATCATCACTAATAGAAGTGTTTGTCCCATATTGTTGGGCTCCATATTGCGTATTTGACCAATCGCCTTCTTCAAATGTCCCATCATCCAGTTTTATGTTATATACCGCCGCAGCTAAAAGCATAATGACTAAAAAAGGAAGTATAATAGTAGCACTTATTAGACGCTTTGACATGCTTCTTAATTTACGTTTTATTTGATTTTTTAATTCTTCATCCATATTGTTCTCCTATATTTAGTTATTATATTTCTATTTCATAATTTCCATAAGCACGATATAAGCTTTTATTTTGATAAGTAACATATGATTCATAATTTAATATCATTCTTGAAAAAACAACTTTATCAATTTTTTTATCAGAACCATATTTGCTATAATATTTTATACTTATCTCTTTTGTTTCTCTAGGACTTATTTTTAATTCAGCACTATTGATTTCATGTGTATAAGCTGAATATTTATTTCCATTGCTGTCTTCTATATACATGGCATCTATACTCACACCATCATCTAATAACATCGTGTAATCTGTATGATTTGTTACTTTTATTTTATATATTTGATAGTGCATATAGGCATTTGTATTTTCTATTTCTATTGTCACATTTTCGTATTCTTTGGATTTATTTATTTCTTTTTCCCCTATATAACCATTGATATTTAGTTTGTACTCATCATCTTTATCTATAACTGTTATATAATCTTGAATTGTATTTTCTTTAGAATATTTACCTGTTGATAAAAAGTCATCCTTTATACTTACTTTATATATATTATTTACCCAATTTTCAACAGATACATTTTTCTTTCCATTTGTAAAAAGATTATTGTAATAACTCTGTTCAAAATTTTCTAATGTAGGATACAATTCTTCTTTACAATCTTCTGTTAATAAATCGTAAGCTTCTTGAAGATTTTTTTCATTACAAAAATTTATAAAATCATCAATCACTTGTATCTCTGTTTTTTGTCCTTCTGATATTTTTTCTCCAGTTAAACTTGAGTTATCATCATCTACTCTTACACTATTATAGTTGTTGTTTGTTGTTTTTGTATTTTGAATTTGTGTATTCGCAGTATTTAACTGTTCTTCATTTCTTACTTTATAATAATAATTTATTAATTGGATAACACCAATAATAATAACTACTATTGCTATTGTTTTCCATATTGCTTTTCTATTTTGATTATACCATCTAACTAATCTATTCATATGAATTCTCCTTTATTTATTGCATACTAAATGACATGACAAAATCTGTTCCTTCTAGTAATTGCATTACAATAGTAATTTCTTTTCCATCAGAATTTTCCTCTTGTGCATTTTTTATTTTAGCTCCATATATATAGGTTTCACCTTCTTCTGAAAATTCTAAATATTCCATTTCATTATTTTCATAGAAATTCTCCTCTATATATGCTCTGAAATTATCTAGGCTTCCAAAATTATTATTTCTATAAGTTT
Source organism: uncultured Clostridia bacterium (assembly GCA_944387545.1). Taxonomy (GTDB): domain Bacteria; phylum Bacillota; class Clostridia; order TANB77; family CAG-508; genus CAG-269. Next base: position 49,376 of record CALXFE010000003.1, on the reverse strand, counting down.
CATCTAATTTATTGTATACATATCGATAATCCTTATCATTTATTGCAGATATAACTTTTTCTACATTCATTCCTACTTTTGTAGGTATATCTGATGCATTATATTTATCTGTAAAGTCTTTTAAATCAATTGTATAGGTATCTAATATAACACTATAATCTGTCAAAGATCTCTCAATAAAAATATAATAATGATTATTTTCATCAAGGCATACGTATTCTTTATACTCATCAAATTGATTAATTAGATATCGTTTTAAATACATATTTTGTAAGGTATCATAATTTTCCTCTACATATTCTCTAAATTCTTGAGGATTTTCATATTTCTTTTCTTTATATTCTTGATCTAATAGTGCATATGCTGTGTCTATGTTACTTAATAATTCAGTTTGATATTCTGAAAAATATTCATTTATTATATACTTATCATCTGCATTAATAAAATCAAAATTATTATAATCATTTGATATAATACTATTTTTATCTATTTCCATATTTGTAACTTCAGTGTTTTCGTCATATCCTTTATCCTTTAAATACTCTTGTCCAAACATAGAATATGTACTATTTTCTAAGTCTAATTTTATAAGCATACTGTCATCAATACCGTTTATACTAAAATTTACTAATACAAAACTTATTTGTGTAGATATATCTGCTACATACATTTTTTCTATTTTCAAATCATATATAACATTTTCACTATAATCTCCTTCTTGTCTGTATTGTTCTGCTAAAGTACGAATGGTTTGTTCATTTATATTACATTCTTCTATATAACGCTTGTCAAACATATTATAGATTGAATTTATTGAGTCCTCTTCCAATTCTGAAATCGTTTCATTTCTTGGTTGTTCTAATCTTTCGAAATCAAAATACTCGTCTCCATTTGCTTCTTTTATCATTGTTATATAATTATTTAATATACCTCTTACAGTATAATATATATCATAGCTCTCTACCTCTTCAAATGTTTGTTTCCATGCGTTTGCCATTTCTTCATCTGTATGTTGATGCAAATCTATATTTTCTAATTCTTTATTATTTTTTTGAAAGAATATCAAACATAGTATTCCTATAATGATTAAAAGAAGAATTATCATTATGGTTATAAGTACTTTTTTATTTATTTTTCCTAAATATTCCACTATATCCTCCTTGATTTAATCTGCCACAGACATATATAAAAACGAAAACTATATGATTACAAATTCTTGTTATTTCTTTATAACCATATAGTTCCTCCTTTTTTATAAATTTCCTCTAATTTTTAAGAAATCAATTTCTTTTGCTTGTTGATTTTCAGCCATTTTAGTAGCTTGTTGCTCTGAAAATCCTTTGTTTTTATAAGTTTTTGCGTCTTCTTTTCTCCAATCTTCTTTATCTTTTGGTTTCATTTTTGTTAAGTCACCTTTTTTGTCTACATTCATTTGTATTGCAATACCCTCTTCTCTTGATTTTATATTTTTATCTTTTAGCATTTTTTCTATTGTAGCAATATCTTTGGCATCTGTTATGTCATTTTTCAAATATTGGTCAATTGCTGGCTGTTTTCCTTCATATAATGTTTTCGTAGCTGATGCTCCTATATATTTTTCTATTTCTTCTTTTTTGCTATCATCTTTTTTCCATTTTTTCATATTTTCTTCTGCAACATGTTGATCATATTTATCTCCATAAAAAGCTCTTTCCATTGCTATTTGCGAAGCTGACTTTTGTCCATTATTTGATGGAATATTAAGCATTTTTGAACCAAAAGCCCCTCCTGCAACAGCTGCTCCTGCTCCATATGATAACACATTAGAAGGATCACCTGTTACTAAGCCTGCAGCCACACCTATCGTTCCTGCTGTTGCACCTAAAGTTGCTGCTCCTATTATACGTGGCGCTTGTCTTATTCCTCTCTTCATACCTTTCTTAAAGTTCTTTCCATATTGTTTTAATCCATATTTATATACTCTTCCTGCGCCTTTTAAGAACTGACCTTCTTTTGAATCTGCTAAGTATCTGAACTTGTCATTATTTTGTATTGCTCGTTTAACATTTCCTACTTTATTTCCTACTTTATTTCCTACTTTATTTCCTACTTTATTTCCTACTGCTTTTGTCTTTCCTCCTGTCCATTTTTTTAGATTTCCTACTGCTCCACCAATTTTTCTTACAGGTGTTCCTGCTCTACTACTCATAAATCTGTTTCCTAAATCACCTGCAATACTATATTGTCTTAGAGAACCTGTATCACCCGGATTTCCAGAATCTCCAGAATCTCCATTATCACTGCTTTGTATATCTAATCCTTTATTATATTCTTCGTCTTCATAGTTAGGCATTCCTTGACCATTTCCACCTTGATTTCCGCCTTCACTTCCATCGCCTAAAGCTCTCGCTAATGTTTCATCACTATCAAAATTACTATTATATCCTATTCTATCAGGTGTATCTGATTCTCCATCTGAAGCGCTTGATCCATTTCCATCTTTTTTGCCTTTTCCTCCGAGGTCCTTTATGTAATAATTTTTGCAATCCTGTATTGACTAGACCTGCTCCTACAGCTGCTCCTGCCATAGATCCTGGTGTAGATGCTTTTTCAAATCCGAAGAAACTACGCATCAATTTTTCTGCAGGTATTAAGAATGCAATTGCAACTAAAGAATATACCGGATTTGTTGATGCCAATTCAAATGCAGATGAAACTAATATTGTATAAAGAATTAAATGTAAAGGCTGAATTAGCAAGTTAAAAATATATTCTTTAAGCCATTTATTAAAAGCCTGTGCTTGTCCATCATTTATTTTATCAATTGGATATGTTAAGGCAACAAGTGGTGCTATCATAGTTAAGAAAGCCATATACAATACCCTTCTCAAATAAACAAAAATGAAAAATATTGTTAACAGTGTTAGCATAAAATAGCAAATCGAATATCCTATACTTGAAGCATCTCCATAACTCATTTGAGCAGCAATTCTCAACTGTCCCATTAAGTTTGTTGGCCATATAACATATTTTGTATCTACTTCATTTCCATCTGCATCCGTTTTTTTACCCTCTTGGATTACATCTTCTCTTCCTATCTCTTTTAGCTTTTCTTCAATTTTTCCATCTTCATCTAATTCAATATTACCAGTATAACCTTCCACATCTTCTATATTTTTTTGTTGTTCATAAACCAATACTTTATTCAATTGTTTGACAATCGCTACTGAAAAAGACATTATATAGTGCATGAAAAATAATAAACAGATACTTACCACCCAATCTATGATCATTTGCTTATATTTTGCCTTATCTTGCGCTATTGATGAAAGCAGCATTCTTATCGCAATATATAATAACACAGACATCGACAATACTAGTGCAATATTTCTCAATGCTGTATACCATTGACTTACTATCTTCTGTAATTCTAGTGCCGTATTTTGTTTAGATGTTGGTATCTCTTCTCCTTCATCATTCTCATAATAGTAATATTCAAATTTTCCATTTTCATCATGTTTCTCTTTTATGTCTGTTACTGGATTAAAAAAATCAATATCAAAAAGCAATATTTTTCCCTGAAATATTTCTTCTGGGGAAAGTGAAAAAATTGGTAATATAACATCTGTCGGTAGTTGCGTATTATAATATGTTACTCCTGACCATATACCTGCTGCCGTTGTCAATACTACAGCTCCTGTTCCTAATGTCATTGTCACTCCACCTAATGATAAAGCTGTTGCAATAGCACCTGCAACTACTCCTATAGCTCCTGCTGTTAACACAATTGCTATCATAACAAATGCAGCCACTACAAGTCCCGCAATAACTGACTTTACAATATCCCAAAAAGAAGTACTCATGTCAATACGGATTGCTGTATCACTTTGTCCCATAATTACTTTATGTGTAATATTTACGATTCCGATCTCCTAGAGCAACCACTAGTTGCATTATTGGTCCTAATAGTATTCCTCCATAATCCGTGCCACCATCATCATCTGCTGCTTTTACTGGTGTTGCAAATCCAAATTGAAAAAGCAATACCATAAGGAGCATGATGACTATTTTTTTCCAAATCTTTTTATTTTCAAAAAATTTCATTTTTTCCTCCAACTATTCATCTTATTTTCTTTCTGCTAATTTATTTAAATTTGTCTCAACAAATTCAAATTCTTTTTTCGTTGGTACAATTTTTAATATAGCTGTATCTGCTCCGACTTTCAATAATCCCTCTCCTTTTTGGCAGGTAACTAAGAAATTTGCTTCTCCTTCAGATAATTTGAATACTTCTTTCAAGTATTGTATTTCTGCTTTATCTTGCGCTAAGAATAATTTTGTGTCTGATGATGTTAAAACAGCTTGTGCTTCTGGTTTTTCGTAAAAGTCTTGGAATCTTTGAGATATGATTGCTAAAGATACATTTCTCTTTCTAGCACGTCTAGCCATTTTATTTAAAAAGTCTACGGCTTCTGGATATGGAAGTAACATCCATGCTTCATCAACTAAAACCCTTTTTTGCGTAGCTTTTTTTCTATCTTCACTATTTTTCTTAACAAATTTTTCCCATATCCATGAAAGTAAAATTTGTTGTGCAAGTGGTCTTGCAAATCTTTCCTCTAACTGTGATATATCCAAATTTATAAAAGGTGCTCCTTCTAATAAGTCAAATGTAGATTGTCCATCAAAATATGCCATTTGTCCATCAAAGTCTCTTACGTATTGTTTCATTACCTTTAGTAAGTAACTATAATGGAATTGATAATCTGGGTTTTTATTATCTCTTGCTTTTTCTTGAATTCTTCTATACCAGCTGCCTATTGTAGGCATATCTTTCTTTTCTTTTTCAAATAAGTTGTCTCCACTTAGTCCCATGTTGACTGTTTTATATAAACTATTTGGATTATTGGTAATTCCTAAACTTGCATATTCTTCGGCTACTGATTCCGCAATGATTTGTTTTGTAAGCTCATTTACTTCTGTACTTCTTGTACTTCCTTTAGCCATTGTAAGTAGTGCTTGCGTAACGTCTTCTACTTTATTTTCGATGTTTAATACGGTTCTTTCTTTTCCGGTTATCTCATCTTTTACTCTTTCTACTTCTATATCAAATAGGTTGATAATTGTTTTAGAATTTGGACTGATAACAACATTAATTCCTCCCAAACTCTCCGCAACAATTGTATACTCACCTTCTGCATCAAGTGCTAAGCTTTCTATTCCCATTAAAACTGATGACCTAGATACTAGTGTTTTCATTGTAACAGATTTTCCCGCACCAGATTTAGCAAATATAACCATGTTGTAATTGGTTAATGATGGATGGAAATTATCAAATAGGATTGGTGTTCCTGTTTGTTTGTTAAATCCAAGTGGAACGCCACTTGCATGTCCTACTTCTGAAGTTGTAAATGGAAATACTGTTCCCATAGAGTTTCTATCAAACGTATGTGTCTTTTTTACTTTATCTTCTAATAATGGAAGATTTGATTGAAAAGCTTCTTCTTGTATTCCCCATGCTGTTTTTATATTTACCAATGTTTTTGACATTTCAGAAGTTAACATTTTGGTATCTCTATCTAATTCATCTAAATTGTATGAAAAAAGTGTTGCTATAATTGATGCCTCATATAATTTATTGAATCCGGCCGCGATTTCATCTCTTAATTGCTCAGCTTCAAATCTCTTTTGCGTGATTGTACTTTCTCTATTAATGTTTCCTTTGTCCATTGCTACAATTCTTTCAGTCTCTAATTCATTAATAACTCTATTTAACTCATTTTGTGATCTTTCTTCTTTTATTGGATTTATAAATATAGAGGTATTAATGTCTCCAAAAAGGTATAAATCTCTAAATAATTCTGGGAAGGTACACATTCTTGGCAATTGTGAAACAAAAAAACTTCTAGCATATCTTTTCGTATTAGAGATAATTTCTAAATGATCTATATTACTAGCATCTATTCCTGATGGTGCAATTAATTCTTTAATTGTTTTCTTTCTTAAAAAGTCAAATTTTTCTCTTTGTACTGGTTGTTCTTCTTTAACCGTTTCTTTCTTTTTACCGAACATTTTTCTTCCTCCTTATTTAGATTTTTCATTCTCAATGATTTTTTTAGCATCTTCAACAACATCTTCCCCTAAAATTTCTTCGTTTTCATCTAATAGGCTTTGGGCCATAACATCGATTAATTCGTTCATTCTTTCTTCTTTCTGTTTTGCTCTTCTTAATTTATCTTGATTCATCATGGCTTCTATAGCTGCTTCATTTGCTTTCATATTTGCTTTTGCTTGTATTTCTGTATCGATTTCTTGCATTCTTTTATCTAATACATCTTTAGCCGTTGAGTATAAATTATCAACACCTGCTTTTAGGGCTTTATCTAATTCATATGTTTCTGATTCATCTCTGTTATATGCTATGTATAATAATTCTGCTAATTCTTCACTATCTAATACTTTTCCTGCTACATCGCATACCCCTAAAGAACTAATTAATGCTTGTGCTTTTGTATATAGGTCAGAAAAAGCCATACTTTTCATTTCTTCAGAATCATATCCTCCATTTGGAGCTTCTTCTGGTATATATGAAATAATTACATAATAGTGTTTTTTTAGGATATTTTTGTTAAGATTCATCTTTTCTGTATTATTAATAATGTCTAAACCATATTCATATAAGTTTTGTGCTTTTACTAATTCAAACTTAGCATTGTTTAATTCTCTTGTTGTGTATCCATCTGTATTTCGCATAGAATTATATTCCATTTGTTTTCTCATATACTCATCTCTTATATGATTTACTCTCTCTTTATATCTGCTGATACTACTTCCTAAATTTACTGTTCTTGTTTGAATATATAATTGTATCGGATATCTTAATGTGTTTAAAAATTGTAAAAATCCTTGCTCAACACTATTTTTCTCTAATCCAGACATTAAATCATAATTGATACCTTGGCATTCAATTGCCATGATATATTGTCTTCCTTTTTTTCTGATTATCATATTATCTTCTATTTTATCAAATTCCATAAAATCAAATATTGAGTTTTTAGTATATTCAATATCTTTTTTTACTTTGTTACTCTCTGCTGGATTTTGATTGTTTCTAATGTTACCATTTTTATCTTTACTTTTTTCTTTAAGCATTAATACAACAAGTACAACTAATAATATAAGAAATATTACTACCAATGCTATTAAACTAATTGTTAAAAAGCTACTGATTTGGTTATCACTCATGATTTATATCCTCCTCTTTCCATATATACACTCTGTTCTTTTTCTTTTTAAATTTTATAAATCTTTTAGCAACATCATCTATATTTTCTCCACCAGTTTTTCTGGCAAACTCAAATTTTTTATTATCCGGTATTTTAAATGTCCCTATGGCAAATCCTATTGCTCCTAAAATCACGTCACAAATTATACCTACCATTTGCATTCCTAATATTTTAAATATAAAGTAAAATATTAAACCAATTCCCATACCTACAATTGTATAAATTAATGCTTTTGTAGAAAAAATGTATAATATTCTACTTTCTCCTTTATAATTCCTAGGTATTTCATATGTTCTCATTTGTTTTTTCACTCCTTTACATACAAATCCACTTATATATAATTATAACATAAATATCTTGTAAAAAGTATATATTTCTACAAAAAAGTTGATTTTTAATTATATTGTAATTGGAATGTAATATTGCTGACACATTCCAATTGAGTTATGTATACTTTTGTACATAAAAATAGAACTTGGTTTATAAAGAATAAACCAAGTTCTATTTTTATATTGTTTCATTATCCCAAATTTGTTGTAAAGTTGAATACAACAGTTGCAATTGTTGAAGCCGCAAATACAAATGCTGCACCAATAATATATGGTAATAAAGTCTTTTTGTATTCTGCTTTCTCTTCTGCACTACCCATCATGTATTTTAAACCTAAAATAACTAAAACGATAACTGATGCAATTGATCCTACTGTACTTACAATTTGAATAATTTGGTTACCTATTTTATTTATTGAAGTAACAGATGCTCCTCCACCAGTATATGATCCTGGTGCAACTCCTGATGATGCCGCATTAACAGTTATAGTTAAAGCCATTAATAATATCATTGCAACGAATACTATTTTCACAGTTTTTTTCATGTTTTTTCCTCCTTTTATTTATATATTCCTTTGTATTTTAGGTATCCAATTCCTTAGATAATTCTATTATATCACTTTTATAAATTTATTGCAACTTGATAAATAATATTAGCTATACTTGATGCTGCAAATATAAAAGCTGCACCTATTAAATAGGGTAACATTGAACTTTTATAATTTGCTTTTTCCTCTACACTACCTAACATATATTTTATACCTAAAACAATAATAACAATAACAGATAATATTGACCCTACGGTGCTTACAATTTGTACAACTTTGTTTCCAGCTTGCTGTATTTCACCAGTGCCTGCTGTATTTCCGCTTAAATTCCCAATAGAAAATGCGCTAACACTATTTCCTACTAAAATCAGAATCAATATAAAAACCAATCCAATAAATGGTATTTTCTTTTTCTTCATTCATATCCTCCTATTATTGAATTATATTTATAACAAGTTTCCATATTGTAAAAGCTCCAAATGTAATGGCACATGCTACAACATATGGTACTAGCGTTTCTTTTATTCCCGCTTTGTCTTCTGATGTTGCTGTCATATATTTTATTCCTAGTATCAAGCCAACAACAACTGCAATTACCATACATACGCCTAGTAACATGTTATGTATAAAGTCTGATGTTTCTCCTAATGCGCTGGTAGAAATCACGGATGTTGTATTGCCTTTGGCTAAAAAATCATCCGCTCCACTCATTATACCATCTATACTTAAGGCTTTTGCATTACATGGATATATCCATAATATAGCTATAATAAGAAATAGAATTAATCCTATGTGAAATACTGCATTTTTTTTGTTCATTTATCTCCCTCCATTTCTTATTATTTTAAAATGCGCTTACAATATTTTGTATAATTGCTAATATATTGGTTATACCAAAGACCATGACTGCTCCAATAATATATGGTTTCATTGTCTTTTTATATTCCGCTTTTTCTTCAACACTACCCATTATATATTTAATTCCAATAACGACTAATGTAACTACAGATGTTACCGAACCAATAACTTGAACCATTCCTATTATTTTGTTAGCCACTCCTAAAAATCTGGTCCCTCCTGTAACATTCGTCATGGAATCTGGTCTCCACTGGTCTGGGTTAAAAGCTTGTACTTGATTTTCTAAAAGAATAATGGCAAAAAATATAGATATAATGATAATTATTCCTATAATTGCTTTTTTATTTATTTTTTTCATTTTATCACCATCCTTATTTTTTGACATATTTCTCTATTTCATTATAACTTATTTTTTTTATTTTAGCAATATTTTCGAATATTTTTTATATTAATACATTTTTCTTTTTTTGTAAATATCTTATATGCGTTTTTGTTTATTGTTCTATTTTATATATTTTTTGTTAAATTTTCTAAAAAAGAACTAAAAATAAAAAAATCTTTAAAGCAAAATTTGTTTTAAAGATTTTTATTTGGCGGAGAAAGAGGGGTTCGAACCCTCGCGCCCCTTACGAGACCTAACAGTTTAGCAAACTGTCCCCTTCACCACTTGGGTATTTCTCCATTTATATATTAAAAGTTAGATATTTTTGATATCTAACTTTATATTTTGTTTTGGCGGAGAGGGTGGGATTCGAACCCACGGTACGCTACAAACGCACGCCAATTTTCAAGACTGGTGCCATAAACCAACTCGACCACCTCTCCATATCGAAGACAAATGTCCAGCGACAGTATTTATATTAGCATCTTTAAGAACATTTGTCAATACTTATTTAAATTTATTAAATATTTTTTAATTTTTTTATATTATCTATTCATATATGCTAAATTTCTCTATCGTTCCCATATACTGTTTATTGTTTTTTATATATTCTTTCGTTTCTTCTACTTCTTGGTAATAAATACTACTTTCATTTTCATATATTAAAAATGTGGTATTGGTCATACTTTGTATCTTTTCTATCAATCCTTTTTCACCTTTCATTCCGAAATTTCCTTTAAAAGGTAAATCAAAATCTCCATTGTTTCTTTTTAAAGGTATCATGTATAATGCAGCTCTATTTGATAATACAATAACATTTTCATCGTTATTTTTTATATATTCTATTACTTTTTTATTAGCTTCATATTCTTCTTTTTCAATAATTCCTCCAAAAAATGGTTCTTTCCATGAATATGGATATTCGTTACTTTTTATATGATATCCCCATACCATGATATAATATCCCACAAAAGCAATTAATATGATTACAAATAAAAAATCAATTATTTTAACAATTTTATAAAGTTTTCTTTCGAACGGTTTAAATATATTGTAAACAATATATACCAAATTAATAACACTTACTAGCACCCCTAATAAAACATGGGACCAATTAACTATTGGATAAGAAATGAATAAAAATACAATTGAAAAAGTAAATAATATTTTTATATTTTCTTCTTGTTCGTTTAAAAAACATTTCTTTTTTATAATGAATATACTGATAATAACATTAATAATTGTTATCCCAACTATATATATGATACAAGGTATTTCGATAATGACATTTTCATCTGCAAATTCCAGTAACCCTCCAAATGTATAATTTAAGAAATTTAATAGATTATTATCTATTAGCATACCAAACAAAAATAAACCAATTCCTGTACCTGTTAATGTTACATATTTTACAATTTGTTTTATTTTTTGTGGTTTTGTATCATTTGAAATCATTCTATATATGATGTTTGCTAGAATATAATATATTCCTATATTTTGTTTTGTTAAAAATATGAGTATACTTATTATTGCTTGTATAATCCAATTTCTTTTGGATTTTTTACTAATTAAAATGTATATTCCTATTACAGCAAACATGAATGCCATATTATTATAGTTAAAACTTGTTCTAATGATAAGAAAAAATTCTTGTACATTTAATAGTAAAATTACTAATAAAGCTATTGGTTTTGGTATATCTAATTTTTTCAAAATTTTATATATGAACAAAAATAATATGGCCATCACAAAACAGTGACTTAATCTAAAAATAAATAAATTGGCTCCTAAAATATGAAAAATTATATTCGCACACCAAAAAAACAAAGGTGTTATAATCACATTTATATCTTGATATATCTTAAAACCATTATACATCTTATAAACGTTTTGAAAATTCCATATCTCATCATTTGATGAGATAAACATATTCATACTTATTCCAAAAGAAATACATAATATTAATAGGAAAACAATTAAATCATCTTTTTCTTTTATTTTTTTTATCATTTTTTTCATTATTCTTTTACCCTATAAATATTTTGATTATCGATTGCCCTTTGTATCGCTTCTTTTTCTTCTTCTGAAATCGTATACTTCGATTTTCCATTTTCTACAGGTTTTGCATATATATTAGACATTTCCCTTGAATAAATACCATTTAAAACAATACCATTATTATTTTCATCTAACATAGCAAGCGCAAAACTCAAATCACTTCCTGTATCTTTAAACGCATTATATCTAACCATTCCTATTTTTTGAATACAACTTTCTAGATTTTTATCTATAGAATCTACTAGATTTTTCATCTCCATATTTTGTTTTTCTACTCTTTCGACTCTATACATATAGTTTTCTAAATCTTCTTCTATATTTTTTCCATTTCCAAGTTTGTTCATAAAGGTTTTATATTTTTTATTAATAGAAGATAGTTTTACGATTAAAATTATAAAGCCAATTAATAGTATACATATTATTACAGATATTAATATTAAAAAATTATCTGTTTTTAAAAAATCAATTACATTATCCATTCAATCACCTGCTTTTTATTTGTTTATTAATCCTAATATTCTTTCTAAATCATCATTAGAGGTATATTCTATGATAATTTTGCCCCTTCTTTTTCCAGCATCTAATCTTACTTTAGAACCAAAAAAGTTTTGAAAATTATCTTCTATACTTTTATATAATATATGATTTCTGTCTGATTCTTCTTTTGTTTCTTTTACTCTGGCCTTTTTTTCAACTTGTCTTACCGTTGCGCCTCTTTCTAACATTTGTATTGCCGTTTTGTATTGTTTTTCTGGATCTGTGATTGCCAATAGTGCTTTACAATGTCCTTCTGTTAATTTTCCCTCTTTTGCCATTTCTAATACACGAGGTTCTAGATTTAAAATTCTAACAATATTTGCGATTGTGCTTCTACCCTTTCCTAACTTTTTTGCTACTTCTTCTTGTGATAATCCATAATTATCAATTAATGTTCTAACACCTAGTGCTTTTTCGTAAGGATTTAAGTCTTCTCTTTGCATATTTTCTATTAAGGAAATTTCAGAATTTATCCTTTCATTATCTTCTCTAATAATTGCTGGAATTTCTGTTAAACCTGCTATTTTAGAAGCTCTCCATCTTCTTTCTCCTGCGACAATCCCATAGTACCCATCTTTTTTTGTTACGACAATTGGTTGTATTAACCCATATTCTTTGATTGATTCTGCTAGTTCTTCTAAAGCTTCTTGATCAAAATTCTTTCTTGGTTGGTCTCTATTCGGTTCTACTTCTGTTACTTTTAAATTTTTTAATACATCATTTTCTTGCATTTGTTCTTCTTCTGGTGCTGGTCCAAACAAAGCATCTAATCCTTTTCCTAAACCTGACATTTTAGCCATTTTTTATTCCTCCTTTACTTTATATCATATGTTTTGCTTTTTTCTCTTCCTCGTTTATTTTTAAGAATTCTTTTGCAAATTTTATATATGCTTTTGCCCCTTTTGATTTTGGGTCATATTCTGTTATAGGCATTCCATAACTTGGTGCTTCACTTAACCTTACATTTCTTGGTATGACTGTTTTATAGACTTTATCATTAAAATATTTTTTTACTTCTTTTACAACTTGGTTTGATAAATTTGTCCTTATATCGTACATGGTAAGCAATGCCCCTTCTATCATAATCGCTTTATTTAAATGTTTTTTTACTAAATTTACAGTATTTAACAATTGGCCTAATCCTTCTAGTGCAAAGTATTCACACTGTACTGGTATTAATACACTATCTGATGCTGTAAAAGCATTTAATGTGATTAATCCTAAAGATGGTGGACAATCAATAAATATGTAATCAAAAGAATCTTTTATTTCTTCTAACTTTTCTTTTAATCTTTGTTCTCTTGACATCATAGATACTAATTCCACTTCTGCTCCTGCTAAATTCATGTTAGACGGGCAAAGCAATAAATTTTTTACCATTGTTTTTTTCACAGCTTGTTTTATTTCTGTCTCATTTACCAATATGTCATAAGTAGAAAATTCTACTTCTTTTTCTACACCTAATCCGCTTGTAGCATTCCCTTGAGGATCAGCATCAATTAATAATATTTTTTTCCCTTTTTTTGCTAGTATTGTGCTTAAATTTACTGTCGTTGTCGTTTTTCCAACGCCCCCCTTTTGGTTTGCAACTGATATAATTTTTCCCAAAATCTTCGCCTCCATTTTTTAGTTAATATTTACCTTTTAGTTTCTATTGTTTCTACTATAATCATATATAAATATAAAAAAAAAGTCAATAAAAATCGTTAATTTTTTTGACTTTTTTATAATCTTTTTTACAAATTAGTAAAGTGGCTCTTTTGAAGGCGTTCCAGGCTTTCTCGGATATTTCAATGGTGTGTTTTTTACTTTTTTTATAAGAATCAGATGTCTTTTGTTATCACTTTTCGGAAGTACTAGTTTTTCTATCTGCTCTATTTCTCCTCCCAATATTTTTATTGCATTTTTACTTTTTTTGATTTCTTCCTCTACCTCTGAACCTTTCATGCAGATGCTAACACCTTCTATTTTTACTAGTGGTATCATGTATTCTGATAATGTTGTTAAATTTGCTACTGCTCTTGAGGTTACAATATCATATTTTTCTCTATATTTTTTATCTCTACCATAATCTTCAATTCTAGCATGTACTGTAGATATATTCTTCAGATTTAATTCTTTTATAACGACATCTAAAAAGTTAATCCTTTTATTTAAAGAATCTAATAATGTCACATCCACATCATCTCTCATGATTTTTATTGGTATACCTGGAAATCCTGCTCCTGTGCCAATATCTATCATTTTTTTATTCTGTTCAATATGTGCTAATATTGTCAAAGAATCTATAAAATGTTTTAATATGATTTCTTTTGGGTCGATAATTGCCGTTAGATTTATTTTTTCGTTCCACTCAATTAATAAATTCATATATTGATAAAACTTTTCCAATTGTTCCTCTGTAAACTGTATATGAATTTCTTTTCCATATTCTTTCATTAAATCAGAAAATTCTATTATTTGCATACCTTTCTCCTTTTCCTAAGCCAAATTGTGTTTTTCTTTTTAAACGCTATTGTCTAACTTTTTCTTTTCTCGTTCTGCTGTTGTAAATAAATTAACAGTACAGACACATCTGCTGGTGAAACACCTGATATTCTTGACGCTTGTCCTATAGAATGTGGTTTAAATTTATTCAATTTTTGCCTTCCTTCTAAACTAATTCCTTTTATTTCTTCATAATTTATTTCTTCTGGAAGTATTTTTTCTTCCAATTTCTTAAATTTCTCTACTTGTGCTTCTTGTAGTTTAATATATCCTTCGTATTTTATTTGTATTTCTATTTCTTCTTGTTCTTGTGTAGAAAGTTTTGGCCTATTTTCATCAATTTCTCCTAATTTAAAATAGGTTAATTCTGGTCTTTTTAATAATTCTGACATCTTGGTACCTGTTGTCAATGCTGATGTGCCTTGTTCTACTAAAAATTCATTTACTTCTTTCGTTGGTTTTACCACCAATTCTCTCAATCTCTTTTTTTCTTTTTCAATATTTTGTTTTTTATTTACAAATTTTGCATATCTCTCATCTGTTATAAGGCCAATTTCATGTCCAATTGTTGTCAATCGCAAATCAGCATTATCTTGTCTTAACAATAATCGATATTCTGCTCTAGATGTCATCATTCTGTATGGCTCATTGGTTCCTTTTGTAACAATATCATCAATTAAAACGCCGATATAAGCTTGAGACCTATCTAAAATCAAGGGTTCTTTTCCTTTTATTTTCTGTGTGGCATTGATTCCTGCTATTAATCCTTGCGCCGCTGCTTCTTCATATCCAGAAGTCCCATTAATTTGTCCTGCCATAAATAAACCATCTACTCCTTTATATTCTAAAGATAATTTTAAATTAGATGGATCTATGCAATCATATTCTATGGCATATGCCGGTCTTGTAAATTCTGCATGTTCTAACCCTGGTATTGTTCTATAAAGAGCAATTTGTACATCTTCAGGAAGAGAAGAACTCATACCTTGTATATACATTTCTTCGGTATCTAGTCCCACAGGCTCAACAAATGCTTGGTGTCTTGGTTTATCGCTAAATCTAACAACTTTGTCTTCTATAGACGGACAATATCTAGGCCCTGTTCCTTCTATCTTTCCGGCGTACAATGGTGATCGGTGTAAATTATCTCTTATAATTTTATGCGTTTTTTCATTTGTGTATGTTAAATAACAATCAACTTGTTCAAAATCTTTTGGTTCGTTCTCAAACGAAAATGCTTCTATTCCTTGATCTCCTTTTTGTATTTCCATTTTGCTGAAATCTATACTTCTTCTATTGATTCTAGCTGGTGTTCCTGTTTTAAACCTTACCAAATTTATCCCTAATTTTTTTAATACATCTGATAGTTTATTAGCTGCTGCTACTCCATCTGGGCCACTTTCTTTTGAGAATTCTCCTATAAAAATCTTTCCTTTTAAATATGTTCCTGTAGCTAATATAACTGCTTTTACCTGGTATACAGCCCCTACGTCTGTTTTAATTGCTTTTACTTTTCCATCTTCTAAGACAATGTCTACAATTTCTGCTTGCTTAACTTCTAAATTCTGTTGCTTTTCTAATGTATGTTTCATTTCTGCTTGATATTTTTTTCTATCCGCTTGTGCTCTCAAAGAATGTACAGCTGGTCCTTTAGATGTGTTTAACATTTTTATTTGTATCATCGTTTTGTCTATATTCTTTCCCATCTCTCCACCTAAAGCATCTATTTCTCTTACCAAATGACCTTTTGAGCTTCCGCCTATATGGGGATTGCAAGGCATATTGGCGATTGCTTCTAAACTTATAGAAAATATCAATGTTTTCATTCCTAATCTTGCTGCTGCAAGGGCTGCTTCGCACCCAGCATGTCCTGCACCAACAACTGCTATATCATATTCTCCTGCATTATATTCCATCTATTTTTCTCTCCTTTTTTATTCCGTGTGAAACAGAAAGTTTTGTTTTGTTTTTAGTTTGTTTTTGTTTTTACCTTTGGGTAAATTGTATTTTTAGAAAATATTGATTTTTGTAGCACTTTGTCGCTAAAACATAAGTATACATAACCTATATTTTTTATGTTTATTGATTGATGTATTGCACATTTTTTCTTGTGTTGCTCGTTTTTTGTTCGCCCCACGTTTATTTTTACTTTTAGGTGCTATCATTTTTATATTCTTTCTTTTTGGCTTTTATACATTTGTTTTCTTTTATTTACTCTTAAAATCTATTTTCAGACATTTTTACCTTTTACCTATAAAATTATATTTCTTTATATTCTTTTTGTCTTATTTTTGATTTTCGCAAAAAAGAATTTGTGTTATTTCCCCAAGCAAAACTTTGAAAAAATTTCATTAATAATATCTTCTGTTACAAATTCTCCTGTAATGTTGCCTAGGTCCTCTAAAATTTCTTTAATATATACAGCCACTAAATCTATTGGCATTTTTTCATTTATAATTTCTCTTGTTTTATTTATACTTTCTATTGATTTACTTATAAGATTTTTGTGTCTTATATTTGTGATAACTAAATCATTATCAATATTTATTTCATTTAAATCAAATAATTTTGTAATTTCTGCATATACTTTATCAATTCCTATATTATTCAATGCTGATATTTCTATAATGCTATCTGTTAAACCTTTAAAATTTTCATCTTCTTTTTTTAATTTTCTATCCAAATCGATTTTATTTAAAATAATAATGGCTTTTTTTCCTTTTATAATTTCTAATATCTTTTTATCTTCCTCAGATAAGATTTTAGATGCGTCAAATATGGCGATTATTAAGTCGGCTTCTTTTGCTATTTCTTTTGATTTCTGAATTCCAATCTTTTCAACCTCATCCTCAGCATTTCTTATTCCTGCTGTATCTATCAATTTTAAAGGGATTCCGTTAATGTTTACAAATTCTTCAATTGTATCTCTTGTTGTTCCCGCATACTCTGTTACAATTGCTCTATCTTCTTTTAATATTCTATTTAAAAGAGAGGATTTTCCAGCATTTGGCTTTCCTATTATGGCCGTTTTTATTCCTTCTTTGATGATTTTCCCATTATCAAAGCTTTTTTCTAATTTTTTTAATTTTCCTTCTACACGCTCTAGCATATCTAATACTTGCGTATTTGTAACATCTCCCACATCATATTCTGGATAATCTATTGATACTTCAATATTCACCATAACATCTAGAATATCTTGCTTGATTGCAGAAATCTCTTTAGATAAATCGCCTTCTAATTGCTTTATCCCTGCCTTTGCCTCTTTTTCACTTTTGGCATTAATGACATCTATGACAGATTCTGCTTGTGCTAAATCTATTCTTCCGTTTAAGAAAGCTCTTTTGGTAAATTCACCTGGTTCTGCTAATTCCGCACCATTTTTTAGACATAATTCCAGTATTTTTTTCATGACAATATTTCCGCCATGTGAATTGATTTCACACATATTTTCTGTTGTGTAGCTTTTTGGTGCTTTAAAATAGGAAACTAAAACTTCGTCAATAATTATATCGTTTTCTACTATATTGCCATATTTTATACTATATCCTTTTATATCTTCTATATCTTCTTCTTTTTTGGGGTTAAATATTTTTTCCAATATTTTAAAACATTCTTTTCCACTCATTCTGATAATACCTATTCCTCCAATCCCGAGGAGCCGTAGATATTGAAGCGATTGTACTCATAAAAAATCCACCTTTCTTTTTATTCTTTATGATTATATCATATTATGTCAATTTTTAAAATACCTATTATTTTTTTATGTTTTTATTATATAAAAAAAGAGACCTCTGGTAATTTGTACAAACATTCGTTGTAAAATTTGACCTTTGACCTCAAATCTTATTTATTTTATTTTGTTTTTTTTAGGGATATAACAATTCTTCTATTTGGTTCTTCCCCTATGCTTTCTGTTTCTACTTTATCATTTTTTTGTAATGCGCTATGAATAATTTTTCTTTCATATGCTTGCATTGGTTCTAATTTAAATGATTTTCTTGTTTTTATAACTGTTTTGGCAACTTTTTGCGCTAACTCTTCTAATGTTTTTTCTCTTTTTTCTTTATATCCTTCGATATCTAAAATAACTCTTACTTTTTTATCAATTCCTTTTCCAGCTATTGCTGATAAGATATTTTGGAAAGCATATAATGTTTCTCCTCTATATCCTATTAAAAATCCTAAGTTTTTATTTAGTATTTCAATGTTTAATCCTGTTTCGTTTTTATGTATGTGATATGTTGTATCTTCTGGTAATTCTTTTATGATTTCTTCCATGAATTTTTTTACATTTTCTTCTGCTTTTTCTTGTTCTTCTGTTGACAATTCTACTATTTTTTTTGTTTTTATTTCTTTCTTTTCATTCTTCTCTTCTTTTATTTTCATTTCTACTTTAACAACTCTCGGTGCTAAAATACTAAAAAAGCTTCTTTTTTCTTCACTTTCTAACACTTTTATTTCTACTTTTTCTTTAGAAACTTTTAATTGTTTTAATCCGTTTTCTATAGCTTCATTTGTTGTTCTTCCTTCTGAAATAATTGTTTTATCCATCTTGCTATTCCTCCTCAGATTTTATTACTTTATTCAATATTAATCTTTCAATAATCATCAATATATTATTGGTCAACCAATATAAAGCTAAACCTAATGGTGCAATAATTGCAACAGATAAAGACATTAATGGCATAAACCAAGACATCATTTTATTTGTTTGCATAACGGCATCCATTTCATTCTTTTCTTCTTCAGGTACCAATGCTTTTCCAGTTGTTCCATCGATTGATACATTTTCTTTTTTATCTTTCTGACTATTTTTCTGTTGCATTGATGTTGATAACCTAATAGAGATAAATGAAGATACTATATACAACACAGGTATAATATATACTGTATAATCTGTTAAGTTTTGTTGTGGTACTTTACTTAAATCTAATCCTAAGAAATTCATTTGTAAATTTGCTTTATCTATATATTCATCTTCTGGATTTTTTTCTTTTAAAAATTCATATTCCCTTATAATATCTATTTCTGGATATGCACTACTTACGGATTTACCGCTTTCTTGCAATTGTGAAACATATTGATTTATATTTTCTACTGGTATTTTTTGCATAAATGTTAATGGTGATCTTACCAAATAAAAAATTGAAAATAACAGAATAATTTGAATAATTGCTGTTAAACATCCGCTAAAAGGACTCATTTTTTCAGTTTTATATAATTCCATTACTTCTTGATTCATTTTTTCAGGATTATTTTTATATTTAAATTGTATTACTTTCATTTTTTCCTGTATCTTAGCTGTTTTCTTCATTGTTTTTTGTTGCTTTACTGAAAATGGAATAAATAATATTTTTATAAAAATGGTAAAACAAATAATTGCTAGTCCATAATTATTTATGAATCCATAAATAAACTCTAATAAATAGCCAAAAATATTTGCAAAAAATTGAAACATTCGTATTTCCTCCTAGTTTTACTTTAATGGATCATATCCACCTTTTGAGAAAGGATTACATTTTAATATCCTCTTTATTGATAAAACACACCCTTTCATTGCTCCATATTTTTCAATTGCTTGCTTTGCATATTCTGAGCATGTTGGATAATATTTACATCTAATATTTTTTTCTCTTAGCCAATAAGAAATATGTTTTTGATAAAATTTAATTAAAAAAATTAGTACTTTTTTCATTTTTATCCTCTAAAAACATCTTTGCTTCTTTAAATATTTTGGTTACATCTTTTTTCACATCATCATAACACGCTTGTTTTATATCACTTTTCTTTTTCCATAGAAACACCAAATTATAACCTGTTTTCAATTGTTCTTCTTCTTTTCTATAGATTTCTCTTATGATTCTCTTGATATAATTTCTTTTTACTGCTTTTCCGAGTTTAGAGCTTATGGCAATACCTAAAAAATTAATCTGTTTCTTATTTTTTTTTATAAACATAACTATATTTTTTCCAGAATAATATTGTCCCTTATTTAAAACTGCTTTAAATTCATAATTTTTCTTTAACATTTTTGTTTTTTTCATTCTTTCAAGCTCCCTCATAAAAAAAAATGAAAAAAGATAAATCGCATTTATTTTAAAAGGCTCGCTTTTTGCGGCCTTCTAAATAAATTCTTTTCATATACTAAAATTAAGCGCTTAATTTTTTTCTACCTTTGGCTCTTCTTGCTTTTAATATATTTCTTCCTGATCTTGTTTTCATTCTTTTCATAAATCCATGTTCTTTCTTTTCTTGTCTGTTTTTTGGTTGAAATGTTCTTTTCATTTATTAGCACCTCCTATTGTTTTTATATATAAATTCCTAAAAAGGAAATTATTTGCTAAAATTTAAATAAGCATAACGATTATACCTTAAATTGAATAGGTTTGTCAAGCAAATTTCCATTTTTTTAAAATTTTAACAATATCCTTAATTTTTTTGTTTTTTTGTCATTTTTTGTAATATTTTTGTAAAATAACCCTGCTTTTCCACATTTTTTTATCATGTTTTCCACAATAAAAAATTTTTTTCCACAATTATCTTGACTTATTAATTATAATTTTGTTATTATATGAAAGTACAAAAAAGATTATTTTTTTGTTGAAATTACTTAAATTTTTGTTCGCATTAATTGATTGTTTTTTTACAAAAATGTTACAATATTATCAACATTTGTGGATAACTTTGTGGATAACTTTTAAGAAAGGATGATTAAAAAAATGGCAATAGATAAAGACGAATTAGTTTCAAAAATAAAAGAACTATTAAAACCAGAGGTTACTAAAATTTCTTATGATACTTGGATCTTACCTCTAGGTATCCGCAGTATAGATGGAGATAATATTGTTTTTACCGCTATTTCAGAATTTCAAAAAGATTTTATAGAAAATAAATATAGAAGCTTAATTTTTAATACATTACGATATATAACAAATAAAGATTGGACTTTTTCTGTTATTGATCTTTCTAAAGAAGAACAAAATCAAGATGTTGTAATTAAAGATACATCACCAACAAATTCTGCCGAAGTAGAACTTAATAAATCAACACTTAATCCAAAATATACTTTTGAAACATTTGTTGTTGGAAATAGTAATAGATTTGCTCATGCAGCTGCTTTAGCAGTTGGAAATGAACCGGGAAAAGCTTATAATCCTTTGTTTTTGTATGGTGGTGTTGGTTTAGGAAAAACACACTTGATGCATGCAATTGGAAATCGAATATTAGAAAATAATCGTAATAAAAACGTTTTATATGTAACATCAGAAAAATTCACCAATCAATTAATCAATGCAATTAAAGATAATAAAAACGAGGTTTTCAGAAATAAATATAGAAATATTGATGTACTTTTGATAGATGATATTCAATTTATAGCTGGAAAAGAACGTGTTCAAGAGGAATTTTTCCATACTTTCAACTCTTTATATGAAGATGGAAAACAAATTATTATCTCTAGTGATAAGCCTCCAAGAGATATTCAATTCTTAGAAGATAGATTGAAATCTAGATTTGAATGGGGTCTACTTGCTGATATTTCTTGTCCTGATTACGAAACCCGTTTAGCCATCTTAAGAAAAAAAGCACAAGATGAAAATATCTTAATTGATGATTTTATTTTATCTGATATAGCAAATAAAATAGATTCAAACATTAGGGAATTAGAAGGTGTATTTAATAAAATTGTTGCCAGAGCTTCTTTAATTCACAGCCCGATAACAATTGAATTAGCCGAAAATATTATCAATGAATTCAAATACGAAAGCGAAAAAGTTATTTCTTGTGACTTTATTAAAGAAACAGTTGCTAAATATTTTAGCATTGATAAAGATGATTTATCTGGAAATAAACGATCAAATGATATCGCTTTTCCAAGACAAATTGCTATGTATCTATGTAGAGAAATTGCCAATATGTCTTTTCCTCAGATTGGAACAGACTTTGGGGGAAGAGATCATTCAACGGTTATGCATGCTTGTAAAAAAATAGAAAAAGAAATAAAAGAAAAAAATAATACAAAATTAATTGTGGATAGTGTGAAAAATATAATCATAAATGGAAAACAATAATAAACTTGTACATTGAAAATACTTTTCTAAAAATTGTGTTTGTAAGAAAGTTTGTTCTTAAAAAACAAATCTTTCTTTTCTTACGGAATAGCTAGAAAGAATATCCACACCCCAAATGTTAATAAGCTGTTAAAAAATTGTTTATAACTAACTTTTACACAATTATGACAAAATGATGTGGATTATTTTATAAGTTTTCCACTAAATTATAAACAGTAATTTTACTAGGGATTGTAAATATCAACAGAGTTTTCCACAGTTTCCACAATGCCTAATACTATTACTACTAAAAATATTATATATATTGAATAAGGAGGAATCGCTATGAAGATTATTTGTTATAAAGACAAATTAATGAAAGCCTTAAATTCCGTAGTAAAAGGTGTAGCTTCTAAAACAACAATGCCTATACTAGAAGGAATATTAATTCAAACAAATGATAAAGAAATAAAATTAACTACATATGATTTAGAAATTGGTATAGAATATGTAATGGAATGTGATGTCTTAGAACAAGGAAGTACAGTTGTTAATGCAATCATGTTTAGTGAAATTATAAGAAAACTACCAGATACAGAAATCAAAATAACACTAAATGCAAACAATTTATTGGAAATAGAATGTGAAGGATCTTTATATAAATTAGCAACAATGAAACCTGAAGAATTTCCAGAACTTCCAAAAATAGAAATAGAAAATTCTATAGAAATTGATCAAAATGTATTAAAAAATATGATAAGAAGAACGATATTTGCTGCTAGTACAGAAGAAAGTAGGCCAATTTTTACAGGTTGTTTATTTGAAATAGAAAATAATATATTAAGCTTAGTAGCAGTAGATGGATTTAGATTAGCACTAAGAAAGGTTTTTTTAACAAAACAAAGTAAAGATTTTAGTGCTGTTATACCAGGAAAAACATTAATAGAATTAAATAAAATCATTACAGATTCTTTTGAACCAATAAAAATAGGAGTGGCTAAGAATCAAGCGCTATTTGAGATGGAACATTGTAAAATTGTAACAAGAATTTTAGATGGTGAGTTCTTAAATTACAAAAATGTTATTCCAAATACATGGGAAACAAGAATTAAAGTAAATAAAAATAGCATACAAGATAGTTTTGAAAGAATTAGTTTAATTTCATCTTCTTCAGTAGAAAAAGAGAAAAAATATCCTGTAAAAGTTCAGGTAGATATAGGAAAAGTAACAATTTTATGTACAAATCAAACGGGAGATGCAAAAGAAGAATTATTTGTATCAACAGAAGGGAAAAACTTAGAAGCAGGATTTAATCCTAAATATTTTCTAGACAGTTTAAAAGCGATTGATGATGAAGAAGTATATATTGAATTCGGAAGTAGTATATCTCCATGTTTGATAAAATCAGTAGAAAATAAAGATTATGTATATATGATTTTACCAATTAGATTAAAAGAAGATTAAAGGTGGAAGAAATTCTACCTTTAATATTTTTATAAGTATCCACAATTTATGAAAAGTTTGTGGATAAATAAAAAAGATAATATTTAAAAATAAAATAAAAGTAAAAAAAAATCAAATGAAAATAAATTAGATAAAAATAGTAAAAAAAAGAATAAAATAGTAAAAAAAAGAAAACAAGATAATTTCAAATAAAGATAAAAAAAGTAAAAAAATAAAAAAAGAAAAAAATAGAATAAATTAGAAAAAAATAGAATAAATTAGATAAACAGAGAAAATAAAAAATCTAAAAAAGGTAAAAAAATAATGAAAATAAAATAAAAAATGATTATTATCATTTTTTGAAAAAATAAGAAAATAAAAAATAATTTTTTATTTAAATAAATAAAAAAAGAAAGAAATAAAAAATTATATAAAAAAATAAATTAAATAATAAATAGAAAAAATAAAGTGTAAAAATCAAAAATAAGCCAATTTTATTTTTTTATAATATAATTTTATATCTAAAAATAATAAAAATAAAAAAATAGTGAAGCACGAAAATCAAAAATAAGCCGATTTTATTTTTTAGCAATATAATTTGTTATTAAAAAATAACAAATTAATTATAAAAAATTAGAAAAAAATAATAAAAAATAGTAAAAAAAGAATTATTAAGAAAAAAAGATAACACAGAATGTATTAAAAAGAAAAAAGTTATACACAAATGGAGAAGAATATGTGGATAAGTAAAATCAATTTAATAAATTTTAGAAATTATGAAAATGAGAAAATAGAATTAAATAAAAATTTAAATATATTTTATGGAGAAAATGCACAAGGGAAAACAAATATAATAGAAGGAATTTTTTTGTGTAGCATGGGGAAATCTTTTAGAGCAAAAAAAGATATTGAAATGATACAATTAGGAAAAGAAAATGCAAATATAGAAGTTTTTTATGAGAAATGTGATCGATGTGGAAAAATAAAAATAGACTTGTATAATAAAAAAAATATTTATTTAAATGGAATTAAATTAAAGAAATTGAGTGAATTATTAGGAACTATTAATGTTGTTATTTTTACTCCAGATGATATTAATATTTTAAAAGGTGGTCCTCAAAATAGAAGAAGATTTTTAGATATTATGATAAGTCAATTAAAACCTAATTATATGTATAATTTAAATTTATATTTAAAAACAATTGAGCAAAGAAATAATTACTTAAGACAAATAAGAGAAGAAAAAAAAGCAGAAGTATTATTAGATATTTGGGATGAAAAATTAATAGAATATGCAGAGAAAATATATAATTATAGAAAAGAATTTATCAATAAAATACAAGAAAAGATTATAAAAATTCATAAAGAAATTACAGATAATAAAGAAGAAATAAAAATAGAGTATAAAACAGATTGTGAAAACAAAGAAAAATATTATAAACTCTTAAAAGAAAGAAGAAAATTAGATATTATAAAAGGATATACAACAAAAGGAATTCATAGAGATGATTTTAGTATTTATATAAATGATAGAGATTTAAGCACATATGGTTCTCAAGGACAACACAGGACAGCTATATTATCTTTAAAAATGTCAGAACTTGATATTATACATGATGAAATTGGAGAATATCCTATATTATTATTAGATGATTTTATGTCAGAATTAGATGAAAAGAGAAGAAGACATTTATTGGAAAAAATAGAAAATATACAAGTCATAATAACATGTACGGATAAAATAAAACTTGAAAATAAAAATGTTTTAATATATAATGTAAAAGATGGAAAAGTGAAAAAAGAAAATCAAGAGTTTTAGGAGGATGACAAATGGAAAAATATAACCATAAATACGGAGCAGAACAAATACAAGTATTAGAAGGACTTGAAGCCGTAAGAAAAAGACCAGGTATGTATATAGGAAGTACATCTATCAGAGGACTTCATCATTTAGTATATGAAATTGTAGACAATGGAGTTGATGAAGCTTTAGCAGGATATTGTACAGAAATAAATGTAGTTATAGAAAAGGGAAATGTTATTAGTGTAACAGATAATGGAAGAGGAATACCAGTAGAAATACATCCAAAAACACATATATCAACAGCAGAAACAGTATATACGGTTTTACATGCTGGAGGTAAATTTGGTGGAGATAGTGGATATAAAGTATCTGGAGGATTGCATGGTGTTGGTGCATCTGTTGTAAATGCATTATCTACATGGACGGAAGTTACCATCAAAAGAGATGGGGGACTTTATCAAATGTATTTTGAAAAAGGAAAAACAGTAAAAACACTTGAAAGAATAGGAGATGCAGAAGGAACCGGAACAAAAGTTAGATTCTTAGCAGATGAAACAATTTTTGAAAGTTTAAATTATGAGTATGAAGTATTAGAAAAAAGATTTAGAGAAATTGCATTTTTAACAAAAGGATTAAAAATTACAATAGAAGATCAAAGAGAAGAAACTCCTAAAAAAGCAGAATTTTGTTATGAAGGTGGATTAAATTCTTTTGTTGAGTATTTAAATAAGAATAAAGAAAAAATACATAAAACACCAATATATATTGAAAAAGATGGAGAAGTACCAGTAGAAATAGCAATTCAATATACAACGAGTTATTCTGAAAATATTTATACATTTGTTAACAATATAAATACAATAGAAGGTGGAACACACTTAGAAGGATTTAAAAGAGCCTTAACAAAAGTATTTAATGATTATGCAAGAAGTCATAATATATTGAAGGAAAAAGATAGTAATTTACAAGGTGAAGATATAAGAGAAGGAATAACTGCAGTTATTTCAGTAAAAGTAAAAGAACCACAATTTGAAGGACAAACAAAAACAAAACTAGGAAATAGTGAAGTTACTGGTGTCGTTCAAAGTATGGTTAATGAAGCACTTTCAACATTTTTAGAAGAAAATCCACAAGTTGCAAAAGCAATATTAGAAAAATGTATAAGTGCCTCAAGAGCGAGAGAAGCTGCAAGAAAAGCTAGAGAATTAGTAAGAAAGAAAAGTAGTTTAGAAACATCAACATTACCAGGAAAACTTGCAGATTGTAGTAGTAAAAATGCAGATGAATGTGAAGTATATATAGTTGAGGGAGATTCTGCTGGTGGTAGTGCAAAACAAGGAAGAGATAGAAAATTCCAAGCAATATTACCATTATGGGGTAAAATGTTAAATGTAGAAAAAGCAAGAGCTGATAAAATTTATGGAAATGATAAACTAAATCCAGTTATTGTTGCGATTGGTGCTGGAATAGGTGCAGAATTTGATATAACTAAAATTAGATATGGAAAGGTTATTATCATGGCTGATGCTGATGTTGATGGTGCACATATTAGAACATTGTTGTTAACATTTTTCTTTAGATATATGAGACCATTGATAGAAAACGGAAATGTATATTTAGCACAACCACCATTATATAAATTATCTAAAAAAGGAATGGAAGATAAATATTGTTATACAGATGATGACTTAGAAAAAGCATATAAGGAATTAGAAGAAAAAGGAATCACAAGAGATTCTCTATCTTTACAAAGATATAAAGGTTTAGGAGAAATGAACCCAGAACAATTATGGGATACAACAATGAATCCAGATACAAGAATTCTTATAAAAGTAACAATGGATGATGCTATAAAGGCTGATGAAACATTTACTTTATTAATGGGAGATGAAGTAGAACCAAGAAGAGAATTTATACAACAAAATGCTAAATATGTAAAAAACTTAGACATATAAAAATATATAAATTTATTTTTACAAATTTAATGGCAGATAATATTTATTATTATCTGCCATTAATCAATAAAGCTAATAATAATTAAATTAATATACAATTTTTAATTATCATATTTTATATGAAAAATAAAAAATAAAATATATTATATATAACTTTGCCACAAACAAATAAATATAATAAAAAATAAATAAAAAACTACAAAGAATAATATATTTTTATAAGCGATAAATTATAATAAAAAATAAAATAATATATCGCACACAAATAATAATAAATTAATTAAAAAATATTATTATTTTTCTTAACTATTATTAACTTTATAATATTATTATGTACAAAAAAAAATAAAATATTCAAAAAAATAAAAAATAATAAAGCAATAAATAATAAATATAAATAAATAATAATATAAATAAATAATAATATAAATAAATAATAATATAAATAAATAATAATATAAAAATAAAAAACAAGAATAAATAAAATTAATGAATAAAAATAGTGATAGATAAAAACTAATATTAAAATAGTAAAAAATAAAAATAAAAAAACAAATAAAATAAGTGAGATAGAAAAAAGAAAAATCACAAATATTGTAAAAAGCAATAAAGTTATGACAGAATTATAATTTATCAAATGTAATATTATTTTTAAATTATGTTAAGCAAAAGCAGAAGAAAAAATATTAAAGAAAAGAGAAAAGGAAAAAATAAAAGATCAAATATATTATAAAAAATACAAGAAATAAAATTATAAAAAGTAATTTGTTAGAAAACAAAATTAGACAGTTTTGTAAAAAAAGTAATTAAAAAAATAATTACGCATATATACAATAAAGGAAAAACAAAAAATATTAAGAAAGAGATAATAAATAAAAAAAATAGTATACATAAAAGTAAAGAAAAAAGCAGAAAAAAAGAAATGAAAAATGAAAAAATAACAGAAAGAAGATATAATATTTTGGAAAAAGAAACAAAAGAAAAAAATGGTAAACCTGAAATAAGGAAAAAGAAAGTCGAAATTTGTCAAAATGTTTTTCTTGACAAGTAATGTAAAATAATGTAAAATTGCTTTCAAAGGAGTGTGATAAAAAATAAATAAAAAAAGTGTACAAGAATGGATACCAATAAAACAAATTTTTAAAGATGGTATTATAGAATTAAAGAATAGTAGTCTTATAAAAATTTTAGAAATAATACCAATAAATTATAATTTAAAATCTGATTTAGAAAAAGAAGCAATTTTAAATTCATATAAAATTTTTTTTAAAACTTGTAATTTTAATATTCAAATTTTAATTCAAAGTAATAAAGAAGATTTAAGTCATCATATTTCAAAAATAAAAAATAATTTATTAAAAAAAGAAAATAAACATTTAAAAAAATTAGCTGAAAAATATATTAATTATATTTCTAATCTAAATATTAATAAAAAATCAGCATCTAAAAAATTTTATATCATAATAAAAAATAATCCAATCAACAAAAAAGAAAAAAATTATGAATTTATAAAGCAAGAATTAAATGAAAAATATTTAAAAATAAAAGAATGTTTATCAAGATGTGGAAATAAAGTAATTGTTATTGATGAAAAAAAAGAAATATTAAAAATCTTTTTTTCATTTTTGAATACAAAAAAATATTTAAATAAAAATTATGATCAAAAGGAGGAGTAGAAATATTATAAAAGAAATAATCAATAAAAATAAAGAAGAAAATTTAAAATTGTATGAAGGTACAATTTTTGAAAAAGATAAAATTTCACCTTCATATATAAATATGCAAAATCCTAAATATATAGAAATTGACAATTTATATTATGCAGGGATTATAATAGTAGATTATTATAGAGAACAAACAGATATAATATTAAAAAATATTATAGAAAGTAATATCAATGTAAATATATCTATTTTCTATGAAAAACAAGATTCCTATAGAGTTATAAAAGAATTAACTTATCATATAGGAAATGTGGGATTAGAAGTAAAAAGTAATAATGAAAATAGACAAGATATAGATATAGCAACATCCATATATGGAGATGCAAAATATATTAGAAAAGAAATGCAAGTAAATAATGAAGAAATGTATTACGTGTATATATATTTATTAGTATATGCAGAGAACATAAAAGAATTAGAATATTTATTAAATAAAATAGAGGGTATTTCGCAAAGCAAAGGATTGCAAACAAGAAGAGCAAATTTTAGAGAAGAAGAAACATTTAAAGCTTGCTTACCCTTAATGGAAAATCATAAATTAATAAAAAATGTAGCTAAAAGAAATATACTTACATCTAGTCTAGTGGCTACCTATCCATTTGTTTCATCATCAATATTTGATAATGAAGGTATATTTATAGGAACAAATATTTATAACAATTCTATCGTTTTTATAGATAGGTATGATACAGAAAAATATAAAAATGCTAATATATGTATATTTGGGACAAGCGGTGCAGGAAAATCTTTTTACACAAAATTATTGATATTACGATACAGATTGATGGGAATAAAGCAATATATTATTGATCCGGAACGTGAATATGTTAGTTTAAGTGAAAAATTAAAAGGTACTAGAATTATTATAGGTCCAAATTCAAATACATATATAAATATATTGGAAATCAGAAAAGAAAGCATTGAAGATGGAGAAAATGGATATTTAGCAACAAAAATAGGAAAATTAATAGGTTTTTTTCATTTAATTTTTGGAGAATTAAATGAAGAAGATAAAGCATTAATAGAAGAAAAATTAATTGAAACATATAATGAAAAAAAGATTAATTTTGATGATAAATCTTTATATAAAAAAGAAAATAAAAAAAATATATTTAAAAATAAAAAAGATATGCCTATATTAGAAGATTTATATAATATTTTACGAAAAGATAAAAGAACAGAAAAATTCTCAATAAAATTAATTCCATTTGTAAAAGGATCAATGAAATTTTTTAATAATTATACAAATATAGAATTAAAAAATGAATTAATTATTGCAGATATATATGAATTAGGAGAAGAAAATCTAAAATATGGCATGTATTTATTTACAGATATTTTTTGGGATAAAATAAAAGAAAATAGAAAAGAAAAAAAGGCAATATATCTTGATGAAATATGGAGATTAATAGGTGTAACTTCAAATAAAAATGTAGCAAGTTTTATCTATAAAATATTTAAAACAATAAGAAAATATGGTGGCAGTAGTGTTGCAATAACACAAGATATATCCGATTTGTTTAGCTTAGAAGAAGGAATCTATGGAAAAAGTATATTAAATAATTCTAGTATAAAAACCTTTTTTGCATTAGAAGAAGAAAATATAAAAGTATTATCAGAATATGCAAATTTATCAGAAAAAGAAAAGATAGAAATAAAATCATTAAAAAGAGGAGAATGTTTGATGTTTGTAGGAGAAGATCATATATTAACAAAAATAGAATGTTCTGATGATGAATACGAAATAATAAAGGGAGAAAAAAAGGATGCCTAATATAATAACTGCTATAAATAATGAAAAAATATTAAAAAAAATAATAAAAAATACAATAACAGAAAATAAAAATATTTTATATAAAGAAGCAATTATTGATATATTAAAAAAATATAAAAATATAGATGTAATTATTATTAGTGAAAAAATTCCTGGAGAAATAAATTTAATTAAATTAATAGAAAATATAAAGAAGACAAACAAAAAAATAAAAATAATTATCATATTAGAAAATAAAAAAATAGAAAAAGATTTAATAAAATTAAAAATGATAGATATTTATTATAATAATATATTTAGTATTTATAAATTAATTAAAAATTTAAAAGAAAAAAAATATTTTATTAATAATCAAAATATCAATAGAAAAAAAAAGATAAATATAATCAAATTAAAAAATATGATAAATTATAAAAATAAAAATTTAATAAAAAATAAAAACAACATGATATTTCTATTTGGAGAAAATAAAATTGATAAAGATATAATAAAATTAATTATACTAAAAAAATTAATTATAAAAAATAAAAATATAATTATAATTAATTTAAAAATAAATATAAAAAAAGAAAAAAATAATAAAACAATAAATAGAAAAATAATAAAAATAAATAAAACAGAAAAAATATACAAATTAAATTTAAAAATTAAAATAAAAGAAAAAAGAATAAATAATAAAATAAAAGAAATAGAAAATATAAACAATGTATTAAAGAATAAAAATAATTTAATAAAAAAAAGAATATTAAAGAAATTAATTAGAAAATATAATAAAAATAATGATTATATAATATTTAATATTCAAGGATTTTATAAAAATATAAATAAAATACCAATACAGGCCAAATATATAAATATAATAACTTTAGAAAATAATAAAAAAAATATATTAAAATTAAATAAATTAAAAAAAGAAAATATAAATACATATTTAATATTAAATAATTACATAAAAAATAATTTATCAAAATATTTTTATAAAAGATTATTAAAAAATAAATTTAAAAAAATAAAAATAATTAATTTAAATTAAAAAATAAAAGATTTTAAATTTAATTAAAAATAAATAAAAAAGCAAATAATAAAAAAATTAAATAATAAAAATTTTAAATAAAAAATTAATTAGTAAATAATATGAAAATAAAATTTGTAATAAAAAAGATAATAGAAAGTACATATAAATAATATAACAATCTAAAAGAATAAATGAAAAAATTTTATCAAAAACAATTCAAAAAACAAAAGTAAACATAAATAAAAGAGGTATAAACAACAAAAGAAAATCTAAACTTAGAAAATATTTATCAATTAAAATTATAAAGTGGAAGTTTACCAATATAATAAATTTTATATCAAATAAAAACAAAATATAAAAATAAAATACAAAAAAAGTAATATAAAAAGTAGAAATAAAACTACGCAAATAAAGAAAAAGTAAAAATGAATAAAAAAAGATAGAAAAAAATAAGAAAAAAATATAGTAAACATAAAATTAAAATAAAAATTGAAGAATAAGCTAATAAAAACAAAAAGTAAAAAATTATATTGAGAATAAAAAGTAATAATATAAAGACAAAAGTATAAAAAGAAAGAACAAAAAAGAAAGAAGAAGTGAAATAAAAGTAAAAAATAAATTAACAAATAATAGATAATATTAATATATAAAAAAATAATTTAGTAATAAAAACTAAAATAAAAAATTGAGAAGAAAAAAATTATAAATAAATAATAAATTAGAAAATAAAATTTATTATAAAAAATAAAAAATTTAACTAAAATATTTTTTTATTAAAAAATACTAAAAAATTAAAAGAATAAAAAAAAATATTTAATTAAATAAAAATATTTTTGAATAAAAAAATAATAATATAAATATAGTTAAAATAAAAAAATAATAATATAAATATAGTTAAAATAAAAAAATAATAAATAATTATAAAATATAAAAAAATAATTAAATGATTAAGAATAAATTAGAATAAAATAAATGGATTTAATAAAAAAATAAGTGGATTACACCAAATAAATTAATAAATATAAATAAAAAAAGATTATTAATAAAATATTATAAATAAATAATTAGATATATAAATAAAAATAAAAAAATTATAAAAATTGATATTAATAATTTATAATAATAAATAAAATTTATTAATAAAAATAAATAAATGAGAATTAATTAAAGAATTTTTTTAAATTTAAAAAAATAAAAATATAAAATTAAAAAATAATAATTAATAAATGAATAAAATTAGTAAATTAAAACATAAAAATAAAAAGGATAAACTAATATAGAATTAAAGACAAAAAAATAGAAAGAAATATAAAATATGGTAAAAAATGTAAAAACATAACAAAGAAAAAAGATACCGAAAGAATTTAGAAAACAAAAGTAAACATAAATTTTTAAGAGATAATTTGAAAGTAAAAATCTAAATTTGAGAAAAATTAATCAATTATAATTACAAAAAGGCAGTTTACCAATATAAAAAATTTTATAACCGATAAATACAAAAAGTAAATTTAAAATACAAAAAATTGATAAAAAAAGATTGATTAAAGACTAGGCAAATAAGAAAAAAGTCAAAATGAATATAAAAGAGATAGTAAAGATAGAAAAAAAGCACAGTAAACATAAAATATAAAATAAAATTGAAAGAAATTTAAAGAAAAAAGATAGTAATGACATAGATACTTTTAAGAAATAAAATTAATAATACAAAAAAACAAATGTATAAAATGGAAAAAAGTAAAAAGAAAGAAGGATATAAATAAAATGTAAAATAGATATATATATAATTAGAAATTATCATTTCTATAAAATAAATCAATTTCCCCAAATATTAAAAGAAATAAAAAAAATAAAGTAATTATTTTTATTTATTTAATATAAAAAAATTAATTTTATATTAAAAAATTATTAATATAATAATTAATTAAATAAAATAAAGATTATTAATAAATAATAAAAATTTTTTTCTAAAAAATTATAATAAAAATATATAATACATAATTAAATAAATAATTAATAAAAAAATATAATGAAATAATTAGATTCTATAAATAAAAGAATTAATTGAATAATAAATTAATAAATAAATATTATTAATAAAATATTAAACGATGAATGATCAGATATATAATAAATGATATAAAAATTTATTAAAGATAATTTATTAATAAAAACAAAAAAAACAACTAAAATATTTTTTTTTATTAAAAATAAATAAAAAATAAAAAATATAAAAATAAATAAATGATGTATAAAAAAATTAAGTAATAAAAATTGAAAAAAAAAGATAAATTAATAAAAAATTAAAGACAAAAAAATAAAAAGAAAGATAAAAAAATATATAAAATAAACTAAAAAGTATAAAAAGAAAAAATTAGTAAAAAAGAAATAAAAACCAAAAGTAAACATAAATTCAAAAAGAATAATTTGAAAGAAAAATCTAAAATTGATAAAAAGTGATCAATTAAAATTATAAATAGGAGGTTTACCAATATAATACATTTTATAAGAAATAAATACAAAAAGTAATTTTAAAATACAAAAAGATTGCTAAAAAAAGTGGATTGAAAACTAGGCAAATAAGAAAAAAGTCAAAATGAATAAAAAATGGATGACAAAGACAACTAAAAAAGCATAGTAAACATAAAGCAAAAATAAAATTGAAAGGAAATCTGATAAAAGTTAGAAAGAAAATAAGTTTAAAAATCTTTTTAAAAAGAAGGTAGATATAAAAAACGTAATATAAATTAAAGGAAGAAAAGACAAAGGCAAAAAGAAGAATTTGAAATATGAAAAAGATGAATATAAAAATAAAAGAAAAATTGTTTTTGATAAAATAAGTTAAACTAAAAATTATATAAAATAAATGAGAAATTAATTTATTAATTTTAAGCTTAATAAAAAAATAAAATTTATAATTAAAAATAAAAATAAAAAAAATTATAAAAATAATAATAAAAAAATAAAAAGTATAAAAAATAATAAGTACTTTTTGATATTAAAAAAATAGAAAAAATATTTAATTAAATAAAAAATATCTAAAATCTATTAAATAGCCTTAAAAATAAAAATAATTAATATATAATTTATAAAAAATAATAAAAAAATTATATATACTCATTAAAAATTATAATAAAATAAATAGATTTTATAAATATAATAATTATTTAAATAATAAAATAAATAATAAATTAAAAAATAATAAATTAAAAGATAATAAATTAAAAAAATAATAAATTGAATTATAATAAAAAGAAAATAAAAATAATATAAAAATAATTTAAAAGTTAAAAACAAACACATAAAAATATGGTAAAAAATGTAAATACATAACAATAAAAAATTCATAAAAAAGAATACAAAAAACAAAAGTAAACATAAATTAAAAAGAGAAAATTCAAAAATAAAACCTAAATTTGTAAATTATAAATGATTAAAAATTACCCCAAAAGAGGTTTACCAATATAATAAATTTTATAAAAAGAAATGAAAAAAAGTTCAAAAACAAATAAAAAAATTTGTACAAAAAGTGGAAATAAAGACTACGTAAATAAGAAAAAAAGGAAAATGAATAAAAAAGTAAAAATTAGTTTGAGACAAAAATAAAGTATACATAAATCAAAAATAAAATTTAAAAGATATTTAACAAAAATAAAAATACAAGATTAAGAATAAAGGAGAGTGATTTTATTAACAACAAAAATTTGTCAGATAAATACGAATTAAAAAAGACATAAAGAAATTAAAAAATTTCAAATCAATAAAAAATATTTCATGAGTTATAAAGAAATAAACAAAAAATATATATAAATAATATAATAAATTTAATAAAAAAATTAATTAAAAAATTATTTAGAATTTGAAAAATAAATAAAAAATAAAGACTAAAAATAAATAATAAATAAATTAATTTTTTTAGTAAAAAATAAAACAAATAATTTTTATAAAAAATCGAAATTATAAAAAATAAAATAATCAATGAAGAAAGGAAAATATAATATAATAAATTTTAAAAATAATTATATTGTACAAGGTGGTATATGGATATAAATAAAATAGAAAATGAAATAAATTTAAATAATGAAATAAATAGGAACGAAGAGCAAAAAAGCTTTTTAGAAACTACATTGGGAAAAACAATAAATACAGCTATAGATATTGGAATAAGAGCTTTATTACCAGATTTTATAGATGAACAAATTATTAATATAAAAGATAATTTATTAAATTATGGATTAAAAGATGGAATTACAAAAACAATAGATGATGCAATAGATGTAGGAAAAAGTGCAATAGGAATATTTACAGGCAATTTTGAAAATGTTTCACAAATGCAAAGTGCAATTGAGACGGGAGGCTTAATTGATGGAATTTCCTCATTATTGGATACTGTTGTTGATAAAGTGAATCAAAAAGGATTATTAGACTATAATATTACGAATATAATTAAACAAGGGAAAGATATTATATTAAATAGTGTAGAAAATAATATAGAAGAAAAATTTAGAGAACAAAATATTGGATTAGAAAATATGGAAAAATATATGAATAATTGGAAACAGAATTTTAATAATAAAGATTTTGGAGCAATGGAAAAAGAGTATAATAAAATAGAACAAGCATTAAATAATTTAGCGCCATTAGAAAAAATAATTAATCAAGCAAGAGTTATAGAAAATCTACATAATTTGATTAAAAATAACGGACAAGATTTTAATTTAAATCAAGAGCAATTAGCTTTGGCAGAAAAATTGATTTAGTAATAAAAAGAAAAATGTAAAAATATTCTCATTTTACATTTTTCTTTTTAATTACAACTTTCGATTTTCACTCTTTAAAAAAGTATTAATAGAACAAGTAAATTCATATATAAAGTTTAAACCTTCTTTAGAACATTCATTTAAGATTCTATTTATCCTATCAATAGTTGTATTTGTTTTATTATTTCCAAATAAAATATAGTCCGTAGATGCCCCTGTAAAATTAACAATTTTAGATAGAGTTTTTATACTTAAAGACCTTTCACCACGTTCAATTTGTCCTAAAAATACACTTGATATATCTATCATCTCTGAAAATTTTTCTCTATTCATATTTAAACTTTCACGTATTTCTCTAATTCTTTCTCCAACTTTAAAATCATCTTGCATAATGTCACCTCTAAAAATATTTGTTTATATTATATTACAAAAAAACTAAAAAACCGACAGACCGCAAGCGTATGAAGAATATATGCAAAAAGCAAATGCTAACAAAAACAACATTGTTAAACATTATATACTATTATATTAAAGATAAGCAAAAAAAGAAGTTAGAAATAGAAATAAATAAAGAAAAAGTATTGAAAAAAATATATGCCTAAAGTATAATCTAGATATAGCTAATAAGCGTTGTTAGAATAAAATATGCATATAAAAAACAATATTTTGATTAGAAAGAAAATAAATATAAAATATGTATATTGCTATTAATAATGGAAAAACTTAATAAAAGCTTATGGTTAATTACTTTACAAGAAACGAAAAGAAAAAAAGAAACAAAAGAAAGGAGAAAGGTTTATGTTTAAAACTAGGAACAAAGAAGGTAGAAACATGAAGAAAGACATACATAATATAAGAGGAATTACTTTGATAGCACTTGTTATCACAATAATTGTACTATTAATCCTAGCGGGTGTAACGATTGCTGCATTAACAGGAGATAATGGAATATTAAGTAGAGCAACAGATGCCAGAGAACAAACAGATATAGCAGAAGAAAAAGAAAAAGTGGCATTAGCAGCACAAGCAGCCCTAATAGATAACAATGGAAGAGAGATATTACAGCAAGATTTAGAAAAAGAATTAGAAAATGGATTTGGAAAGAATAAATATAGTGTAGAAGAAGGAGAAAATAACGGAGAGCAAGGCTTTATAGTTACAATAACAGATACAGGAAGAAGATATTTTGTAAGTGAAAACGGAAATGTGGAACAAATGATACCAGCACCAATTGTAACCCATACAATCAATCCAGATACACAAGTTGATGAAGGAGAGAAAATAGCAATCACAATCAATGCAACAGCTACAGAAGGAGAGATAACAAAAATAACAAAGCCAGATGGAACAAGTGTAGAAAATACAACTACAACAACTTATGAGGTTGAAGAAAATGGAGAATACAAATTTATTGTGGAGCAAAGTAATGGAGGAAAGACAACCTATACAGTAGAGATAACAAATGGAAAATATGTAGAAAAATTCTCAGATATATATATTAAAACACAGCAATATACCAAAAATGGACAAACTGCATGGATACCAGAAGGATTTGCAGTAGGAACAAGTGATACGATAAACAGTATAGAAAATGGATTAGTGATAACAGATGCAATAAATGAAAATCATAGTAGTACAGGAAATGAATTTGTATGGATACCAGCAGAAGTAGATGAAATTGCCAATATAACAAGTGGAACTGATAGCAATGGGAATCCAAACTATCAAGGAAAATTATATAATTTCACATCAACAGGGGCAACAGAAAAAACAGGTTATGGCCAAGGAACAAACGGCTATAGGGAACCAGATACAGTAGCTAGTTACGATGGTAATACAACATATTTAAATATAATAAAAGGAATACTAAGAAATAATACAGAAGATTATGCAGATATAAATACATTTAAAGAAACAATGCAGAAAGATTATAATGCTATGATAAAAAGTATAGAAAAGTATCATGGATTTTATGTAGGCAGATATGAGATGAGTAAGTCTGATAGTAATATAGCACAAAGTAAAGCAAATATTTACCCACTAACAGCATATACTACTAGTGCAAATACATGGTATGGATTATATGCATATGGTAAAACATATAATACAGATAGTGTAGAAAGTACCATGATATGGGGAAGTCAGTATGATACAATGATGAGATGGATGCAAAATGGAGAGAATAAAATAGATGTAACAGTAGATATTGGGAATAAAAGAAATTCTGGAACGATAACAGGAACAAGTAAAACAGATATAATAAGAAATATATATGACATATACGGCTGTCTTTTTGAATGGACATTAGAAGCCACCAGCACAACTTTTCGAGTTGGCAGGGGCGGAAGTTGTAATTATGTCTATTCACCAAGTCATCGCATAAATGACTATTCTTACGGTACGAACAGTGCGTATTCTTCTCGTCTTACACTTTATATAAAATAAATTTGAATGAAAGATCTCAAGTAGTTATATAATATTACTACTTAAGGTCTTTATATTTTTATGCATGAAATTAGGATTATATATATCGAAAAATATATACCTAAAACAATGGGAAGAACAAAACAAAAGTATAAAAATAAAAGAAAAAAGAAAAAATAAATAAAAAAGAAAGGCAATATAACATTTAAGCGTTATATTGAAAAGGTAAAGTCATGGAAAATAAAGAAAATTTACAAGAAAAAGATATCATAAATATCTTATACAATTCACAAGAAGAACAAATTGATGAAATAATTAAAAAATCTAACAAAGAAATAGAAAATAAATTAAAAACAATAAATATAGAAACAGTCATAGAAAATTCAAATAATCCAAAAGAATTACAGAAAATTTTTGAAACAATTGAAGATAACTATAATATAAAAATAACAAAATACAATCAAGAAATGTATAGAGAAGGTTTCATTGATGGTGTAAATTTAATGATAAATTGTCTAAAAAATAGAAAGCTTTTTTAAATATCTCGAAAATATTTATTTCCCTAGATTTTTTAAGGATTTTACTTGCAAAATAAAGTTTGTTTTAGTATAATACAAAGGTAGAAATATAAAGGAAGAGAGGGAAAACAATGGAAGAAAGACAAGAAAGAAGAGACGGAAAAATTATAGAAAAAGACATTGAAAAAGAGATGAGAGAAGCATACATAGACTATGCCATGAGTGTTATTGTTTCTCGTGCACTTCCAGATGTAAGAGATGGTTTAAAACCTGTTCACAGAAGAATTTTATATGCTATGCATGAAGATGGAATTACATCAGATAAACCATATAGGAAGTGTGCCAATACAGTAGGTTCTGTTTTAGGTAGATATCATCCACATGGAGATAGTTCTGTATATGATGCTATGGTTAGACTAGCACAAGATTTCTCAATGAGATATATGTTAATTGACGGACATGGTAATTTCGGTTCTGTAGATGGTGATGGTGCAGCCGCAATGAGGTATACAGAAGCAAGAATGTCTAAAATTGCAGAATATATGTTAACAGATATTGAAAAAAATACAGTTGATTTTATGCCAAACTATGATGATAGATTACAAGAACCAACTGTACTTCCTGCAAGAATACCAGCATTACTTGCCAATGGTTCTTCAGGTATTGCCGTAGGTATGGCAACCAATATACCACCACATAACTTAACAGAATTAATTGATGGTATTATTAAAATCATTGATGAAGATAATGTAACAGATGAAGAATT
Source organism: uncultured Clostridia bacterium (assembly GCA_944387545.1). Classification (GTDB taxonomy): domain Bacteria; phylum Bacillota; class Clostridia; order TANB77; family CAG-508; genus CAG-269. The sequence goes on along the minus strand of CALXFE010000003.1, from coordinate 8,681 downwards.
GATGAGTGTTATCAAAGGACCAGATTTTCCAACTGAAGGAATTATTTTAGGTCTTGAAGGAATTAAAAAAGCATATACAACAGGTAGAGGAAAAATCACATTAAGAGCAGAAACAGAAATAGAAGAGATGAGTGGAAATAGACAAAGAATCATTGTTTCTTCTTTACCATATCAAGTAAATAAAGCAAATTTAATCAAAACAATATCAGACTTATCAAAGGAAAGAAAAGTAGAAGGTATTTCAGAATGTAGAGACGAGTCTGATAGAAAAGATAGAGTAAGAGTTGTTATTGAATTAAAAAGAGATGCAAATCCTCAAGTTGTATTAAATCAATTATTTAAACATACACAAATGCAAACAACATTTGGAATTATTATGCTTGCATTAGTAAATGGTGTGCCAAAAATTTTAACTTTAAGACAATGTTTAGATTGCTATATCGATCATAGAAAAGATGTTATTTTAAGAAGAACACAATTCGAATTAGATAAAGCACTAGCGAGAGCACACATTTTAGAAGGATTAAAAATTGCGTTAGATAATATTGATGAAGTAATTGAGATTATTAGAAATTCTTATGATGATGCAAAAGAAAGATTAATGGAAAGATTTGGTTTATCAGATATTCAAGCACAAGCCATTCTAGATATGAGATTAAAAACATTATCAGGCTTACAAAGAGAAAAAATTGAAGAAGAATATAACCAATTAATGGAATTAATTGCGCATTTAAGAGATATTCTAAATAGTGAGAGATTAGTATTTGATATTATAAAAGAAGAATTATTAGAAATCAAAGATAAATTTGGTGATGACAGAAAAACAAAAATTGTTGCAGCAGAAGGCGAAATTGATTTAGATGATTTAATTAAAGAAGAACAAACCGTTGTAGCCCTAACACATTTTGGATATATTAAAAGAATGCCAATCGATACATATAAGAGTCAAAAACGTGGAGGAAAAGGAATCACAGGTATTGCAACAAGAGAAGAAGATTTTGTAAAACAAATCTTTACAGCATCAACACATGATGTAATCTTATTCTTTACAAATAAAGGTAAGTTATATCATTTAAGAGGTTATGAAATACCAGAGGCAGGAAGAACTGCAAAAGGTACAGCTATCGTAAACTTATTGAGTTTAGATCCAGGAGAAAAAGTATCAGCAGTTATACCAATTCAAAACTTTGCAGATGGAAAATATCTATTAATGGCCACAAAGAATGGATTGATTAAAAAGACAGCATTAAAAGAATATGATTCTACTAGAAAAACTGGATTACAAGGAATCACTTTAAAAGAAGATGATGAATTAATCGGTGTAAGATTAACAGATGGACAAGATAATGTTGTTTTAGTTACTAGAAATGGTATGTGTATTACATTTGATGAAAAAGAGGTAAGACCAATTGGTAGAGTTTCACAAGGTGTCATTGGTATTAGACTAGATGAAGATGATGAAGTCATTGGTATGGAATCTGTAATTAGCGGAGGAAAAGCAACATTATTAGCTATTACGGAAAATGGATTTGGTAAGAGAACAGAATTAGATGAATATAGAGTACAAAATAGAGGTGGAAAAGGTGTTATTACATACAAGATTACACCAAAAACAGGAAAACTAGTAGGTGTAAGAATTGCCACAGAAGAAGATGATGTTATGTTGATTACAGATACAGGAACAATTATTAGAATTAATGTAAAAGACATTAGTGTTCTAGGAAGATCAACACAAGGTGTTACATTAATGAGAACAAGTGATGGCGGAAAAGTAGTTAGTATGGAGATATTAGCACCAGAAATTAATGATGTACAAAATTAAAGATAAAACAAAAATCCTTTTAAGAAATTTTCTTAAAAGGATTTTTTAACAAATAGAATGGAATAATCATAGTATAATGGCTATCTTTTTTTAAAACGGATATCATCACCAAAAAAGCAATAGATATCATAATAACCAGCAATTCTAGAACCAATTCTTTCTTCATATTTATTAAAAATTTCATTAATATTTAAATTTGTAGAAATAATTGTTTTAGTAATTTTATGATTTAAATTTAAAATTCTTGTATTGATAATTGTAAATAATTCACTTAATTTCATACTATTTAATGATTCAGTTCCTAAATCATCAATAATTAATAAGTCTGTTTCTAATACAGATTTGTTAATATCTTCTAAATGAGATTTTTGCTTATTTAGCTTATAATCAATAATATTTTCCAATAAAACAGGAGCAGTTTGATAAAGGACAGTTTTCCCCATTTTTAAGATTTCATTGGCAATACAATTAGAAAGAAAGGTTTTACCAAGTCCTGTATTTCCTGTAAACAATAAATTTTTATAATCAGGATTATCAAAATTTTGGACAAATTCTAAAGATTTATCCTTAATATTTTTCATATTTTCCCTAGGTGAAATATGAAATTTATATTTATCAGGATTTATTTCATCAGAGAAAAGCAATTCATTAAAGGTAGAAAAATTTTCTTTATCTAAATTAGACATATTAGATTTATTAAAAGAAATATCTAGAAGTCTTTGTTTTAAACAGCTACACATTTCTGTTTTATAATTATTCTTTTGAATATAGCCGGTATCTTTGCATAATGGACATTCATAATGTGGCTTCAAATATTCAAGAGGTATTTTATTTTCCTTCAAAATTTCTTCTTTTTCTTTTTTTAAAGAATGTATTTTATCAGGAAGAGAAGATAAGGAATGATAGTTTTTATTTAGAATATCTTTGGTTGTAGAAATCGCACAAGTATTAATTTCATTCTCAATATTTCGTAATCTTGGGATTTTATCATATAAAGCTTCTTTTCTTTCTTCAGCAGCAATTTCTTCTCTTACCTTTTTTTGTTCATATTCTTTTAATAAAGAATTTAATATTTCATTAGCCAATTTTATCCTCCTTGTCTGATTGATTTGCATATAAAAAGTCTAAATTATCATATTTTCTTTGTTCATAATTTACTTTTTCTACTTGATGCTTTAGATTTTTTGTATCTTTATTTAACTTTTTCCTTTGTTCAATAAAAGCGTTGACTTCAGAAGGGGTTTTTAGATTTCTGTCATGCCAATCTGTAATAATGGTATTAATATATTCAAAAGTAGGAGATTGTTTTAGGGTTGTACGTTTTAAAGCAATTTCAATAATGTCCATATCATAACCAAAATTTAAGACCCAATTTTCTATATAGGCTTCTTCATATTGTGTTAGATTTCCATGTTTACCAAGTTTTTTAGAAATAGATTTCTTTAAAGTATTTAATTTTTCCTGCTTTTCATAATATTTATCTAAATCATTCCAGGTTTTAATTTTATTTGATGCCCAGGCTTCCGCAACGGTTTGGACATAATTTCTGTGCATGGCACTTCGATTATAGCAATAATCAAAAAGAGCAATCATAACTTGTTCATCAAAATTATATTTTCTAAACCAAATATCAATATCATTATACCAAGAAGGACTCATAATACCTTGGAAATACATATTATTGATATGTTCAATCGCCTTTGCTCTAGATTGGTTTTTAGCAGTTTGTGCAACCTTTTCTTTAGAAACCGTAAGATTAGGCGTATATAATTCATGAAGGGTTGCTTCTTGTAAATCTATAATCACATAACCTGTAGACTTTTTTGTAATTAATTTATTTTCTTCTAGAAACTTAAGACCTTCACTTATTGATTTTAAAGGTATATTTAATTTTTTGGATAAATCATTTAATTTTATATCTTTATTATATTTTGAAAGAAATAAAATATATAAATAAATTTTTAAATAATCTCCAGGTATTTGAGATAAATAATCTGAAAAGAAAATATCTGGTATCATTGTTTCAGAAAATAAAAGTGTTTTATCATTTTGTTCTAATTTCATTTTGATTATCATCCTTTCTAAGCCAAAACTAAAAAATTGTGTCATTACAAAAAGCCCAATATGTTTTCATAAAATTTAATGAATGATTTTTGCATCAATTTCGTTATTTGGTAATACAAATTATATCTTTTTTAGACAAAAAATTCAAGGCAATTTTTTAAAAATGAAAAGGAATCGTTCTTAAACTACCTATACTTGTTCGTTTTAGAATAAAAAAATATTTTTTGCTTGAAAATAAATTTAATCATATAGATAAAAATATAAATAATATTTTCTCCATGAATTCCAGAAATGCTAAGCAGAAAAATGGGAAAACAAAAGATGATAAAAGTAACAACTTTTATATTGATATCCTGAACAAAAAGATGTAGTAATAAAAAAATAAATAAAGCCCAAAGGATATTGACAATTGCTACAGAATAATCAATAACACCAAATATTTTATTTTTAAATGCATAATTTTGTGGAAAGATAAATTTCAAAAAATCGCCTCCTTACATATTTACTATATGATGAGTAAAATACATCTCACGTTTACTTTAAATTTGTAAAACTTTTCACAGATTGTGTGATTGTTGTGGAAATCCCACCGATAAAATCACGAACTAAAGCATTTGCTTTAATCAAACCATACATACCACCAACATAAATGAATTTATTAAACAAATCTGTATCAGAAAAATCTACAGAAAACATTAAAAGTAGAATAATAGATACAATAATTTGAATAAAAAGAAGAGAAAATATATTTTTGAGCCAAGCTTTAAAAAACCAACTCGTATTAGAAAGAATCAAAGATAAAAATGCAAAAGGTGTCAGTAAGACAAAAACTTTTATAAAAATATATCTTAGGGAATAGCTAAATACTAAGTTTAATAAAGAAGCAGATAAAATACCTTTAATCAATCCATCAACTGTGAAAATATTTAAAGAAGAAGTATCAACAGAAATATTGGTATTGATACTCGTAATTAAAGAGGAAAAGCAGATACTTTTATGAAATAAATCTTCTCCAATACTACGGATAACGAGGGAAATATTAGCCATGAAATCAATAAATAGTTGAATAATAAAAAAGGAAGCATTCATACAAATACCGTAAAGTATCATTTTTATGAAAAAGCTAGAAGGTTTATCAATTCTATCATAAGTTAAATGAGACAATAGATATTTAATACTGTAATACAATATAAAAGCAAATAAAAGGGTATTGGCAATTAATAAAATACCACTAGATGTTGATGTTCCTAAAATATCTTGAAAATATTTATCATTTAAAATATCAGAATTAATAAAGGTAAGTTCATCTAATAGAGAATATAAATTGTTATCAATAGAACTAAAAATATTTTCAAAAATAGTATTAATAGTATCAATAATGACTTGTGTAATGTTTTCAGATTGCTCCATAAAACCTCCTATCCGATTAAAGATTTTATAGCAGATAAAATTAAATCAATTGCTAATATAAAAGCATAAGAAAAAAGAGAACCTTTTATTAATTTTTTTCCTGTTCGTATTTTTTCTTCATCACCAAAACTGAATTTTTTCATAAATACGCCCGTACCGACTGCTACTGCTGCAGCTGGGGTAGAAATTTTTAGTATCCATCCTTCAATGTCTTCAAAAGCAGAATTAATGGTACTAATTAATTTGGGGTCTCCTAATGCAAAAGAGATAGAAGGACTCAAGAATAGGATAAAAATAAATAGAGTAATAATAAAGACTATATTTAGAAATGCATAGTGAGATTTTATATTATTTTTTGGTTTGTTTAGTTTTGTTTTCATAAATAAACTCCTTTCTATTTTTAAAATATGGGATCATTTGCAATTTGCAAGGGGGATAAATCTTATTACCATCTGACAAAAAACATAGGGCTGAGAAAGTTTCAAGCTGTTGTGTAAAATAGTTTGATTCATAAATATAATCATTTTGAATATAAGTACTAATAGATTCTGAAATATTGGAATCTTCAGAATTTAACGTATTGGTAATATAACTAAAATTTGTTTGTTTGGCATTCTCAGAAAAACTTTGAGAAGTTCTTATTTTTTCTTCTTTCCCTAATTGTTTTTGGGCCTCTTCAATAGTAAAAATGTCATCTGTTCGAAACCAAATCTTATTAATCAAATTTTGCACAATAACCTTTACAAAAGAATCATCTTTTAATGTGTTTTTTAAAGATGAATAACTTTGTGTGCTAACAATATTTATACATTTGGCTTCTCGACTTAAAGAAAAAAATTCTGCATCTGTTTTACTGGCATATTTATCATATTCATCACAAATAAAAGCAGTCGGAAATATGGTTCTATTAGATAAATTAGACAGTATTTCAGATTGAAAGTCTAATTTTAAATAGGTAGCAATGATTTTAGAAAGAATGCTATATTCTGAAATATTCATATTTAAAACCACAATTTTTCCTTTTTTTATAACCTCCTCAAAGCCAGTAAAAGTTAATTTTTCTTTAGGAGAACAAAAACAGGACATAACCTCATAATCAGAAACAAAGGTATTAGTTATTCTTGTTATTTCAGAAACTAAAATAGATTTTGTTCTTTGATCCAAAGCTTCAAATTCCTTCTGGAAAAAGTCTAAGCAAGCATTTAATTCATAAATTTGGCGAGCATTAAATTTTGAATGTGTAAATAAGTCCTTTAATAGGGGGATTTTTTCTTTATAATAATGTGGAATGGTTATGAGTTTGTGCAGTTCTAAAAAGGTTACATATCCATTATTATAAAATCGACAAAGTTTGATACATTCTGTTAATACTTGCTCTGCTTTATCTAACCAATATGATTCAGAGTTGTTTTCTGAAAATAATAAAAGAATGGTTTTTAAGCGATTGGCCAATATTTGAGGCTTTAAATGCGGTTTATGTAAAGGATTATAATGAATACCAGAATGTAATTCAATGACAACCAAATCAGAAGAGAGGTTATATTTCTTACAAAATTTTTCAACTTGTGCATAATAATTTCCCTTTACATCTAAAATAAGCATAGCCATTTTTTTGTTTTTAAATTGAGAATTAAATTGGATGAGTTGTTCCGTAAGAGGATACATAGCAGAAGAGGTTTTCCCTGAACCAATTGTACCAGTGATTAAAAAGTTTTGATAAAGCCCACTTTCAGGAATATACACATTTGTTTTGGAAATGTTATTAAAACCGATACATAATTGTAAAGAATTAGGCATAGTTAAATGATGTGATTTTTTACTAGATGAATGACAATTTGTTTTTATAAATTCTTTTTGAACTTTTTTTGATTGAGAAAATTTTTTCAAAAATTTAGAAATAAAAAAATGACATAAAATAATGATTGAAATTATATAACTTACTATATGTATGATTTTTAAATATTTCCATAAAACTGGATTTTCACTACAAATATCAAAAGGTTTAAGACCATAAGGGATGATTAACTCTTCTGCAGTATAGATAGAATAAAAAAATTTAACATGTAGAAAAATAAATATTGCCGTTAGACCCATTGTCAGTAAAAAACGTTTAATAAATTAATGACCTCCTTTTTCGATGTATTTTTGTTTGAGTTTTAATTTTGAACCTTGTTGATTATGAAAAATTTTAATATCAAAAAACGTATAAATTGAATATAAACTAATAAAAAGATGAATAATAAGAGATATAAAAAAGAAATCTAATTTTGTAAAAATAGTATCACCGCCTTACAATTTTTTCCATAATACAATATTTTTTTAAATTTGTCTATACTTTTTGTAAAATTTATGATAAAATTTTATATACAATAAAATTAAAGTTTTTATTTTAGAAAATTTAATTTAGTTCAAAATATAAAAAGGAGGAAATACAATGAAATTTAATAAAGATACAAGAATTGGAGAAATATTAGAAACTGCTCCAGAAAAAGCAGAAATATTATTAAATGTTGGAATGCATTGCATAGGATGTCCTGCATCTCAAATGGAAACATTAGAGGAAGCTTGTGATGTTCACGGAATAGATGTAGAAGATGTATTAGAAAAACTTAATGCATAAACATAGATAGTAAAATATGAAAAATTTGTGAAATCAGCTTAAGAAAAAGAAAATTTAGCAAAAAAACAAAAAAAATTCACAAATTTTTCATAAATCTATTGACAACTGTGAAAAAATATTGTAAACTATAAAGGCGTTATGAATAACGTAGTAAATGGGCTATTAGCTCAGGTGGTAGAGCACTTGACTTTTAATCAAGTTGTCCCGCGTTCGAGTCGCGGATAGCTCACCAAAAGAACTAAATAATTTGTAAAAGAATTATTTAGTTCTTTATATATAAGGCCCGTTGGTCAAGCGGTTAAGACACCGCCCTTTCACGGCGGAGACATGGGTTCGATTCCCGTACGGGTCACCAAATTTTGCCACTTTAGCTCAGTTGGCCAGAGCATCGCACTTGTAATGCGAGGGTCCCCAGTTCGAATCTGGGAAGTGGCTCCAATAAAAGGTCATTTGTTTTGAGAGAGACTCTTAATGATTGGCTTTTTTTTTATGTCAAAAATCAAAAAATAATCATTTTTTAAGACTAATTTTGGTCTTTTTTTTTATTAGTCCCAAGAAAGTCTCCAAAAAATAATGCCTTTAAATAAAAAGCACCTACCATCTAAGGTAAATGCTCAAATATTTTATTCAGACTAATTGTAATTTATATTACTTTTTAAATACTTTTAGAACAAAACCTAATCCAAAGCCAATCATAGCAAATACATATCCTAACATAAAATTATCAAAAACAATTCCCAATGTATTTCCTATAATAAATCCTCC
>CALXFE010000002.1 GCA_944387545.1 uncultured Clostridia bacterium | reverse complement strand
TTATTTTATCATATTTTTTGGTATTTCCTACTTTTATTTTTTTACTTTGGGTGTGACATATCTATTGTAAACCTATACAATTAGTACTTACTCTAATTGTCTCCTTTTTTTATTGAAATAATGTCTTTATCATCTTGATTAAATAATGGCTTCCACCTTCATTGTTATCTTGTACATTTTCCACCATACCAATCACTAATATGTCATTTTCTCCTTGGTTAGTTGTAAAACAATCAAACCATCCTAATGTACCACTTTCAGTGTCGTTTTTATCTGTTTTTAATTCTGCTGTTCCTGTTTTTCCTGCGATTGTTACTCCATTTACCTTCATGTCATTTGCTGAACCTTGTTCCACTACTTGGATTAAATCTTGTTTTATTGTGTTTGCTGCATCTTCAAAAAAAGCATTTTCAACGAAAAATTCTGGTGTTGTATCCTCTTTATATTCAATATATGGCTTTATCATATTTCCATTGTTATAGAAACCTGAATAAATAGATGCCATATGAATTGGATTTATCAATAAATTTCCTTGACCGAATCCAGTGTCTGCAAGCTTTCCATCTGAATTGATTCCATCTTCATTGGCATATTGTGATTTTGCAAGAGATAATGGGAAATCAATTTCTTGATTAAAGCCAATTTTATCTAAATTTTCTGTAAATGTACTTGTTCCTATTCTCAATGCTGTTTGAGCAAAATAAATATTATCTGAATACATTAATGCATTTTGTAAGTTCTTAGGTCCATTATATCCTGTCAATGTTGTTACTCTATAGTCTCCCCATGAAGAATCTTTTTGCCAACTAGTTCCCGTATATCCAAAGTCTTCACTTGCTGATATTTTTCCAGTTGTCAAACCAATTGCTCCTGTAATTGCTTTAAACGTTGATCCCGGACAATATCTTTGTATAAATCGGTTATATAATGGTTTGGCTTCATCATTATTCAAAGCATTCCACTCATCATTTGTCATACCTAATGTAAAATCATTCGAATCAAATGTTGGTGTACTAACCAATGCCAATAATTCTCCTGTCCCAGGTTTCATAACCACAAATAGTCCTTTATCATTTTTTAATTGATTATATAACTTTGTTTGGATATCACTATCAATTGTAAGGCGAATATCTTCTCCATCTTTTTGTTCTTGTTTTGCTAATGTTTTTATTTCGTTTCCTTCTGCATCTTCTATATAGATTCTGACACCATTTGTTCCTCTTAATCTATCTTCGTAAGACGCTTCTAATCCTGATTTTCCAATTAAGCTTGTAGAACTATATCCTTTATCTGCATATTTTTCTAATTCTTCTGCATTAATTGCCTGTACATATCCAATTAAATGCCCTGCTTCTTCTCCTAATGTATATACTCTTCCTTGTGCATCATTAATTAATATACCTGGTATTTGTAACAATTGTTGTTTTAACTCTGTATCATCTTTTGCTACTTTTCTGATTGGTACAAATGTATCTTCTTTTACATAGGATGCAGATAAATAATTGTTAATCGTTTCTACTGATACACCGGTTAATTCTGAAATTTTACGAATGTTTTCCTCTTTATTATCCCCTAGTTTGCCAGGTACAATACCTACTTGAGAAATGGTTCCATCATAGGCAAGTGAATTCCCATTTCTATCTAAAATGCTTCCTCTTTTTCCACTTAACGTTTCTACTCTTACTTTATAATCTCTTTGTAACCCCGGAAAAATCAAACTTGATGACCATTCTAGTTTATATGTTTTATCTTCTTTTACTAAATAAGCTGTATTATCAAAGTTAATTGTTCCAGCTGAAGTTACCATTTCTTCACTATAGGATACTTTTTTCTTTTTTTCTTCATTTGTCACTTCTTTAACATTGATTTTTATATTACTACTATCAATTCCTTCATAAATATTTTCATTTCTTGTTATAAAATCTTCTTGACTAATACTTTCTTTAGATGAATTGCTTAAATACTGATACATATCTTCGTATTTTTTATCATTGATAGCTGAAAAATATGCATTTAAAACCTCTTCTGGTTTTTCTTTTGACATATTCATCATAACAATTCCTACGATAATTGCTACAATTACTAGAACAGCCATGATGATTCCCATAACCATTTTTTTATTTTTCACATCCATTCCCCCCTTAGGATATATTTTTATTAAAATAGGACTTTACCACATACATATTCCTTCTAATGTTGACCATATGCTAATATATACATGAATAATCCGTGGAAATATGTAAAACATGAAGAATACAAACATGAATAACAATAAACAAATGATACAAAGTATCATAAATATTATGCATATTTTTTTCTTATGCTTATTAAACTTAGCTAAATCTTGTTCTAATTTTTGTTCTAATTCTTCTTCCCATTTCGACATTATTATATCACCTTTTTTTGTTTTATGACATTCTTTTTTATTTTTTATTTTAATCTCTTAACGTTTCCATCCAATGTTCTTCATAATATGTTTGAAAATCATATTGATATCCATAAGACTGATTTACATCTATTGTTGCCTTAGTTGATTTTGCACCTGCTAAATTTCCTTTATACGTTGTTTTATTTGTGTTAACTGCTAAACTTCCATTAAATGTACTTCCTTCTATTCTTCCTAATATATGATTTCCAACAATTCCGCCAATATATAATAAATCTTGTTCATATTGCTTTGCCGTATTAATCGTTATTGTACCTGATGATGTACAATTTTTTATAATGCCCTCTGCGCCATTAGAATCTCCATTTGTTCCTGTAATACCTGCCACAATATTAGAACCACTTAAGTTACCTTGATTTATACAGTTTTCTATACTAGCATAATTATATATAACCATTCCTGCTACCATATTATTATTAGATGTTATATCTCCATAATTCTTACAATTTATCATATTTGAAAGATTATATGTTACCAAACCACTTGCAAAATTTTCTGCAATTATTTTTCCTTTATTGACACAGTTTGATAATGTTCCTGCATATTCCATACAAATCCCATTTACATTACTTCCTGTCAAATTTCCTTCATTTGTACAATTTTCTATGATACCGCCTGCTCTATAGGCTGTAATTCCACCTACAGTTCCTGCACTACAAGTAATATGGACACGATTTATACAATCACGAATCGTTCCACCATATAAATTGCCTACAATTCCTCCAACAAAATTTGTACTTTCTGCTGACTGTATATTGATATTTCCACTAGTTGTACAATTTTCGATTGTTCCTTGATTGATTTGTGCAAATATTCCCTCCTGATAATTTACATCTTCATCTGCTATAATGTTCACATTGATATTTTCTATATTCAAATTTTTAATCGTACCTTCATTTGTATAAAACATAGCAATTCTTCTGTTTTCTGCTGGATCATTTCCACCCACATTTTTAATAGTATGACCAGCTCCATCTAGTTCGCCAGAAAATGTAATAGCATTTAATCGCATGGATCCTCCATTAAAGTCAAGATTATTTACAAGTTTGTATTTTCCTGATGGATTATTCGCAATTCTTCTAAAATCATCAATTGAATATATTCTTGTATATCCATCATTTATGTCCTCTTGTACTTGTGCGTCTCCTATTACTGCATCATTTATAGAAAATCCTGTTTTTCCTAACATTTCTTCTAATTCTTCCAATGTATATCGTTTCATAAATTGTGTTACATATTTAAATAACCTTGCACATCTATTATTATCTAATAATTTATACACAACAGGTCTAGGCATTGTTCCATCATCCACACCAATATTTCCATATTTTTCTTTATCATAATCTAGAATGATATAATTTTTACCTGATGACATAATTCTATCCATAGAATCTACATGAAAAGCATCGCCCATTTCTGTCAAACTATAGGTCATTCTATCTTCTGCCACTTCTAACAAATGTGCATAATCTTTATCATTTTTATCAATCACATAGAAATAATCTTTCATTTTCGGTTTATAGATAATTCTATCTGGATTTTGTGTATAATAACTTAAGCTTCCCTGTAGTTTTTGATAATCATTTCCATATCCTGCTTCATCTTGCTTGATTACTTCTCTTTGGTAATCCCTATCGATTTTTATCAAAATAGCCATCCCTATTATAATTATGAGTATGATGATCAATGGTATGATTATATATCTCTTTTTAAATTTCATTTTTTATTCCTTTCCTATATTTATCGCTAAACATATTATAGTGGAAAATTATCTGGATTATATGTATATGTTCTTAAATCCACACCATATTCTTCTTCTAACTCTTGTCTCGTATATGTTTTTTCATATACGATTCCTGATTTTTGATATCCACCATCATAAACCGTAAAATGTACTGAATTTAGATTATCTATTAAACTCAATAATGTTACTGCATTTTTCTTAATGACATTTTCTTTTTCCTCTAATGATAATTGTTTAAATTGTTCAAATTCTTCTATATTTTCTCCTTTTGTATATATGTTATAATATTCCATTTCTAATAAATACTGTCCTGGATTATTTTCTTCTTCTCTCGTGGTTATCCATTCTGCATATTTTCCCAAGCTTAATTTTTGTACTAAATTTTTTACACTGTTAAAATCGCCTATATATTGAATTTTATAGGGAATCATATCTTCAAACGCATAATGAAAATAATTTTCTTCTACCTTTGCTATTTTTCCTATAAAAAATATTCCACCAATTATCATAATTAATGTAAGAGAAATACATGTAATTCTAAGTGTTTTTACTTTAAATTTGGGAAAGAATTTGATCATATAGATTCTTCTTTCTGTGTCACTTTCCACTCCTGCCAAATGTAACACTTCTGTTTCATAACTCTTATATAATCTATCTTTTAGTGCATTAATAATTGTCAAAGCATATGCTTTATTTTCTTCTGGTTTTAAATGTTTTAACACATTCGCATCTGCTTTTAATTCAATATCTTGTCTAATTCTTCTGAAAATGATGTATAAAAATGGATTAAACCAATACATTGTTTTTAATATGTTTAAAAATAAATTTATGATTAAGTCTCCACCTTTATAATGAGATAATTCATGCATAAATGTATATTTTATTTCTTCATCTTTTTTTGTTCTAACGCTCTCTTCATCTAAAAATATCTTTGTGTCTGTTATTCCATATATGGCAGGTGATAAAATTCCTTTTTTATTGATTAATACAATATCTTTTTTTATATTTAATTCTTTTTTACAATCTTCAAAAATTTGAATAATTCTATTATCTGTTAATAAATCCCTTACGCGTAATTGATTCATTTTTCTTCTTATGAATACATATCTCAATAATAAAATACCAATAACGCCTATCCATAGACATGGAATAACCATGTCAAATACAATATATTTCGTATATGCCGCATATAGATTTCCTCTTACGACTTTATATTCTTCAAATGTCATATCTTGCCTTTGTATATATGTATTATATTCTGCTGTCTTATCTTCTACTTCTTGCTTAAAAGATATTGCTTGTATGGGATTTAATATTTTCATAAAAATATTATTGCTTTCATATTTTCCATTGACATTTAATGGTACTATTAGTGAAATTATAAAAATACTCCACATGATTAGTTTCCATTTAGGTGAAATTTTTTTATCTAATATTTCTTGAATAAGAAATATTGTAAAACCTACAATAACAGCAAATATGGACATATATAAAATCATATAAAATGCTTCTCTAATTTGTATTCTATCTATTAAAAAATTGACATATAGACATATTTTTTCTATCATAAAAATCCCCTATTCATCTATTATTTTTAATAATTTTTCTATTTCTTCTTTCGTTATTTTTTTATCCTCTACAAAATTTAATAGCATATGATCCACATTACCATCATAGAGTTTTTCTAAAAAGTTTTCATTTGCATTTTTCAAATATTTCTTTTCTGAAATTAATGGTTTATACTCATTTTCTTTCTTATTTTTTTGTACAGATTTCACCATTTTTTTATCAATTAATCTATATAGTAATGTCTTAATTGTACTTTTGTTTTTTGGTTCTTCTTTACTTAGTTCTCCTACAATTTCATTTAGTGTAAGAGATTTTCTATTCCACAATACTTTCATAATTTCTAATTCTGCATCTGTGATTTTCTCTGTAGTCTTCATCATTACCTCCTAAAAATTTCATGTCTTATTGTATGTAAAAAATGATATATGTGACAAATATATTATGATTTTCCTACATGATAAAAAAGTTACAGTTGTAAACCATTTATAGTTTACAACTGTAATCCAAATTTGTCAATATATTCTTATATTTTATTTATTTTTATGAATAAATTCCACAATTTGTTTTGCTAATTCCTCTTCTTTTCCATCATAACTATGATTTGCACCATCTATATAATAAATATCTTTATGTAGATTTGTAATTGCTTTATTCATGATATCTACCAATTCTTCTGGCATTTGTACAATCATCTCATTAACATTTCCCCAACGCATAAATAATGGTACATCTATATTGTTTAATTTTGCCAATTCGTTATCTTCTCCATATTTTGCAAAATCTATATCTTTGTTGTCTCTTGCATATCTTAAAAATGTCTTTACACTAATTGGATGGATAAAAGCTTCTTCTGGCATTATTTCATTTAATCCATTATTTCTTTCTTTTTCTTCAGCATACGCAAGATATTCATCAAATTTATCTCTTAGATATACTTTTAATGCTTTTGGAATATCAATTAATGAATTTAAGATAATGCCTTTTATATGGGTTAACATATCATCTTGTTCTTCTTTTAATTCATTATATGTGTAAACAATTTTGGTACATCCCAAACTATGTCCTTGTAAATATATGTTTTTATATCCTAATTCTTTTAATTTAATTATCGCACCAGTAATGTCTTCATATCCTTCTAAAACATCTTCATAACTGGTTCCTCCTAATTCTTTTTCTCTTTTTCCTTCTGTATATCTTCTGATATATTTTACAAGTTCACTACCTCTGTTATTAAAACAAAAATAATCGATGTTATTTTCATTTGCTACTTTTGCAGTTGTTGTCTCTCTTTTTTTCATGCAATTTGTTCCCATTCCATGAACTGATAAAATAATATCTTCTGTTTTATTCTGAGACGTATACAATAGTCCATCTAATTTTATTCCATCTGTTGCTAAAAAATATATTACTTTCATTTACATGCACCTCTTTATGATTTCTCTAGCAAAACTTTTTGCATTTTCCATATCTTTTTGATCTGGATGTGACAATGCTTCTTCAAAATTCTCTAAACTGACTTGTAGTCTTTTATCTTCTGGATGTTCTGTTATCATTTTTACATACCTGTCTTTTACGGAAAGTGGCATTTTTCCTTGACAATAGAAATATCCTAGAATTTCGTTTGTTTTTGGAACAAATTCTTTTACTCGTTGATATAAAGTATGAAAATATTCTTCGGAACCGCCAAATCCAGCTGTTCCAAAGATAGCTATTTTTTTATTTTGAATAGATGCCAATTTTTCTTTTACTTTTTCACTACAATTTCCTTTATCTGTCCATGTACCTATAAATATTAGTTCTGCCTCGTTTATATTTGTTTGCATATCTCCAAAAAGGATGTCTTTATCTTCACATTCTGCTTTGATTGCTTCTGCAATTTTTTTTGTATTGCCTGTTATACTATCATATATAATAGCAATTTTCATCAATATCACCTCTATTTTAATACATCTAATATTTCATTTTTATCTGTGACACCTATAAAGGTTTTTATTGGCTTTCCATTTTCAAATACCATAATGGTTGGTATGCTCATAACATCATATTTTATCGCTAATTCTTGATTATTATCCACATTTACTTTTCCTACTTTTACAGTTCCTTCTAACACATTTGCTATATCGTCAATGATTGGTGACATCATTTTACATGGACCACACCAATCTGCATAAAAATCCACTAGCACCTTTCCTTCTGATTTTAATACTACTTCTTCAAAATTTCCTTCCTCTAATTTTAAAACACTCATAATTTTCCTCCTTTTTATTTTTTTATTTTTTATTTTATCGCATTATTGTTTTCTTATACTTTTTCATTTTGTTTTTTTAAATATTTAATTGCTTGTAATCCTGCTTTTGTACCTTCATATACAGATTTAGAAATTTGTAATAATCCTCCTGTACAATCTCCACAAGCATACACACCTGGTACATTTGTCTCCATATTTTCATTAACAATAATTTTATCTTTGTTGGTTATAATTCCTAGCTTTTTTGCAAATTCACTACTTCCAGCCACACCAAGTGCAACAAATATACCATCTGTTTTCATTTTGCTATTATCTTCAAATTCTATTTCTTCTATCTTTTTATTTCCTCTAACTTCACGTATTTTTCTTGTATCTATATCTACATTATCTGCTCTAATTTCTGGTGCCTCTTTTCCATCTGTTAATATAGTTATATGCTTGGCTATATTGATTAATTCATTTGTTTCGGATATGGCATAGTTTCCATTTCCTAGAACTGCTATATCTTTATTTTTATAAAAGAAACCGTCACAAACAGCACAATAACTAATCCCTTTTCCTTCAAACTCTTTTATGCCTTTTATTTTAGGTGTATTTCTTTTATTCCCTGTTGCAAATATCAATGTTTTTGTATGATATATTCCATTTTCTGTAATAACCTTATAATTCTTATTTTCTCCTATTTGTATGTTAGTCACTTCTTCTTTTTTTATATCTATATCCAAATTTTTTGCCTGTTCTATTCCCGTTTTATATAATTCTTCCCCAGAAATTCCATTTTTAAATCCATAATAATTTTCTATGACATCTGCTTTTTCTAACCCTGAAAGCTCTTTATAGATAATTAATACGTTAAGATTTGCCCTTTTGGTATATAATCCTGCTGTCACACCTGCAGGTCCGAGCACCTATTATAATAACATCATACATATTCTTAAACCTTTCCTTATAATTTCTAAATCTTTTTTATTTTGTAAGTTTTTTTATATTCTTTTACTTACAATCAGGATTATATCATTTTCGTTTTTTTTGTGCAAGATACTTGTCTAATCGTTTTTAATAATTTTCTTGTTTTTTTGTACATATATTTTCATTAAATAATTTTTATGATATACTATTTACGGGTGAATAAAATTGAATTTATTATTTAAAAATACAACTAAATATTCCAAACATATTTATGATGATTTTTTAAAATTTCATACAAGAAAATTTTCTTTTCGATATCATGTATTTTCTCTTATGATATCTATGCTTATACTATTTTTTATTATGTTATATGTTAAATATGATTATTATGGTATAGCTATTATTTTTTGTGCTTGTTTAACTTCTTTTCTGCTATGGAGATATTTTCATCCTATTGAAGAAGTAAAAAAAGATTACAACAGTGATAAAATTACAAGAGAAAAATCTTTTACCTTTTCTTTTTATCATAAATATTTTAAGGTTTATTCTAAAGGTGTGTATTCTATTGTTTATTATAAAAATTTATATAAAATATTTGAAACAGATACTTTTTTTTATTTATATTTAGATAGTAGACATTCTTTAATTTTAGACAAATCTGGTTTCACAAAAGGAACACCAACCGAATTTAAAGATTTTATTAAGAAAAAATGTCCTCTTAAATATCGATATGATAAAGTTAAAAACACAAAGTTATGATAAAAACACATTTCTAATACGCATAATATTGAAATGTGTTTTTTTATTACATGTTTGTTTTCTGTTTTAATTCTTATTTTATGTAATATTTTTATTTTATGCTCCTATTTTTATATATTCTAAATTCCCTGTATCATTTGTTTTACTTTATTTTCGTCCATTGGTAATTTTTCTTCGTTACCTGTTTTCATATTTTTTAATGTAATTTCTTTTGAATTTATCTCGTCTTCTCCTATTACAATTACATAAGGAATCTCTAATTTATCTGCATATTTAAATTTTGCTTTTAGCTTTTTATCATTTAAATAGATTTCTGTATTGATTCCCACATTTCTTAGTTTTGTCGCTAATTTTATAGGTTCCTCTAGATTTTCTACCATAGGAATAATCAAAATATCGGCAACAGATTTTCTATCTGCCTTTATAATATTTAATTCATTGAATTTATAAAATAATCTAGTTAATCCTATTGAAACCCCTACCCCTGGAAGACTTTTTTGTGTATAATATTCTGCCAAATTTTCATATCTTCCTCCAGAACATACACTTCCAATTTCTCTATAATCATTTAAAAATGTTTCATATACTGTGCCTGTATAATAATCTAATCCTCTTGCAATCGTTAAATCCACTTTAAAGTTGGTATCTGGAACACCAAATAGTCTTACATTTTTTACAACTGTCTTTAATTCTTCTACACCTTGTTTATAAGTGGTATTTGTAACACCTAAATTTTCTAATTTTTCTATTTTTTCATCAGAAGTTCCTTCTATCTCTATAAAATCTATAATATTTTTTATTTGATTTTCTTTTAATCCTAGTTTTTCAAATTCTTTTATGACTGCTTCTTTTCCGATTTTTTCTATTTTGTCAATAATTCTTAAAATTTCAACTGCATTTTCTTTTTGTTCAATACTTTCAAATAATCCATTTAAAATTCTTCTATTATTAAGTTTTATCGTAAAATCTTCAAATCCTAACTCTCTAAATATTGTATAGATAATTGCTGGAATTTCTGCATCATTAATTAAATCTAATTCTCCATCACCAATAATATCAATATCACATTGATAAAATTCTCTATATCTTCCTTTTTGTGCTCTTTCTCCTCTATATACTTTTCCAATTTGATATCTTCTGAAAGGGAAACTCAAATTCCCATAATTTTTAGCTACATATTTAGCAAGCGGAACAGTTAAGTCAAATCGTAGAGCTAAATCTGTATCTCCTTTTTGAAATCGGTAAATTTGCTTTTCTGTTTCTCCACCAGCTTTTGCAAGTAATACTTCTGCAAGTTCTATCACTGGTGTATCTAAAGGTAAAAAACCAAATTTTTTATATGTATTTTCTATTTTTTCTTTTATTTGATTAAATAAAATTTGTTCATTGGGCAATAGTTCCATAAATCCTGCCAATGTTCTTGGTTCTATTTTTTCCATTTTAAAATTCCTTTCTTTGTTTATTCTATTTATATAAATTATATTTGCATTTTATTCTTTCATAATTTGCATTGTGGGCCAGATTAAACTAATCCAGCCCATTTTGAAGTTACAATTCTTGATTCGTTAGGCAAAACATATGCACAGACTTCTGGTGCCCGTATGTCTCATTGAATATTCGACACTTTTCAGAATACAAAAAACTTCAAGTTTCTTTTTGGATTATACTACATCATCCATTAAAATTCAATACATTTTAGGCTTTAGTTCCAAATAGATTGGCTTTTCTTCCTTTATCATTGTTGGCTTTCCATGACCTGGATATACGATTGTATTGTCTGGAAGTTTTAATAATTTATTGGTTATAGAATCCATAATATCTTCAATGCTTCCTGTTGGTAAGTCTGTTCTTCCCCATGTTCCACGAAACAATGTATCACCTGAAAATAAGCATTCTTGTTTTTCACAATAAAGACTAGTTGAACCTCTTGTATGCCCTGGTGTGTGAAATACTTTAAATTCTAAATTACCTAAATGTATCAAGTCATTATCATCTATTCTCGAATCTGCTTCTAGTTCTATTGGTGGTAAGTCAATGATTGTAGAAAGATTAATATTAACATCATTTAATCCTTCACTATCAAATCGGTGAATCAATATTTTTCCACCACATCTTTCTTTTAGTTCACTAACCCCTGCAATATGATCTCCATGGCAATGCGTTAAATATATATATTTTAAGTTTCCCTTTAAAATATTAATCATTTCAACAATTTTATCTACATCACCTGCTGGGTCTATAACCATCACTTCTTTACTTTCCTCATCAAGTATTATATAACAATTGGTTGGATCTCCTATCCAAGTATTAATCTTTCGTTCTTTTAAAATCATGTTTCCTCCTTTTGTCCCTATTTCTTTCTTTTTACATCATAAACACTATCTACTTTTCTAACGACTCTTTGTGCTTTATTTAGTTCGTCTAAATTCTCTACTTCAAGTGTTATGTCTATTATGGCAATTCTTTCTTTTGTTGTTTTTGTGTTAACACCTAGTATTTTGGCTTTTGTTGTTGCTAACTCTTTTAATATATCCACCAATAATCCTGTTCTGTCATTAGAGAATATTTCAATGTCTGCTTGATATTCTGATTTTTCTTCCTCATACCATTCTACATCAATCATTCTGTTTTCTTCAGAGATTAAATCTTTTACATTATAGCAATCTTTTCTGTGAACAGATACACCTCTTCCTTTTGTAATATATCCAACAATTTCGTCTCCTGGAAGGGGATTACAACATTTTGAAAGTTTTACTAAACAGTTATCTATTCCTTTTACAATGACACCTGAACTTGATGGTTTTGGTTTCTTTTGTTTTGCTTTTTTTAATTCTTCTAATTTCTTTTCAATATCTTCTTCTTCATGTTCTTTTCTGTATTCTTGCAGCATTCTAGCAATTACTTTTACGGATGAATTTGCTCCAAAGCCAATAGCCGCGTACATTTCATCTAAGTTCTTATATTTGTATTTTTCAAGCATTGGATCAATATATTCTGTTTTAAATAAATCAGCATGTGTAAAACCAATTCTTTTTAATTCTTTTTCAATTAACTCTTTTCCTTTTTCAATATTTTCTTCTTTTTGTGCCTTTTTAAACCAACTTTTAATTTTATTTCTTGCTGCTGAACTTTTTACAAATTTTAACCAATCTCTACTTGGTCCTTTGGAATTATCTGATGTGATAATTTCTACAATATCTCCACTTTGTAGCGGTGTGATGATTGGCATCATTTTACTATTAATTTTACATCCTGTCATCTTGTTTCCAATTTCAGCATGGATGGTATAGGCAAAGTCAATTGGTGTTGCACCTCTTGGTAAAACCTTGATTGCTCCTTTTGGTGTAAATACATATACCTCATCTTCAAATAATTCTGTTTTTAAGGTATTTAAAAATTCTTGTGGATCTTCTAATTCCTTTTGCCATTCTAGCGTTTCTCTAAGCCATGCTAATTTATCTTCTTCTACTTTGACAGATTGTTTTTTTCCAAAATAGCTTGCTTCTTTATATGCCCAATGGGCAGCAATACCAAATTCGGCAACTTTGTGCATTTCCCAAGTTCTAATTTGAACCTCAAATGGTGTTCCTTTTTCCCCTAACAATGTGGTATGAATAGATTGGTACATATTTGGTTTTGGAACTGCAATATAATCTTTAAATCGACCTGGCATAGGATTATACAATTCATGAACAACACCCAATGCGGCATAACAGTCTTTTACTGAATTTACTAATATTCTTAGAGCAAATAAATCATAAATTTGGTCTAATGTTTTATTGTCTCTTTTCATTTTTCTATAGATACTATATAAATGTTTTGCTCTTCCTGTTACTTCTGCATCAATTCTTTGTTTCTTTAAGGCTACACGAATATCTGCCATAATTTTCTCAATAAATTGTGTTCTTTCTTCTCTCTTTTTATTAATACCTTCTACCAATTCATGGTATTCTTCTGGTTCTAAATATTTAAATGCTAAATCTTCTAATTCCCATTTTAGAGAATAAATACCCAATCTATTAGCAAGTGGTGCATATAAATCTCTGGTCTCTTTGGCATTGGCAATTTGTCTATCTCTTCTTAAATATTTTAAAGTTCTCATATTATGTAATCTATCGGCTAATTTAATTAAGATAACTCTAATATCTTTTCCCATTGCCAAAAACATTTTTCGATAGTCTTCTACTTGTTGTTCTTCTACTGAAGCAAACTGAATATTACTTAATTTGGTTACACCTGCTACCATATCTGCGATTTCATTTCCAAATTGATTTCTTAAATCTTTATCTGTTACATCTGTATCTTCCACAATATCGTGAAGAATCGCTGCACAAATGGTACTATCATCTAATCCAATATCTGCTAAAATATACGCAACATTAAGAGGGTGAATGATATAAGGTTCACCTGAACTTCTTTTCTGATTTTTATGTTTTTCACTAGCCAATCGATAGGCTTTCATAATCAATTTAATATCGACTCTTCTAGAATGCTCTTTTCTTTTATTAATAACATCTTGAATCGTAATTTCTTTTTTTTCTTCTTGCATATATACACTTCCCTTTTTTCTTACTCACAACTTTCCTTATATGGATTTCATAATATCTTTCATATTAATTTGCAGTGTATCTACTCCATTAAACGTATTGACTTCTAATACACCTACAACATCTATTTTATCACCAATACGATACTCTTCTGCCAATCCTCCCATATTAAATCCAATCGCATTTACAACTGTATTTCCTTCTTTTAATGTTAATTTTAAATGCTTTCCTTCTGATAAAGCTCTGATAGAATCAATTTTTAAATTTTTAAATACAAATACAGGCATTTTATTACCTTCACCAAAAGGTTCTAATTCCTTCAAACTTTCTACCATTTCTTTATTGATACTACTAAAATCAATTTTTGCATCTATGTTAATAATTGGAACAATTTCCTCTATGTTAGAAGCTTTTGCAATTTCTTCAAATTCTTTTTTGAAAGCTTCAAACTTTTCTTTTTTGATGGTAATGCCAATTGCCATACTATGTCCGCCAAATTTCTCAATGGTATCTGTGCATTTTGATAAAGCTTCATGTAAATCAAATCCTGGTATACTTCTTCCAGAACCTGTTCCCATTCCATCTTCTTCAAAGCTTAACAAAATACTTGGTTTAAAGTACATTTCTGTAATTTTAGAAGAAACAATCCCAATCACTCCGTGGTGCCAATGATGTCCTCCAACAATGATTGCCGTATTTTTGTCTAGTCCTTTTTCTTGTATTTCTTGAATAGCACTTTCAAATATCTTTTTTTCTGTATCTTGTCTTAATCGATTATAGTCATTTAATTTTGTTGTTAGTTCTGAAACTTGATGGATATTTTTTGATAAAAATAATGCTAAAGCATCTTCTGCTTTTCCCATTCTTCCACAGGCATTAATTCTTGGAGCAATGCCAAAAGAAATGCTATTAGAATCAATTTTTGTATATCCTGATGATCGAATAATTGACCTTAATCCTATATTTGGGGTTTGTTTGATTAATAACAAACCTAGCTTTGCAATCACTCTATTTTCATCTACCAATGGAACAATGTCTGATATCGTTCCTATACAAACAATATCTAAATATTTTAGATATGCTTCTTCTTTTAATCCTAACTTTATTCCCAAAGCCTGTATCACTTTAAAAACAACACCAACACCTGCTAATTCACGAAATGGATATGTACTATCTTTTCGTTTGTTGTCAATAACGGCTAATGCATTTGGTAAGTCATTTCCTGGTTCATGGTGGTCTGTTACAATTGTTTCAATTCCTAATGTATTTGCATAATCAATTTCATCTATGGCAGATATTCCACAGTCTACGGTTATCATTAATTGGCAACCATTATCATGAATTTTATCAATTGCATTTTTATTTAATCCATATCCTTCATCTAATCGATTGGGAATATATTGTGATACTTCTAAGCCTCTATCTTTTAAAAAACTTTTTAAAACTGTAATACTCGTAATTCCATCTACGTCATAATCCCCATAAATGGTTACCTTTTGTTGTTTTTCTATTGCTTCTACAATTCTATTAATTGCTTTTTCCATATCTGTTATTAAATAAGGGTCATGGAAATCATTTCTTGTTGGTTTTAAAAATAGTCTAATTTCTTCTTCTTTTACAATATTTCTATTGGCAAGTATGGTTGCTAATAGTTTATTTAAATGATATTTGTTACATAATTCTTCTACTTTTTCCTCGTTTACTTCATATATTTGCCATTTTTTGTTCATATTCCTCTCCTAATTCTAATTTTTCTATATTGTATACCATTTTTAACTTTTTTAAAAGGGGGTAATGCTAATTTATGAAATTAATCTCATAACAGCATAGCCTTTTTTCTTAAAGCTTAAGCCTAATAGGGACACACTTTCCCTATTAGGCTTTTTACATTTTTTAAATACTTTACTGATATGCTTCTATCTCCTCAATAATTTCTTTTCCTGTCATTTCACAAGGAATATTGATTCTCTTAATATAGTTTCTGTCTAAATCCTTAAAATAGTTCATTCCAATATCATATATTTGAAAATCTATTCCGTTATTTTTTAACGTTGTTACGGTTTCACTTGTATAGGCACCATAAGGATAAGCAAATATTTTTAATTCTTGTTTTCCCAAATGTTCCTCTATTTTGTCATAAGATGCTTTTACATCATCACGCAGTTCTCGGACAGATCGTTTATCATAAAAAACATGTTTTTTACTATGACTATAGATTTCTACAAGTCCACTATTTTGCATTTCTAAACATTCTTCCCAACCTAAATATTTTATCCCATCCATTTCTTGACCAATTTTATCTGTTACAATAAAAATAGATGCTTTCACTTGATTCTGTTTCAAAATTGGATAGATATATTCATAATTACTATAATATCCATCATCAAATGTTATCACCAATGGCTTACTTGGAAGCTCTATTTTTCCACTATCAGCAAGTGCTAGTTCTTTCATAGATATGATTGTATATCCATTTTCTAAAAATGTTTTTATATTTTCTTCAAAACTTTCTGGTGTATTTATATAATTAAAATTGTCTGGGTCACTATCAGGAACTGCTTTTACAAAATTATGATATAGCAATATAGGAATTTTTACATCATTTCTTTTACTCTGTTTATTTTGTTTAATAACAATAGCAATTCCAAAGGCAATCACAACCATTATCAAACATATGATTATCAATTTCTTTTTTGTACGCAATTTAACTTCACCTCTTTGTATTATATTTATTGTAGACTTTTTTTGACACTTATCACTATTTTTCGACAGTTTCATAAGATACTATGAGGTGATAAAAATGTTTTTCATATCTTTAATAATTGCATTATTATGTCTTATCTGCTCAATATGTATCAATATTAATTGGATTGCTGACATTTCATGTTATTTAGGCTATTTCTTGGCAATTTATCTCGTAACTTTTGTAGCCATTATTCCAGGATTTAATTATATTTTTAACTTAATTAGTTTGTTATTTCATAAAAAAGGAAAAAAATCCTGCACTAAAAAAGACGATGATGTTACGATTTTAATACCAGTATATAATGCAAAACAATCAATACAAGAAACACTTGATTCCATCAAAAAACAAAAATATTGTGGGAAGATTTATGTAAAAATCATTGATGATGGTTCAACTGATGGAACTTTAGAATTATTAAAATCAATGAATTTAGATTCTAATATGACATTGATAGAAACCAAACACCAAGGAAAAGCAAATGCACTTAACAAAGGATTACAAACTGTATGTACAGATTATACCATTACAATTGATAGTGATACAATTTTGCATCCATTAGCTATAAGAAATATAATGAAAACATTAATAAATTCCAATAAAAAAACAGCTGCAACTGCAGGTTGTTTATTTGTAAAAAATGCAAAAAAGAACTTTATTACAAAACTACAAGAATGGGATTATACCTTAGGTATCTTTGGTGTAAAACTTGTTCAAGGAAATTACAATTCCACTTTAGTTGCCCAAGGTGCTTTTAGTGCCTATAAAACAAAACTATTAAAAGAAATTGGTGGATGGCAAAATTGTGTAGGAGAAGATATTGTTTTAACTTGGAAATTATTAAGTAAAGGTTATGAAACCAATTTTGCAAAAAATGCGATTGCTTATACGGTTGTTCCAGAAAAATATAGGGCTTTAGGTAAACAAAGAAAAAGATGGGCTAGAGGTATGATAGAAGCTTTTAAAAAGAATAAAACATTCACATCAAAAAAGATGTCGTTGAAATCTAAATGCTTAATATTCTTCAATATCTTTTTCCCTTTTATCGATTTAGCACTTCTTATATTTGTACCACTTAGCTTAATCTTCTTAGCATTTGGAAATCCGTTATTACTTGGTTGGATTTCTTTACTGGTTATTCCATTAGGACTATTATTATGCTTACTAATCGAAATTAAAAGAAAGAATATGCTAAAAGAAATTGATTGTAAATTAGAAAGAAGAAGCATCTTAGCTTTTATTGCTTATATTTTAATATATGCTTTTATCTTGGCTCCTTATTGTCTAATAGGATATATTTCAGAGTTAATCAATTTAAAAAAGAAATGGTAACTGTTATATAGGGAAGGAACTACATGTTCCTTCCTTTTCTCTTTTTAGTATAGACTAATTGGTATTTTCTTGAAGTATACATAATTTTATGGTATAATAGAAGGTGATAACATTGTTGTAAAAGTCTTCCTTGCGAGACATCACGCTTTTGCAAGAGGACATTATTAATTAATAAGGAGGAACAAAAAATGTTCAGAAAAGAATACCTAAATCTCAAAGTATTAAAAGCTTTAAATGAAATCTTTAAGCGGTTAAATTGTTTGCGTCGCTGGACGTCATTTATCAAAGACGATACCTTCAATGAGCTTGCAAAACAAGGATTCAATTTCATTGCCACTTATCTTCTTGCATCTTACGTAGAAGAAAAAGGTGAAACTATTCATTGGGAAAGGTTTCCAAAGATTGCTCTGTACAGAGCTTTTCAAAAAGTGTACGTGAATTTTGACACACCTGAGCCAATCAACACTCAAGTATGCAAGATTGGTAAGATTAGAAAGGATGCATTCGATGAAAAGACAAAAGAATACATCAGTAATCTGACCAATCCACAGTTTGCAGACTTTATATGTGAAGGTCTAAATACCTATGAAGCAGAAATCTACAAAGCTGCCACAAAAATCATTTCAAAGGTTGAACTGTTTGAGATTGGAAAAAAAGACACCCAGGAATATACAGATAAGATGTTCGAAATCCAGGAATCCATTGAGAAATTTTATTATATTCCTGGAGTAAAAACGTTTAATAATATGCACGGAACATATTTTAAGCGTTTTCTAAAAATCTCAAAGCTTCGGAATCAGAACAGATGGTCTGTTTATCCATACCTCTTGAACTGTTCCGTTCTGGGACATCTATTTGATACCGCAGTATTCTCATATCTCATCGGATTACAAGAATTCGATGAAAAGACAGCAACCAAAATGTTCTTCATGGGGATTTTCCACGACTTAGCAGAAGTGTGGACAACGGACTATCCATCACCTATTAAGTATGGAATACCTGGACTCAAGAAAGCACTTGATATTTTTGAAAAACTGATGTTAAAAGAACATTTCTTTTCAAAAATATCTCCGTATGCCGCAAAACAGCTGGAAGATCTACTTAAAGAAAAAGAAACGACTTATTATCAGTGGATAAAACCTGCGGATATGTTGGCAGCCGATTCAGAGTGTTGGCGTCAGTGTAGAGCAGGAACTCGGGACCCGTATTTCAAGAAAGCAATTGAAAAATTCGACAACCAGCTTTCTGAAAATGTCTATGTCTTGTCAGCACCTTTCCAAGAGCTACATGATTATTACTTGAGATATGCTCGGTTTGCAATTCAGGACATTGAATAACACCAACGGCCGCCTCTTCTTGAGGCGGCCTTGTTGGTGTTAGTGGCAAATAATTTAATATCTAAAACATTTATATAAATCTAGCATAATTCTTGTGTTTATGATATAGTTGGTATAGCTAAATAAATTCGAATTTAATAAGAGGTGATATATATGATAATCGACAGTTTTGATAATCAATCAGAAGCAAAAATTAATCCAAAACCTAAAGAAAATAGATTCAAATGTAATGCTTGCATTATCACATTTTCAAATATTATAGAAGACTATGTTCTTAAACATTATGATTGCAAAAAAATTGGTGAACTAAAATTTGTAACTGGTCCTCTGTCTGTTTATCAATTCATGTACAAAGATAAAGCTATTGCATTTTATAAAACTTATATGAGTGCCCCTACCGCTGTTGGTGCTTTAGAAGATGCTACTGAAGTATTAGATACCAATAAGTTTATTGTATTTGGTGGAGCAGGTTCTTTAGATAAAGAAATCTCTCATGGTAAAATCATGGTTCCAACATATGCTTATCGAGATGAAGGAACTTCTTATCATTATGCCTCACCTAGTGATTATATTAAAATAGAAAATGCTTCTATTGTTTCAAATTTTATGAAAGAACATCATCTTCCTTTTGTAGAAGGAAAAACTTGGACAACAGATGGTTTTTATAGAGAAACCTTTCATAATTTTCAAAAAAGAAAACAAGATGGTTGTATTTCAGTTGAAATGGAATGTTCTGCATTACAAGCAGTTTGTAATTTTAGAAATCTAGAATTATATTATTTCTTAACCAGTGGTGATTTACTAGATGCACCTGTTTGGGATAGTCGAAAAAAAGAAAATGATTTAACTGGAACACAACATGATTCTACTCATTTTGAAATTGCATTAGAATTAGCAGTTTCAATATAAATTTATAGGTTGAAAATTGGCAAATGTAAATTAATATGTTATTATTTAGTTACAGAATAAATGAACTTTGAATATCGTTAGTGTTCAAATCATAAAAATATGTGTACCGCGAATTCACATATTTTTTTATTGTAAAAACAAGCAAACAGTAAAACTTTCCTAAAAAGTTTTAAAATAAAAATAAAACTCCCTATGCAACATCATCACGGCAGTTTTATATTTGATTTCAAAACAAAAATCACCTTTATTATCTACATAATCATTAAAAACTATTAGCACTTTCGATACAAAACTATCAGTGTAAATTTACTTTTTATGTAAAGCATGTTATAATATACTTGTACCTAGTTAGAGAGAAAAATCTCTAGTAAATGTTTTAGAAAGAAAGGATCAAAAAAATGACGAACTATTTAACAATTTATCGGTCACCCAATTTTAATGGACATGAAAAATATGTCTACTCTGACGAAATAGAAAGTCAGTACAATCGGCAAAAACGGGATCATGCACTAAAAGAAATCGGATTAAAAAGAAAAGGGAAACCTCATGAAATTTTCTCTTGGAAAAATCCAGCTCATGTTCAGGTTTATCTATCAATTTTGATGGGGAAATGTATTTCAGTTGCAGCTATCATGCAGGCAGATGATTATCACTGGATTATATACATTGAAGATTCCTCTTCCATTCCTGAGATTCCTTTGGATAATAAATACGTGGATCTCGATGAAAAGACTGTGGAAAGAAATTCATACTATTATAAGCCATATGTGGTCTATAAAAGCACTGACTTTTATTGTAAAGAATCACTGGTTGCATGTATCTATTCTAACCAAATAGAATATTTCTGCTGTAATCCTGAAAAATGCAGACATGCTTTAGAAGAGTTAGGATTAGTTAAAAAAGACTCTTACAAGTACTTTTCATGGAAAGATCCGAATCAAGTACAAGCATACCTGTCAATTTTATTGGGAAAATGCATTTTTGTCACAGCCATCATGCAGGCTTGTGATTATGGAGATGGCTATCCATATTGGATGATCTATATCCAAGATTCACGCGATGCAGAATGCTTTGAAGGCATGTATTTAGATTAAATGCATTTTTAGGTTAAGGTCCAAACGAGAGGAGAACACTGTTTTGTGTTCTCTTTTCGTTTGCAATAACTTACTAGTTAGACTTAAATTCATTGTCATTTTGTATTTGTTACTCTAACTGTTGCTGTAAGAGTAATTTTTTTCCTTTTTCCCCTTTCCGCTCTATACAAGAACTATTTATAAATTCAATCAAAACTTAAATTCAAAAAACATGATAAACCAAAGATGTCATCATACAAAGAACCACTCCACAAAGCGTTGGAATTAAGAAGCCAATCGCTGTCCATTTCCAACTTCCTGTTTCCTTCTTAATCGTAAGTAACGTTGTCGCACAAGGGAAATGAAACACTGTAAATAACATAACATTAATCGCTGTTAATATCGTCCATCCATTTTGTCTTAAGATTTCTCCTATTACAAACGTATCTTCCATATTGACCAATGATGTTCCTTGCATATAACACATAAGAATAATCGGAAGGACAATTTCATTTGCAGGTATTCCTAATATAAAAGCTGTTAAGATATACCCATCTAATCCCATAAGATTTGCCAATGGGTTTAAAAAATTCGCAATAATGGTTAATAGGCTTTGTCCCTGCACTCCAATATTGGCAAATAACCATATAACAAGCCCTGCAGGTGCTGCCACTGCTATTGCTCTTCCTAATATAAAGATGGTTCTATCAAAAATAGATCTAATCAATACTTTTAAAAATTGTGGTTTTCGGTATGGTGGTAATTCTAATACAAAAGATGATGGCATTCCCTTTAATATGGTTTTAGATAAAATTTTAGATATAACTAATGTCATAATAATGCCTAGTACAATAACAAAAATGACACATATAGTAGATAAAATAGAAGCGCCTATTCCTCCTATGGTTCCTGCAATAAATATGGTTGCAATCGTAATTAAAAATGGAAATCTTCCATTACATGGAACGAAATTATTCGTTAATATAGCTATTAATCTTTCTCTTGGTGAATCAATAATTCTACAGCCTGTTACGCCACAGCTATTACAACCAAATCCCATGCACATGGTAATCATCTGTTTTCCACTACAACAAGCTTTTTTGAAAAAGCCATCCATATTAAATGCAATTCTAGGTAAATAGCCTAAATCTTCCAATATCGTAAACAAAGGAAAAAAGATAGCCATTGGTGGTAACATAACTGATATGACCCATGTTAAAGTCTGGTAAACACCTAGTATTAGCATATTTGATAACCACTCAGGGCAATTTACATATGTAGCAAAAGCAATTAACTTTTCTTGTATATTTCCAAATAAACTAAACAAAAATTGGGATGGGTAATTGGCGCCTATGATGGTAATCCAAAATATCACTAATAAAAAAACAATCATAATCGGAATTCCAAATTTTTTGGAAGTTAAAATTTTATCAATTTTTCTATCTCGATTAGCATAATCTTTATTTCTAAATTGACACACCTTTTTTCCAATTTCTTCTGCATGTTTTACAATCGTTGATACAATTCTTTCTTTAAATTCTTCTTGATAAATTCCTTCTTTTGCTAGGTTTGCCAATGCTCCTTTTCTTGCTTCTACTATCTCACTATGATTGATTAATTGTATGTTCAATTGTTTTTCTATTTCCTTTAAAATCCTCTCTTCCCCATCTAACACTTTTATGCTTATCCATCTTGCTAGTTTTTCTTCTATGGGATACTGTTCCATAATGATTTCTTGTACTTGTTCAATTACTTGTTCTATCTTTTCTTCATATTGTATTTGATATATTTTATGTTTCTCCTCTTTTCCTTCACAAACAGTTCTCATGACTTTTAATAAATTATTTAATGTTTTTTTCTTTCTAGCAGTAACACCTACAACTGGTACTTTTAGTATGTTAGATAATTCTTCTAAATTAACTTCTATTTTCTTCTTTTTCGCCTCATCTAATAAATTAACACAGACGATTAAATTATCCGTAATTTCAGTTATTTGTAATACAAGATTTAAATTTCTTTCTAAAGAAGTAGCGTCTACTACCACAACAGTTGCATCTGGATTTCCAAAACAAATATAATTTCTAGCAATCTCTTCCTCCTCAGAATGAGACATAATAGAATATGTACCAGGAATGTCAACCAACTTATATGTTTCTCCTCTATATTCAAAATATCCTGTTGCATTTGCAACTGTTTTACCTGTCCAATTACCAGTATGTTGATTCATTCCTGTTAGATTATTAAATATAGTTGATTTTCCAACATTGGGATTTCCTGCTAATGCAATTGTATAGCTACTTTTTCGTTTTGTTTCAATTTGCTTAATCGATAACCTTTCTTTTTTACTCATAAAGTCCTCCTTTTGTTTTCTTTGGTTATTTCGTACATATAAATGTTGTAAAATCTGATTTTACCAATGTACACTTTTCTTATCTATTGTATTGTATATAGATTTTTGTAATTTTGTTACTACTTTATGATATAAAAATTCCATTATTTTTGTTTTTGTAGTATAGAAAAAGTAATCCTCTTATCATATAAAATGTATATTTTCTTTCTTATTTCAGTTTTATGTTTTCTGCATCTTCCTTTCGGATAGCAATTAAACTCCCACGAAATTCAAAAGCTCTCGGATCTCCTGATGGGCTTATTAAAACTGGTTTTATACTTGTTCCTTCTATCAATCCTAAATCTAATAATCTTCTTTTTATCGTTTCTTCTCCTATAATTTTATGAACAATCCCTATCTCTTCCAATTCTAATTCATTTGCTGTTTTTTGTTTCATCTACATATAGCACCTCCATATTATGTTTAGTATATAGTATTCTTTTTTTTGATTTTATGTTCAGAAAGTGTTTTGTACACTGGGTCAAAAATTGACATAAACGTATATTCGTGATAAAATATATAATATAGGAATTTTTTATTTAAAATATTAACTCTCTTGGTCTTAAGTACTAAGAATTTTTTATTGTATGAGAAAATCACTTTAACTAGAAACTATCTGATTTTCTTATTTTGTTTTATCATTACAATTAATCCATAAAAAACAAGTATATATTTATTATCATGAATTACTGATAATGTATCAGAAACCTTTTAAAATTATTATTTAGAAAGGAGTTGTTTTTATGACGAAAAAAATTGATTTTGAAAGAATTTTTAAAACCATGAACCAATATGTAAAAAAGTTTTTTAAGATATTACCAAATGTTGCTGTTCCTTTACTAATTATGGTATTTATACAAAACTATTTTGGAACAAATAATAATATAATTGGAATTGTTTTGATATTTGTTTGTATGTTAAAAGTAAATCAATTAAAGAGTTTAAAAACCTATATGCAAATGTCCTTTATGATGGTAATGATAGCTATATTTGCAAGTTTAGCAAGTTTAAACTTATATACATCCATCATTTTCAATTTACCATTTCCGTTTATTATTATATATCTTACAACCTCAAAACAAAAGGAGTCTAATTATTTCATATATGGATATGAATATATTATGTTTCAAAGTTATCCAATTGGATTATCGGAAATTCCTTTGCGTATCATTGCAATTGTTGTAGCTCTAGCTCTTGGGTATATCTATATGAAAATTTATAATCGAAAAGAAAAAATTGATGAAAATATAGTGTCTGATTTTGATTTAGTTGTCTATAATATTAAACATATAAAGAATGAACTAAATTTTAAAGTTCCTAGAATTCGTTTTGCTGTTCGTACAGCATTTATCTTATGGGTTACTTGTGTATTTATGGATTTCATAACTGATAGAACCATTAGAAGTTACTGGCTTCCTTTAATTACATATAGTTGTTTAGAAATTGATAATCAAAAACAAAAAAGCAAATTACTCTCTCAAATTGGTGGTGCAACGATTGGTATTGGCATATTTATATTAATTTTTCATTGGATTCCTACAAATGCATTATTAGTTTTTATGGCTATTGCATTTACAGCTCTATTTTCAGTAAATAATCAATATTTAAAAAAGGCAATTGGAACTATACTTGGTATGAGTTTTGTCCTTCCCACTTTAGGTGAAACCGGCGCTATTCTTCTAAGATATTTCTATGTATTAGCCGCTATTGCAATTATTGCTCTATTTGAATATTTGCGAAAAGTTGTCAGAAAAATCGAACATCAAATTATGTCATAAAAAACTTGTATTGCACCTAACATCTTTTTATGGTAAAATCCTTTTGTAAAAGTATATTTAATCAGAAATTATATAAATCTATAATTTTCATTGCATTTTTTACATATACTTTTATAGGAGGATTTAATATGAAAAATAAATATAAAGTAGCAATTGTTGGTGCTAGTGGTCTTGTTGGAAGAACAGCTTTAAAAGTTTTGGAAGAGAAAGATTTTTCAAATGTTGAATATACTTTATTTTCTTCAGAAAAATCGGCAGGTAAAAAAATTGAATTTCTAGGAATAAATTACATTATACAAGAATTAAAAAAAGATTCTTTTGATAAAAAGAAATTTGATTATGCTATTTTTTGCGCAGGAGGAGAAGTTTCAAAGAAATATATTCCATTGGCTATTCAAACAAATTGTATATGTATTGATAATAGTAGTGTATATAGAATGGATAACGATGTTCCTTTAGTTGTTCCAGAAGTGAATATGCAAGAAGCCTTTAAAAACAAAGGAATCATTGCTAATCCAAATTGTTCTACTATTCAAGCGGTTGTTCCTTTAAAACCATTAGATGATGCTTATACAATAAAGAGGATTGTATACTCTACATATCAGGCTGTTTCAGGAGCTGGAAGAGAAGGAATAGAAGATTTGGAAAATGGTATGAATGGATTTGCACCTAAAAAATTCCCTTATCCTATTTTTAATAATTGCCTACCACATATAGATGTTTTTATGGAAGATGGTTATACAAAAGAAGAACACAAAATGATTAATGAAACTAGAAAAATTTTAAATAAACCAGATTTACCTATAACTGCTACAACGGTTCGTGTTCCTGTTTTAAACTGCCATAGTGAATCCATTAATATCGAATTTGAAAAAGAATTTGACCTATATGATGTGAGACAATTATTACAAAACTTTCCTGGTGTTATTGTCGTAGATGATATCGAAAAAAATTATTATCCAATTGCTACAAAAGCAGATGGATATGACGAGGTTTTTGTTGGAAGAATCCGAAGAGATTTTAGTGTTAAAAATGGATTAAATCTATGGGTTGTTGCAGATAATTTGAGAAAAGGTGCTGCAAGCAATGCAATTCAAATACTAGAAAACATGATTAATCATGATTAAATTCTTTCACCTAAAATTATTTCTTTTTAGAAAAAAAGATATGTTACAACTTCGTAAAATCATTCCGATTTTGTAACATATCTTTTTCCTAAATTTTGTTTTATACATTTTTCCAAAGCCAATCTAGGCTATTGTCTATACTTTTTTTATTCATCTTTTTCGCTTCTATATCATCCACCCATAAATATGCAAAAAATGTAATAAATATAAACACAAAATCAATCGCAATGCACCTTCCAAGTACAGGTAACATATCTTTATATTCTTGTGGCAATGTTACTAATTGTGCTGCATGTACAATTAATATTATTAAATAGATAAACAGCACAATTCCGGCTATATAGCTTTTCTTTAGTTCCTGTGCTAAAAATATTAAAAGTATCGTTGCAGCAAGCATTAATAATAAGTTTAGAATATTGGATATATCAAAAATAAACATATAACAACGCCCCCTTAAATTATACATTAATGTTATCATTACATTTTTAATATATCAACACTTTTTT
Organism: uncultured Clostridia bacterium; assembly: GCA_944387545.1. GTDB lineage: Bacteria > Bacillota > Clostridia > TANB77 > CAG-508 > CAG-269. Next base: position 116,415 of record CALXFE010000002.1, on the reverse strand, counting down.
GTTTACATTTATATTACAAGTTTATTACATCATTTTTTATGTATAATTTCTACTTTAATTTTTCTTCAATTAAATTAACTATTTCTTGGGCCCTTTTGGTTATATATTCTTGATCTTCTCCTTCAATCATCACTCTAACTAAAGGTTCCGTTCCTGATGGTCTTATTAGCACTCTTCCATTTCCTGCAAATTCTTTTTCTAAATCACTAATTGCTTTTTTTATATCTACATCTTTTTCATAATCGTATTTTTTCTCTGAATTTACTTTTGCATTAATCAATACTTGTGGATATAATTTTATGATACTTGCCAATTCAGATGCTTTTCTATTTTCTTCTAATAGCGTTTGTATTAACATTAAAGAGGTTAAAATTCCATCTCCTGTTGGATTGTAGTCAAGTAATATTACATGTCCTGATTGCTCTCCACCTAAGTTATATCCATCTTTTAACATTTCTTCTAGTACATATCTATCTCCCACTTTTGTTTGTAATAATTGTAACCCATTTTTCTCCGCATATTTATTTAATCCTAAGTTACTCATAACAGTTGCTACAATTGTATCTTTATTTAGTTTTCCTTTTTTCTTTAGATTTGAAGATATAATTGCTAATAATTTATCCCCATCTATTTCATTTCCTTTTTCATCAATTGCTAAACATCTATCTCCATCACCATCATAAGCAATTCCTAGACTTAATTTATTATCTACAACAAATTTTTTTAAACCTTCTAAATGCGTAGAACCACAATTTTCATTAATATTAATTCCATCTGGATGATTATTAATAATTCTATAATTGATTCCTAAATCTTTGAAAACTTTTTCTGCTACTACTGATGTAGCTCCATTTGCTGTATCAATTCCAACTATAAAATCATCTCTTAAGTGGTTTTCAATATTATCATCAAAATGTTTCCTAAAGAAATATATGTATTCATTTATTAAGTCAAAACTGTATTCTGATGTTCCAATTTTTTCATTTTTAGCCGTTAATTCTTCTAATTTTCCTGAATCCATAACTTCTTCTATTTCTTCTTCTAAAGAATCTGGTATTTTCATTCCTTTATTACTAAAGAATTTTATACCATTAAATTCGAATGTATTATGAGATGCAGATATAACCACACTTGCATCTGCTTTTAATTTTCTTGTCAAATACGCAACTGCTGGTGTTGGTATAACACCTAATAGTTTAACTTTTGCTCCATAGCTTAAAAATCCTGCTGTCATAGCACTTTCTATTAATGTTCCCGATATACGTGTATCTCTTCCTATTAAAATTGTTGGTGTATGATCAGTATGTTTTGACAATACGTATGCACCTGCTTTTGCAACTTTGTATACTAATTCTGGCGTTAATTCTGTATTTGCTATTCTCCTAATTCCATCTGTTCCAAAATATTTTCTCATATTTTTACTTCCTTTCTCAAAATGAATATAACGTGACTTTTCACATTAATTCATATTATTCTAATTTGTGAATAATTATATCTAATGTTACCCTATTTTTTAAAATTCATAATAAATTTTTCTTTTAATGTTAATTTAAAATCTAATGGTTCCTCAATATCTATTTTTTTATTTTGCAATACTAATTTTGGATTTGTTGTCGTTAATTCTTCTAATTTTTCTTCACCAATAATAGCTGCAATTTCATCTAATATTTGTGGGATTTTTGGATATATTGTATTTTGTCGATGAACATCTGAGCCTAAAAAGTGTATCATATTGTTTTCAAAAAATCTTTGTACTATCATTTGCGCCTTTTCACCATACTGTCCAATAATGCTTCCATAGTTTGCTTGCATTAATACCCCTTTTTCAATTAAGTCATATACTAATTCAGGTTCTTTTTGTACAAAACTATATCTTTCTGGATGTGCTAATATAGGAACTAATTTATATTGTAATATGTCATATATAACATCATATAAATTCATAGGTTCTATATTCATTGGCAATTCAAATAAAACATAACTTGTATCATTAATTGTGGATGCTTTTCTTTTTTCCAATAATTCTATAATATTATTTGTAAAATATATCTCATTTCCTAAATATAAATTTGTAGATATATTTTTGGCTTTTAAATTTTCCATGATTGCCTTTACCCATACTTCTCTTTCTGGGACATCTGTTTCATAATAATTTTCCATGTAATGCGAGGTTGATATTATTGCCTCAAATCCTGCTTTTTCGGCTTCTTTTATTAAATTAAAAGTTTCCTCTATACTCCTTGAACCATCATCTATATTGGGTAATATGTGTGAATGAAAATCTATCATTTTTTCTTTTGCTCCTTTTTGTTTATTTAAGTGTCTCTATTAGTATACATTTAAGTTAAAAAATTTGCAATATTTATTAAGAATTTTGTTTCATTTTAGCAATTTTATAATGTATTTTCATTGCAATTATATACTATTAAATTTTTTATAAAAAATAAAAGATATCTATTTGTTTAGATATCTTCTACATATATTATTTTTTGACTTTTATTGATTATTTAAATTCTTTTTTTCTTTATCTAGATACTCATTTATTTGATTTAATATATCTGTTGTTTTTTCTAATGAAACGCCTTCTGAGTTTTCTATATTCATTTTATTTTGTAATGCTTTTGGCTTTTGATCCTCACTTTTTCTTTGTTGTTCTCTAGCATTTCTTGTTGATTGTGGATTTTCTGGTCTAACTCTTCTTTTCATTTGATCTACTTTGTTTTGTCTAACTGCCGAATTCATGTTCATTGGGGAAGTTCTTACTTTTCTATTTCTTATATTGGTGTTTGTTGACTTTGTTGAGCCATAATAATATGCTTGTTCATATCTTTTAGCTGATACTGGAACTTTATTTAATACGATTCCAGCAATTTTTCCGCCAACATTTTGAATATTGGTAATGATTTTTTTCAAATCATCTTTTTTTGTTTGTTTATGTGCTGTAACAATAACCGTAGAATCAACTATTCTTGAAAGGATAATAGAATCTGTTACCAATTCACATGGTGTTCCATCAATAATAACAATATCACATAATTCTTTTAATCTATCTAGCAAACTAACCATTTTTGTTGAAATTAATAATTCTGATGGATTTGGTGGAATATTTCCAGCCGGTATTATGTATAAATTAGGTATTTGTGTATCTTGTATATAATCTGCTAAGTCATCCGACATTTCTTTCTCAGAATTACTATTAACACCTGATAAATAATTTGATAACCCAGGTCTTGGAGAAACCTCGAAAATGGTATACTGTCTTCCTTTTCTCATATCAGCATCCACTAAAATAACTTTTTTTCCTGCCTGTGCAAAAGTAACTGCTAAGTTTGATGTTACCCAGCTTTTTCCTTCACCTGGTAATGTAGAAGTTACTAACAATGTTTTTAATTGATTATTGGTATTCATAAATTGTATATTTGTTCTTAAGGTTCTAAAGACCTCTGAAACAGGAGATTTTGGATCTCTTTGCGCTATTAATTCTTTTCTCACTATCTTTTACCTCCTTTTTTCTTTAGCTTTTCCATATCCACATTATACATTGGTATAGAAGCAAGTACAGGCACTTTTATAGCTTTTTCTATGTCTTCTTGTGTTTTTATTGTCGTATCTAACATATTGGCAATTATTACATACATCGCAGCAATAACTAGACCTATAAATGCAAATATAGTGATATCTCTCATATGATTTATATTAGATGGTTCTGTTTCAACTTTTGCTTCATCTACTATATATACATTGTTTATCTTATAGATTTCCCCTGCTATTTTTTCTTTAAAAACATTTGCTATTTCATTTGCTATTTTAGCAGCATATTCAGCATTTCTATTTAAAACGGTTATTTCTATTAGTTCTGTATCTTCTACTGATGTAACTTTTACATTATTTCGTAGTTCTTCTTCGTTAACATTAATTCCTAAATTTGATATAACTTGTCCTAATATATTTTTACTTTTTACTAATTCACTATATGTTGCAACTAATTTTGAGTTAATCGTTAAGTCTGTTGTTGTAATAGTTTCCGAGGTTTGATTTTCATTGCTACTACTTTCTGTTCCTGCTAATACTAGAGTTGTTGATGAACTATACATTGGTGTTGTAAATCCCACTGTATATATAATTCCAACAACCACAAATATTAGTACTATTAATATGATTTGAACTTTTTTATTCCAAAATATTTCAAATAGTTCCTTCAAGTCTAATTCTTCCATTACTTCCTCCTTTTATTTTTTGTTTTTTCTTTTGATTCTATACTTTTATAGTATACATTTTTATATATTTTTTTGCAATATTTTTATTGCAAAAAATTTTTTTCATTTGTTTCTACTTTTTTCTTAAAAATTCTTTTTCTTAATTCACTTAAAATATATGCTATAATTATAGATACAATAATTACAACTATAATATTCAATGAATTCATATATAAATTATCCTTATATAAAAGTAAAACAAATGGATGTATCAAATATATTTCATAAGATATATTTCCTAAAAAATTGAAAATACCTGGTTTAAAATTAAATCTTAAACATAACATTAAAATTAAACAATTGAAGATTATAACAATTATATTCCTAAACGGAGCATGTATTAATTCACTATCAATTCCTAAATAAGAAATTATTAATCTTCCAATAAATAAAATGCAAAAAAGCGTAGCTACTATAAACAATTTGTTCCAATATTTAACTTTAAACCTTTCCAAAAAGTTTTCTTCATTATATTTATAAAATAATCCAAACCAGAATCCAATAATAGAAGAAAACCATACTGAAGGAACGTTTAAAATAGCCAATATAAATATATATGCAATTGATAAAGTAAAAAAGACTTTTATTCCGATTTTTATTGTAAACCTTTTAAAAATAAAATAGAATAGAATATATAATCCAAAAAATACGGTCATAAACCATAATGGTCCTACTGTTCTGGCAAATATAACATCTAAAATTAAATCAGTTATTCTTATGTCATCAATATTATATCTTATTACTATATAGAATAAAGTAACCACTAAATAAGAAAACAATAAATTTGGAAATTTATTTTTTACCCATCCATTTAAATAATTTTTCTTTGTTAGTAAATTTGTCATCAATCCATAGCCTGATATAAACAAAAATAAACCAACTATAAAAAATGCCATATATTTAATTGGTTCAAAAAAAATATATAAGTCTTTAATCTCGTAACAAATATGATGAATTAACAAATATGTAGCACAAACACCTTTCAAACAATTTGTTTGAATTTTGGAAAAATAATTTTTGTCGTCTATTTCCTTATGATAAACAATATCTTTTATTATCAATGCTAAAAAAATAATTACTACTAACGTATATATCATAATAGTCTTGCATGATATATTTAATAACTTAAATAATCATACACTCCTTTCTTAAATTTTATTGATATTTCATATATTTAAAATGTGACAACAATTGACTATATCTAATCTGTAGCTTTCACTATTTTTAGGAATAATATTGCCACAGTTTATTTTTTAATTATTTATTGGTTAGGTAATATTGTCCTTTATTAAACATGTTTTTTATATGATAAATCACAATAGACAATAAAAGTGTAATAACTAAAACTATAATTGGAATTATATATTCATTTATTTTTATACTATATGTTTGCAATATGTCTTGTAATATTTTAATTATTAAATAATGTAATATATAAATATACAAGCTATATTTCTTTCCTATTGTTGTTATTATTCCATTTAATTGTAAATTCTTGTTCTTCAACGCAAGCAAAAACATAGAGAAGACTAATAATATATTACCAAAATAATACTCCAATTTTGCATTAAATAATATTTTTCCTAACACTTTTTCTGCAACACACAATATTATAGCTAATATCATACAAACTACTAATTTTTTATTATTCAATTTAGATAATATCTTCTCTTGATTCTGCTTTATATAACATCCCATAAAGAAAAATGGTAACCCAAAAAACAACCAATTTCTAAATATAATTTTTTGGATGGTTAAATCCACATTAAAATAACTCATTATACATCTAATAATCATTGTTAAAATGATTATTGCCATAGAAATGTAATATACCTTATTTAAATTCTTCTTATCTTTTACCATCATATATGTTATATAGCAATACAACAATGCAAATAAAAACCATAAATGTGATATTATAAAGGAAGTATAGTTAAAAAATATTAGTTTGAAAATATTTTCTACATTATATGTCTGTTTTATCCAAATATGTATATCAAAATTATATGTATATAAACTATATATACTATACATTAACATTGATATAAAAATAATTTTTAATATACCTTTAATTTTATTTTTTAATTTTTCCTTATCAGAATTAAATTGAAAATATCCTGATATCACAAAAAATAATGGAACTGCAAATCTAGCTATTGTTTCAATTATCACTCCAAAATTCCCTGGGAATCTGCAATGAATAAAGACAACCATAATACTTGCTATTCCTTCCATAAAGTATAATGGCAAATTTGCTTTTTTAGTCATGTTTTTCTCCTCTACCTATTAATTTTTTTATTCTATTCATTATCATATAAATTATATCTTTATTCATAAAAATAAGATATAACAAACATATAATTATATTAAAAATATTTAAATATTTATTATTTATATAATACATAAAAGAAGCTATAGCAAATAACATCATTGATATTATTATTTGTTTTCTATTTAACTTTATATTAATAAATTTCTTTACATCATAGTATCTATATATTGAAGTAGCCACATATGCAATAACTGTTGAAATTGATGCAGCAAAAAGTCCAAATTTCTTTATAAAAATTAAATTTATACATATATTTATAATTGCAGCCACAATAGTCGTGTTTGATATTTTTTTCGTTAATTTTTTTGCTACATATATTCCTCCTATTAAATTTATAAGTACATTAAATATGTTCGCAAATAATAATATTGGTATATATTGATATGCATCTCTATATTCCTTTCCTATTATAATGTCAAACACAATTGGTAAACAAGCAATTATGATTATAGATATAGAAATAAATAGCTGAAAAATTCTATTAATCATATTTGAAAAAAAGATTTCTTTATCATCATCATTTATATGCATTGATGCTGTTTCTTGCCATGACATATTAAATATTGAAAATATACTATTTAATGCATTAGAAAATTTACAGGATACAGTATATATACCATTAATTGCCGTACCTAAAAAATATGTAATAATTGTCCTATCTGACACATTAACAATCCACCATGATAATGAATTTGGAATCATTGGTATTGAATATTTAGCTATTTCTTTTATTTTATTTTTATTTACTGCTTTTAGTTGAAGATATTTAAATATATTAACTTTTACTATAATATAAATGCTACAAATAAAATTTGCTAATATAGAAGCTATTAATATACTTTCAGCTCCATATTTCAAGCCTATTATCAATATTAATGTTACTATCAATGTTGTAATTCCTGTAATGATACAAGCGATTGCATATTCTTTGTTTTTTCCAATCCCTCTTATTAATTGTAATAATATATTTGACAGCATTATTGCAATTATATTAAACATAATTAATAAAAAATAACTTATATCAACAAATATACCTATAACTAAATAGATAAGTACAAAAGTTATAATTTGAACTAGTAAAGATATAATAACATTTGTTATTACAATAACTTTTCCCTTTTCATTTTCTCTTTCATCTATTAAAAATCTGAAAACTGCGCTATCAAATCTTAATGTTAATACAGGAATTAGTAAACTTATGTATGTCTGTATTATATCAACTAAACCATAGTCTGATGTTGACAAATAATATGTATAAATTGGTAACAATAATATCGACATAAATTGCGTTACAAATTTCCCCAGTAATAGAATTATTGTATTTTTGGCATATTCTGATGTTTTTTCCATAAACTTTTTACTACTTCCTTTCTAACATGTTGTTTCATCATTGATTATATATTTATAGTATGTAATTCTATCATTTCCCATATCTTTTTCATCTATTCTATGATTTAATTTATGTATTGGGGACATTTTCTTTAATTGATTCCATCTTTTCAGTTTAAAATTATTTAATAACTCAAATTGTAACATATGTGGATTAATATTATTAAATATTGGCATTTCATCCCATATATCTTTATATTTTTTTGCTGCCATAGTAAAAAATAAATGGAATATATTATAGTTAATTGTTTTATTATTCTTTTTCCAGTATTCAAATAATAAATCTCTGCTAGTAAGCAATATCGGATTACTTTTGCAAGAATAGATAAGCCAATTAGAAGCTATCACTGATGTCATATCTGATGTATTCAATTGGACATTTTGAAAAACAAATAGTGAGAAATCAGGATTTTCAAAAAGTATATCATCTGTTAGATAAATCGTTGAGTCTAACCATAATCCACCATATTTGTTTAAAAGTTCCAATCGAATTAAATCTGAAAAATGTGCATATGAAATTATTCCTTTTTTCCACTTTTTAATTATGTAATCCGGAATCGTAACATATTGGTTATAATTTTTCTCTGTTATTATAATTATTTTCTTTCCTCTTATATGCTTTTTCATGGAATCAAGGCATTTTTTGACCAATAGAGGGGCGTTTTCTATCCCCTGAAACCAGCAAGTCCAAATTATATCAGCGTTTTCTCTCTCTTTTAGCTCATAGTCTTTTTTTAATACGTATTTATACTGCTTATATAATTTGTTATAACAATATTCTCTATAAGCTAAATTTTTTACTATTTTATTTTTAATATTAAAAAATTTAATATTTCTTAATATTACTACTTTTCCTTTTCTATATAAATTTAAGAACTTATCTACTTTATTCATAAAAAGCTTTTCACTCCCTATTTAATAATTTTTCTCTAAGAATTGTAGATGATGTTCCTTGTGTGTATGGAAAATATACTATATCTACACCAACATTTGCAAATTCTTTTTCCAAGTTGTTCCACTTTTCAGTTCCTTTCCAATCATCTCCTACAAACATAGCATTGAATTTATATTTTTCAAAAGCTTTCATCTTATTCATTGTTTCCTGTGGTACTACTTTATCTACATATTTAATAGATTCAACTATTGCTTTTCTTTCCTCAAATGGTATAACTGGTAATTTGTTTTTATATTCTTGCACTAATTCATCCGTACTAACTGCTACAATTAAAAAATCACAATTTTCTTTTGCCCTTTTTATAATATTTAGATGTCCAATATGAAACATATCATAAGTTCCAGCAGTATATCCAATTTTATATTTTTTCATTTTTCAACACCTCTTTTATTTTTTTAACTACTTCTTTTGCAGCTTGTCCATTTTCATATAATCCTATTCTTTTTTCAAATTTTTCTATTTCATTTAAATAGATTTTATTATCTAAATTATTTATTTTTTCAATAAGTTCATTCTTTGTTTTTACTTTAGGAAATGGAAGTTCTTCAAAGTCAAAATATAACTTTCTTTCTTTTTTTATATATTCTTCTACATCTGGAATATATAAAATACATATTTTTTTAGCAATCATCATATCAAAACTACAACTTGAGTAATCTGTAATTAATATATCTGCAACACATAATAGTTCCTGAATATCAGGATATTTAGAAACATCTATAATATTATTGTTTGTAGTTTCTATATTCATTTTACTGCTTGGATGAAATCTAACTAACAATATATTGTCTGTATTCTTATTTAAGTTATCAATAAAGTCATCTAAGTCTAAGATATTTTTTTCAAAATCACTATTTTTTCTAAAAGTTGGTGCATATAAAATTATTCTCTTTGCTGCATCTATGTTATAAGTTTCCAAAAATTTTTTTCTTATTTTTTCTATACGATTAGTATCAAAAAATATATCACATCTAGGTGTTCCGCATTTTAATATTCTTCCTGAATACATAAATGAATTTTTATAAATATTATAACTAAAATCACATCCGCTTAGCATCAAATCTATATTTTTTGAATCATTAATCATTACTTTTTTATAATATTCACTTAAATTCTCATAGGCATCCATTTCAATTGTCTTTAGTCTTAAAGGACTATGCCATGTTTGGATATAATACTGTTTTTTTCTTTTTCTTACAAATACAGGAAATCTGCTATTATTAATCCATACTTTTGCTGTAGACAACTTGTAAAAATATTTTATACTATTTATTTTTATGACTTCTACTCCCTTTGGAAAATTCTCTATTTGTTTTGATTTTACCGCCCATATAATTTCATAATGATTATTTTCTTTTAATAATTCTTCTATTATATATTTGGGACTATCCCCATATCCTCTTCCACTAAAATTCACGCATACAATTCTGTTATTTTTTATTTTAAAGATTCTAAATATATAAAAAAATATTGAAAGTATATTCAGAATATTACTTCTCGCTATAAAATTTTTTATTTTTTGTTTCACTTTAATCAATCCTTTATCTTAACATTAATTCATTAATTTTTTATAATCACTATTATTTTGTTCTAAATACTTATCTAATATCTTTAATATTATTAAATTGTTCCAAAAAAATACAGATTTTTCAGCCCCTACTATTAATGATATGAAAATCAAGTTAAAAACTATTGGAATATATAATCTTCTATTACTTACTAAAATAAATTTCCTAAAAATCTTTTCTAAAAAGATTAAAAATATTAATAAACCTGTTAAACCAGAATAAATTGCAATATCAAGAAATGTTTCATGTGCTGGTGTACTCTTTCCTGCTGTAAATGTATATTTACTTAAATTTGGGAATGTTCCCATTCCAAAGCCTATAATTGGCTGATCATATATACCTTCAAGAGCATTTTCCCAGATTTTCAATCTAGTAGTATTACTATTATCCATATAAGTCGTTCCGAAATATCTAATATATATCCATTGTGGCATAATTTTTATTGCATATGATGCTATAAATCCTACAAGTAATATTATTAAAAATAAATATAATAATTTTTTTAATCCAAACCCTCTCATGAAATAAATAATAAATGCTGCAACTAAACTTATTATCATTCCTATCATTCCAGCTCTTGAACCAATCACACAAACACCTAATATATTTATGATAAGCATAAATATATTTATTATATAATTCATCTTTAATTTTTTATCACTATATAATATATTTGTAAATAAATAAATTGGTGCCATAGAAATTATTGCTGATACGAAATTTTCATCTGTAACCGTACCTACGAAATTAACCATAGCAATTTTTCCATGAATTCCACTTAAGCTTTGTGCCAAAACAAGTATCGAACATATTGTAGATACATAGCAATAATTATTTATAATAAACTTTATATCTTTATTGTTATATACATGATTAGTCGTTAAGAAATACCAAAAAAATATTGCTATAAAGTAGACTATTCCAGTAATATTATCTACCGATAGTACTTCTATATGTCTGAACGAGTTTATTGCTGTAGATAAAACAACTATTACTATAAATAAAATAAAAATTTTTACATCATTTGTAATTTTAAATATATTCTTTTTAGATACAATATAAAAATATACTAATGCTAAAAGAAATATAATAATACTTTGTATAGAAAAAGTTCCTTCTTTCATAAAAAGAATCGCCCATATACTTAATCCAAAAATTACAGCAGGTATAGATTTCTTTTGTATCTTAATATCTTTTTCCATTAAAAACTCTCCTTCTATTTTCCTATTAGACATTTATATGTTTTTACTAACTCTACTACATTAAATTTTATATCATATCTATCAAAATCTATATGATATTTATTATTTCTTTCATAATCGCATTTCAAAATAGCATCTTTCCATGATTGAATCCCATTATCTATTGTTATGTATTCTGTTTTATCCGTTATTTTTGCTTCTTTAGTTATTTTATCAGATAAAATACATTTAGCTCCTGATACTTGTGCTTCAACAGCTACTAATGGCATTCCCTCGTAAATACTAGGTAATACAAAAACGTCAATCGCCTGTAATAATTCATTTACATTTTGTCTAATTCCTAAAAACTCAACATAGCTTTCTAAGTGATTTGCATTTACTAAATCTACTATTTTTTCCTTTTTTTCACCTTCGCCTATTAGCCACATTTTTGTATTTTCATTTTCTTCATGAATCTCCTTAAATAGATTGATGGCAAATTCATGATTTTTTTGTTTTGAAAATCTTCCTATATGACCAATTAGCATAGTTTTATCTGTAATATTAAATTTTTGTCGTATTTTTTTTCTCAATTCTTCATTATATTTAAATTTATCTATGTTAATACCATTATTTATAATAAAATATTTCTTACTTTCTTGTTTTAAGATTCTATTACTAAAAAACCATTCTCCTGCTTCTTTTGAACACGCAAAATATGTATTAGCAAAAAAAGGAATAAATCTTTTATTTATGTTATGTAATAATGTTTTTAGTAAACCTTTATCATTTGAAGCATTGTGGGAATGAGCTATTATAACTTTAGCTTTAGCTATTTTTGCCGCAATAAGTGGATATAAAAATACTGCCGAATTCATATTGCAATGAATAATTTCATAATTATTTTGTTTAATAATTTTTATTAACTCTTTCGTATATTTCAATGGATTTTTATAATAACTTTTTAATTTATATACTTTTCCTTTCATATTTTTTATTTCATCTTCAAAATATAATTTATCATATATGTTAATAAAATCAAATTGTACTTCTCTTTTATCTATATTTTTATAATAATTCATCAAGAATGTTTCTATTCCTCCTAGATTATTAGTCATTCCTATTTGCAATACTTTTATCATTTTATCAACTTCTCCACTATTTTTTATATTAAATTTTTATTGACTTGTTATGCACTTATAGAGTATTTAATAAATTAGTATGCTTTTCTATTAACTGCTCTATCATATATTTTTTTCTATATCTCCTATTTGTTTGAATCATTTTTTCTTTTATTTGTTTGTTTTTGATAAATAAAATTATCTTTTCACTTAAGTCTTTCGTATCTTCCACTCTAATTAAAAATCCATTTCTTTTATCTAATATAATATCACTTATCCCTCCTGTATTAGTTGCAATAATTGGTTTGTCACATGCCATATATTCTATTAGTACTAAACCAAACCCCTCCCACTTTGAAGGAAGAACTGCAATATCAAATGCAGGAATATATTGTTCTACATTATTTACCCAACCTGTAATTATTACTTTATCTACTATATTTTTCTCTTCAGCATATTGCTTTACATCTTTTTCTAACTCTCCTGAACCAACATACATTAATTTTGTATTTTTATTTTTTCTGTGCACTAATTCAAATGCTTTTATCATTGTGATTGGATCCTTTTGTTCTGTTAATCTTCCAACAACACCAATAATGATTTCACTATCTTCAATATGATACTTTTTTCGAGTTTCTTTTCTATATTTATCATTATTTTTAAATTTTGTAAAGTCAATTCCATTTTCTATAATGCACATTTTCTTCTCTGATGCTATTTTATATTTTAAAGCCGACACATATTCGCTTTTAGATATATTAATTATCTTATCTGTTTTTATTGCTAAAATTTTTTCAATCAGTGCAAAAGTTTTCTTTTTCTTATCGCTTATCTTGGCATTAAAATACCATCCATGTGCATTGTATAATATTTTTGTTGTAAAATTAAAAGCTAGAGCAATTCTACCAATTGCCCCAGCTTTACTACTGTGCAAATATACTATATCTGGTTTTATTTGCTTTAATAATTTTCTTACTTTCAATATCGCTGTTATATCACTTTTAGGTTGTATCTCTCTTTCCATTGGGATAACATATATACTATTGACAAATGGTCTAAATCTATCCAGTTGTTCTTTATAATCTTGTGAAACAATTATTATATTTTTAAAATCTTCATTTTTAAAATTCTTAAGAAACATATATAAATATTCCGCAACGCCACCTGCTGATTGTGCAATATGTACAATTATTTTCTTTGCCATTATATAGCTCCTTCTTTTTTTATTACATTTTCTACTGTTTTATATATTAATTTAATATCTGATTTTAAAGTATGGTTATAATAATACTCCATATCCATTGTTAATCTTTCTGTAAATGTTGTATTACTTCTTCCTCTTGTTTGCCATAAACCTGTTATACCTGGTTTACAAGATGTTATGTATTTGAAAAATCCATTGATTTCTTCTTTTTCTCTTGGTAAGTATGGACGTGGTCCTACTAAACTCATATCACCTTTTAGTACATTTATAAATTGTGGGAACTCATCTAAACTTGTTTTTCTGATAAATTTTCCTATTTTGGTTATCCTTGGGTCATTTTTTAGTTTTTTATACTTTTTGTATTCTTTTCTAGCTTCTTCATTTTCTTCTAAGTAATGTTTTAGCTTTTCATCTGCTCCCACTACCATAGAACGATATTTGTACATTTTAAATATCTTTCCATTTTGTCCTATTCTCTCCTGTGTGTAAAATATTGGACCATCTTCTTTGCATAGTTTATTTGCAATCCATATACCAATTGTTAATGGTATTAATACTAACAAACCACAAAGTCCCCCTAAAATATCTAGAATTCTTTTAATCATGCCTTCTATTCTTATAACTGCTTTATTTCTGTTGATAGGTTTAGGAACAAGTGGTAAACTTTCTATATTATCTTTTTCATATGATAATATATCATTTTTAACATCCATCTTCCATTTTCCCCCTATAATCTACTTTTTTCCCATTTTTCGACATATATATTATACCACACATATATATTATACCACACATATAAAATTATGTAAATATATTTTGTATGACATTTTGAGTCATTTTCGTGGTTCTTTAGTTATACATTTGTAATACGCCTCTCTTATAAATAACACTAATAATATGCCTAGTATCACACCTAGTGTATCTATATATACATCTGTTACTTTTGGAGTTCTTCCTGGAGAAAAACTTTGATGAAATTCATCTGATGCAGCATATAGTATTCCTATTACAATTGTCATGATTACTCTCCAACTATTTTTCAAGTGATATGTACATAAAAGCCCCATCAATAACAATCCAACTACTGTATATATTGAAAAATGTGCCATCTTTCTTATTATTTTTTCTGTTCTATGTGATATTTCATTTTGTTGTTTTTCCGGTAAATTATTGTATCTATCTGATTTTTCTAATATTGTTTTTGTAATTCTTTGACTTATTCCTCCCGACGCTTCTCCATCTTGACTAGAAAATCCAAATATAACAAAAAATATGCATAATAGTAATATTATTAATATAATTCTTAAAATATTTATTCTTTTTATTTTCATATTCTTCTCTTTCTTCTTCAACTCAATAATCCGCAAAATATGACTAGAGTATTGACTCTAATCATATTATTTTTTTGTTTTTTATTCTTTAACTTATTTTAATTTGTATACCCTGTTTTTTCTATAATTTGATTACTAACTTGTTTTACTCTATCTGATGGTATATAATCTGTTTCCTCAAAAGCTTCTTCATGTAATTGTTTTACATTACTTTCTAGGGTTACTGGTACGCCATACCATCTATCTAAAGTAATACCTTTTGTCTCATAAGGCCATCCAATACTATCTGTTACTTTAAAGCTTGCTACACTTGGTAATAGTCCAAATATATCTCCTGCTGTAATATTGGTATATACTTCTGGTAAAATTTTATCTATAATTTGATTCATTTCACTAATATTTTTTGTTTTGAACTTTTCTATCATAGCTTCTACAACAGTTCTCATTCTTTCAGTTCTCTTATAGTCTCCACCTTCTGTATAACGAATTCTAGAATAAGCAACTGCTTGTACACCATCTAATGTTTGGGTTCCAGCTGAAGTTACTTTTTCAGTTGATAAACCAGTTACTTTTGATGTTTCATTTATATAACTATTTATATATTGTATTTCTTCTGGTTGAACATTAATGGTAACGCCACCTAATGCATTGACTGCTTCTGCTACTGCATCAAAATTTACAGTTACAAATTCTGTGATATTTAAATCAAAATTTTCATTTAATGTTTTTAAAGCAAGTGGTGCTTCTCCATAAGAATAAGCATGTGTTATTTTATCTAATCCATGACCTTCTATATTTACATAGGTATCTCTATATACAGATATCAATTTAACTTCTTTTGTAGTATTATTTATACTTGCAATAATAATACAATCGCTTCTATTTCCTTTACCTAAATCACTATCTCTACTATCAATCCCAAATAAAGCAATATTTCTATATCCTGATAAATTTTCTTCTACTTGCGAAGATACCCCTAAATCCGCTTCATCAATATCTACTTGTTGCATTTTACTTAATTTGCTGTTGATAAATATAAGAACACTCCCAACGATTAAGACTAGAAGTATTACAAGTATTAATACTGTAATCCCGAATATTTTTAATCCTTTTTTTCCTGATTTTTCTTTATTTTTTCTCATTTTTACCTCCTATTTTTTCTACGGTTTTTATATATTTTCTATGTTTTTTATTTTTATTTCTTTTAATTTACAAGCTTCTTCTACATTATACTATTATATATTTTTTTTTACAAGTTTTTTATAAATTTTTTATACACTTACTATTTTGATTTTATACGTATTGTTTTTTGCATAAAAAAAGAGAAGAACATTTTTTATCCCTTATAAGAAGGATATATTTTTAAATGCTCCTCTTTTCCTTGTCTATGTAATCTACTATTGTAATTCTTGTTTGTTCATTTAAACTTTTTGCTAAGTTTACATTTTATTTGGCATTTCTATTCCTAATAATTTTGCACCTGTTTTTAGCACATTTCCTACCGCATATGTCAAATAAATTCTAGCATTTTGTATATCTTTATCTTCTACTAGTATTTTATTATCATTATAGAAATTACTAAATGCTTTTGCTAACTCAATTAAATATCTTGATAATATGGATGGTTCTTCTTTTTCTGTTACTTGTATTAATATATTTTCAAAGTTATATATTAATTTTATTATATTTTTTGAAGCGTCGTCTAATAATTTATCAAATTCTATTTCTTCTATTGTTGGAATATATCCTGCTTTTTCTAAAACACTTTTTGTACGTACATATGTATATTGAATATATGGTCCTGTTTCTCCTTGAAAATTTAATACTTGATCCCAATCGAATATTTCATCTTTTATTCTGCTATTCGATAAATCATTAAAAATAACTGCTCCTACACCTACTTTTTTTGCTACATCATCTTTATCTTGTAATTCTGGATTCTTTTCTTCTATAATTTTTCTTGCTCTTGCTATGGCTTCATTTAATAACTCTTCTAATTTAACAATATTTCCTTCCCTTGTTGACATCTTTCCTGTTGGCAAAGCCACCATTCCAAATGGTACATGTTTTAACCCGTTTGTGTATTTTTCGTCGATTCCCAATAATTTGGCTACTTCAAATACTTGTTTAAAATGTAAGGTTTGCTCATATGATACAACATATAAAGCTTTATCAAAGTCGTAAGTTCTTGCTCTATATAAAATTGCTGCTAAGTCTCTAGTAGCATATGTTGTTGAACCATTTGATTTTTGTATAATGCATGGTGTATTAATTCCTCTATCTTCTAAGTCAATGATTTTTGCTCCCTGTGACTCTACTAATTTTCCTGATTTTTCCAATATTTCAATAACTTCTGGCATCTTATCTGAATAAAAAGCTTCTCCATTCCATGAATCAAAATGACTTCCTAGCAAATCATATACTTTTTGGAATTCTTTTAAACTTAAATCTCTAAATTTTTTCCATATTTCTGTGCAATAAGAATCTCCATCTTCTAGTAATTTAAAATTCATTCTACATTGTTCTAAAACTTTTTCATCTTCTTTGCATAGTTGATTAATTCGAATATAGATTTTGGTTAATTCATTGATTGGATCCTCTTCTACGTTGTATTCTTTTCCCCATAATTTATATCCTTCGATTAATTTACCAAATTGGGTCCCATAATCTCCTAAGTGATTAACACCGATTGTATGATATCCTAAATATTGATAGATATTATATAATGCTCCTCCAATTACTGTTGAGCGTAAATGTCCTATATGAAAAGGTTTTGCAATGTTTGGTGCTGAATAATCAATTACAATATTTTTACCTTGTCCAATTTCTGATTTTCCATATTCCTCTTGCTTTGCCATTTCTTGTAATACTTCTTTTACCATTTGCTCTTGATGAATATAGAAGTTTAAGTAACCTCCTACCACTTCTACTTTTTCTACCATTTTTTCATCTATTTGTATTTTCTCCTTAATGTCATTTGCAATCATTGGAGGTGCTTTTTTTAATTCTTTTGCTAATCGAAAGCATGGAAATGCATAATCTCCATTGTTTGCATCTTTTGGTATTTCAATATAGCTTTCCAACTCTTTTTCATCTATATTAACTACTTTTGCAATCGCTTTTGCAATTATTTGTTTAAAATCAATCATATTTTCCTTCCCTTCTTTTTATTTTTAAATAGTCTAAAAAGTTCAATTTTATTGTCATCTTTTTAATTTTTCTCAAAAGTTATTTTCTTTTTTCTTACAAGATTATATTATGTTTATCTTCAAAAGTCAATTCAATTATTGAATTCAACTTTACTGATGATGTTCAGTTTTTTGCAATTCTTGTTATTTCTTGATATACTATAACTGCTCAGTGCAGAACAATTGCAAAAAATGTTGGATAACGCCAACGATTAGCATTGTTATTCTGCAAAATGCCGGTGATAACTTTTACGTTGTCACTGGTATTTTTTATTGCTTTTTCCCTATTTTATTGTTATACTATGTTTACATTTTTATTTTATACTATTTAATATATTGATAGGAGGTAATACTATGTCTACTGCTCATAATGAAGCAAATTTAGGAGATATTGCAAAAACCGTTATTATGCCAGGTGACCCACTACGTGCTAAACATATAGCAGAAAAATTTTTAGAAGATGCTAGATTAGTTAACCAGGTACGTAACATTTATGCTTATACAGGTAAATATAAAGGAAAAGAAATAACCGTAATGGCTTCTGGAATGGGAATGCCTAGTATGGGAATTTATTCTTATGAATTATTTAAGTTTTATGATGTAGATAACATCATTAGGATTGGTTCTTGTGGAGCTTATGTTCCTGAATTAAACTTATTTGATGTTGTTTTATCAAAATCTATTTTTACTGAAAGCAACTTTGCTTTAACCTTTCATAATGAAGATTGTCATATTGTAGATGCCAATGAAGAATTAAATAAAAAAATCAATGAGACTGCTGATGAAAATCATATAAAAATAGTTGAAGGAAATACCATATGTAGCGATTGTTTTGATCCCTATATGACACAAGAGGATTTTAATCATTTTATGGAAAGAGTTCCTAAAGATTTTAATGCTTTAAGTGCTGAAATGGAAGCATTTGCTTTATGCTATAATGCAAAACTTCTAAATAAAAAAGCAACCTGTTTGATGACGGTTGTAGATTCAAGGTTTAAAACACAAGTTGCTACATCTGATGAAAGAGAAAAAGGACTAGATAATATGATTAAACTTGCTTTAGAATCTAGTTTAAAATAATGTCCAATTGGGGACGTTTCTGTTTGGGACATTTTTATGAAAATAAATTAAAAAAAATAATATATTAGAAAAATGTATAAAACGACGAATGTGAATGAAATCATATTAGAAAAAATTAAGGAATCTAATAGGAGAATCTCCAAACTTGATTTTGAGAGGTGCCTATTAGATTCCTTTAATTTTTCTTTATGATGTAATGTTAGCCGAGGAGTGAAATACATTTTTCTAATATATTATTTTTTAGGTTAAAATTGAAAAAATGTCCCAAACAGAAACGTCCCCAATTGGACATTATTTTTTGATTGATAATATTTTATATTTCATAACACCAGCTGGTGCATTTACTTCAACTGTTTGATTTTTCTTAGCTCCTAATAAAGCTTCTCCTAATGGTGATTCATTTGATATTTTATTTTCGGCTAAGTTTACTTCTGTTGAACCTACGATTGTATATTCAATTTTTTCATCAAATTCAACATCTAATACTTTTACTTTATTTCCGATTTGAACAGTTTCTGTATCAATATCTTTTTCATCTATTATTTTTGCATGTCTTAATTTATTTTCTAACTCAGCAATTTTTATTTCGTTTTCTGCTTGTGCATTTTTAGCTTCATCATATTCTGAGTTTTCAGATAAGTCTCCAAATCCTAATGCTACTTTTATTCTATCAGCTATATCTGCTCTTTTCTCTGTTTTTAAAAAGTTTAATTCCTTTTCTAAATTATTATACCCTTCTTGTGTTAAAATAACTTCTTTTTCTTCCATAGTGATTCCTCCTTGAATTGTGTACTATTTTTTGTACTTTACTATATTACGGCAGAAAATGAAATTTGTCAATACAAATTTCATTTTTCATAGTTCTTTTTTATATGCATTTAATTTTTCAATTGATCTCTTTTTTATATATTTATTGTTAGAAAAAATTCATTTTAAAAATATATCCCTAAATATATCCCTTTTAGCTTGAAAATAGCAAAGCTTAATCGTTTATATATTTTTTGATTCCTCTCATATAATCTATACCAGAGAATATAGTGGCTATTGTTTGTATTATCATCATCAATGTAACGACTGTATTTAATACAAAATCTCCACCTTGTAACGTTCCGCTAAAACATTCTCCAAATGTATGTAAATCTAGAAACGCTAAGATAATTGCTATCATTTGAGTGACTGTTTTTAGTTTTCCCCATTTAGATGCTGCAATAACTTCTCCACCTTTTTCTACTGCAACTAGTCGATATCCCGACACTAAAAATTCTCTTGCTAATACAATAATTGGAATCCATGCTGGTAACTTGTTCATCTCCACCAACATAAGCATAGCTGATAATACTAATATTTTATCTGCTAGTGGATCTAAAAATTTTCCAAATGCTGTGACTTGATTTTTACTTCTTGCTATATATCCATCTAATTTATCTGTTAGTGAGGCTAATATAAAGATAAGGTCAATTATCAAATACGATATTGGTATTCCCCATAAATCTCCTGCTATTCCAAAAAATGGTATGATTACCATTATTGGAACTAAAATCATCCTGAATATAGTTAGTTTATTAGCTAAATTCATAACTATTCTTCCCTTCATTTTCTATTTCAACATTTCAATTGCTTTTTGTAATTGTGTGTCTTGATTTCTATCTATATCAAATACATTATCAATGTCTTCTGGTAATTCTACTGTTTCATCTGGCTCGATACCAACTTTGTTAATTTCTGTTCTGTTTGGTGTTAAATATTTTTCCGTTGTTATTTTTAGTCCACTACCATCTGGAAGTGTTAATATTTGTTGTATAACACCTTTTCCATAAGTTTTTGTTCCTACTATTTTGGCTTTTCCTAAATCTTTTAATGCGCCTGCTAATATTTCTGATGAACTCGCTGTATTTTCATTCGTTAATACTATTATTGGCATATTGATAATTGGATCATTTTCTGATTTTTCTACTGTTTCTTTATTATCTTTATCCACCTCGTAAAGCAACACAGAATCTTTATCTGCAATATAATCTGCTATTTTTAAAGCTTCATCAACAATTCCGCCACCATTATTTCTTAAATCTATAATTAATGAGGTGATTCCTTGTGATTGCAACTCTTCATATTTTGTTCTAAATTCTTCTGCTGTATTTTCGTCGAATGATGAAAATTCTATATAACCTATATGATTTTCTAAAATTTCTCCTTCTACAGGATTTACAACAACATTTTCTCTTGTTATTTCAAAATCAAGTGTTTCATTTCCTCTTAATATTTGTAATTTTACAGTACTTCCTTGTTCTCCTTTAATTTTTGTTGAAATTGACGTCATGTCTTCTGCTGTGCATTCTTCTCCATTTACAGATATAATTAAATCTCCTGGCTTAATACCTGCTTTTTCAGCTGGACTATTTTTTATTGGTGATAATATCATAATTCTATTGGATTCTGTATCTTGAACCATATATATTCCAATACCAACAAAGTTTCCCATCGTATCTTCTAAATAATCCTTCATATCCTCTTTGGAAATATATTCTGTATAGGGATCATCTAATCCTTCGATATAGCCTTTTATTGCCCCTTCTTTTAAGCTTTCATTATCTACTTCGCCTAAATAATATTTATCAATTAATGCTTTGTAGGTATCTAATGTTTGTGAAATATCTTGACTATCATCAGATGTCATCATTGTTAAATATTTATTTAAACTATCTCCTTTTACAAAATATTGATAAAAACCGATTGAAGTTAATATAAAGGTGATAAATGCTACTAAAATTATCAGCATAATAATTTTATACACTTTATATCTTTTTTTCTCTTCCATTTGTTTCCTCCCTTTCGCTATATTGATTATATACTAATTATATTTCACAATTCAATATCCAATTCCAAAAAAAGAGATTAAAGGAACATTCCTCAATCCCTCTTTTTTATATAGGAAAATCCAACATTAAAAATATAAATTTGGATTTACTCTACAATCATCTCCATACTTTGTTGCGCTGTAGCTATATGTATATGGTGCTTTTCTTACCTCAAAATGTAAATGTGGTCCTTGTGAATTTCCTGAATTCCCACTTTTCATAATCATTTGTCCTTGTGATACAATTTGCCCTTGTGATACACAAATTGATCCTGGTGTTCCATGGGCATACCACGTTTGTAAACCATTTACATGTTGAATTACGACATATGTTCCATAACTAGTTGTTAAACTATTTGTTGTTAAGACCACACCATCTGCTGCTGCGTATATTGGTGTTCCAATACTTACACCATAATCAATTGCACCATGAAATTTACCGCTTGAATAATATCCATTACAGGTAACCGTTCCTCCATTGACAGGTCTGATAAATCCTCCTGCATTTGATGTACCACTATTGGAACTTCCACCTGTATTTCCGCTTGAACTGCTTCCTGAACTTCCACTTGAGCTATTTCCTGTGTTCCCAGTTGAGCTATTTCCTGAACTCCCAGCCGAACCGCTTGAAGATGTATTTCCATTAGATGGTTTCTTATTGGCTAGTTCTGCTAATTGTTGTTCATATTTTTTTTGTGCTACTCTTATGTCATTTAAGATTTGTTGATTGTCTCTTGTTAATTGATCTATCTCTTCTTGCAAATCTTGTTCTTCTTGTGATAGTTGAGATACATATTTGCTTTTTTCACTTTTAGCTGTTTCAAGTTGAACAGATTTACTTTCCTTTTCTGCTTTAGAACTATCTAAGTCTTTTTTACTCGTTTCTAAAGTTACCTTTGCATCCTCTATTTCTTTTTTTTCATTTTCTATCTTTTGCATTAAATTCATATCTGCTTCTGCAATTTCAGATATTAAATAGTAATTAGATATTAAATCTGTTAAACTCTCTGAAGATAGCAATACATCTAAAAAGGAAGTTTCCCCAGCTTCATAAGTTGCAACTAATCGTTTTTCTAATAATGCTTGTTGTTTATTGTAATTTTCTTGTTTTTCATTTATTTTGTTTTGCGCATCTTCAATTTGTGTATTTAAATCATTAATTTTATAATTTAAATCTCCAATTTGACTTTCATAATCTGCTATTTGATTGTTTAATTCATCTACCTGTTTTTGTACATCACTTTTTTCTTGAGAAACCTGATCTTTTTGCTCTTTTGTCTCATCTATTTTCTGTTGATTATCTGCTTGTTGATTTGTTAAATCCGTTATTTCATTTGCTGCATATACCATTACATTATATTGTAGCATTAATATCATAATCATGATTCCCAGTAGTATCTTTACACAGACTTTTTTCATATGTTTCCTCCTTTAAATCTTACATAACTTATTAAGGTAAATATGGTTGTGGATTAACTGGTACTCCATTTACTCTTACTTCAAAATGTAAATGATATCCTGTTGAATTTCCTGTAGTTCCTACACTCATAATTTGTTGTCCTTGACTTACAGTTTGTCCAGCACTTACTAATCTTGATCCTGGTGCTCCATGTGCATATAATGTCATTGTGCCGTCATGATGGTTAATAACGATATATTCTCCATAACTTCTATAATTTCCATTTGCATATTTTAAAGCGGTTGAAGTGACAACTGTTCCAGCTTTTACTGCTAATATTGGTTTACCAGATATTCCTGATCCGCTAAAATCCACTCCTGTATGTCCTGCATATCCCATCCATCCTGTTGTAATACTATATCCTACAATTGGTCTTATATATCCACTAGAACTTGGATTATTACTAACATTAGAATGATTCGAATTTCCTGCACTTGCTGCTTGTTCTTGTTTTGCAATTGCTGCTAATTGTGCTTGTATGTCTCTTTTATCTTGTTCAAATTGTTCTAATTCTGCTTGTGTATTTTTTTCATCTTCGTTTAATTGTGCTACATAAGCATCTTTTTGCGTTTTTGCATTTTGTAATTCTGTTGATTTTTGTTGTTTTTGAGATCTCGTACTATCTAATTCTTGCTTACTTGTTTCAAGTGTTTGTTTTGCTGTTTCTATCTCTTCTTGTTCTTTCTTTATTTTTTCCATTAATTCCATATCACTTTGTGCAATTTCAGATATTAAATAATAATTTGATATTAAATCTGTTAAGCTATCTGAAGATAGTAATACATCTAAATAAGAGGTTTCTCCTGCTTCGTAAGTTGCAACGAGTCTCTTCTCTAATAATTCTTGTTGTTTATCATAATTTTCTTGCTTTTCATTTATTTTATTTTGTGCATCCTCAATTTGTGCATTCATGTCTGCTATTTTCGTATCTAACTCATCAATCTCTGATTGATATGATGAAATTTCTGAAATTAGTTCTTCCACTTGTTGTAATGTTTCTGATTTTTGTGAACTAATATTTTCTAATTCTTCTTTTGCTTCTTCGATTTTTTTATCTGTTTCTGTATTACTTGCATTTAATTCTGATTTTGTTGCAGCGATTACTACATTGTATTGTAATAAAATAACTGTAATAATTACGATTCCTATTATTTTGAGACCTATTTTTTTCATTTCGTTTCTCTCCTCTTTTTTCGTTCTGTTTTTTTCTAA
The DNA here is from genome assembly GCA_944387545.1 of uncultured Clostridia bacterium. Classification (GTDB taxonomy): domain Bacteria; phylum Bacillota; class Clostridia; order TANB77; family CAG-508; genus CAG-269. The sequence goes on along the minus strand of CALXFE010000002.1, from coordinate 91,285 downwards.
TTTATTGTGTTATATTTTCATTTTCTGTGTTTGTGCTTGTATTTGTATCTTTATCTTGGTTTTGATTTTGTGATTCAGGAATAACGCCATTTGTTATATATTCAATCGGATTGGTTACCACACCATTGATTCTCACTTCAAAATGGGCATGTGGTCCTGTTGAATATCCTGTTGAGCCAACCTTCAAGATGGCTTCATTTCTCTTAACCGTTTGTCCTACTGTTACTAAAATTTCTGAACCATGTGCATATAATGTAGAAATTCCGCCACCATGGTCTATCATGACCATATTTCCATAAGCTGTATTATATTCTGCTTTTGTGACAACACCATCATTTGCAGCTACAAAGTTTGCTCCCATTGGTGCACTAATATCGACACCTGTATGTAATTTGTATTGTCCTGTTATAGGATGTACTCTCATACCATAATTAGAGGTAATTTTGGTATATCCTGGTACTGGCCAAGCAAGCACGCCTCCTATATATTCTGTGTCTAATCCTTGCTTTGCAAGCTCTAGTATTTGGTTATTTACAGCTTCATATTGTGCTGTAATTTCATCGATTTGTGCCTGTTTTGCTTTTTCCTCATCTGATAATCTTGATATATAATTTTCTCTTAATGTTTTTGTGTTTTGCAATACAGTTGATGTTTTTGTCTGCGTCTGTAATGCCGTTGCCAACGCTTTCTGATTTTTTTCTAATTTTTGTTTTGATATTTCTATTTCTTTCTTTTCTGTTTCTACTTCATCTAATAAATCTTTGTCTAGAGATGTTATTTCTGTAATCAAATAGTAATTTGATAAGAATTCTGAAAGATCTTTTGATTTTAATAGAACATCTATATATTTTGTGTCCCCAGATTCATATATGGCAATCAATCGTTTTTCCATTATATTTTTTTGTTTTTCATAATTTTTCTCTGCGATTTCTAATTGAGATTGAATGTCTGAAATCTCTTCTTGTAATTCTTTCACCTGTGCATCTAATTCAGATATCTTATCTTCTGATTCTTGTATTTTTTCATCTAGTTTTTCTATTTGTTGTAAATTTTCTGATAGCTGGCTTTGTACCTCTTCTAACTGTTCATTCGATTCTGTAAGCTGATTTTGTAAATCTTGTTGTTGATCTTGTAAATTTGTTAAATTGCTGTCACTATCTTCTGCATATACAACGGTTATATATGTACAAATGATTATAAAAGCTAAAACCATACATAAACATTTACGCATGCTCTACTCCTTTATACTTTTAAATATTTTCTCATAGAAATAATACTTCCTAAAGCACCTATTCCTATACCTAATAGCATATATACAAATATGATTGAACTAAACATGTCTGAAAATCCTACTAAACTTACACCTACCACCTTCATAAATTGAGAATTTACCATTTGCTCAGCAATAAAGTTATATGCAACAGCTACAATTAAAATAGAAATGGCACTTGCAATAATTCCTATAATCATACCTTCTACGATAAAAGGCCATCTAATAAATCCATTTGTTGCACCAACATATTTCATAATTGATATTTCTTTTCTTCTTGCATGTACAGTTAATTTTATTGTATTGGCGATAATAAATATAGATATAACAATTAATAAAATTAAAATAACACCTGTAACAATTTTGATTCCATTTGCCAAATCAATTAATGTTGATACCGTTTCATCTGAACTTGTAATCTTTTTTACATTATCTAATTTTGATATTGTATCTTGCACTTGTCCACTTAAATTTAAGTCTGTTAATGTTACGACATAAGAAGCTGTAAAAATATTATTGTCTCCTTCATATCCCTCTAGTAAGTCTTGATTATCTTCAAATTTTTCTTTCATTTGGTCTAATGCTGCTTCTTTAGACTTATATTCAATGGTATTAACACCATCGATTTTTTTGATTTCTTCTCCTAACTGTTGTATTTGTTCGTCTGTTGCTTCATCTGTAGCAAATACTTGTATTCCTTGTGCTGATTCTACCTGTTGTACAAAATGATTAATATTTTCTCCTAATATTAGAAAGACACCGAATATAATCATTGTCGCGCACATAATCATTAGTGATGCTCCAGTAGATTTTTTATTTTTAAATACATTCGTAAATCCTTCTCCAATTAAATAACCTAATCTATTATATTTCACAGTTCATACCCACCTTTTTTATCGTCTTTTATGATTTCACCTTTTCTAATATGAATAACTCTTTTTTTCATCTTGTCAACAATATCCTTCGCATGTGTTGCCACAACAACTGTTGTACCTCTCATGTTAATATCATTTAATAATGTCATGATGTCCCATGCTGTATCTGGATCTAAGTTTCCTGTTGGCTCATCTGCAATTAGCATAGATGGATTATTTACCAATGCTCTTGCAAGTGCAACCCTTTGTTGTTCTCCTCCTGATAATTCATTTGGATACATTTTTGCTTTTCCACTTAATCCAACTAATGAAAGGACCATTGGAACTTGTCTTCTAATATGTCTTGGTGTTGCTCTTACAATGTACATTGCATAAGCAACATTGTCATATACGGTTTTGTCTGGTAAAAGCCTGAAATCTTGAAATACAACGCCCATACTTCTTCTTAAATATGGAACTCTACTTGGTTTTAAAAATGTAGTATCTTTTCCATTAATAATAATGTTTCCTGATGTTGGTTCTTCTTCTTTTAAGATTAATTTAATTAATGTTGATTTTCCACTTCCAGAAGATCCAACTAAAAAAGCAAATTCGCCTTTCTCAATTCTAAAATTTGCATTTTTTACCGCCTTTGTGCCTGTATCATATGTCTTTGTAACATTTCTAAATTCAATCATTCTTGTTCTCCTTATATGTTTTTTATATATTTTTTTGCATAATATTCTATTATATATTTTATTCTACCTAATCATAACAATAAAGAAGAAAATTTGCAATAGTTTTTACATGAAAAAACAATAGAAAATATTGGTTTTTTTACATTTTCTATTGTTTTTCTTCGTTTTTCTTCATTTCAAAAAATTCACATAAAATTCACATTTTATCATTCTTGGTTTTATGTGTTTATGTTTTATGCTTTTTGCATTTTTAAGCCTCCACATTTCTATACGGTTTATTGCTTCACACTTTGTATAATACTTTCACTTGTCAATCCAAAATATTTCATTAATTCTACAGCATTTCCAGATTTTCCGAAAGTATCTTTGATTCCCATTCTAACTAATTTACAAGGATATTCTTCTGTCAATACTTCACTAATGGCACTTCCTAATCCACCAATAATACTATGGTCTTCTATAGAAATTAATTTTTTCGTTTCTTTTGCTGATTTTATCACTATATCTTTATCAATTGGTTTAATGGTATGCATATCTATAACTCTTATATGGATACCTTCTTTTTCCAATTCTTCTTTTGCCTTCAATGCTTCTGCAACTACCACACCTGTTGCAAAAACAGTTGCATCCGTTCCTTCTCCTATTTGAATTGCTTTTCCGATTTCAAATGTTTGATTTTCATCATAAATACCTGGTGTTGCAAGTCTTGCAAGTCTTACATATACCGGTCCTTCTATCTTTGCAATTTCTTCTACTAAATATTTTGTTTCTACATCATCAGATGGGCATATAACTGTCATATTCGGTAAGGCTCTCATTAAGGCCATATCTTCTAACATTTGATGTGTTGCACCATCTTCTCCTACTGTAATGCCACAATGCGTTGCACAAATTTTTACATTTAACTTAGGGTAACAAATACTAGAACGTATTTGATCATACGCACGTCCTGCTGCAAATGCTGCAAAAGTACTTACATAAGGGATTTTTCCACAAGATGCCATTCCTGCTGCTACCCCCATCATATTGGCCTCTGCAATTCCCATATCAAAAAATCTATCTGGAAATTTTTTGGCAAATATACTTGTTTTGGTTGCTGCTGATAAATCTGCATCTAACACAACAATCTTTTTATTTTCCTCTCCTAACTTTTCCAAAACCTCTCCATAACTTTGTCTTGTCGCTTTTTTCTCTTCTTTCATAGAACTTTCTCCTTTCTATTTTTATAAAGTTGCACCTATGATACCGCCATCATTATTTAATATCGCTGTTTGTATAACGATTTTTTCTCGTTTATTAAATAATAAATTCTCTTCTACTATTCTTTTCTTTAATTTTTCTAAAAATATTTCTTCATAAAACACAAAGCTTCCACCTATGCCTATCGCCTCAGGTTCAAAAATATTTACTAAATTAGATATTCCGATACTTAAATATTCTATATATTGCTCAATAAGTTTATTTATTTGCATATAATTTGGATTATTTTTATCATTTTTTCTTACTATATCTAATAATTCTTTTCCACTTGTTTTTTCATCTACATTTAATATTTCTCTTAAATTATCCTTAAAAGCTTTCATGGATGCATATTTCTCCCAACATCCTTTTTTTCCGCATTTGCATACTCTTCCATTTTTTTCTATGACGAGATGTCCAAATTCACAGCCTGGTAAATCTCCTGTATTTAATAATTGATTGTTTATGATAACAGCACCTCCTATGCCTGTTCCTAGTGTTAAAAATATACTTCTGTCATAAGTTTTTAAACTTCCATAAACATTTTCAGCAATTGCTGCACATTTAGCATCATTTCGGATTTTTATTGGTAACTTTATTTTTTCTTGCAATTTTTTTACAATTTCATAATTTCTCAACCCTAAGTTTACTGATTTTAGTACAACGCCTTCTTTAACTGTTCCTGGAATTGCCATTCCTATTTCAGAAATTTTATATTGATTTATAAATCCTTGTACTTTTTCAATTATATATTCTTCTATAACGCTTTTTATATTATTTTTTTCAGCAGTTGTTATTCTTTTCTCTGTTTTTTCTAATATTTTTCCTTTATGATCAACAATCCCAATTGCAATATGACTTCCACCCAAATCGATTCCTATTTTCATTTTGGTTTCACCACTTTCTTAAATTATCTAGGATATTTCATCTTTTTTGATTATATCATAAGGTTTAAAAAAAAGCATTAAATTCTCATAATTTTTTCAGTTAATTTAGAAATTAGCTGATACAAATCATCATGATAAATATTTGAAAAAAGATAAAAACAGAGTATGTTCATCATTTGTCCATATACTCTGTTTTTATTCAAATTGATATAATTCTATAAAATGTAATTCTAAAGGTCTGTCCCTTTTGGACAAAAATTGTCCAATTTGGCACGTCCCTAAACGCCATATGCAGAGAATAAGAAATTTCCCATATATACTTGAATACATGGTACTAATACCACTACTACTACAAATATTAGTACAACACCAACAATTGCATAAACCACTTGTGGTAATACTTTCATGATTTTTTCCATGATATTATCTATATCAATTTGCATATATTCTACTAATTTTTCCATCATTTCTGCTAAGTCAGTTTGCATACCTATTTTTAACATTTCCGTTATCATTGGTTTTGCTAATCCTGATTCTTCAAATGGTTCTATCCAAGAACTACCTGTTAAGATATTATTGATAGATGTTTCTATCATGGATAACATTACATAATTTTTTACTACATTTTTACTGACTTCTATTGAATCTTGTATTCTCATTCCATTTCTTAAGTTTAATAACATGGCTTTTAAAAATCTTGAAAAATCAAGTGCAAATATTAATTCTCCAAATATTGGCATTTTATATTTGAAATAGTGAAAATTGTATTTTCCTCTTGGTGTATTAATGTAGAATAGTATAGCAGCTATAACGCCCACCAGTATAATCACTGGTATATACCAATGCGCAATCAGACCATTTAACACATCTGCAAACCATAAAGTTATTGCTGGTAGTGTTTCTTCTGTTCCCAATTCATCAAATATTCCTTGAATTGTAGGTATTGCAACCAATGTTCCTACAAAAAGTAACACTAAAAGTAATACAAATTGTACAATATTTGGTATTAAAATGGATCTTAATTTTCTATTTAATGCGTCTGATTCATCTAAATATTTGACAGCTTGTTGTAATGAATTCGTAAGCGAACCTGATAATTCTCCTACTTTTATCATATTGATATAAATATATGGAAATACATTAGAATAATATTCCATTGTTGTATACATATTTTCTCCAGCTTCAACACCTGCTAATATGTCTTCTAAGATTCCTCTAAATGACATATTTTCTGTACTCTGAATAATGGTATCTAGCGCATGTATATTATTAAAATTCGCCTTTTTTAATAAATAGAAATTTTGTGTAAATATCATAATATCTCTATAGGTGATTTTTTCTGATTTTGCAAAATATAAATTGATTTTTTCTTTAGTAGTTAATTGTTTCGGCTTACTTTTTCCTATATTGGTTGTATTTACATGCTTCATGATTTCATCTATATTCTCGATATTCTTTTTGGTCTTTTTTTGTTGTTTTCCAATATAACGAATTTGTTGAACATCTATTGGTAATAGTTCATTGCCTTTTAACATTTTTAGCAAATTTTGTCTACTTGGCGCTTCTATTCTATTTTTAACAATCAATCCAGATTTTGTCATTGCTCTATATACATAGGTTGGCATTTTTTACCTCCTTCTATTTCTATTGATTACTATTGGCCGCTTTTTTTATTTTTAATTGCATTATGGTTCTATTTAAGATTTCTTGATTTTTCTCTTCTATTTGTGATTTTGCTTGCTCTAAAGTAATTTTATCTTCTACAAATAATTCAGCTAAGGAATTAATTAATCCGATACTTCCTTTTTCTAAATTACTTTGTATCGCATCTTCTATTTCAGATACACTTAATTTATCTTTTCTAATAATTCCCGCTACTATATTATCTACTACCATAACTTCTGGAACTAAAACTAGTTTTCCATCTGTTCCTTTTAATAATCTTTGTGAAACAACTAATTTTAATAAAGCAGATAACAAATATTTTATACTTGATTGATCTCTCACTTCATAGAAATTTATCATTCTATCAATTGTTTCTGCACAAGATTTTGTATGCAAAGTTCCAATTACAAGATGTCCTGATTCAGCCATTTCAATAGCTGCCTCCATTGTTGTTCTATCTCTAATTTCTCCTATTACTAAGATATCACAATCCTCTCTTAAAGAGTTTTTTACACCATCACTAAATGTTAATACATCTCTTCCTCTTCCTACTTCTTTTTGTACAATTAATGATTTTTTTGAATGATGTTTATATTCTATCGGATTCTCTAATGTTAATATCTTTTTATTTTGATTTTCATTTATATAATCTATCATAGAATTTAATGTTGTACTTTTACCAGAGTTTGTTTTTCCTGTAACCAATATTAATCCTTGCGGTTGATATGTCATTCTCCTAACAACATCTGGAATTCCCAATGATTCATATGGTGGCAATTCATTTTTAATAAGTCTTAGTGTACATGTAGGGGTTTCATCTGAAGATGAAATATTTACTCTTAAACGTATATCTTTATATTCATATGATAAATCCAATTTTTTAGTTGTATTATATACATCATCTTTATCTACATTTCCTTTTACTAAGTAATCATATGCTTCAAGCATATCTTCTTCTGTAAGTACATTCATTTCTTCTATTTCAACTAAATCTCTTGCAATTCTAAGCATTGGCTTGTTTCCACATATCATGTGAACATCTGATGCATCTTTTTCCATTGCAATATCAAGAATTTTTTCCATATTCATATTTTTTCCTCCTTAGCAATTTTCAAAACTAGAAGAATAATAATTTTTTGTTTAACTCTTCTAAAGTGGTTTCTCCTTTTAATACTTTTCTGATTCCATCAACAATAAGTGGTCTATAACTTTCCTCTAATGCTTTTTTTCTAATTTCCATACTAGACGCCCCAGAAACAATCAATTCTTTCAATTCGTCTGTAATATTTAAAACTTCAAAAATTCCAATCCTATCATAAAAGCCTGTACCATTGCAATAATCACATCCAAGTGAATCATAGGTTTTTATGTCTTTTAAATCTACTTGTTCCCCATATTTTTCTAATATGTTATTGATTGTATCTTTTTCTTCTTTTGTAAACGCTCTTTCTCGTTTACATTTTGGACATATTCTTCTTACCAGTCTTTGTGAGATTGTTGTTGCTAATGTACTTGCTATATCATAATCTGAAACACCTATTTTCCTTAAACGATTGATGACTTCTATACTATCAATTGTATGAATCGTTGATAATACATAATGTCCTGTTTGTCCAGCTTGTACGGCAATCTCCGCAGTTTCTTTATCTCTTATTTCTCCGACCAAAATAATATCTGGATCTTGTCTTAATACCGTTCTTAATGCTCCCGCAAAGGTTGTCCTATTGTCAATTTCTATTTGGTTTAATCCTGGAATTCTAATTTCAACAGGGTCTTCTATCGTGGTTATATTAATCTCTGGTTTATTTAAATAATTTATAATACTATATAAAGAGGTGGTTTTTCCTTCTCCTGTTGGCGCTGCAATAATTGTAATACTGTTTCTTTTATTGATACTTTTCTTAAATGCTTCTTCTTCCCCATAATATCCTAAGTCAAATATATTTTTTATGTTTGCATTTTTCTTTAATAATCTTAAAACAAATTTTTCTCCATTGACATTTGGTTGTGAAGAAACACGAATATTATAATCTTCATAAAGTAATATTCTACCATCTTGTGATTCTTGTTTTTCCTGATGCATATTCGATATTGCTTTTAATCTTCCAATAATTTGATGTTGCTTTTCTTTATCTAGGTTTGCTGCTGTAAATAGTTCCCCATCAATTCTATATCTTACTCTAACATTGGTTGCCATTGGTTCTATATGGATATCACTTGCTCTTTTTTCTATACCTGTTTTTATAATGCTATCTACTAAATTTATAATGTTATCACCTGATTCGGTAATATCTGTATTGGCTTTTCCTTCTAAAGATTTTAATATCTGATCAATATCCTTTTCAAAAGTGATATAGGTTTCCATAATTAAACCTTTATTTAAAAACAATAATCGCATTGTCTCTATACTTTTTCGATTAACGGTATTGGCAAAACATACTTTTATTTTTCCACTTTCTATTTCAAATGGAATGGCTTTGTTCTTTTTAGCAATATCTAAGGAAATATAATCTGATATTTTTATTTTAATTAAATTTTTATTTAATAATATCCCTTTTTCGCCCAAAATTTCCCCTATTGCAGTAATTAATGTATATGGATCACATATTCCTAATGCATATAAGCAATCACCAATTTTTACATTGGGATGATTTCTTTGATATTCTAATGCTCTTTCAATATCTTCTTCGCCAACAATTCCTCTTTTTACTAATTCAACGCCAATTGGTTGTCTTCTTTTTAACTCCATATTTAAAACCCCTCTTTCATCGTTTTTATTTTACTAACGTATACGTCGTTGTTCTTTCGAAATTGTCTCCTTTTATTGTTACGGATATTATCGTTTTACCATTTTCTTCTTTTTTTTCAAAAGTACAATCTGTTATATTTTCTGCAATCTTAACTGTATTTATATATATACCTTTATTTTCTGGTATGTATGTGTATTGGTTTCCACTAGAAAAAATGATATACTTTTGGTTTCCATTTCCACTGCCATTATCCGTTTCACCAATCTCAATTATTTTATTTCCTTTTCTATTGACTTCCTCTATAAAGTAAGAATTAAATTTTGTATATTGTTGATTTAAATCCTCTTTTATAGAGTTCATATCTATATTTTTATAAAAATATGATGTTAATACAGTGATTATCGATATCATAACCAACATAGCAATGACATATATAATCACAGATATTAATGTAACACCTTTGTCAGATCGCATATTTTATCTCCTTAATTATTGTTTGTAATTACAGTTGATAAATCAACTGTTTCAATATGGTTTCCATCTTTATATGATATTTCTACTATAACTTTTTTTACTAGTCCTGATACAATGGTTTGATTATTTTTATTTTCCTCTAAATCTGCATAATCTGTTATTGTTGTTTTTTTATGATAACCTGTATTTTCGATATCTTCCTCTCCCGCTAATGTATCTATTGTTTCAAAATCTGCCCCTTTTATCTTTTCGATTTCATTAATTGCATAATTTGTAGCCGCTGTTTTTCTTTCTATCGACTTTGCATTTACATTAATATTGTACATAAGTGTTGCAATGATAGCTATAAATAGCGTTATGATGATTATGGAAACTGTAATATCAATATTGGTTATTCCTTTTTCACTTTTTATATTCATAGATATTCCTTTCTTTCGTTTTTACTAAACAAAAAATTTATACCAAGCCAATACCGATAGCAAATTTACAATATTGGATATACCTAAATAAAAGCCATAATCTATGTCTTTGTTATAATTTTCTTCCTCTATTCTAACTTTTCTTCTTATATTTTGTGCTTTATGTAATAAAAGATTAATGGCAACAGCAAGTGCTGTCATAATAATTGTATTGATTGTTACATATTCACCAGTGAATATTACCATTGTAATGACTGTTAAAACGACACCATGAACATAACTATTTTTGGCATATCGCTTTAGGGTTACAGTATCTAATATTAAAATCAATATATAAAATATTAAATATATAATATATCTATATATACTATCATTTTCTACTATACATAGATATACTATATATGCTAGAGATAGTAAAACACCATACATAGATATTGATTTTTCTATTTTTCTGTTTTCTAAATCAATTCCCGCCATAATAAATACGAAACACAAATAAAGTGCCATAAATGCACCCTCTGCTAATACTGTTACTCTTAAATTCTCTATACGTATATTCATCAAATATGCTACTAATAAAAATGTAGTACCTGATAATAATTCAATAATTAGATATCTTGGTCTAATTTTTTCTTTGCAATATCTACATTTACCTAATAAAAAAATATAACTAAATACAGGTATTAAGTCTAAAAAGCCTAATTTATGATTACAATTAGGGCAATATGAATGTGTATGGGTTATATCTTGTCTTCTAGGTATTCTGTATATGGCTAATGTAAAAAAACTACCAAATACTGTTCCCATTATGAATATGATTATATATAGTAGTATATCCATTTCTTCTCCTTTTATAATTTAAGCCATACACACTGTAGTGTGCGTATGGCTTTTGCTTTTATAATTCTTCACAAATATATCTTGTTTTATCCACCAACACCTGCGCCTGTTTCTGTCCAACCATTTATTCCACCATCTGCGTTAACTGTTGTTTCTTCTGTTTTTCCATTGTTGTTTGTGCTTTTTGTAGTAATCTTTCCAGTAGAAGACTCAAATGTATAATGTGCTGTATCTTTCATATACTTTGTTGAATTTGTTTTTAAGAATTCTAAAAATGTAGTAACTCCCTCTTCATTATCAACATATTTTGCTGCCATATAGTCTGTGTAAGCTGCATTTAAATCTAAAGCTGCTGTTTCTTTATCTTCTGCTATGTTGTTTTCAGCTACAGCTCTTGTTGCATTTGATAATATACCATTATCTCCTGTAAGCATTGCAATTGACACTCCTGCTAAAATTAATAAAACGATAATTGTGATTACTAAAGCGATTAATGTAATACCTCTTTGGTTTTTCATTTTCGTTTTTCCTCCTTTTCTTTTGAAATAAATTTATATATATAATTTATGTTTAAAAAAACATAACGCTAATAACAAATTTTATTTTGTTCCTGTATCAGGAAAATAGTTTGAACTTGAACCTGTTGTATTATTTGAATTATTTGAGCTACTTGAACCATTTGAACTATTTGCACCATTTGTATTGTTTGAACCAGTAGAATTGCTTGAAGCATTTCCATTTCCTGTTGAACTACTATTTTGATTTGTATCTTCTCCCGCATTTGAAGAAGTATCATATGATGAAAATGGATTTGGTTTTCCTGGTACATACGTATTGATTCTTTCATAGTTATTTAAATCTGTAGCATCTATACTATATGTTAATATGACTTGTTCATCATCTACTCCATCACTTTTGCTTAATTCTTCTTTTATATTTTCTGGAGTTGTATAAGATACCTTTTCTGGTATCATTTTATTACTTGGCACATATTCATATAGCAATACACCTAATACTAAGATAATTGCCAAACATAATAATAAGATAATAATGATTTCTTTTATAACTTTTTTAGCCATAATACACTCCTTTACGAATTTGTTGAATTTGTCGTGTTTGTTGTATTTGTACTTGTACTATTTGTTGTATTACTATTTGTATTATTTGTTGTATTTTGATTTATATTACTTGCACTATTTGCACTTGTATCTAATGAAGATATTCCTTCTATTGGTATATTTTTACATACAAATGTTGCTTGTAATTCTGATGTAGATGCACCTGTTCTCATTGAGAACTCCTCTATTTTAAATGCTAAATCAGAATCATCTTCTATATCTCTTATGAATTCAGATATTCCCACATAACTACCAACAGCTGTGAAATTAATGTTATATACGTTTTGTCCCCCTGTACCGTTGTGTTAATGCCATATTAATATTAACACCTACGCTAGTTGCATGTGTACCAATTTCTGTCCATAAGAAATCTAAATTATAATTTGATAATTGACTTGCTGTTTGAACATCTCCAGTGTTACTTACTGCCACCATGTCCTCATAAGCTGTTTTTTGTTCTTCTAATTTTTTCATACTTGCATTTAATTCACTAACTTTATTTGGAAATGTAAAACTAGCTAATTTTGTAGCTTCTGTAACATCTTTTTCTAATGTCGCATTCGCATTTTGAATTTCTTTTATTCCCAAAACACTAAAATTACCAATGTGAATTCCATTTATAATTGTAAAAACAGTTAATACTAACACAAGTGCTATTAATATTAAAATTAATAATTTTTTCATGGTAAATCTCCCTCTATTTTAACTTTAATAACATTGTTCTCCTGTTGTCCTGAAGTAGAAATGACATTTGTTAAATACATTCCTGTGTCTAATTTTGCTTTAAACATACCTAATTGTTCATATTTGTTAGATTGTGCTTCAATTACAATATGTGTTCCTGTGGTATTTTCTATTGAGGTGATTTGTACATTTTCAGGTATGATAAACATTATAGAATCTAATAAATTTGGTATTGCATCTCTCGTTTTACTTGCATCTGTAATTCTATCATTCAAATCTTGTAAATTTTGAATCATTTCTGTATAATCATTTGTTCTGGAATCTATTTTTGTTTTATCATTGTCTGCTAATTGGATTTGTGCATTTGTGTCCTTGATAGAGTCTTGTGCTTGTTGCTCCTTTTTTTCCATTTGATTTTTTAATAATACTGAAAATCCACTATAGATGACAAATAGTATTAATAATCCCACTGCAACTCTTAACAAATTTATTTCTGTTTTATCTAACTTTTCTCCCAAATCATTTGTAAACCATCCTGAAGTTGCTAATTTACTTTGTTTGATTTTTCCTGGTGTAATTTCTATTTTTAGCCAATCAGGAATTTTGTCACTAAAAGTTTGCTTTTTAAAATTGATTCCTTGTATACCTTGTCCTAATCCTGATAATGCTAATGAAATTGCTGAGTTAACCTCAACATAATCTTGTATGCTAATATCTTTTGTCGGATTAATAAAATATGGCTTTAAAATTTCACAATCTACTCCACTTAAATATTCTTGAAAATATAAATCCAAATTATTAATCAATGTTGCTGTTCCTGTTAAATATACTTTACTTATTTTGTCTACACTTTCATTTATTATTTTTTTTACATTTCCAACAATGTTATATAATGTTGGCATAATATCTTCAAGATAACCTATTTCAGATTCTTGAAGATCTTTTCCTTCTGATGTATAAATTGTTGTATTTTTACATATCTCATATGATTTTGCCAAAGAGTTTTCTTTTAAGTTGATTTTTCTTAAAAATTCTTGGCTTCCATCCTCAAATACATTTACATTAAATACATTTTCATCAATAATTGTTGTTACGGTTGTATTGTCTTCTATATTTACAATTAAACAATTTTCTTTAGGTTTTGTTTCTATCAAGTTTGTTATAGACATAGAAACTGGTACTATATTTGATAATTTATTCTTTTCTAAAACTTGCATTTTTTTAGTTAATTCTATTTTGTTAGCAGCAATATGAATTACTTTTAACTTTTCTTTATCCTCAGGATTTTTTGAAACAACATATCTTGTTTCAAAAACATTAGGATTATATCCTTGATCACTACAATACATTTCGAATTCCGTTTTGATTGCTCTTGTCAAATCTTTGTTACTTAATAAAGAAAACATATCAAAATAATTGTATATTTCTTCTGATAAATTGATACTAATTGGTATTTTATAACTATATGTCTCTTCTATGATTTGATTAATTGCTTTTTCCAAATTATCATAAAATTTAATACCAAAAGAATCAACTTTTATTCTTTCATGATCCTTTGAAACTTTTGCATATTTAATTATATTGCTTTCCACATATAACCCTAAACAGTTAGCCATGTCTTGCTCCTTTTTCTTTTTTTCTATATAATAATATTTTTTACGCTTAATAGAATTTGATACTTGAATAAATTTCTAAGTTTCTATGTTTTAACAATCCTGTTAATGAATTCTAATTTATTTTACCATTCCTCTTCTAAAAATCAATATTTTTAATGTAATTGTAATCTAAGTGTAATCCAATTGTAATATTTACTTTTTTTGGAATTTACATATAAAAAATCCGTCATTTTCCTTTGCTTGATATAGCTGTATATATTTTAAATCTTTTATATTATTTTCATCTTTGTTTTTTCTTATTACAACATAATCAAATTGTTTGTTGTTTTGTAAAAATTTTTCGACAATTTTTTCATTTTCTTCACAAAAAATACTACATGTTGCATATACCATTTCTCCTTTTTCTTTTAAATATTTCGAACAAGTTTCTAGTATCTTTGTTTGAATTTTTGTAATTTCCTCAATGTCTTCTGGTTTTCTTTTCCATTTTATATCTGGTTTTCTTTTCAAAACACCCATTCCTGAACAAGGAACATCTAAAAGAATTTTGTCAAATTTTTCTTTATATTCTTCTTTATAAATCGTCGCATCTTGACATTTTGTTTCTACAATATCGATTCCTAATCTTTTTGCATTTTCATTAATTAATGCGACTCTATGCTTATGAATATCCCATGCAACAATTTTCCCTTTATTTTTCATCAGTTCTGCCATATAAGTTGTTTTTCCTCCTGGACTACTACAAGCATCTAACACAACTTGATTTGGCTTTGGATCTAAAATCAATGGAACTAAACCAGCCCCTTCATCTTGAATTGTAAAATAGCCATTTTTAAATAAATCCAAATTTTCAATATTTTTCACCTTATCTAATATTAAGAAATCTTCTAATGTTCCTTCTTCAAATTCTATTTTTCTTTCTTTTAATAATTTTTTTATTTCTTCTCGATTGGTTTTTAATGTATTGATTCTTATTGTCATTTTAGGTCTTATATTAGACGCTTTGCAAATATCTTCTACCTTTTGTATATCGTTTTCTTTTAACAATTCTGTAATAATCCATACAGGCATTGAAGTTGTTTTAGATATCCTTTCTATATCATCTTTTATTTCAAACAATTCATCATAATCTTTTTTATCGACCTTTCTTAATATTGCATTCACAAAGTTGGAACTACCTCTATGTCCATATCTTTTTGCTAAATTTACACTTTCATTTACAGCTGCTGATTTTGGTACTTTATCTAGAAATACAATCTGATAGATTCCCATTCTCAATATATTTAAAATCCATGGAGAAATTTTTTTAAGTCGAATATTGGAATATTTTTTTATAATCTCATCTAATGTTAATTTCCAAGTTGTTACACCATAAACAATTTCTGATATAAACCCTATATCTCTTTCGTCAATTTTATTTCTATTTTCTTTAATCGTTTTCTCTACAGCAATATTAGAATACGCATCTTCTTTATCTATTTTATATAGTGTTTTTAATGCAATTTCTCTTACAATATCCATTTATCAATCTTTCTCCCTTCCCTTTCACTTTTTATGATATCGTTTGTTTTGCTTTTATATATCTGCCTATCCTATTTTTTAGGTTCCATTTTTCAATTTTACTTTTTATTTTCTTAATTATATAATTTAATTTTTATTTTTTCTACCAATTTTGTATATTTTTTAATATTTAAGGAAAAAATATTTTTAAAAGATTTGGAGGTTATTTTTATGGAAATTAAAAAACATTTAATTATTACTGGTAATTCAACAGTATCATGGAAAGATGCCATTGTAAAAGCTGTCGCAGAAGCTTCTAAAACAATTGATTATCTTTCTGATGTAAAAATATTAGAGCAAAGAGCAAGTATTAGTGGAGATAAAATCTCTGAATACTTTGTAGATTTGGATATTTCTTTTTCTATAGATTTAAATAGAAAAGATAATAAAGACGCTTAATTTTTTTTGGAAAGGAATATGTATAATGGAAAATCCAACAGAAACAAAAAAAACTTATCAAGAATATGTCGAAAAAAAATCACCCAATTCACCCATTTTAAAAAATTGTTTTAATGCCTTCTGGGTTGGTGGACTTATCTGTACAATTGGTCAGATTATTCTTAATATTTGTAAAGATAGAGGATTTGATACACAAATTTCAGGTACAATTGTTTCCATTTTATTAATTGGCTTATCTGCATTTCTTACTGGTTTAAATATTTTTAATAAAATTGGAAAATTTGCAGGTGCAGGTTCTCTTATTCCTATTACAGGATTTGCCAATTCCATTGTTTCTCCTGCAATGGAATATAAGTCAGAAGGTTATGTTATGGGTGTTGGTGGAAAGATGTTTACTGTAGCAGGACCTGTTTTAGTTTTTGGTATATCTACCTCTATTTTAGTGGGAATTATTTATCTAATATTTAATACACAAAATATTACATTAGTATAAAATTCAATCTTTAAAGGAGTTGATTTTTTGGAAAAATTAGGAAACCAAACTATAAAATTTAATACCCCACCAACAATATTAGAATGTGCTTCTATTGTTGGTCCTAAAGAAGCAGAAGGTCCATTAGCAAAATATTTTGACCAAACTTTAGAAGATGAATTTTGGGGTGAAAAAACTTGGGAAAAAGCAGAAAGTAAAATTATAAAAGAAACGGTGAATATGGTTATTCAAAAAGCGCGGTATTTCAGCAAACGAAATTGATTGTATGTTTGCGGGAGATTTATTAAACCAATGTATTTCTTCCAGTTTTGGTTTACGCGAACTAAACATACCGTTTTTTGGTGTTTTTGGTGCTTGTTCTACTTTTGTAGAATCTTTAACGCTAGGTGCCATCTGTTCCGAAAGTTTTGCTAACAATGTTTTATGTGCGACTTCGAGTCATTTCTGTAGTGCAGAAAAACAATTTCGTTTTCCACTAGAATTAGGAAATCAGAGACCACAAACTAGTCAATGGACTGTTACTGCTTCAGGAGCAGCTATCGTTTCTAAAAACGGAACTGGTCCTTATATCACACATATTACTCCAGGAAAAATTGTGGATATGGGAATAAAAGATGGAAATAATATGGGTGCCGCTATGGCCCCAAGCTTTGCAGATACTTTAGTCACACATTTTTCCGATACTGGTAGAAATCCAGATTATTATGACGCCATCATTAGTGGAGATTTAGGCTATGTGGGCAAAGATATTGCCATTGATTTATTAAAAACAAATGGGTATAACATTAAAAATAATTATAATGATTGTGGTGTTTTAATTTTTGATAAAGAAAATCAAGATACCCATAGTGGTGGTAGCGGTTGTGCCTGCTGTGGTACAGTATTTTCTGGATATTTCTTTAAACAATTGAAAGAAAGAAAAATGAATAAAATATTATTAATTGCGACAGGCGCCTTAATGAATTCTACAAGTTCTCAACAAGGAGAATCCATTCCAGGTATTGCTCATGCAATTAGTATTGAAAATTTATAAACTTTTTATAAACTTTTTAGATTTTTAATAATATAAACAAGATTTAAGATATTGATTTTAAAATATACGAAAGGAATGAAATTTTATGAGCGAAGTTGATTGGGCTTCTGTTTTCGAATGGTCCACACTTTTAAAATGTTTTGTGGTTGGTGGTCTTATCTGTGTTGTTGGGCAAATATTAATTGACAAAACAAAATTAACACCTGCTAGAATTCTCGTTATTTTTGTGACCTTAGGCGCTATTTTAGGCGGACTAGGTATTTATCAATATTTAGTAGATTTCGCAGGTGCCGGTGCCACAGTCCCACTAACAGGTTTTGGTTATAATTTAGCCAAAGGTGCTATTGAAGAAGTTAAAAATATAGGATTTATTGGTGCTTTTACTGGTGGTGTAAAAGCCGCAGCCGGCGGAATTGCTGCTGCTATATTCTTTGGATATTTGGCTTCTTTAATTTCTAAACCCAAAATGAAAAAGCAATAAAAAAAAAGCATATATATTATGCTTTTTTTGCGATTTCTGCAATCTCTGTAAATGCTTTTGGATCTGTTACAGCGATTTCAGCTAACATTTTTCTATTGATTGTTACATTTGCTTTTTTTAATCCAGCAATTAATCTACTATATGTTGTTCCATTCATTCTAGCTGCTGCATTAATTCTTGCTATCCATAATTTTCTAAAATTACTTTTTTTATCTTTTCTTCCTACATAAGCGTATGATAAAGATTTCATAACTGCTTGATTTGCATTTCTAAATCTATAATGTTTTGCTCCAAAGTATCCTTTGGCTTGTTTTAATATTTTTTTATGTCTTGCTCTTGTTGTTCTTGCTGTTTTTACTCTTGCCATATCTATCACCTTCCTTATTTTCTATTTTTTCTCATTAATTACCATATGGTAATAATTTCTTGATTGTATTCATACATGTTTTGTCTGCATACGCATTTTGAATTTTTCCTGATTTTTTTTGTCTTTTTGTCTTATTTGCTAATAAGTGTCTTCTGTTTGATTTTGTTCTTTTTACTTTTCCTGTTGCTGTTAAAGAATATCTTTTCTTTGCAGCTTTATTTGTTTTTAATTTTGGCATAATATTTGCTCTCCTTTCATATTTTTATTTTTCAGTTTTTTTAGCTAGAATTGTAAACATATTTCTTCCTTCAAGTTTTGGTGCTTTTTCTACAACTGCAATATCACTCATATCTTCAATGAATTTATTTAAAACAGCTTCACCTGCTTTTGAATTGTTTACTTCTCTTCCTCTAAATCTAACGGTTATTTTTACTTTATTTCCATCTTGTATGAATTTTTTAGCGTTTTTAGATTTAAAGCTAAAATCATGTTCTTCGATATTTGGAGTTACTCTTATTTCTTTAATTTCAAAACTTTTTTGTTTTTTCTTTGCCTCTTTTTCTTTTTTTGCTTGCTCAAATTTATATTTTCCATAGTTCATAATTTTACAAACTGGTGGATTGGCATTTGGTGCTACTAACACTAAATCTAAATTTTTCTCTTCTGCTTTTTCTAAGGCCTCATTTAAAGAAATAACACCGATTTTTTCTCCATTATCTCCTATTAACTGAACTTCTTTGGCTCTTATTTGCCCATTGATTGGTAATTCTTGTTTTATACAAAACACCTCCAATAACAAAAAAATTTGACTTTTGTTACAAGTCAAATCCAAAATAAAACTAGCATTATGGAATGCTAAAATTATTTAATTTCTAACCTTTTTCCTTGTTTGGATAAGGTGAGAAGTTTGACTTCTGCTTGTAACGTTAAGTATTTTATCATATTTATTATCAGTTTGTCAAGTGTTTTTACACAAATTCTTCCCAAACAATATTGGCTAAGTCTAAACCTTTATTGGTCAACTTTATATAATCACCGTCTATCCTAAGTAAATCTTCACTTACTAACTTTTCCAATTCTTTTCTAAATAGAAATATCGGATTATCTACATACTTTTCTTTAAATTTGGAGATTTGTACACCTTCTATTTTTCTTAAACCTAAAAGCATATATTCTTTTTTCTTATCCTCTAATGTTTGAATTTCTTCAATTTCATATATGGGTTCGATTTGTTCTTCTAGATTTGTTTCTATACTATTATTAGATATATTATCAGATAATTTTAAAATATCTTCTATAACTTGTTCATTTAATTGGTTCATTCGAGTGATATATGCAGAAATTTCTGTACTATTAGAATATCTTACACCATTTAAATACGAATGTGCTGCTGCCCCTATCCCTATATATTCTTTTTGTAACCAACAATTTATATTATGTTTTGATTCTTTTCTTTTCTTTGCAAAATTAGAAATTTCATAATGTATATATCCATTTAATTCTAATGTGTTTTTTACATACCAATACATATTTCTTTCTAAGTTTTCATCCATTTCTTGTAATTTATTTTCTCTAATTAATTTCTCTATTACTGTTCCTTCTTCTATGATTAAAGAATATACACTAATATGTGTTGGTGCTGGCTTTAAACCGATTATTTGATGTAAACTTTCTTTTATATCCTCTATCCTTTGATTTGGTAGCCCAATCATTAAATCTACATTTATATTATCAAAACCTACTAGATTTGCTAAATTGTATGTTTCTAAAAAATTTTCGAAAGTATGGATTCTGCCAATTTCTTTTAAAAGATTGCCCTTGGTAGTTTGAAGTCCTATACTTAATCGATTAATTTTTGCTTTCTTATATTTTTCTAACTTTTCTTTATTTACCGTTCCTGGATTTATTTCTATTGTTATTTCGATATCTCTAAATTTTGTTTGATTGTTTTTTAATTTATTTTCTAGCAATTTTAAAATTTCTAAAATATATTGGCTATCTATATATGATGGTGTTCCTCCACCTATATAAATCGTTGTTACATTATAATTTTCTAACATTTTTTTATTATCAAAATAATGATTAATTTCTGTTTTTACTGCTTTTATATAAATTTCTACTAAATTCTGTTTATTTGAAAAAGAAACAAAATCGCAGTAATAACATTTTTGTTTACAAAATGGTATATGTATATATATTCCTAATTCTTTATTTTCCATTTGCGATCTCCACTATTTTCTTTAATCTATAATTCACTCCTGATTTTCCTACTGGTTCTTTTAGTAATTTTCCTAATTCTATTAATGACATATCTGGATTTTCAATTCTTAAAATAGCAATTTCTTTTAAGTTATCATCTAGTTTATTAAACCTACCATCTTTTTGTAATTTTTTAATTGCTCCAATTTGCTCAATTGCTGCATTAATTGTTTTATTTAAATTCGCAGTTTCACAATTAACAATTCGATTTACTTTTCCTCTCATCTCTTTTTTGATTCGTATATCTTCAAATTGCATCACTGCTTTATTAGCACCAATTAATGCTAATATTTTTGAAATTTCTTCTCCTTCTTTTATATAAATAGAATATCTACTTTTGGTAATTAATGCTTTTGTTTGTACATCCATTTCTTTTAACATCTCTTGTAAAATTTTTAAATTATTTTCATTTGATACTACAAATTCTAAATGATATGCATTTTCAGGATTATTAATCGAACCTGCTCCTAAAAATGCCCCTCTAATAAAGGCTCGTTTTCTCTCTTCTGCCTTTACATCATTTCCTATATACTTTATCTCATCTTTTAAATATATTTCATTTTCTTTTATTTCTAAAAATGTTAGTTTCGTTATATCTAATGCTTTTGTGATAATATTAAACGTTTTTCCATTTACATCTATATCATGATTTATTTCTAAATTGGATAATAATTTTGAAAATCGATTAATATTATAATCACTTTCTGTTGAAAATCGAATATTTTTTTCTTTTATCACGCTGGTATTTGCAGATATAAGATAACCAATTAATTCAAATTTCACATTTTCCTTATTAACTAAACTATTGGTTTTATTTAATTCTTGTTTAATATCTGATGAAAAAGACATATTTCTTCTCTCCTTGTTGGGTTGTTGGGGACGTGCCAAAATGGACAAAAAATGTCCAAAAGGGACAGTCCCTATTACTTATTAATCTCTTAAACATTTAGGACTGTCCCTTTTGGACATTTTTTGTCCATTTTGGCACGTCCCCATTAGTTCAATTTTGTGACAATGATTCTGTCATTGTCATATAAATCTTTTTTGCAGTATGTTTGAATATATTGTTTTTTATCTTCTATGATTTTTATGACTTCTTCTTTTTGGTCATATCCTATTTCTAGACATATATATCCTCCGTATTTTAAGTATTGATATCCTTGGTCTATTATTCTTCTATAAAATTCTAATCCGTCTTTTCCTCCATCTAATGCTTCTTTTGGTTCTCTTTTTACTTCTTTATCTAATTTTTCAATCTCTTCGCTTTTTATATAAGGAGGATTCGAAACAATAATATCATATTTTTCTGGCGCTAAATCTTGAAAAAGATTTGATTCTACAAATGTAATTTTATCTTGAACATGATTATTTTTAGCATTTGCTATTGCTATGTCTAATGCTTTTCCACTAATATCTAGAGCTGTTAATTGTACATTTTCTAAATATTTTGCTAAAGAAATAGCAATTGCTCCACTCCCTGTACATAAATCTAATATTTTTTTTGCTTTTATCTTTTTGGCTATTTGAAGAACTTCTTCTACTAAAACCTCTGTATCTTGTCTTGGTATTAATACATTTTCATCTACATAAAAATTTAATTTCATAAATTCTTTTTGATGTGTTATATGTTCTATTGGTTCTCCTTGTTTTAATAATTCAATATAGTTTAAATATTCTTGTTCTTGCATATCTGTTAATTTCTGGTCATCATACACAATTAAATATTGTCTTGATTTTTTTAAAACATATTGTAACAGTAATCTTGCTTTTAATTTGGGTGATGTTATTTTTTCTAATTTTAATAATGTTACGCCTTTTATTATTGCCTGTTTAATTGTCATATGATACACCTTCTTTCAATAAAAATTCCATTTTTTGTTTCTGCCATTATTTTATCATTATGTATCTAAAAAAACAAGGACAAATCTTGCTTCTTTATTGTATAGGAAATTACTTTTCCATACAATAAAAAAAAGCCCCGCCTTAGCCGTCAGCTTTTTAATTTTTAAGGACCTGCTCCTAAAAACAGGTGGGTGCCTACCTAAATACTTATGGGCTTCTCACTTTTATACTGTGAGCTTGCACGCCATATTTGAGAGATCGGCCCCTCTTAATATTTGTTGGTTCTAAAAATTATGCTCTTACGTACTATGCAGGGATTTTCATGTAATTCTTATTAGATTATCTATATATTAACATATCTAAATACTTTTTACAAATGTCTTTTTCTTTTTTTAATATACCTTTTCTTTATTTATATTATTTTATCTCTTTTTTTCATATTTATTCTCTTTTTCTTTAGGTTTCTTCAATTTGATTTTTTGTCAAAATTGTGTTAAAATATATTTATATTTATGCGTATTTAAAGGCTTTTAGAGCCTTTTTTTATTGTATCAAAAACTTATGCATCTTATGCATCGAAAATATTATTTTCATTCATACACATTTGTTTTACATGACATATAATAATATGCAGAAAAATTGCAATATACTACCTAGCAAGATAAACATATGAAAAATGGAATGCATCCATTTATGTTTTTTCCCAACACCATAAAGAACCGCGCCTATAGAATAAGCAATTCCACCTGCTAATAGCAAACTAAATCCTGCTATTCCTAATAACATTGGTAAAAGATTTATTTTTACAACGATACACCATCCCATAACCAGATAACATATCATTGAAAATTTTTTATATTTCTTGATATCAATTGAATTTAAAACAATTCCCAATATTGCCATTGCCCATATTATTCCAAATATTGTCCACCCAGTTGCTGTATTATATTCTCTCAATGTACATAATGCAAATGGTGTATAAGAACCTGCTATTAATAAAAATATAGAACAATGATCTAATACTTGAAAAACTTTTTTAGAATATCGCTTCGGACTTAATCCGTGATAAATACTAGACATGGTATATAAAACAATCATTGTAACACCATAAATTGATCCACTAACGACTCCATATACATTCCCTCGAATCGCTGCAAACACAATACACAAAACTGTCGCAACAATTCCTAAAACAGCGCCTACAATATGTGAAGTCATATTAAAAATTTCTTCTCCTTTTGTATATTGAGGTAATATTCTATCTTTTAATTTTACTCTAGTCATAGATTTTCTCCTGTTTTTTATATTTTTGTCATTATATCATTTTAAATATGATAAGTAAATATACAATATGTGAATTTCTCCTAAAATCTTTCGTCAAAATATCTATTTTTATATCTCTATATCTTTATATGTTGTTACAATTTTGGCACCTTGTTTTATCAAATCATTGGTTCCTACCGAATTGATAGAATCAATATTTCCTGGTACAACATAGACATCTCTTCCTTGTTCTAAAGCAAAATCTACTGTTATTAACGTTCCACTTTTCTTTTTTGCCTCAATGACAATAATTCCCTTACTCATTCCACTGATAATTCTATTTCTTGCTGGAAAGTTCATTTTGGTAGGTTCTACACCTAATGGATATTCCGATACAATAGTGCCATTTTCTTCTAGTATTTTATTATATAGATATTGATTTTCTTTAGGATATATAATATCTAAACCATTTCCAATTATCCCTATTGTTTTTCCTTTTGCACATATTGCACCTATATGTGCATAACTATCGATTCCTTTTGCTAAACCACTAATGATATTGATTCCTTCTTTTGATAAATAATATGAAAAATATTGTGCTACCTTTATTCCATATGGACTAGCATTTCTACATCCTACAATACCAATAGATGGGTGGTTGAGTAGTTTTGCGTTTCCTTTTATATATAAAGATATAGGATAGTCATATATCGTTTTTAAAAGCTTTGGGTATTCTTTATCTTTTATTGTTATGATATTCACTTTTTCTTTTTTCATGCTTTCTATATATTTATTTATGTTTTCTCTTTTTTCTTTGTCCAAAATATAATCTGCTAATGTATCATTAAAACCTTTTATCTTTAATATATCTTTTCTTGTTAAATGGTATATCCTTTCAGGTGTTTTGTATATTTCCAATAATTTTTGTTTTCTTTTACTGCCTAATTTTTCAATCAATGATAGCCATATCCAATATGTTTTGTTTTCTAAATTTTCTATATTTGCTCCTCCTTGACATATATTCTATGTTTTTAGTGACAATTGATTTTTTATGCTTATTATAATAAAAATTGATTTTTCCTATCCAATAAAAAAAGACACTTTAAAAAAAGTGCCCCTTTTATTTTATCTTATTTATTTTGATTCATTGTTGCTTTAATAACATTATTCATAAGCATTGCAACTGTCATTGGTCCCACTCCCCCTGGAACTGGTGTAATATAACTTGCCTTTTCTTTCACATTTTCAAAATCCACATCTCCGGTTATTTTCTTATCTTCTCCTCTATTGATTCCCACATCTATAACAACTGCACCTTCTTTTACCATATCTGCTGTGACAAAATTTGGTTTTCCAATCGCTGCTACTAATATATCTGCATTTCTTGTTTTTTCTTTTAAGTCTTTGGTCCTTGAATGACAAATGGTAACGGTTGCATGTTTATTTAAACAACATGCCATAAGTGGTTTTCCTACAATATTGCTCCTTCCAATGATGACTAAATTCTTTCCTTCTAAATCTATCTGATATTCTTCAAACATTTTCATAATACCATATGGGGTACAAGATACAAACGTATCTTGATTTAATAATAATTTCCCTACATTTATTGGATTAAATCCGTCCACATCTTTTTCATATGAAATCTCTCTAAAAGCTTCATCTATATCCAAATGTTTCGGGATAGGACTTTGTAATAATATGCCATTAACCGTTTTATCTTCATTTAATATATGTATTAATTCAATCAACTCTTTTTGTGTAATATTGGCATCTAATATATGCTCTTCATATTTTACGCCAATTTCGTCACATGCTTTGCTTTTATTTCTAACATATACTTTTGACGCTGGATCATCTCCTACCATGATAACAGCAAACTTCGGTATGATTCCTTTTGCTTTTAGATTTTCACATTCTATTTTCAAATTTTCTCTTACTTTTTTTGCTAATGTTTTTCCATCTATAATTACAGCCATTTCTTCTATTTTATAGAGTATATATACTCTATATCTCCTTTCTTTTTTTCTTAACTGATTATATACTAACGCATTTCTTTTTGCAAGAATAAAACCATTTATTCAAAAATTTTCTCTACATTTTTTATTATTTAAATTTTTGAAAATTATAAATTTATTGTCCTTAAAAATTGCTATATATTTCTTCTATGTTTGCTCGTTTTATCTATATAAAAAAGAAAAGCTATTCTGTCTTTATTTTTTTCAGAATAGCCTTTGAAAAAAAGGGGATGTTTATGATAATTAATATACTATTTATATATGGATAATTTTTGCAAGAAATGTGAATTATGTGTGAATTCATTTGTTATTGCTCTTCATCAGCTATTCCAATGCGATACTCAATATCTTCCATATGTGGAAACATTTCTTTTACTCTTTTTAAAGTAAGCATTGTCATTTTAGGTTGTGGATTTTTAGGATTGGTTGATAATAATTTTTGTGTGTAACAATTAGATGCTGTTTTAAACAATAAATATCGATTTCTTACATAGGTATAGTAAATTTGATACCCATCATCTAAATCCTCCCACATCATTTCAAATGTATATTTTTCGTCCATTTTATTTTTTCTTCACCCTTTCCACCTTTATTTTATCATTTCTTTAAATTCTGCTTCTGTTATGATGGTTACGCCTAAATTCTGTGCTTTGGTTAGTTTACTTCCTGCCTCTTCTCCTGCTAATACGTAATCTGTTTTTTTCGATACAGTGCTTGATGTTTTTCCTCCAAATTTTTCTATGATTTCTGAAGCTTCATTTCTTGTAAATTCTTCCAAGCTACCTGTTAATACAAACGTTTTTCCTTCAAATCGGTTGTCCTCATTTTCCGCTTCTAAAGATTTCATATTTACACCGGCTATTTTTAATTTATGAATTAAATCAATCGTTTGGTCTTCTAAAAAAAATTCTCTAATGCTACCTGCAACAATTGGTCCTATATCATCTATCATACTTAATTCATCATAACTTGCTTGCATTAAATTTTCCATCGTTTTATATTTTTTTGCCAACATTTTTGAAGCTTTTACACCAACATGACGAATTCCTAACGCTGTTATTAGTTTTGACAAATCATTTTGTTTGCTTCTTTCTATGGCATCTACTAAATTTTGTGCAAATTTTTTTCCATTTTTCTTTAAAGAGGCAATATCTTCAAATTTTAATGTATAGATATCTGCTATATTTTTAATCAAATGGTTGTCCAATAATTGTTGAATGATATTTTCTCCTAATCCTGAAATATCCATTGCTTCTCTCGAAACAAAATGTACCAAGTTTCGAAATAATTTTGCTGGACACTCAATGCCTGTACATCTAACTGCTGCTTCTCCTTCTTCTCGTACAGTTGGTGCTCCACATACTGGACATACTTTTGGCATTTCGAAATCTTTTTCTTCGCCTGTTCTTTTTCCTTTTACTACTTCTACAATTTCTGGAATGACATCTCCTGCTTTTTGAATAACAACTGTATCACCTATTTTTAAATCTTTCTCTTTGATAAAGTCTTCATTGTGTAAAGTGGTTTTTGATATTGTAGAACCTGCTACTTTAACTGGTTCTAATATAGCCATTGGTGTAATAACCCCTGTTCTTCCTACTTGGCAAATAATATCTTTTAAAATTGTTTCCTTTGTTTCTGGTGGATACTTATATGCTACTGCCCATCTTGGAACTTTTATGGTTGAACCTAGTATTTCTCTAAAATGTAAGTCATCTACCTTGATAACCGCTCCATCAATCCCAAAAGTTAATTTTTCTCTATCTTCTCCAATTTTTTCAATTGCTTTTTCTGCTTCCTTTATCGTTTTACAAGGAATTCTAACTGGATTTACATGAAATCCTAGCTCACTTAAATATTCTAATTCTTCAAAATGCGAGTTAAAGGTTTTTCCTTCAATTTTTTGTACATTAAATATATATATATCCAATGGTCTTTTTGCTGTTATCTTACTATCCAATTGTCTTAGAGAACCTGCTGCTGCATTTCTAGCATTGGCAAATAATTCTTCTTCATTTTCTTCTCTTTCTTGATTCATCTTTTCAAAATTTTGTTTAGATATAAAGACTTCTCCTCTAACGGTAATATCAATTTTATCAGTTAGCTCCATGGGAATGGTTTTCACTGTTTTCAAATTTTCTGTAACATCTTCCCCAATTAATCCGTTTCCTCTAGTAGCACCTCTTACAAATTTACCTTGTTTATATTCTAAGGCTGCTGATAATCCATCAATTTTGGTTTCAACCACATAATTTACTTCTTTTATTCCATTTTCTTCTGCTTGTTTTTGAATCCTCTCATCAAATTCTTCTACTTCTTCAAAACTAAATACATCTTGCAAACTTTGAAGCGGTACTTCATGTGTTACTTTTTGAAATCCTTCTTTCACATGTCCACCTACTTTTTGCGTTAAAGAATCTTTTGAAATAAATTCTGGATATTGTTTTTCTAAGTTTCTTAATTCTACCATTAACATATCATACTCAAAGTCTGATATTTCTGGTTTATCATCATCATAATATTTTTTTGCATAATATTCTGTTTTTTCTCTTAATTCTTCTATTCTTTTTTTAGCGTCTATTTTATTCATTTTGCACCTCTTATTTTAAAATTATCACCTTGCCAATCTTGTCAACGTTTACTTTGCTAGTTTCCAACAGCTATAAACGAAAATGATAATTTTGGCAATCTGATTTTTCATTTTTTCCTATTATATACAATTAGAATAAAAAAATAAAGGAATTTTTGTAAATTCCTTTTGTAATTGTTATAAAAAATATTCTCATGAAATGATGTAACTTAAGCTATTTTTATTATATGACTATCTTATTATCTATTTATCTTGTTTTTCAACAATTTCATTTTTGTTTTTATAAATACGATTTTCAGGAACCACACCTCTTACAGAAGATAATGGATAAATATTTGAATTTCTTCCAATGACGGTTCCTGGATTTAATACAGAACCACATCCTACCTCTACATTATCTCCTAGCATAGCACCTACTTTTTTTCTATTGGTTTCTATTGTTTCTTTCCCATTTTTGATAACCACTAATTGTTTATCTGATTTTACATTTGATGTAATAGAACCTGCTCCCATATGTGCCTTATATCCTAAAATAGAATCTCCTACATAGTTATAATGTGGTACTTGCACTTTATTAAATAAAATAACATTTTTTAATTCTGTAGAATTTCCTACCACTGCACCTTCTCCTACAATGGCATTTCCTCTAATAAATGCACAATGTCTTACCTCTGCTTCTTTACCAATAATTGCAGGTCCATGAATATATGCTGTTGGCGCTACTTTTGCCGTTTTGGCAATCCACACATTATCTCCTACCTTTTCATATTCGCCTTTGTCTAATGTTTCTCCTAATTCTAAAATGTAATCTCCAATATTAGGTAACACTTCCCATGGATATGTACTTTTTTCTAATAAATCTTTTGCAATTGTTTCATTCATATTATATAAATTCTTAATTTTACATTCTTCCATTTTTTTTATTCCTTTCTCAGTTAGGATTTTTGTGCAAAGACAAAAGCCCTAAAAATGTTAAATATATCTCAAAATAAAGATTTGATTTTTAAAAAGGGAAATTTGAGTCCATTCCCAAATCCCCTTAATTTCTATTCCAATATTTTTCATATAATTCTTTTGCTGTTCTTGGACTATCTACTCCATCTTTATTTTTAACTGGTGCAAAATCATCTTCTCTTTTTCCTCTTAATATTGCGATATCATCAAACAATTCAAATGCATCAAAGATAAATGATTCAAATTTATATGAATTTGGCTCTGTTGGGATAATTTCTTTTCCTTCTTCATCTATATATGAATTCTTCTTAAATGCACTATGATAAATTAAGGTTTCTTTACTAATTTTTTCTATTGCTTCTATTGTATATAGATTACACATAATATGTGCTTCTCCATATTTTAGTTCTCCATCTTCATCTACTTCCTCTGCCATTTTTTCTGGTAATTCTGTATATTCAATAACTTTTGGATGCCCATTCATTTTTCCAAATACGCCCACTCTTTCATGAGCATTTGCCTTTACGATTGATTTTGAAGCAATTTGTACTTTTTTCTTAATTGCCATTCCTAACAAAATGGTATCTGCCATTTTTAATAAGGCATTATCCACGCCTCCAATGAATACCCATTTGATTCCTTTTTCCTTCATCTCTGCTAAACATCCACTTGCCCTTAGAGAAGAATATGTGCCACCATTCCCATCAGATGCTTCCTTTATTTTCATATCTTTTCCTACTAATAATTTTCCATTTATATCTAATAATGGTAATTCACTTTGTGCAAAAAATCTTACAAAAGCTTTATCATATCCAAAATAATTATGTTTTTCCATAAAACGAATTGTTTCTTCATTGTTTTCTTTGCTTGTCATAATATACCATGGAATAACCTTTTTATATTTTTGATTGGCTTCTTTTAAATTTTCTGCTAATATTTCAAATAAATATTTTCCTTTTCCATAGACATCTAATTTAAAGGTACCTTTAGGTCCAGAATGTCCTAATCTTGTTCCTTGCCCTCCTGCCATTGTCACAACCGCATATTGTCCATTTTCTAGAACTTCTTCTCCCAATTTTTGAAATTCTTCTTTTTGTTCTTCTGATAATTTTTTCTTATCTAAATATGGTAATGGTTCTATTTTATTTTCTTTTATTTCTATTTCTTTTTTTGTATTATCATATAACTCTTTTAATTGATGAAAATCAATTTTGCTAATTTGATCTATTAATGCTTGCTTTTTATCTTCATCTAATTTTTCTAACAATTTTATAATATGTTCTTGATTGTACATTTTTAATAAGTCTATTGTATCCTGCACTTTATCCATTTTGTTTCGCTCCTTTTAGCTAATATAGTATAGTATATGTTTCTATTTTAATATTGACATTTTATCACACTCGAATATTTTTATCAAGTTTTTCATAAAACTTGTCATAAACCCAAAAAAACTCCAATATACATTAATTAAAGTAATTTAGTACAAACATTTTGAAAGTGATTAGAAGGAGGTATATAGATGGAAAATACAAGATTGTATCAAGACATCGCAAAAAGGACTGATGGAGATATTTATGTAGGTGTTGTCGGTCCTGTAAGAACTGGTAAGTCTACTTTTATAAAAAGATTTATGGATTTATTGGTGATTCCCAACATTGATAATGAATACAAAAAAGAAAGAGCAAAAGATGAACTGCCACAAAGTGCTGGTGGTAGAACAATTATGACAACAGAGCCTAAATTTGTTCCAAATGAGGCTATTGAAATTACTTTAAATGATAATTTAAAATTTAAAACCAGACTTGTTGATTGTGTAGGTTATTTAGTAGATAATGCTATTGGTTACTTAGAAGATGATATGCCTAGAATGGTAAAAACGCCTTGGTCTGACGAAGAAATTCCTTTTGAAACTGCTGCTGAAATTGGAACAAAAAAAGTTATTGAAGAACATTCTACCATTGGTATTTTAGTTACAACCGATGGAAGTATTACCGATATTCCAAGAGAAGATTATGTAAAAGCTGAGGAAAGAGTAGTCAATGAATTAAAAGCTTTAAACAAGCCTTTTATCATTTTATTAAATTCAAATGATCCTGATTCAGAATATACTAAAGAACTTGCAGAACAACTAAGCGAAAAATACAATACATCTGTTATGCCTCTTAATTGTGAATATTTAACGATTGAAAATATTAATACCATGTTTTCTAAAGTATTATATGAATTCCCTGTTGACCAAATCTGCATCAAATTTCCTAGATGGATTGATGGATTAGATATGTCACACCCTTTAAAAACAGAATTATATAAAGAAATTAAAGATGCTTTTTCTAATGTAAATGTATTAAAAGAAATATCCAGCTGTGCAGATACCATTAAACAAACAGAAATCATTTCTAAAACTTCTATAACAGATATTCAGTTAGGTACTGGAAAAGTAAATGTAGAAATCACCTTAAAAGAAGAATTATTCTACCAAGTGCTTACAGAAATTACAGGTGTTCCAGTTTCTAATGAAGGCGATTTATTTAGTATTATTTCTGAATTAGCTGATGTGAAAAAGAAATATGATAAAATCGCTTATGCCTTAGATGAAGTTAATAGAAAAGGTTATGGAATTGTAACACCTTCAATGGATGAATTAATCTTAGAAGAACCAGAAATGGTAAAACAAGGATCAAAATTTGGCGTAAAATTAAAAGCCATGGCTCCTTCTATTCACCTTATTAAGACAAATGTTGCAACAGAAGTATGCCCAATTGTTGGTTCTGAAAAACAATCAGAAGAATTAGTCAATTACTTACTTTCAGGATTTGAAAGTGATCCTCAAAAAATCTGGGAATCAAATATCTTTGGAAAAAGTCTACATGAATTGGTAAATGAAGGCTTACAAACCAAACTGGCAAAAATGCCTGAAGAAGCACAAATTAAATTACAAGAAACATTAGAAAGAATTGTTAATGAAGGTAGTGGTGGATTGATTTGTATCATTCTTTAAATTGAACCATTGGAAACATGCAAAATTAAATGTTTTTCGTTCAAAAGAACCCCACTTTCGTTCATATTTAAAAAGGAGTCTAGAACTTTCTATTCTAGACTCCTCTTTTTAATTTTCACTTTATGCTTCTCTCTTTAAGGAAAAGTATTCTAAGTTGCCTGACATCATTTTTTCATTCTTGATGTCATAGATTCTCTTAATTGTTCTCATAATTCCGTTGCTTGTGCATACCAGAATTACAGAACCATCTGGATAAGTTGCAAAAATCCTTTCAATTGTTTCTCTTACTCTTGCTTCCACATCTGCATTCCTTTCACCGTGAGGTGGTACATAATCTCCTTTTTGAAAAGCTTTTCTTAAAGATTGATTTACGCTTTTTTTCTTTTTACCTTCCCAATCTCCAAGACTGATTTCTGTAAAGCCATCTTCTTCAATGAATTTCCGGTTTGGAAAAATAGCCTCTAAGGTCTGTTTGGTTCTTTTAAGAGGTGAACAATACATTGCATCAAAATGATAGCCTTTAAATGTTTCTCTCATTTTTTCTGCCTGTTTTTTTCCCTCTTCTGTAATATCTGTATCTATTTCTCCACAAAACCGTCCCTCTTTGTTCAGGTTAGTTTCTGCGTGTCTCAAAAAAACAATTTGTTTCATATGCATTCTCCTAATCGGTTATTCAAATTGAAAACTTTTTACCTCACAATTTTTAATACATAGCGGTAAACATGCTCCACTTTCAGGTATTCCATTTAAATAACAATTAATGGCTATACTAACACCTCCATGAGTTACTAATAAAATATTCTTGTTTTTATAGCTTTTCTTTATATCTTCTAAAAACAAAAATATTCTATTAAAGAAAACTCTGATATTTTCAGCTTTTTCATAAGTTACATTTTTCTCATAATTCCAAAAAGCCTGAAAATCAAAGTCATTTTTACACATTCCTTCCATTTCTCCGAAATCTCTTTCAGAAATTCTTTCGTCTAAGATAATGGGAATATTTTTCTCTGAATTAATGATTTCTGCCGTCTGTCTTGCTCTTTTTAAAGGTGAACAGATAATCAAATCAATATTTTCTTCTTTTAGCTTTTCCATTGTTTCTTTTGCCTGTTCTATTCCTTTACTATTAAGCAAAATATCTGCTTTTCCTTGTACTTTTCCATACAAGTTCCAGTCTGTTTCTCCATGTCTTGTTACATATACCATATCAATTACCTCTCCATACTTGAAATCCATTCGCAGAAAATGAACAAATCTGTTTTAATTCTGCACAAATCTCTAATTCGTTAATCTGTACTATTTTTCTGATATGCTTTCTTAAACTTTCATCAGTTTCAGAAAAGCTATGCCGATTAATCGCATCCTCTCCAATGGTAATACTTCCAGAATAAAATTTCTTTTCCCCTATTTGTATACTATTTTTATGATAGGTGAAATCACTTTTTTCTGGTAGTTCTAATCCAAAACCATGTGGTATATAGCTGTTTTTAGCGTTTTCTGTTTTCTTCACTATATACACATTTTTCCCTGGACTCGTGAGCAATGTTGCAAGTCCTGCAGTCTTTTGAACACCAATCAATGCTTCATGTATACTTGGCATTCCATAATGAGATACACTTAAGATTTCATCTCCCATATCTCCTGATAAAACGTTCTTACAGAAATTATGGTTTCGCTCTCTGTTATAAGATTCCAACAATTTTGCCCATTCATATAACTTCTCTGCTTTATCTCCTTTAATATATCTTATATATCGATAATGATTAAGTCTTTCAGTGCAAATATCTTGATAGTACCAGTTCCCTATAACTGGATACAACTCTTCCTTGTATTCGCATGCTGAAGCATGGACAAGCATATAGTAACCTTCCCGCATTCCCATGTTATTTTCCGAATAACATAAAGAAATAAAATGGTTACCATTGGTAAAATTCCAGTCATACCTTGATGAATCTGCCAAAACTTGCTTACATCTCTTTTTAAATTCTGTTATACCCATATCAAAATTTATTTTATACAAAGCTGTACCACATACATTAATTGTGGTATCTACAGGAATGAATGGAGTATCTGGTTGTTCCCAGACATATGCAGCTCCTGTAAAGAAGCCACCTCGCATTCTTGTAACATTATGTGCCATTCCTAAATCAGACATTGCATAAATATCACAAGTTTTCTGCGTTGATGAAAGTTTTGTAGCAACTTTTGAAATCAACTTTTTTGTTGTTTCTAACTCCCGAAGCACTTTCTTCTGTGTCCTGTCACTTAATGTTAAATTGTAAATCATCTTGTCTCCTCCTTTTTTACATTAAATGTTTTTGGTTACAAATCCTTTACTAAAGAATTCAAGTTTAGCATTTTCAAGCGTTTAGTTTTACGCTCAATATATGCCTGTTTTATTTTATGTTAATCTTGTTTGATAAACTTTTCAAAATACAGTTTTTCAAAATTGATAAAAAAATTATCAATTTTTATTTTCTTTATGGGTATATTTCTCTCTATTCTTGTACTTTTATGTAAAATAATGATATAATAGAAATAGATTTTGTTATTTATGGAGGAACCTATGGAACAAGATATCTTAAAAACAAATAGAGCAAAATTATTATATGATTTTATTAATGAAATAAAATTATCTATTAAAAAGCATAATATAAAAGGAGAATCACCTAGCAAAACATATATCTATACCAGAATTTCAGATTATACACATTATGCAGAAGTGAGTATCCGAAAATTTTTAACTGGTAGTATTCCAAAAGACATTCCTAGTTTTCTTCAAGGAATTCTAGAATATGCAAAATTGGTACAAGTGGATGATTCTAAAATTGATACATTTGCTAAAAATTATTTATCTGCTACAAACACCGTTATTTTTCAGGATACAACTATCCAAACCAAAAACAATCTAATTCCTCAAGACTTAAGCAAAATTATTCGCTCTCAAAAACTAACTTCGTTTTTAGATGATTTTGTAAATCATCCTATTAATATTGCTTATATTTATGGATATAAATTAGGTGGAAAATCAAAATCGGTTATGGCATATATGTATGATTTGAGCTTAAAAAATAAATTTGAAAATATGATTTGGATCAATCTAAAAAAGGAAAATCAACTATCTACTATTTTAGATACCATTTTGCTTTTTAACTTAGAAAATAAAGCAGAAATCAAACTCGAAGAGAAATATGATGCTTGTTTACAGTTTATAAAAAACACAAAATCTATCCTTATATTCGATTTTGATGATGATATTATACAAGATGAAACCATTGCATTTATAAAAAACTTTTCTCAATTTTCAAAAATGGTAATGATTACCTCTATTCCTTATCATCAGTATGAAAATCAGTTAGATACCTATTGCACTAATTTTTGTATTAATGATTTCATTTCTAAAGAAGAATTAAAAACTATGCTTGCATCAATAGAAGATTTCAAAAAAATTATGGATATGCAACCTTCATTAGTTGATACATTATATTCCATTACTGGCGGTATTCCGTTTGCCTCTATCTATCTAATGAAAAAAATTGTGAATGCCAATAAGATAGGTGTTTCTTTGGAAAATGCCATTTCTAAATATACAAAAACAAATGAAGATTATAAACTCATGTCAGAAAAAATCATTCATGACATATGGAAAGAATTAAGTCCCATCGCTAAAAAAATCGTCATCATTTGTGCAAATTTCAAATATACCATATCGATTGAACTTGTTTCTTACATATTACATTTAGATATATTATCAAACGAGTGGCAAGAAGCGATTACAGAATGTTATACAAATGATTTATTAATTCCAATTATTCAAAATCATCCTAGATTAGATATGCACAATTTAATCAAAACACTTGTCTTGGTAAATGCTTCTGAAGAAGATTTTCATAAAGATATATTGTTAAAACATTTGGCAAAATTTTATATAGATAAATCTGCATATGTGGGTGAATGTTATAACGATATTTCTAAATTAAAACTATTTGATGAATTAGATGAATGGAATATCACAAAACAAGTTTTAAATATGTTAGAAGAAAATAAATTATACAAAGAATATATTACCATTATTAGAAATCTAAAATACTATATTTATGTTAGAGGTATGTGGGATAAAGGTGAGGATTCTCTCCATTTAAAAAGAGCAAAAATGGCAAATGAAATTCAAGATAAAAATGAAGAATTAGAAGCTTTGTGTGATTATATTAATATCATGTCTAAATCACAAAATCAGGAAGAAGCAGAGAAATATTTAGCTATTGCCTCAAAAATTGTTGACAAAGAAAAAGATTCTTTAGAAAAACGTATTGTTTGCTTATTTTATCATGTAAAAGCCTTGTATACTTGTAACTGTTTAAAGGATTATAAAGAAAGCTATGATATATGGATAAATATTAAAGAAAATTATTTTCCTTATATTAATGAATATCGAAAATTGGTAACAGATTTATGGATTACTAGATGTTATTTAAAAATTGAAAATAACTTTGATTTAAAATATAACATGTTAATTCAACGTCTAGAAGAAGCCAAACTTGCCAATTTTACCCGTGGTCAAGCAGATTATCGCCTTTTATTAATTTCTTTACTATTAGAAAATTATGCAACTAATAAAGACACAAATCTTTTGAAAAAAGCAAATACACAATTAAAAGCTTGCGAAAACTTTCTAACAGACAATGATTTAGATGATATCCGAAATGAAGCTTTATATTATCGATTACAAACCATATATTCTGTATATATCAATGATTTTGAAAAAGCACAAGAATTTTGTCAAAAAGCTATTAAAGACTATGAAATGATGAATTGTAAAAAAGATATTGAAAGTTTGCTTAAAATTTTGAACCATTAGGGACGTGCCAAATCGGACATTTTTTGTCCAAAAGGGACAGACCTAATAAAAGTGTATAACTATCTATAATTATTTTTTGTAATTATAAATTATTATATTAGAAGAATTCACAAAAAAACAAAATAAAACAGAAAAAAATATATAAATATGTATAATTTTTCTGTTTTATTTTTTATATTAATTACAATAACAAATTAGGTCTGTCCCTTTTGGACAAAAAATGTCCGATTTGGCACGTCCCTAATGGTTCAAATTTTTTCTCCTTAATTGTCCACAGGCTGCATCTATATCTGAGCCTAATTCTCTCCTAATGGTTGCTACAATTCCATGGTCATTTAAGTAATCTCTGAATTTCATGATATTTTCATTTGAACTTTTGGTATATGTTCCATTTTCTATTTTGTTAATGGGAATTAAATTGACATGACAAAGCATTCCTTTTAACATTTTTACTAATCGTTTGGCATCTTCTAAATTATCATTATTTTCTTTTGCTAAGGCATATTCGAAAGAAATTCTTCTATGTGTTTTTTCTATATAGGATTTGCAAGCTTGTAATAATTCTTCTATTGGAAATGCATTATTAATTGGCATCATTTCACTTCTTTTCTCATTAGTTGTTGCATGTAAAGAAATAGATAATGTACATTGTATGTTTTCTTCTGCCAATTTGTAAATTCTTGGAACTAAACCGCTTGTAGATATACTAATATGTCTAGCACCAATGTTTAACCCTTTTGGATGATTGATAATTCTAATTGCTTTTACGACATTGTCATAGTTATTTAGTGGTTCTCCAATTCCCATAAATACGATATTCGAAATTTTAATATTTTCGTCTCTTTCAGCAGCCATGATTTGTTCAATGATTTCCCCACTTGTTAGATTTCTTACAAATGGAATTCCTGTTGATGCACAAAATTTACATCCCATCTTACATCCAATTTGTGAAGATACACAAATACTATATCCATGATGATATTTCATCAATACAGTTTCAATGGCATTTCCATCTAACACGTCAAATAAATATTTTATAGTTCCATCGGTTGCTACTTGTTCTTTTAATATGTTAAATTCTTTGATTACATATTCTTGTTTTAACTTTTCTCTTAATTCTAATGACAAATTTGTCATTTCATCAAAATGAGATACTCTTGCTTCATATAGCCATTTATATATTTGTTCTGCTCGAAATGGTTTTTCTCCAATTTCTTTTAGCTCTTCTTTTAATTCGTCTAATGTATAGTCTTTAATATTTTTCATTTTCTTTCCTCTCTTATATTTTTTTTATACCTATGATACTGGTTAATCATTACTATATTTTATTATATCATCTTTTTTTAGATTTTTCATTATTCCAAAGAAAAAAAGATGTATTTGCCTTATTTTTGACAAATCATCTTTCATTTCAATTTAAATATTGTATATGTTGTCTTTTGGGTAATTCATAGATTTGCAATGTATCTTCATTCTTATTTTTTTCATTTAATGAAACTACATTGATTTGATTATTATAGTAAGTTTTAAAGTAGTATACGCCTTTGCTTGCATTCATACAAGAAGAATAGGTTGTCATATCATAGTGATTTTCTTTGGTGATAACACTCCCCTTTATCATGGAAACAGCATCTAAGATATGAAAAAATTGAGAAATAGAACTTTCTTCATCTTCATCTGTTATTGAATTAAATTTATAAAATACTGTCCTCACAAATCTAGAAACTGGTGTGGCATCTCCTGGTAATCCTATCATTCCCATTCCTTGTCCATATGGTTTCAAAGGAATTTCTCTTGAAAATGTATTGGTTGGAAATTTAGCAGATATATTCATATAATTATTTATATTGATATCATGATAACCAAAAGGTGGATTATTGGTTAAAACACCATAAGGATTATCATAAATTTGTAATCCGTTATTCGTTTGTTCTAATACAATACATTCTTTTTCATCACTAATCATCCAATGTAAATCTACTACTGGTATATTTTTCTGAATTGGTTGGTTGGTTATATTTATCTTTTCTAATACGTTTCTTAATTCTGCTATACTTGAAAAATTTCCTAAACACCATGGAATCAATTCGAATGAAGCTATATTGATAACATTTTCTTTTTCATCAAAATAGACCGCATTTCCTGGAAAATATAATCCTGCCATACATAGCCCTTTTTCATTTCCGCTATCTGCATATAATGGATATCCCTCTATAATCGTTCCCATTCCTATCATGGCATACTTTGTTTTCATTTTTTCATTGTTCTTCAAAATAAATTCATAATTCCTAGGTGTTACGATCACTTTTTCTCCAAAATTAGATTCTAAATCTAAATTTCTTCCAAAATAAACATCTTTTGTTTTAAATGTCATACAAGTACACATATTTTCACCTTTCATTTATTTTAATGGTCTTTGATTTCTTTTGGAATAATAATATTTTTTGGTCTATTTACTTTTATTAGTTGTTGGTAATTCTCAAATATTTTATAATCTTTTCCATAAAAAAACATCATCAGACCTCTTCTTATTTTATCAAATTTTGAATGTTTTATTACAATTAATCCTGTTTCCATTTTTTTATGTGACATAAAATCACCAACCTTCGTTTTTGTGAACTTTAAGGAAAGTCTTTAAAGTTCATCCCATTTGACAGCATTATATCATTTTCATATTTTATACACAAGAAAAAATTTTTTGATTTTTTTAAAATTTACTATTACATCAATTTTCCAAATATGATATAATATATAAGTATGTAAACGCGTAGCTTTAGTGGCGTAAATCCAGTTTTGTTACACGTTATTTTTATGTAAGAAAGGAGGTTATGTTATGCCAACAAATAAAAAAGAAGGTCTTATTTTTGGAATTAGTATGTGTTTGATTATGGTATTTTTTATGGGGCTTTTAAATATTTCTATTCATCTAAGTGGATTTAATTTAAATTCTATAAAAACGGCTATTATCGCTTTTCCTGTAACCTTTATCATTGCCTTTATTTTAGAAAATGTAGTTATTGGAAAAATCAATCATATATTATTAGAAAAATTTGTTGATAAATCTGATAGTAAAAATGCATACATTCTATTTAATTGTTTCTTTATTGTTACTTTAATGTCTTTAGTAATGACAATTATTGGTGGATTTTTAGGTGGAGATAATGCTCAAACAATTTTTAATGAATTCTTTATTAGATGGCCTAGAAATTTTTGTGCAGCATTTTTCTTAAATATCTTAGTTGCTGGTCCTATTAGTAGAGCAATTTTAAGAGCAATCCAATCTAAAAATAACATGGCAGAAGATTCTGTTTTAGCCAATGAAAATAATGACTAATTTCTTCTATATTTCAAAAAATGATTATTGGAAAATTCGTTCCTTAGCGAATTTTTTCTCAATAATCATTTTTTTATTTCGTTAATATATGTTTCCTTATGTTTATCAATATGTCCCAAACAGAAACGTCCCCAATTGGACATTTTCATTACATAAGACTATTTGCCATTTCTTCCATTTGTGCTATATTTTCATCACTCATTGTTGATTTTATCGTAATAATTGGTTCAATGATATTCATATTTTTCATTTCTTCTAAAATTCCCTTCATACATTTTCCTGCTGAAGGTGCCCATGAACCATTTTCTATAATTCCTACCGTTCTATTTTGATAACTTCTTTCTTTTAAGTGATTTAAGAATTGGTTCATAGGTGGAAATAGCCCTGTATTATAACTAGAAGATGCTACAATTAAGTGAGAATATT
Organism: uncultured Clostridia bacterium; assembly: GCA_944387545.1. Classification (GTDB taxonomy): domain Bacteria; phylum Bacillota; class Clostridia; order TANB77; family CAG-508; genus CAG-269. The sequence continues at coordinate 49,896 of CALXFE010000002.1, read as the reverse complement.
TAAAAGCTTCTCCTACAGCTTCTGCCCAATCTTGTTTTGTTAAATCTCCTAAAACAACTTTTTTTATACCTTTTTCTTTTAAGATTTCTTCCATTTTTTTAGCGGCTTTTAAGGTGTTTCCATAAATAGAACTACAAGCTATATATACGCCTTCTTCTTCTGGCTGATAACTACTCCATGTATTATATTTATCTATATAATATTCTAAATTTTCTTTTAAAATAGGTCCATGTAAAGGACATATCGTTTGAATATCTAGATTTGCTACTTTTTTCAATAGCGCTTGTACTTGCATTCCATATTTTCCAACAATTCCAAAGTAATATCTTCTGGCTTCACTTTCCCATTCTTCTTCTACATCTAATGCTCCAAATTTTCCGAATGCATCTGCTGAAAATAGAATTTTTTCTGTTTGTTCATAGGTTACCATAACTTCTGGCCAATGTACCATTGGTGCCATAAAGAATTGTAACTTATGTTTTCCAATGTCTAGTACATCTCCTTCCATAACAACAAATTTCCTATTTGAAAAATCAATTTCTTTAAAGAAATTTGAAAGCATATTAAAGGTAAGTTGATTTCCGACTACTTTCATTTCTGGATATTTTTTTGCCAATACCCCTATATTATATGCATGGTCTGGCTCCATGTGGGAAACAATTAGATAATCTGGTTCTTCTCCATTTAGTGCCTTTTCTAGATTTTCTATCCATGTATCTGTTAATTTTTCATCAATTGTATCTAATACAACATTTTTCTCATCTTTAATTAAATAAGAATTATAACTCATTCCATTTTTTAAGACATATTGATTCTCAAATATGTTTATATGTTTATCACCTGCTCCAATATGAATCATATCCTTTGAAATTGTCATATCACTCATTTTTCATTCTTCCTTTCTTATTAAATTCCTTTCATTCATCAAGTATGCAATTATATATAATTGCATTTATGAATATTCTCATTTCATTTTTCCTTTTGTATTTTATCATAAGAATACCTTTTTGTACACCTTATAAACGGATTTTCCCTTAAATTTCTAGTGCTTTTCTATACATAAAAAACACAGAATAGGTTATCTCTATCCTGTGTTAAGTTTAAAAATGTCCCAAACAGAAACGTCCCCAAATGGACATTAATCTATTTCAATTGCACCTGTATATAAACCATAATAAGTTCCTTTTTGGGCAATTAGTTCGTTATGGTTTCCTCTTTCAATGATTCTACCATGGTCTAATACCATAATTAAATCTGAATTTTTGATAGTAGAAAGTCTATGGGCTATAACAAATACGGTTCTTCCCTTCATTAGTTTATCCATTCCTTCTTGAACAATTTTTTCTGTTCTGGTATCAATACTTGATGTTGCTTCATCTAAGATTAATACTGGTGGATTGTTTAATGCTGCTCTTGCAATGGATAGTAGTTGTCTTTGTCCTTGTGATAACCCTTCTCCATTTCCAGTTATCATGGTATCATATCCATGTGGTAAATGTTTAATGAATTTGTCTGCATTTGATAATTTTGCAGCTGCTTCAACCTCTTCATCTGTTGCATTTAGTTTTCCATAACGGATATTGTCTCTGATGGTTCCTGTAAATAGACTTGTATCTTGTAATACCATTCCTAGTGATCTTCTTAGGTCATCTTTCTTTATTTTTCTAATATTAATTCTATCATAACGAATTTTTCCATCTTGTATATCATAAAATCTGTTGATTAAGTTTGTAATCGTTGTTTTTCCTGCTCCTGTTGCACCAACAAATGATACTTTTTGACCTTCCTTAGCTGTTAAGCTAATATCATGTAAAATTCGTTTCTTTGGTTCATATCCAAATTGTACATTTTCAAATTCTACTTGACCACGAAGTCTTGTATAGGTAATTCTTCCATCTTTATGTGGATGTTTCCATGCCCACATTCCTGTTCTTTCTTCTGCTTCTACAATTTTTCCATTTTCCATTTTTGCATTAACTAATGTTACATATCCCTCATCCACCTCTTCTTCTTGGTCAATTAGATCAAAGATTCTTTCAGCACCAGCTAGTGCCATAATGATAGAGTTCATTTGTTGAGAAACTTGACCTAATGGGTTTGTGAAGGCTTTTACATATTGTAAAAAGGCCGCAATACTACCAATTGTTAAGATGCCATTAACAGATAAGATACCACCAATAACAGCAACTAATACATATCCTAAGTTACCAATATTCATGATACAAGGCATTAAAATATTAGCATACATATTGGCTTTTGTCATACTATCACATAATTCTTCGTTTAAGTCATCAAATTTTGCTTTTGAATCTTCTTCATAATTAAACACTTTGACAACTTTTTGTCCTTCCATCATTTCTTCAATGTATCCATTGACTTTTCCAATATCTTCTTGTTGCTTAACGAAGAATCTTGAACTGTTTCCTCCTAAATATCTAGAAACAAATACCATCAATATAACCATTGCTAATACCACAAGTGTTAAATAGATATTGGTTGCAAGCATTGCAAATAGTACAGCTACCATAGAAACACAAGCTGAAAATACTTGAGGAATACTTTGGCTTAACATTTGTCTTAGTGTATCTACGTCATTTGTATATGTACTCATAATGTCTCCATGTGTTCTGCTATCAAAATATCTGATTGGTAATTTTTGCATATGATTAAACATTTGTGTACGAATTTTATTTAAAACACCTTGTGATATATTAACCATTAATCGGTTATATGTAAATGTACAAACCACACCTACTAAATAGATAACTGCCATTATCATAATCACATTTAATAATGCTGAATAATCTGGAGACTCATTTCCTAAAAGTGGTGTAATAAAATCATCAATTAAGTATTTGATAAATTGCGTACCAAGTACACCTACTAAAGCACTAATGATAATACTAACTAAAACCACTGCTAATTGTAATTTATAATTTTCAGTTACATATTTCAATAATCTTTTAATTGTCTTTCTTTTCTTGCCCTTCACTTTCTCCATCTTCGTCTCCTCCTTTCATCTGTGATTCATATACTTCTCTATAAATTTCATTTGTTTTTAGTAATTCTTCTGATGTTCCAATTCCATCTATTTTTCCATCATTTAAAACGATAATTTTATCTGCATCTTCAACTGAAGAAACTCTCTGTGCAATAATAATTTTGGTTGTATTTGGAATTTCTTCTCTAAATGCTTTACGAATTAACGCATCTGTTTTGGTATCAACTGCACTTGTTGAATCATCTAAAATTAATATTTTTGGTTTCTTTAGCATTGCTCTTGCAATACAAATTCTTTGTTTTTGTCCTCCCGAAACATTTGTACCACCTTGATCTAGTACAGTCTCATATTTGCTAGGGAATTCTTTAATAAATCCATCTGCTTGTGCTAATTTACACGCTTCTTCTAATTCTTCTTGATCTGCTTCTTTATTTCCCCATCTTAAGTTTTCAGCAATTGTTCCTGAAAATAACACATTTTTTTGTAATACCATAGCTACAGCATCTCTTAAAGCGTGAATTTCATAATCTTTAACATCAACGCCTCCTACTTTGATGCTTCCTTTTGTGACATCATATAATCTTGGTATTAATTGTACAAGTGTTGATTTTGAACTTCCTGTTCCACCAATAATTCCTATGGTTTCTCCTGCTTTAATATCTAAATTAATATTTTCCAGTGCAAATTTATCATCTTTCTCTTCATCACTATATTGAAAACTAACATTTTCAAATTTGATAGAACCGTCTTTTACTTCTGTTACTGGATTTTCTTTATCTTTTATGGTTGGTTCTTCATCAATAACTTCTATAATTCTTTCTGCTGATGATTGTGCCATGATAATCATAACAAATACAAAAGATAACATCATCAAACTTGCAAGGATTTGCCATGCATATGTAATAATACTTGATAATTGTCCTGTTCCCATTTCTCCACCAACAATTAATTGTGTACCAATCCATGAGATTAATAAAATACAAGTATAAATGGTAAATTGCATAACAGGTCCATTAAATGCAACAATTTTTTCTGCTTTTTTGAAATTATCATATACTTCATCATTGACTTCTTTGAATTTCTTTTCTTCAAAAGATTCTCTGACATAGGCTTTTACAACTCTAATGGCAGATACATTTTCTTGCACAACTCGATTTAATTTATCATATTTTTTAAATACTCTTTCGAAATTAGGATGTGCTTTTATGGCTATGTAGAACAATATAGCTCCTAAAACTGGTATGGCTACGAAAAAGACAGCTGACAATTTCAAACTAATAGACATAACCATTAACAAAGCAAATATCATCATAATTGGTCCTCTAACCAAAATTCTGATAATCATTTGGAAAGCCATTTGCACATTAGTAACATCAGTTGTCATACGTGTCACTAAACTTGAGGTTGAAAATTTGTCTATGTTTTCAAATGAATAGTCTTGAACCTTATGAAACATTGCTTTTCTTAAATTTTTAGCATATCCTGATGAAGCTTTTGCTGCAAATCTTCCTGATAGCATTCCAAAAGTTAAAGATAATATCGCTGAAATAATTAGTAATACACCCATTTCTAAGATATAGTGAACATCTCCATTTTGGATTCCGACATCAATAATTTTTGCCATTAGTAATGGAATAACAACCTCCATAACCACTTCTAAAACAACAAAAATAGGTGTTAATATAGTCTCTTTTTTGTATTCTTTAATATAACTTGCTAATTTTTTAAACATATTTCTCTCCTTTCTTTTATATTCCCCTAAAAGATATTTTAAGTAATTTTTAAGTAAAAAACTTCTTTCTCTTTTATTTTTTGACTTCCAAATTACATAAATTATATGAGGCCTTTTTCAACAATTTTAAAAAGATTTCTTGTTCTTCTTTTGTCATTTCTTTTACTATCTCTTTTTCCGTTATGTTAATTTGTTTTTTTGCAATTTTTTCTATTTGTAATGCTCTTGGGGTTAACGCAATACTTTTTAATCTACAATCTCCTTGTTTTGCTTTTCTTATGATAAGTCCGTTGCTTTCCATTAATTGTATAATTCCTGTAACAGTTGCTTTTCTCATATCAAATTCTTCTTCAATATCTTTGGCAAAGACTTCTCCTTGTTTTGATTTTTTATAAATATATCCTATCAGCATCGATTGTACCCCTGTCACATTGTATTTGCTTAATGTTTCGTCCATATTTCTTTTTAATTGTCTAGAAACAATTTGAATATATTTTCCAATTTCATTTTTCCCCATACCAACACCTCTTTTAGTTCGTTGCCTAACTATTTTAATACGCTATTTTTTATTTGTCAAGTAAAATATAATTTTCCATTTTTTAATATTTTTAAATCTCATATTTTATTTTTATTCGGAAATACTATTAAATAAGATAAATTTAGATAAACATAATGGGAGGATAAATCATGAATCAAATTATAAATATTGATTTCAATAAAAATGTTGACAATTCAAAAGATATGAATAATGCGCAAGAAACACCTTCCACAAAAAAGATTTATAAAAAAATATTTAATATTCAGTTTTTTCTCTCTATGCTAGCTATTTTGATTATCATTTCTCTATTTATATATTATAAAATATCATTAAATAATAAAGAAAATTTTTCAAACTTATTAATTAATAATTATAGTATAACCAAATTATATTCTAATCATAACGATAATAAGAATGGTATTTCAGATGAAATCGTTCCTCTTGAGCCAGATTCTATTATTGGTGTTATAGAAATTCCAAGTTTAAATATTTCTTATCCTATTTTCAATGAATTAAGTGATGACTTACTTCAAACATCTCCTTGTCGATTTTATGGAGATTTTCCTTCTGAATTAACTACTAATACCACAAATTCAAATTTATGTATTGCAGGACATAATTATGATAATTCTAAATTCTTTAGTAAAATTAGACAATTAAATATTCGTGATAAAATATTTTTATATGATATTTCTGATAATAAATATATATATTCTGTCATTAAAAATTATGAAGTAAAATCTGATGATTTGTCTCCTGTATATGATACACTTACAGATTCTTTTGAATTAACATTGGTTACTTGTAATAATTTTAATGGTAATAGAATCATTATAAAAGCAAAAATTGAAGATGTTTAACATCTTCAATTCTATATTTATTAATCAATATTTCTATAATCTTTTATTTTTTTATATGCATAAATTGCTGAGATTGCAAATACAACAACCAATAATACTGTTGGTAAAGAATCTTGTATACCTGTTTTTGGTAAAGTATTAGATGTGTTGTTTACTCTATTACTTGTATTATTTCTTAAAGCATTTAAGTTTTGAACATTAGAATTTGTATTCGCACTATTGCTATTTGTATTTGAATTTGAATTTGTATTCGTATTTGCACTATTTGATGAAGTGTTCTCTTCTAATATATCTGGAAATTCTCCATCTTCTGGTGATGTTGCTGCATATACTGATGATGTCATAAATACAAGCATTGCACTAACTAAAATTACTAAAAAACTTTTTAAAATAATTGATTTTTTCATATTACCTCTCCTTACTTCATATCTATTTTTCTCTATAAACAATTATTATTATAGCACGTTTTTTTAATAATTGCAAGTTTACAAACACACTATTATCTTTTGTTTACACTATAAATATAATATACTTATTTTATTTTTTAGTCAATAGTTTTTTTCTTTTTTTTTATTACATTTTTATTACAGAAAAATTACACTTTATTACACATTAAATTTAAATAACACAATATCTCCATCTTGCATGACATATTCTTTACCTTCTGATCTTACTAATCCCTTTTCTTTAGCCGAAGCCATTGAACCTTGTTCTATTAAATCTTTGAATGAAACAACTTCTGCTTTTATAAAACCTCTTTCAATATCTGAATGGATTTTTCCTGCTGCTTGTGGCGCTTTGGTACCTTTTTTGATTGTCCATGCTCTTACTTCTGGCTCTCCTGCTGTTAGAAATGACATTAATCCAAGTAAATCATAACTTTTCTTTATCACTTTATCTAATCCTGACTCTTCTAACCCTAACATATCTAGCATTTCTTTTTTGTCATTATCATCTAATCCTGATAATTCTTCCTCCACTTTCACACATAGAGGTATGACTTCTGCTTTTTCTTTTTCAGCATATTCCTTTACTTTTTTGACATTTAAGTCATTTTCAGCATTACTTAATTGATTCTCAGAAACATTTGCAATATATAATATTGGTTTTGTTGTTAATAAAAACATATCTTTTACTAACGTTTGTTCTTCTTCATTAAAATCAATTGCTCTAGCAGATATTCCTTTTTCTAGAGTATCCTTTATCTTTTCAAGTACATCTATTTCCTCTTGATATTTTTTATCTGCTTTTAAATTCTTCTTGGCTTTCTCTAGTCTTTTATTAACGGTTTCTATATCTGCAAATATTAATTCTAAATTGATTGTTTCAATATCTCTTATTGGATCTATACTCCCATCAACATGTACAATATTAGAATCTTCAAAACATCTTACCACTTCACATATGGCATCTGTTTCACGTATATGTGATAAAAATTTATTTCCTAAACCTTCTCCTCTACTTGCACCTTTTACTAATCCTGCTATATCCACAAATTCAATAACAGCATGTGTTGTTTTTTGAGGATGATACATCTTTGTTAATACATCTAATCTTTCATCTGGAACAGGTACAACACCAACATTTGGTTCAATTGTACAAAATGGATAATTCGCACACTCGGCACCTGCTTTTGTTATACTATTAAATAATGTACTTTTTCCTACATTTGGTAATCCAACAATTCCTAATTTCATTTCTTCATTCCTTCTTTTATTATTTTTCCAGCCTATTTTACCACACATATATTTCTTAGTCAATTACTATTTTATATAAATTGATGGATCTTCCTGTATAGAATTTTTTAATATTTCAAAATGTAAATGTGGTTCATCAGCGATTTCAAATACAGCACTATTTCCTACTGTACCAATAGATTGTCCTTTTTCTACTGTTTCTCCTTCAACCACAAATTCTGCCGTCAATAAATTCGAATATACAGTTTGATATACATCATCATGTTGTATTACAATGGTTAATCCATATCTAGGATCATTTTTTATTGATTTTATAACACCTGCTTCAGCTGCTTTTACTACTGTTGTTTTATCTGCTTTTATATCTATCCCATTATGTGTTACCCATTCTTCTAATGTTTGTGAATATATTAAATTATCTTGTGCAAATTCTCGTATGATTTCACCTTCTACTGGTTTTTGAAAACTAAGCTCCTTTATTTCTTGTTTTTCTGTTTTTGATTCTGCACTTGTTGTATTTTGTGCTGTATTACTGGTATTTGTACTACTTGTTACAGGTTCACTCGGTGTCGTATTTTCATTTTCTTGAGCTTGTACATTTTCTCCACCGGTTTGTTCTTCGCTGTCTTTTTCGCTCTCTTCAACTGTTTTACCAATGTCTGTACTAGCACTTTCTGTTTCTTCATCATTTTCATCTGTATCTCCTATTATATTTGCCATTTGTCCTAATGACATCGTTTCATCTTTCACATCTTTATTTATTTTTTGGCTATATAATAACAATGAAATAATAATGATAGCTACTATAATTGTTCCAACAACAATATATGAAATTATCTTATCATTTATATTTTTTTCCTTTACATTTTTTAAATTCATATTTCTTCTCATATAATCCTCCTTAAATACTTTGTTATTACAAGTATTTCCTTTTTTAAAAAGATTATACATTTTTAAAATATTTTTTTGTTTATTATAAATGCTGGCAGTTTCTAAAAACATATTATATATTTTATGAAATTACGAATGTGAATGAAATTATATTAGAAATTATTAAGATAGCTAATAGGAGAATCTCAAATTTTCTTTGAGAGGTGCCTATTAGCTATCTTTAAAATTTCTTTATAATGTAATGTTAACCGAGTAATAAATAAAATATATAATATGTTTTTAGAAACTGCCAAATCACAGAGAATTAACTTCCTTAATCTCTACACCGACATAAAAATGCTGAATAATTTCTTCTGCCGTACTACCACTTTTTGCCATACTGTCTGCTCCAGTTTGACTCATTCCTACACCATGACCATATCCTTTGACGATAAATTTTATTTTTCCCTCTTCTTTTACGAATTCAAAATTTGTAGATTTCAATCCAAATATACTTCTAGCTTCTGTTCCTGAAATTTCATGATTTCCAAATTTTATAGTTTTTACTCTTCCACTACTTGTATATTCTAATATTTTGATATCTTCATTATTATTAAAGTCAATTTGAATATCTGCATACTTTTGTTTTAATTTTTCTAAAATTTCTTCATTTGTTAATTCTACTTCTGAATTATATTGCGTATATCCTTCTTCTCCTAATGTTTCTACTACTTGGAGATATGGCATATTACTGCCTCCACCCCATACATCTACTGGTAGTTCTGTCTTTCCTCCACTATTGGAATGAAAAAAAGCATTAATCGGTTGATTTTCATAAGTGATTACTTTTCCCTTTGTTTCATTGACACATTCTTCAATTTTATCCCATTTTGCTTCTTTATCTCCATCCCATCTAGCAAATCGATCTTCTTTTGAAATCCAAGCTTGACAACAAGTAGAATCATCACAAATGTCTGCATTATCATGTTTTTGGTAATGCATTTTGTAAATTGTATAGGTTCTTGCAACAATTGCTTGTGCTTTTAATGCTTCTTTTTCAAAATCTACTGGCATTTCTGCTGATACAACATTACAAAGATAGCTGTCTAATGCTACTTCTTCGACTTCATTTGTATCTGCATGTAATAACTTTATGGTTCCATATTGATTATATACATATGCATCTGAAGCTTCTTCTGATGCTTCTTTTGGATTTTCTTCATTCTCACTGCTGGCTTCTGAATATGTACTGGTTTCCCATTTGGTTAATAATGCTGGTAGAATGAAACAGATAAATAAAAAAACAAAAAAATAGATAAAAACTTTTTTCAATTGATCACCTTCTTTAGGAAATTAGCTTCATTTTCATCTTATCTAGAATTTTTCTTTCTAATCTTGAAACCTGTACTTGTGTAATTCCAAGAATTTTTGCTACTTGAGATTGTGTTTTATCTTTATAAAACCTTAGTAATATAAGCTCTTTATCTCGATTATCTAGTCCTTCTATTAATTGTTTTATTGCTAATTTATTTGTGATAATTTCTTCTTCGTTTTTATCTGTTGAAATTTTTTCTATTAACTGAATACAATTTCCATCTTTATTGTCTGTATAAAAGTTACTATCAATGGATTCCACTGTATTATTCGCTTCCAGTGCTAATCCGATATCTTCTTTTGATATCTTTAATTCTTTTTCTAATTCTTCAATCGTTAATTCCTTTCCTTTTTTGCTTATGCTTTCTTTTTGTAGTTCTCTTATTTTCATTCCTAATTCTTTTATGCCTCTACTTACTTTTATTGGTCCATCATCTCTTATATATCTTTTAATTTCTCCAATCATATAGGGAACGGCATATGTAGATAATTTCACATCATAATTGGTGTCAAATCTTTTAATTGACTTTATAAATCCCATACATCCAATCTGGTATAAATCTTCTAACTCGTATCCTCTCCCATTAAATCTTTTGACAATACTCCATATAAGGCCATTGTTATCTCTGATCATTTTTTCTAATTCATATTTATCGCCAGATTGTGCCTTTTTGATTGCTTCAACACTGTTTTCAAACATAGTATACCTCTATTCTTTTGTAATCATTTCAAACTCATCATCTGCCTCGTCATTTTCCATCTTATTTTTTATTATTTTTCTCATCGTTACTTTTGTTCCTAATCCAACAACAGATTCAACATCTACTGTATCCATAAAGCTTTCCATTATTGTAAATCCCATTCCTGATCTTTCTAGATTTGGTTTTGTCGTATATAGAGGTTCTTTTGCTATATCGATATTTTCTATTCCTTTTCCCTTATCTGATATTTCTATCATAATTTCATTTTCTTTTAGTCTTGCAAATATTTTGACAATTCCTTGTTTTTTGTCATATCCATGAATAATACAATTGGTAACCGCTTCAGAAACTGCTGTTTTTATATCTGCTAATTCTTCTATCGTAGGATCCAATTGTGATGCAAAAGCTGCAACCGTAATTCTTGCAAATGCTTCATTTGCAGATTTACTAATAAATTCTAATTTCATTTCATTTTCAATTTCACTTTTCATTTTTCTTACCTTTAATATATATTTAGGTTTTTTATTCGGTATTACCTATAAACCTTTTTTGTTATGAAACATGCTTCTATGCGCCTATATAATTTCTAAATTGGTGACAGGTATTAATCTTAAAATGCCACTCATTTCAAATATTTTTTTGATACTATTTGTTAAATTGGCAAGTTCAACGGTTCCTCCTAACATTTTGGCAAATTTATACCTTCCTATAATGAGTCCTATCCCTGCGCTATCCATGAATGTAACACGATCAAAATCAAATACAACTTTTTTAGGCATATATCTTTCAATTTCATAATCAGCCCTCCTCCTTATCTTTTGAACACTAAAATCATCAATTTCTTCCGTTATTCTAAATACCAATAACTTGTCCTCTTCATAAAATTTTGATTCCATCATATCCTCCTTTAATATTCTTTTGGTATTATATTCCTTTTTCCATTATTTTCCAAGAGCGAAAAATAGGAAGTTTTGTCGTTTTATTAGAAGTTTTCGACATTTGAATGAGCGGATTCTATAAAGTATTTAAAAACAAAAGAAAGGAACTTACATATCAGTTCCTTTCCATTTAATTTCTACTTTAAATAAATCACCATCAATATCAATTTTAAATTCTCCACCTTGTAATTCTGTTAAACTTTCTGCAATAGAAAGCCCCAAACCACTTCCTTCTGTGTATCTAGATTTATCTCCCCTTACAAATCGTTGCATTAATTCTTCTGCACTAATATTTAATTTCTCTTTTGATATATTTTTTATTTCTAATTTAACATTTTTATTTTCTTCATATAAATTTATATAGACTCTAGAACCTTCTAAAGCATATTTTGAAATATTACTAAATACATTTTCGATAACTCTATATAAATATCGATTATCTGCTTTAATGAATACATTTTCATTTGGTAAATCCATTTCTAGTTTTAATTTTTTCTTTTCTAATTTATCTTCAAATTCTCCTACAGTTTGATTTAATAACTCTTTTAGGTTAATTGTTTCTATATTTAATGTCACATTTCCAGATGATACTTTTGATGCTTCTACTAAATCTTCTATCAATTTCTTTAATCTTTGTGATTTTTTATCTAATACTGCAATGTATTGTTCTATTTGGGCATTATGGATATCTTCTTTTTTCAATAAATCCACATAATTGATAATAGATGTTAATGGTGTTTTGATATCATGTGATACATTTGTAATCAGTTCTGTTTTTAATCTCTCAGATTTTAAACTTTGATCAATCGCATTGGTAAATCCGCCTGCAATGTCATTAATATATTTTGCCATGATTTTTAATGTTCCTTCTAATTCTTCTTCATTTAATTTTACATTTGGATTTCCTTCATATATATTTCTTAAGGCTTCATTGATTTTTTGTACTTTTTTATTATATTGTAGCAATTTGTAATATACCCATACCCAAAAAGCAATCAATGCAATAAAACCAATTCCGCTCCACATAGTACATGCTAATATCATACTAATAGCAACAAATCCCCAATAAATAATTGTGATTTTACGATTTGTATTTTCTTTATCTGTTACTTTTCTAAAGATTTTTTGAATCGTTACTTTTATCCATCTACAAATTTTGTAGGTTAAGAATGAACGGATAAATTGTTTTGCTTTTAGTCTTCTAATTGTGGTACTAACCCATACTGCCAAACATGCATATCCAATTAAGTAACATAGTAAAAATACAGATATTAAAATCTTTTGTGGAATTTGTGTTTCTACACTCGCAATTGCAAAGCTCATCATCATACCAATGACAATCATAATTACAATAGAAATGATTTCATAAGAAATTCTATCAATACTATTTAATTGAATGCCTTCTTTTCCTTTTTCATGTCCTGTCGCCCAAATTAAATACACAATCATAATAATAATTGAAATCGCTGACAATGGTATTAAATACGCAGGTAAGTTTTCATGTTCTTTAAATATATTATATACTGTCTGTTGCACATATAAAGTATTTGAATAAGTTAGTGCCGTCGGGTCTATATTAGAATATACCTCATATCCTTCAAAATTATCAATTGAATAGCTAGATGATGTTATATATTTGGTACTTTCTTGGTTAATTGTATGAATGTTGGTTGTTATTTTTCCATCTTGATAACTCCAGTTGGTTTTTTCTGATTGCAATTTATTTATTTCTTCTGGATAATTGTTTGACCTAATATTGGTAAACATATTACCATTTTCTTTATCAATAATAATATACTGAATATATTGGCTTATCATCGTATTATTATAATTTATCACTTCATAATAGACTGGATATGCATAACTTTCATCTTCTATTTCACTATAATTATCATATGGATTTTCACTTGTCGTTTGTGATGGTCTTTCAGATGTTTCTAAGGTATTTGTATTTTCTGTGTTTACTTTCATTTTTCTCTTGTCATTGTTAATCCCTCGAACATTATAGATTAATGTTAATAAATATTCTCTTCCAAATTCTTCTGTTTCAATATATTCTTCTGGTCCTTCCATTTCTCCATATTGTGAAGTAATGGATACATCAATAATGCTAATTGCTAAGACAAAAATCATAGCAGGAATCAATATATAACATAAAAATTTTAATAATATGGATTCTCTTACATTTTGCATATATTCACCTTCTTTTTTGTTATTCCTCTTTATCTATTTTTTCTCTATTCTTTTCTTATGTTTTTACACGTTCCTTCTTTTGATTACCCATAATCATTCATATATTTTCTATTTATTATCTATTATTTTATATCTTCTACTTTATACCCAATTCCCCAGATGACTTTTAAATATTTGGGGTCTTTGGGATTAATTTCTATTTTTTCTCTTATATGTCTGATATGTACAGCTATGATGTTTTCTGCACCATAACTTTCTTCATTCCATACATTTTCATAAATTTGTTCTATAGAATATACTTTTCCTTTATTCTTTAATAGAAATTTTAAGATATTATACTCTGTTGCTGTCAATTTTATTTCTTTTGCATCCACTGTCACTTTCTTTGTTTCATCATTCATCTCTAATGTTCCTGTTTTTAACAGTTTTTCTGTTTTGGATTCATTTCTTACAGTTGTATGATTAAAATCTACATATCTTCTAATGTTAGATTTTACTCTTGCAATTAATTCTAATGGATTAAATGGTTTTGTAACATAGTCATCAGCACCTGTATTTAATCCTGAAATCTTATCATAGTCTTCTGATTTTGCTGACAACATAATAACAGGGATGGTTTTATCTTTTCTAATTTCCTGCAATGTTTCGATTCCATCTTTATTGGGCATCATAATATCTAGAATAATTAAGTGAATCTCATTTTCTTTTAGCTTTTCTAAAGCTTCTTCTCCATCATAAGCTTTGATAATATGATATCCTTCTTGTGATAAATAGATTTCAATAGCATTTACAATTTCTTTATCATCATCAACAACTAATATATTATACATAATTCTTTCCTCCGTTCTCAGCCTTATCCTCTGGCATATATACTATACCACATTTTTATTAATAATAAATAGAGGATTTATTAATTTTTTATTAACAAATATCTAAAAACAAAAAAAGATAATAGAAATATTCGCTATTTCTATTATCTTTTTTTGAAACTTTGTCAACACGTTTTTTTATTTTCTGGATATTGGGTTTGTTGTAAAGTTCGTCAATCCCTTTTTTAGGTATGTTTATTCGTCATCATCTAACGTTTCATCATATTCATACTCATACGTAATTTCTTCTTCGATTGGCTTTTTGGTCTTTTGCATTTTTTCTGTTATATGTCTACTTTCTTCTAAATCATCTTCCATTTTATCTTTATCCATCTTTATGTTTTCTGGTTTTTTCTTTTCTATATCTTTTGGTTCTTTTTTTCCTTTTGATTTTTGCATACATTTATTGATCATATGATTGGTCTTATCCAATACATCTGGAATATAATCTAAAAGCTTGTCTATGGAAGAGATATAGCTAACTGGCATCAATTTTACATTTTCCTCTTGTATCACCAAGAAAGCAATTGGATTAATTGTAACCCCCGCTCCTGAACCACCTCCAAATGGTAATCTGTATTGCACCTCTTCTTCTTTTTCTCTCTTCCTATACTCATCAATTGTTTCCCCTTTAAATTCACTTCCACCGGCTGCGAATCCAAAAGATACTTTTGATATGGGGATAATTACAATATTATTCGAAGTTTCAATTGGTTCACCTATAATGGTATTCACATCTATCATATCTTGAATACTATTCATAGCTGTAGTCATAAGACCTTCTATTGGATGTTCGCTCATATTTTCTTCCTCCTTTTTTATTGAATACATATATAATATTTATAATATGTATCACTTTTATTTGAAATATACCAGATATTCCAATTTTTATAAAATTTTGATTCGCATATATTGGTTCTATTTTATATTTTATATAATCTTCTTTTCTAGACATATGGGATATTCCTATTGATAAAATACTTGAAAAAATTGCTACAAATATAGCCGTTAAAAATGCGTTTTCTGCTCCCAATTGCATTTCTAGATTTAAATTTTTTATATACATGCATTTCTTCAATTCTTTTACTACCTCTATAAATTTCAAATCTATCTTATCTTTATTATTCCAAATATCCTCTTCTAACTTTTTTATCTTTTTATGCATTTGAAATCTTTTTTGCGCTTTTTCTAATTTCTGTTTTGTTATTGTAAATTTTATGATTGGTATTTTCTTTAATATATTTATTTTTAAAATGATTTTATAGTTATCATTTAGATATTTCCTATTTTGTGTATTTATTATTAAATTTATTATTTTTATTTCTATTTTGCTCGTCATCAACATTATACTTAGTAAAAGAATTATCAATAAAATAAAAGGAAAAACCAATATATTTGCCTCCTTACGAAACCATTTATATTAGTTTTTCCTTTTTTTTCTTTTTTAAACATTTATTTCTTATGCTCTTTTTGTTTTCTCAACTGTAATATCTCCAAATAATTCTTCTTGCGTTGTTTCTACTTTTTTTCTTCTTGACATTTCTAATAAACCACTAAAAGCAGTCACCACTTCTTGTTTGTTATGTTTATTTAATGAAAACAATTTATTAAATATAAATCGTTTTTGTTTTACCAATACTTTAAACATTTCTTTTACTTTACTTGCGACTGTATAATTTTCTACTAATGCAATTTTTTCGATGTTTTTAGCATTTTGATTCATTCTAACACGATTTTTCTCGATTACATTTCTATAGATATTGGGAATAATTTTATTATCATATTCTTTTTCTAATTTTTGTTTAGGAAGTGCAATCTCTTCTTGTCCTTTATAATATCGATTACCCGTTTGGATATAATTTTGTTTTAATACTTTACTAATTTCTTTAAATTTCTTGTATTCTATAATTCTTCTAATTAATTCTTCTTCTGTTAATTCTTCTTCTTCCTCTTCTTGTTTTGGAAGTAAATTTTTAGACTTTAAATATAACAAAGTTGATGCCATAACGACAAATTCACTTGCAATTTCTAAGTTCATTTTTTCCATTTCATTTAAATATTGTATATATTGATCTGTTATCTCATTTAAATGAATATCATAGATACTCATCTTGTTTTTTTCTATCAAATGACATAACAAATCAAGAGGCCCTTCAAAGTTTTCTATTTTTATGGCATATTTTTTCGTTTCTAATGTTAATATTGACATTTGTCTATCTCCTCTTAATCTTTACTCTATATCTTCTAGTGCTAGATTTATATGTTCTTTTTTGTAACCTTTTTTTAGCAAATATTGTTTGATTTCTTCTATTTCTAATGAGGTTATTTTTTTATTGACAATATTTCTAGCTGATTTTATTTCATATTCTATTAATTCCTCTTTATTTTCATATATATAATCTTCTATGTCTTCTTTTTTTATCCCTTTACTATATAACTTATATTCTATTTCTCTAATCGATAAGTTTTTTAATGATATAAAATTATTGACTGTTTTTCTTATATATTCTTTATCATCAATATAGTTTGCTTCTTTCAAATATTCGATTATATCTTCCAATAGATTTGGCTCTATTACATTTTCAAATTTTTTTCTAATTTCATTTTCGCTTCTTTTTTTATATAGTATATATTTTAATACTTTTATTTTTTCTTTGTCAAATTCTTCTGCTGTATACATTCCTTCCTCCTTTGTCATCCGTAAACTAAATTTATCTATTACAATTTGATAAATTTATATACAGCCTCTGCAAATCCGCCATTTCTTACTGTGTTTTGCGTCACATATGAAGCTACCCCTTTGACTTCTTCATAACTACCGCCTATTGCTACTCCTACACCTGCATATTTTATCATTTCTATATCATTTATATTGTCTCCTACTGCCATAACCTCATCATTTTGAATGTTTAAATATTGACTTAATTGTTTTAATGCATCATATTTGGTTACATGTCTTGGTACAATATCTAAATATTCATATTCTTGATTGATGATTTTGTCTTTATATTCATTATATTTTCTTATTTGTATAGCCGTTAAGTCTTCTTCCTTTTCTATCTTTTCTTTTAGGTTTTTTAAATCTTTTTCCCCTGATATAACCAATTTTAATATGTTAGGCTTTTTTTCTTTTATATAGTTTTCTAATGATTCTACCACTTCAAATTGGACTTGATCCTTATATAACATATAATTTCTATAAGCCATATATTTTAATTGTTGTTGTGCAATGATTTTATTTTCTGTGTATATATGGATATGTAAATCACTTTTACTCACAATTTTCAAACATTCTATTGCTTTTTCATTTGATATAACATTTCTTTTAATTTCTTCACCTGTTTTTAAATTAACAATTTGTGTACCATTTCCAAAAATCCCATATGTTGGATTTAATTTATCACATATATCTTTTGTCATAGAATATGTTTTTCCTGTACAAATGGCAAAGTTAACTGTTGTGTTATTTAGTTTTTCAATTACATTTAGGTCGTCCTTCGTTACCTGATTATTATTGTCAATTATTGTTCCATCTAAATCACTGGCAAGTAATTTTATCATAACATCCACCTTTACTTTTGTTTTATTTATTCCATCCAAATTCACTGTATGGTATCTTATGCGTATAATTATATATTGCTTCTTTTCTGTCATCCACTAAATTTTCTGGAAGATGATGAATATCAAACCATTTTATTTCTTCATTTTTTTCTGGCTCTCCTATTCTAGGCTCTCCTTTCCATTTTACAGCTTTAAAATAGCCGTTATAGTAAATCGTATCTTTTCCATTCAACTTATGAATTAGTGAAATAAATTCTAAATCTTTTGTATCAATATCTATACACAATTCTTCTTTCGCTTCTCTTTTCATTGCCATTTTCATACTTTCCATATTTTCAACATGTCCGAGAAGCTGAATAATCCCAATATCCATCCATATATCCTGTATTTTTTCTTTTTTGTAATAGAATTTCTTCGGTTCCATTGTTTTGTCTTATTAACATCAGCATAACAGCTGATAATGTTTTATATCTTTCTTTCATATTTTTGCCCTCCTTTCTATTTTACTATAAAATCCAGGAAATATCAACCATAAATGGAAGAAGATACATATTGCAATGTATCTTCTTCTATTTATTCTTCGTCATCATCCATATCTATTTCAGGTAATTCTTCTCCTAAGCTTTCTTCAAATACCTTTTCAAAATCTGCTCTTACTTTTCCCTCTATTTCTTCTAGCATTTTTGGATTTTCTTTTAAGTATTTTTTAACATTTTCTCTACCTTGACCAATTCTTTCTCCATTGTAACTAAACCATGAACCTGCTTTTTCTACTATATCTAAGTTAACAGCCATGTCTAAAATATTACCTTCTTTTGAAATACCTTCTCCATAGATAATGTCAAATTCTGCTTCTCTAAATGGTGGTGCTACTTTATTTTTGATAACTTTTACTCTTACTCTATTTCCTTTTACTTCTCCATCTTGTTTAATATTCTCTATTTTTCTAATATCCATTCTAACAGATGCATAGAATTTTAGTGCTCTACCACCAGTTGTTGTTTCTGGGTTTCCAAACATAACCCCTATTTTTTCTCTTAATTGGTTAATAAAGATTAACACTGTTTTCGATTTATTAATAGCA
The DNA here is from genome assembly GCA_944387545.1 of uncultured Clostridia bacterium. GTDB lineage: Bacteria > Bacillota > Clostridia > TANB77 > CAG-508 > CAG-269. Next base: position 30,478 of record CALXFE010000002.1, on the reverse strand, counting down.
CCTGCTAATTTTCTTAATGCTTGTGACATAAGTCTTGCTTGTAATCCCATGTGTGAATCTCCCATGTCACCATCAATTTCAGCTTTTGGAACTAATGCTGCTACAGAATCTACTACAATAACATCTAGTGCTCCACTTCTTACCAAACTTTCTGTTATTTCTAATGCCTGCTCTCCTGTATCTGGTTGAGATACAATTAAATTATCGATATCTACACCTAGTTTTTTTGCATACACAGGGTCTAATGCATGTTCTGCATCAATAAATGCTGCTTCTCCTCCCATTTTTTGTGCTTCTGCAATAATATGTAAAGCTAATGTTGTTTTACCTGAAGACTCTGGTCCAAATACCTCTATAATTCTTCCTCTAGGCACCCCTCCAATTCCTAGGGCTATATCTAAACTTAAGGCCCCTGTTGGAATAGCCTCTATTTCCATGGCTTTAAATTCTCCTAATTTCATAACAGAACCTTTACCAAATTGTTTTTCTATTTGACTCATTGCTGCATCTAATGCTTTCTTTTTTTCTGCATTCTCACTCATAATTTTCCTCCTCATTTTTTTGAACTTTTGTTTGATATTGTTATTATATATCAAAAATTTGTTTTGTCAAGACTTATTTAAAATTTTTTTAGTTTGTATTATCATACTTGTATCTATTATAGAAATCATCTAATTTTCTATTTATACCATGTTTCTATTCCGCAAAATGGATTAAACCAGTTGGAATTGATTTCTCCGACTAATTCGGTATTATAGGCTATGGTATATTTATTTGTATATAAACTAATATATGGTACATTATTTTTATAAGTTTCTGCCAGTCTTGCATAATCATTTTTTATGGTTTCTTCATCTGTTGTATTTTTCAATTCATCCATAATACCTGCAATTTCATCATTCCTATAATTTGCTAAATTGTTTTCTCCGAAAAATAAAGACATATCTGGATTAGGTGATACATTCATACTACATAATATCATATCATATGATTTATTTTGTATCGCTATATTGTATTGTGCATCAGCATATTGTTGTATGTTAATTCTGATTCCTTGCGCTTCTAGTTGTGTTCTTATATTTTCTGCCACTGTTACTTGATTACTATTTGATGCTTTTACAATTAGATTCAATTCTATTCTTTGCGTTTTACGATTTTCTGTTTTTTGCCAATATCCATTTCTATAATTCCATCCGTTTTCTGATAATAATTGATTTGCTTGTTCTGGATTGTATCCTGCACTTGCATCCTGCTCTTGGTATGCCCATGAGCCATAATCTAATGGAAAACTAGATGTATAATATTTATTTTGAAAAACATTTGACACAATATTATTTTTATCAATTGAATAGGAAATCGCTTTTCTCACTTCTTCTTTTGACAATAATTCATTTTGTGTGTTTAAAACAATAAAATCATGTTCTCTTCCCTTTATCTCTTTTGTACTATATCCTATTGTTCCTATATAATCTTGTATATGATTATTGTCTGTACTAACAATATCTACATTTCCTAGTTTAAAAGCATTGTATAATTCTCCTACTGAATCATATACATTTACATTTATTTTTTCTAGCGACAATGTTGTATCTCTGTTCCACCAATTTGTATTTTTTATAAGGGTTATATAATTTTCTTGTACACTATCTACTTTGTATTTTCCTGTTCCTACTGGCACAATACCTGTATTATAATAATCTTGTGTATCATAAAATGTTTTAGACAATATAGGAAATGTCAAATAATATTCAAAAAATGGCACTTCTTGGTCTAAATACATTTTTACTGTATAGTCATCTACAATTTCCAACATAGTAACATGTTCAAGATTACTTGAATATATTGAAGAATTCTCTTTTAATCTATCATATGTAAATTGAACATCTGCTGATGTAAATCTTTCTCCATCTGACCATTTTACATTTTCTCTTAATTTTATAATATAGGTTGTCGCATCTTGCTTTGCCCATTCTGTTGCCAATTGTGGGGTAGCTTTATAATCTGAAGATACATCTACTAATGGTTCATATATTAATTTCGTTATATCTTGAACATTTTTGTTATTTGTCAATAATGGATTTAATGTATCACATTGTGCAATTCCTAATCTAATTTCTCTTACAATTTCTTGATTGCTTGTCTCTGATGTTTGTTCTCCTGTTTCTGTCTTATTTTCATTATTTCTTATAATAAAAATCGCTATAACCACAATCATGATTACAAATATTATAAATACATATTTAAATATATTCGATTTCATATCTCACCTCTATCCATGTAATCATACATTATCTGATTCGTTTTTTCAAGATGAATGTATAAACTTTTTTACATATGAAATTTTCTTATTACTGCTTCTTTTACATCTCTTGCTGAAAGGAAAATGGTTAGTATGAAATTCACAACAGAAATACCAATAGCAATATAGCTTAAAATATAATTGTCTATTAATTCTTCTTGTATAAAATAAATTGGTAATAAACTATAAATACAAATAACAAGTTGATATATAGCATATCTTATATATTTTTTATGACTAACGATTGTTAATACTAACATAGTCACATTTGCTATCATGATAATAATCGGAATCGAAATTTCTAAAGACCAACCTTTAAATCCTAATTTATAATCTATATATGTTGTCAAAAGAGAAATAGCAATGGCTTGTATCATGACATGTCCTGCAATATTAGTTCTTTTATTAATAGAATATCTGACCGTTATCCACGCATAAATGATTCCACTGTTAGCCAGTGCTGCCCAATGAATTTCTGGACTTGTTAGTTTGTTTATAACTGTTAATATAACAACAATTAGCACAGAGATGCCTAATAATTGTTTTATTAATAAATTACTTTTTTTACTACTTAATTTTTTAGGATATAACATATATGCTTCCTTTCTTTATCCTTTTCTATTTTTTACTTTTCCCTACTTTTAAATGTCTAAAATTCCATTGCTCTCTATTTTTACATGAATATTTTTCTCTCTTAAAAAATGGCAAAATTGCTTTTCAATTTCACAATTATCTAGAATGGATGTAAATGTAAATACAATTTTATTTTCAAATGAACATGCTGAACATTTAATTTTTTCCACTGGTTCAGGTGCAATTAGCATTAAGAAATTATCTATGTATTTTTGATATTTACCAATAATACCGATTCTTCCTATATTAGAAAATGTAGTTGTGGTATATTTTCTAATTTCTATATAACTTAATCTAACAATTGGTTTCTTTAATACTAATGGTATTATTTTAATCAATGGATTGGTTCCCAATTTTACATTTCCAGACATTGTTTTTTGTATTTCTTCTGGTTCTAATTTTTTAGCAAAATCTTTTTTTACAAATTCTACAATCTTCTCAAAAGTATCTAGCTTTTCTTTTTTCATTTCAGCTTCTACTGTTATATATGAAAAAAAATTAGATACTGTATTAGAAGGAAAATATTTTTTCAAATTAACAGGTATGCATACTTTGATTGGTTTTTTTCCTTTACTTTTCAAATAATTTGTTTTGTATATAGCATATATTAAAACAGCTGTTAAGTATTGTGTAATAGTTGCCTCGTACTTTTTCGCTTCTTGTTTTAATTCATTCAAATCTATCATCTCATGTATGGCTGAAATGGCACCCAATTTTATCTTTCGACCTGCTAATTTATATGCCTTTTTAGAGGCATTATTTCCTTTGGCTTTTTTATTATAGTTTTTTATATAACTATCTTCTGTTGATAAATCCATTTTTCTTTTTATTCTCAGTTCTTCTTGAAATTCTTCCTTATGGGTTAATTCTATATAATTATAGATAATTTCTCTAAAAAACATAGTTCCACTATTGCCATCTGTTAATGAATGAAATATATCTATATTTATTTTTTCATCGAAATAGGTAACTTTAAATAGATAATTATTATTTTCCTTTGGATCTATATATTTACAAGGATATTCCTTTTCCTCTTCTATGATTGGTTTTTTAGGATTGTATTCTAGGTAGTTCCAAAAAAATCCATTTCTTAGTCTCACCTTAAAAAATTCATATTGCTCTAATGCTTTTTCCACAGCTATTTCCAGCATTTTTTTATCGATCTTCTCTTTTAATACAGCTGATAATCTAAAAACCGTGCTATATTTCTTTCCACCAGATATCGGAAATATTTTTGCCGAATTATCTAGTCTTCTCCAATATAATTTCTCTTTTTTATCATTCATAGGAATCCTTCTCCTTAGCTATTTTTTAATTCTTCTATTAAATCCTGATATGCCTTTTTGGTAATGGTTTCTTCTGAATTATGATCGATTAACCAAATATGTTGTGCCTTTTCATATTGATTTATTTCCACTTCGCCATTAACTCTTTGTGCCTTTTCCTTTAATAGATTGCAATCTGGATTTAATATATCATATGTACCAACAAAGATTTTTATATTTTTTAGTTTTGACAAATCTCCTTCAATTGGATTTACCAAATAGCTATTTATTCCGTCCTCTCCTGCATAAGCAATGCCAGCTATTTTTAATGCTTCTTTATTTAAAACCGTATCCTCTTTTTCAATTTCTTTTATTTTTTCATTTTCGAGTCTTACATCCAACCATGGAGATATTAATATCGTTTTTACTGGGAGTTCCAGATTTTCATTTGCCATTTTTTCAAATAATCCTAACGCTAATCCCCCTCCTGCTGAATCTCCCATGATGATTAAATTATCTTGTCCTACTTTTTCTACTATCTTTTTGTATAATGGTTCCACCATAGTATATACATCTTTATAGGTATGTTTCGGTGTTAATGGATAATCTGGCATGATAACTGTATAATTTGTATCTTTAACAATTTCTTCTAAGAAATCCCAATGATTTTGTGTTGCTTCTGCGACATAAGAACCCCCATGGAAATATAAGATATATTTTATATTTTCTGTTTGATTCTTATTCTCTATCGTAAATACTTTTCTGTTTTTATATACATATGTATTAATTTCGCATTCCTCTTTAATTTTTTTTGGTTCCTTGGTTTCTATATCTATATTAAAAAAATATGAAATTGTTAATGCTAAAATACTGAGTAATAAAAATAATAGGATTACAATTATTTTTATGATTAATGCTTTATTCATTTTTTCACCTTTCATTTTTTATTCTTCCTTTTTTATTTTTTCTTCTATTCTTGCTTTTTTTACAACCATTATTTTAACATATCAAATATGGTATGTACAAGTATTTCCTATTTTTTTAGAAAACAAAAAAACAGCTACTTTAATAGCTGTTTTTTAATTATGCTCTTGGATGTGCTTTTTTATATATATTTTTTAATCCCTCATCTTGAAATTGCATATAAACTTGTGTTGATGATATATCGGAATGTCCAAGCATTGTTTGAATAGCTCTTAAATCTGCTCCATTTTGCAATAAGTGTGTTGCAAATGAATGTCTTAACACATGTGGTGTTATATCTTTTGTTATATGTGCTTGTTCTTTATAATATTTTATAATCTTCCAGAATCCTTGTCTTGTAAGTCTTCCACCATTTATATTAACAAATAAGGCTTTTTCATCCTCATTTTTTATTAAGATTCCTCTTGCATCATTTATATATTCTTTTAAAGCTTTCAATGACATGGTACCTAGCGGAATAATTCTTTGTTTGTTTCCACTTTTACAGATAACATAAGCTTCTTCTAAATTGACATCATCTATATTTAATGAAATAATTTCTGTAACTCTCATACCTGTGGCATAGGCAAACTCTAACATTGCTTTATCTCTGATTCCTTTTAAGTCAACATCATCTGGTTGTTTTAATAATAATTCTACTTCTTTTGCAGTTAATACACTTGGTGTTCTTTTTTCTATCTTTGGAGATTGAATATTGGCTGTTGGATCTACTTTTATCTTTCTATTTTTTAGAATGAATTGATAAAATGATCTAATAGATGCAATACATCTAGAAATACTTGAAGCTTTTTTTCCTTCTTCTTGCATTTCTTTAATATAATTTTGTATGTCTTTTTCTTTTACTCTATTATAGTGTATCCCATTTTCTTCTAAGTATTTTCTAAATTGCTTTAAATCTCTTTTGTATGATTGCAATGTATTTTGTGATAATTTCTTATCATTCTCTAAAAAGTTAAAAAAGAATTTTAATTGTCTCTCCATTTTTTTCCCCTACCTCTATATTTTTTGAATTATATTTACATAAACTATATATGTTATATCAAACTATTTCAAAATTGTAAATACATTTTTTCTATTTTTTTAAAAATATTTAATCACAAGCTTTAATAAATTTGTAGACATAAATATTTCTATGACAGATGCCATTAGTAATATAATTAACATGATTACAGAAAATATAGTGTGTCTTAATATCTCTAATTTTATATTTTCTTTTCGTTTGTCTTTTACAATTGATTTATATAATTTTGTGCCACTCACAGCTAATGCTAAAATCGCTGGGATGAATAAAATATTTTGTAATAATAACGTAACCAAAACAAAACTGATTCCTTTTCCAAGTCCCATGATTGCTATACATAATGAGATCGTATATCCTAAGCAAAAACCTCTGTATAAAATAATTGCAAATACAATTGGAATTCCAATAACTGTCGTTCCAAAAAACCAGATTGTTACTGCTAATAGTACATTTTGTGTAATTGAATTTTTTAATAATTCTATGTTATTTATACTATCTAATCCTTTAAATTTTTCTATAAATTGGTTTAAATAATTGGTTATTTCCGTTTTTGGAGTTTCTTGCATATTATTAATATAAAATACACCGCTAAATATTCCAATCACAAATACTAAAAATATAATACAATATTCTTTTTTATTATTCAGTACATGTTCTTTTATCATTTTTAATAATCTAAATTGTCTTTTTTCTTTCATAAAAATCTCCTTATCGTTTATACATAATGTGTATTCGATAAGAAGATTTATAGAACTACTATTTTTAATTTATATTGTATTTATTTCCTATTTATACTATTTCAGCTTTTTAAACTACCTTTCCGTAGTTTCCACCGCCTCCAGATTGTACTTTACATTCTCCATTTCTTGCTTTTTCAATTGTATCTGCAATTTTCTCTCCCACAACCGCTTCTATATCATCTTTTGATAATTTATGAAGAATATTCATTTCTGTATCAAAGGTATCTAATAATTTTGTTATTGTTTTTCCACCAACCCCTGGGATAAATCCTAATGGAATTTGATATACATAAGGTGGTCTATTTTCTGGGCTTTTTGATTCTTGTTTATCTCTAATTAATTCTATTCTATCAAAAACGCCAAAAGTTACATTCTTTCCTCCGCAGTATGGACAAGTTTCCACAGGTTCTTTGGTTTCTATTGCTTTTTCACAATCATCACAATATGTTCTATGATATTTTCCAAGTTTTGGATCTAATCCATAATTAGCAAGGACTTTTCTCCCATCTTCATTTTTTAATGCTTTTACAATTTCTTTAAACGATATATCTTCAACCTGCATTTTATTATATTCTCTTGCAATTTTAGGTAAAGAATGAGCATCTGAATTTGTCACAAATGTCTTATTTTCTAATTCTGAAATCATATCTGCCAAATAAGTATCTGAACTTAGTCCTAATTCAACAGCAAATATTTTATCATATTTTTCTTTAAATATATTCTGTAATCTATCTGTGCAATTTCCATAATAACTTTTATGTGGTGTGAATATATGTGCAGGAATCAATATTCCATGATATCGTTCTACCATATCGATTAAATCATATCCTGATAAATCTGACCTTTGTGTACTTAATGTAATATTTTTCAAATGATGGCTTAATTCATTTGAAAATCCCTTTATATCTGTTAAATGTGGAAAAAAGCAAATATTATGGGCTGCTCCTTTTTTTCCATTTCTTCCTTGTTCTGATGTCTCTACTTCGCTTCCTAGTAGTATACAAACTTTATCTTTGTATATGATTCCACCATCTTGTAATTCATATGCATCTCCTGTTTTTAAAAAATTCTCTATATCTTCTATAACATATGGAGAAGCACAATCAATGATTCCCACCACATTAATTCCTTTTCTATCTGCACATTCCTTTGCAATGTTCGCAAAATTCAAAGACCTTGCGGCTGTTATTTTTATTGGTTTTCCATTTTCGCTTCTTCCTATGTGTACATGTAAATCTGCAAATATTTCGTACATTTTATTACCTCTTTCCTTAAATGTCCTATTCAAACTTTTCTATCATTTCTCACATTTATTTTTCTTTAAACTTTCAGAAAAAAATGGAACGTTTTGGCGTATCCCTAACGTCCCAAAATTATTCATTTTCATTTTTTAATTGTTTTCCTTGCATATTTTCTTCTGCTATATGTGCTAATATTTTTTTCGTTGTTTCTTCACTAAATAATGGTCTATTCGTATCTTTAAACATCTGATCTTTTAATTCTTTTCTCTCGTTTTCAACAGCTTTATCTATTTTAGGTTCATATTCATAACATACTTTTTTTATAAAATCTTTTACGTTTGCTGTCTCATTATGTATTTTTACCAATTTTCTCAAAGCTTTTATAGATGTAAAATCACTTAATTCTATTTGTTCCATCATTTGGACAAACTCTCCAAATGTATGTAAAAATCTATTATATTGATCTTTTAAATTTCTATGTTCTAATAAAACCATTGCTTCATCTGGTTTAAAACCTATTCTTTCTGGTCTATCTAATAACATTCCTCCAAATTGGTCTACTAATTCTAATATATCACTTTCTTTTTCTCTTGGATTACTATTACTATATCTATTAACTTCTTCACACATTTTGCAAAATTTGTTATCAAATCCTAATGTTAATAAATAGTCTGCTCCTTTTTTTGCATATGAATGAATTTTTTCTATATCTTGTGCATTATCAACTTTTTTACAATTACATAATAGGCATGCTGTTAATACCAAGTTTTTGTCTACATCTATTTTCATATAGTCTATAAACATTCTTGCTATTTCTGTTTTGAAGATAACGGATTTATCAAAAAATATTTTTGTTTTTTTTGCTAAATAATATGTTATTTCCATTTTAGCAGCTAAATCTTTTTCATCTAAAATATAGTTAGCAAATGTATCCATCTACTTCCTCCTTTTTTAAAGCTTTATACAATTTTATTATATATGAATCTATCACATATTTCAACATTTTTTTTGAATGTAACAGAATTGTAATATTCAAATTTCTTCACTCTTTTTTCTCTTCATTGCTTTTTATTATATTATATTTCTTTCACTTTATTTTCTATTTGAATTTTCGTATAAATTATAGTATAATAATGCTTGTAAAATATTAATTTAGAGGTACTGTTATGAAGCATTTAAAAGTAATATCCAATAATGAAAAAGAAACTTTAAATTTTGGAAAAAAATTAGCTAGCCTTTTAAAAAAAGGAGATACTATCGTCTTAACTGGAGAGTTAGGTTCCGGAAAAACAAAATTAACAGAGGGTATCTTAAGCTATTATGGATTAGAAGATGAAATCTCTAGTCCTACTTTTACTATTGTTAATACATATACGAAAAATGACATCAATATATTTCACTTTGATGTATATCGATTAGAAGATTCTTCTGAATTTTATGCTATCGGAGGAGAAGAATATTTTGAAAATGGTATTTGCATTATTGAATGGGGTGAAATTATTAAAGACGCACTTCCAAAAGAATATATACATATTACATTTGAAAGAGATGAAATGAATGATTCTGTAAGAATTCTTAATGCTATTTCCTATGGTGAAAAATATGATGAATTGTTAACTAAACTTATATGATTATACCTTATAATGATAGGCATTATTAAAAATTGATTTACTGTTCGCAAAAATAGTTTTAAAAATAATTGTAAAAAATAATAGTGGGAGGATAAAATTGAAAACATTAAGTATAGAAACTTCTAGTAAAATATGTAGTGTAGCCATATTAGAAGATACACATTTAGTAAAAAAAATAGAATTGCATAATCGATTAACACATTCAGAATCCCTAATGCCATTGATTAAGCAAATATTCGCGGACACAAAGCTAAAATTATCTGACATGGATTTACTCGTTTGCGATATTGGACCTGGTTCATTTACTGGAATTAGAATTGGTGTAGCAACTATCAAAGCTTTTACTGATAGTTTACAAATCCCTTCTGTTGGCATTTCTTCTCTTGAGGGATTAGCTTATAATGTTACAAATGATGGCATCATTTGTAGTATACTAGATTGTAAAAATAATAATTGTTATTATGCTTTATATGAATTAAAAAACAATGTATATTCTTTATTAGAACCACCTAAAGCTGATAGTATAGAAAATTGTTTGAATTTTTTAAATTATAGATATGCAAATTCTACAATTACCTTTGTTGGAGATGGTTCCCTTATTTATAAACAAATCATACAAAACCAATCTTCAAAATTTGTAATTCCCAATAGTATTTCTAACCTTACAGATACAAATATTCATACTATTGATGTCTATCATCTAGGTATTGCTGGCATTCATAAATATAATCAACAAGGTGAAGATAAAGACTTACTTCCCCTTTATTTAAAAAAGCCTCAAGCACAGAGACAATTGGAAGGAAAAAGCCTGGTTATCAAAGACATGCAAATTTCTGATTTAGATAATTTAGACATTTCTAAATTTGATGATTTTTGGAATATAGATATTTTAAAAGATGAATTAAAAAGTGAAAATTCTAAATTTATTTGTGCAACATTAGAAAATACCGTTGTTGGTTTTGCTGGCATTAAAATCATTTTAGACGAAGCTGACATTATGAATATAGCTGTAATGAAAAATTACAGAAGACAAGGAGTTGCAACCTTACTATTAAATCATATTCTTCATATTTGTCAAGAAAAAAACATCGAAACCATACATCTTGAAGTTAATGAAGAAAACTTTTCTGCCATCTCCTTATATCAAAAATTTGGTTTTAAAGAATGTGGCAGAAGAAAAAAATATTATGATAACCAATATGATGCCATTCTTATGAAACATTAGGGACGTGCCAAAATGGACAAAAATTGACCAAAAGGGACAGACCTATGAAAATATTCATTATATAAAAATATTATATTTCTTAATTTATTACATTCCTCGGCTAACATTACATCATAAAGAAAAACTAAAAGTATCTAATAGGCACCACTCAAAATCAAGTTTTGAGATTCTCCTATTAGATACTTTAATTTTTTCTAATATGATTTCATTCACATTCGTCATTTCATAAATTAAGAAATATAATATTTTCAAGAACTTTTCTTTTTCTAACAGGTCTGTCCCTTTTGGTCAATTTTTGTCCATTTTGGCACGTCCCTAAACGTATTTTTCAATTAATACGACTGTTCTTCCACTTCTTGTTGTTCCTGTAAATTCTTTGATGATAAATCTGCCTTTTCCTCTAATCGTGATGACATCTCCTAATTTTACTGTTTTTGAATTTTTCGTTTCATTTTGTCCGTTTATAAAGACTCTTTCTTGTGCTATAATTTCTGATGCTTTACTTCTAGAGGTTCTTGCTAAGTCTGATACGATATTATCCAATCTAAGTGATGGTACAATAATGCTTATTTCTTCTATTTTTAATTCTAATTTTCTTACATTTTGTATTTCTTCTATCGTAATTTGAGCATTTTCAAATCTTGTAAGAGATGGTAATTGTGTTTTTAAAACATCTGCAAATTCATTTAATGTTATCACATCTGCTCCATCTTCTCCTACAATAATATCTCCTACTTTTTCTCTTTTTAAGCTTAATTTTACGATTCCGCCTAGGTAGTTTCTATGTGAATATTTTCCTTTTTCTTCTTCTGGTAATATGATTCTTACTACTTTTAAAATCTTATCATAGTTTTTTTCTAACATTTTATCATCAAATTTTTCAGGATATATGATACATATTTTTCTTTCTGCATCTTCATATCCACCATATAGTTTGTAGTTTTTATATTGTATTTTTCTTAGAAAATTTTCTACTAATGCTACTTGATACATATCTAAAAAATCTGTATATTCTATTTTTTCTCTTTTTGATGATATCTCTATCTTATCTAATACTTGTGATAAGCATAATTTATCTTCTTGTTTTTTATAGTCTTTTAATAAGTCTTGTTTATTCATTTTAAAGTTTATCTCTCCTCTTTTTTTCTGAATCATCTTTTTATAAATTTTAACATATTCAATTCCATACAAAATACTTATTTACATTTTCTAATTATTTCGTATTTTCATCTTTTGCTTTTTTCAATTGTTTCTCCAACAAATCCTTCATGATGCTTTCTTCGTCTAAATGATATATTTTTTCTAATTCTTCAACACTTCCATGTTGAATAAATGTATCTGGATAAGCATATGCTTTGATTTTTACATCTTTTATATCTTCATCGACGATTAATTCTTTTATAGTAGTTCCTAGTCCATTTATAATCGTTCCATCTTCTATTGTAATTACATTTTTTGTTTTTTCAATTGATTTTTTTATGGTTTCTTTATCTAATGGTTTCAAAAATCTTACATTGATGACTTCAGCATCTATATCTTGTTCCTTTAGTTTTCCAGCTATTTTCATACCTCTTGCAACTGTTTTTCCTATTGCTATTATAGATATATCTTTTCCTTCTTTTAATATTTCTGCTTTTCCTTCCTCTATTGGTTCGTGATTTATCAATTTTTCCTTATCTTCTCCACCTCTTGGATATCGAATAACAACTGGTTTTTTCAAGTTTACTGCAAATTCTAACATATCTTCTAATTCTTGAAAATCTTTTGGTGCTAATATAACTAAATTTGGTACTAATCTAAAAAATGCCATATCAAACATACCTTGATGTGTTTCTCCATCTGCTCCAACAATTCCTGCTCTATCTACACACATAATAACATGTAAATTTTGAAGTGCTATATCGTGAATTACTTGATCATATGCTCTTTGATAGAAAGACGAATATATTGGTACAACTGGAATTATTCCATCTATTGCCATTCCTGCTGCTAAACCTAATGCATGTTGCTCTGCAATTCCGATATCAAAAAAGCGTTCTGGAAATTCTTTACTAAAGTTTGTAAGTCCAGTCCCATCCTTCATAGAAGCTGTTATAGCAACAATTTTTTCATTTTTCTTTGCTAGTTCTACTAATTTATCTCCAAATACTTTTGAATAGTCTTTTCCCTTTTCTTTTTTACTTTTCCCTGTTTCAATATCAAAAGGTCCTGTTGCATGAAATTTATCTGGATTTTTTTCTGCAATTTCATATCCTTTTCCTTTTTTCGTTAATACATGAATTAGTACAGGATTATCTATTTGCTTACTAAGTGTTAATATACTTTGTAATTCCTCTATATTATGCCCATCTACTGGTCCTAAATACGTAAATCCAATATCTTCAAAAAACATTTTAGGTATAATTAACTGTTTGATACTTCTTTTTACTGCTTGTACAAATTTCACAGTTGGTTTTCCTACAATTGGTATTTTACTGATTCTTTTTTTCATAATAATATTAGATCTAGTATACATCTTTTTAGCTCTTAATTTGCTAAGTAGCATATTTAGTCCACCAATGTTTGGTGATATGCTCATTTCATTATCATTTAAGATAATTGTCATTTTTGTCTTACTATACCCGACATCATTTAAAGCTTCTAGTGCCATACCGCCTGTTAAAGCACCATCTCCTATGACTGCTAATACAGAATAATTTCCGTTTTTTTAAGTCTCTTGCTCTTGCCATTCCTAATGCGGCTGATATAGATGTACTACTATGTCCTGTATTAAAAAAGTCATATTCTGACTCACATGTTTTTGGAAAACCAGCTATCCCATTTAACTTTCTTAATGTTTTTAATTTTTCTTTTCTTCCTGTCAATAGCTTATGTACATATGTTTGATGTCCTACATCCCATACAATTTTGTCTGTTTTTAAGTTAAAAACACTATGTAATGCAATTGTTAACTCTACCACCCCTAAATTTGAAGCTAAATGTCCACCATTTTCAGATACAATTTCTAACAGATATTTTCTTATTTCTTCAGCTAATTTTTGTTTCTCCAAAATACTTAATTTTTTCAAGTCACTTGGAAAATTTATATTTTCTAACATTTTATCACCTTTTATACCAATTTGCGTATTCTATTTTATCACGTTTTTATGTTTTTTTCTACAAATTTGTTGTATTTTTTATTTCTTGTGTTAAAATATATATATGAAATCAAATTATGGGAGGAATTTATGTATGAAAAAAAGTGTTTTTATTACATTGTTTTTAGTTCTGATTTTAATCGCAAACCTATCTTTTGCAACTTATCAAACTGTTACAATGGAAGTTGTTGAAGAACCAGTTTGTACAATAGAAATTGGAGAAAATTCAAAATTTGAAAAAAGATTGATTAAAAAAGATTTAAATAATAAAGAAGTTACTCTTCAATTACAAGTAACGAATGAAGAAGCAGCTATGCAACCAACAGGAGAAATTATGCTTGTCATTGACAACTCAAAAAGTATGGAAGATATTGTAGAAGGAACCACTACTAGAGAAGATTTGGTTATAGAATCTGCTAAAACCTTAATTAATACAATTTTAAATGGAAATGAAAACTTAAAAGTAGGTGCTGTTAGTTTCTCTACAAATGAAGATGTTTCTAAAGAAGGAACTATTGAAGATGCTTCATTAATTTCTAATTTATCTACTGATCCACAAGCATTAATCTCTGCCATTTCTAATATTCAATATACAGGACCTAGAACCGATTTAGAATCCGGATTAAACTTAGCTAGCCAATATTTTTCCGAAGAAGATAATAACAAATATATTATTGTCTTAACAGATGGTATTCCAAATGTTGCTTTAAATTATGACAAAGTTTATTATTCAGATGATGTCATTAATAAAACAAAAGCACAATTACAAGCTTTAGATACTGCAGGATATGATGTTATTACAATGCTTACTGGTATTTCTAATGAAGATGATGTTCCTGCCACTAGAGAAGATGACAAAACATATGGTGATATTATAGAAGAAATTTTTGGAACTGAAACCAATCCAACAGTTGGTAAATTCTACTATGTACAAGATAGTGAAATTGAACAAACCATTACAGAAGATATCTATAATGATTTATTACCAGTTGAAAAAATATTAACTAATATTAGTATTAACGATTATTTCCCTCAAGAAATTATTGATAACTTTGATTTTGCCTATGTTTCAGAAGCCAATATTGGAACAATATCAACCCAAGTAAATACTGAAGATAATTCTATTACTTGGACAATACCAGAACTACATCCTGGAGAAACAGCAACTGTTCAATACACTTTAAAATTAAAAGAGAATTTTGACAGTAGCATTGTTGGTAAAATCCTAGATACCAATGAAAAAGTAGATATTACTTATACAGATTTTGATGGTAACCCAGTTTCTGATACCTCAAACGTTACTCCAAAATTAAGACTTTCAGAACCACCTGCTACTTTACCTAAAGCTGGTACACCTATTATGATTGCACTATTTGTTGTAGGTGCGGGATTATTCATTTATTCATTAGTGAAATTAACTGTTACAAATAAAAATATGAAACAATAAAAGAATATTAAATTTAGAAAAAGAGATTTTTAATTGATTAAAAATCTCTTTTCATTTCTTTTCTCTACGCTTTTATAAATCACATAGATTTTGGCTTTTTCCTAATAATCCGTTTCAATTTTTAGCAATCTATTATATTTTGCTACTCTATCCGTTCTACAAGGTGCCCCTGTTTTTATCTGCATCGCATTTACTCCCACAGCAATATCTGCAATGGTTGTATCTTCTGTTTCTCCAGAACGGTGTGAAATAATAGTTCTATATCCATTTTCTTTTGCCATTTGAATTGTATCTAATGTTTCTGTTAATGTTCCTATTTGGTTCGGTTTTATGAGTATTGCATTTGCCACTTTTTTGTCAATGCCTCTTTTTAATCTGGACATATTGGTTACAAATAAGTCATCACCTACTAGTTGTATTTTGTTTCCTAATTTTTGTGTTAATATCTGCCAATTCTCCCAATCCTCTTCTGCTAATCCATCTTCTATAGATACAATTGGATATTTATTGCACAAATCTATTAGATAGTTAATCATTTCTTGATTGCTTTTAAAAATATCTGTTTTCCAGAAATAGTAACCATCTTTTCCAATTTTTTTAGCTTCCTCTTTCATTTCTGTACTTGCAACATCTAGCGCTAACACAATATCTTTTCCTGGTTCATATCCTGCTTTTCGGATCGCTTCTATAATAACATCTAATGCCATTTCTTCATTTTCTAAATTTGGCGCAAATCCACCTTCGTCTCCTACACCAACATCAAAGCCCTTTTCTTTTAATACTTTTTTTAATGTATGGTAAATTTCTGCTCCTCTTCTTAATCTTTCTGCAAATGTAATATCACCAATTGGCATTATCATAAATTCTTGTATACTAATATTATTTTCTGAATGTTTTCCTCCATTTAGTATATTCATCATTGGGACTGGTAATTCTTTTGCATTAATTCCACCTATATATCTATACAATTCCATTCCTAATGTATTACTTGCTGTTTTTGCTACTGCTAATGACACCCCTAATATAGCATTTGCTCCTAAATTTGACTTATTCAAAGTATCATCTAGTCTTATCATTTCTTCATCTATTTTTCTTTGGCAAAAAACATTCATTCCTATTATTTTCTTACTAATTTTTTTATTTACATTTTCAACTGCCTTTGTCACACCTTTTCCATCATATCGATTTTTTTCTCCATCACGTAATTCCACTGCTTCGAAGCTTCCTGTTGAAGCCCCTGAAGGTACTGCTGCAACACCACATATGCCCTCTTCGGTTACAACTTCTACTTGTAAAGTAGGATTCCCTCTTGAGTCTAAAATTTCTATTGCCTCTACACTTTTAATTAATGCACTTTTTTTCATAAAATTCCTCCTTACTAATAACATATATATACATTTTTTACATTTTCATGAAATCTATACAAAAAATGTGTTTATATTTTTTATATAAACACATTTTACTTTCTTTTTATCAACTTGCTTTTTTATTTCTTAATTCATATGCATATTGTAATGTAACTTCATTAATTTCTCCTGAAGAAATTCTTGCAATTTCTTCTATAACTTCATTTTCTTTTAACAATTTAACTTGTGTTTTAGTTCTTTCTTCTTTCACGTTTTTACTAATAAAATAGTTGTAATCTGCAATTGCTGCAATATTTGGTAAATGCGATATACACATAACTTGATGTGTATTGGCTATTGCTTTTAATTTTGTTGCTACGGCATTTGCTGCTTTTCCACTAATTCCTGTATCAATTTCATCAAATACCAATACTGGTATACTATCTGTATCAGCTAATACTTTCTTTATAGCTAGCATCGTTCTTGACATCTCTCCACCAGATGCAATTTTGGCTAATTCTTTTTCGTCTTCTCCTAAGTTTGTAGTAATATAAAATTTAACAACATCTTTTCCTGTTTTGAAAAATTCATTTTCTATATATTCTACTTTCACATTGATTTTTGCATTTTTCATTTCTAAATCAATTAATTCCTGATTAATACTATCACTTAACTTGCTTGCATATTCTGTTCTTACAAAATTCATCCTTTTTCCTATCATATTCATAGATTTTTCTATCTTTTCCAATTCTGCTTTTAACTTGTTATTATATTCTTCTAAATTTTCTATATGATGAATCTCTTCCTTTATTTGTTCATTATATGCGATTATTTCTTTTATACTATTTCCATATTTTCTTTTTAATGAATATATAATATCCAATCTTTCTTCTATTTGATTTCTTTCTTCTTCATCAAAATATATATCTTCTTTATAATTATTAATATCTCTGGCTAATTCTTGTAACTCATAATACGAACTCTTTAAACGATTACTTGCTTTTTCATATTTCTTATCTATATCTTCAATTTTCTCCAATGCTCGAATTGCCATACTTAGACTATCAATTGTATTTTCTGATAATAAACCATCTGCTTCATTTAAGTTTTCTACAATTTTTTCTGAATTCAAAAATAACTTTCTTTTTTCTTCTAATGCTTCTTCCTCATTTTCTTTTAATTTTGCTTCTTCGATTTCTTCTGTTTGATATCTTAATAAATCTAATTTTCTTTGTCTTTCTTTATCATCACCATAATTTTGTTTTAACGTTTCCTTAATTTCTAAATAACGATTATACAATTGTCTGTATTTTACTTTGTATTCTCCTATAATCTCTTTTCCTATAAATCCATCTAAATATTTTAAATGTAATTTACTATCTAACAGATTTTGATTATCATTTTGTCCATGAATTTCAATAAATTGTTTCATAAAATCTTTTAATTCATTAACAGTAACCATTCTTCCATTAATCTTACACATATTTTTTCCATTTATATTGATTTCTCTTGAAACAATAATATTTCCTTCGATTGCTTTTTCATTTTCTGGACAAAATAAACAAAGTTCAACAAAAGAATTGGTTTCTCCTTTTCTTATCATATCTTTAGAGAATCTTCCGCCTGATATAATTTGAAGAGAATCAATAATTAAGGTTTTTCCTGCACCTGTTTCTCCTGTTAATACATTTAGTCCTTTATTAAAATCGATACTTAAATCTTCTATAATCCCTATATTTCTAATATGTAATGATGATATCATAACTTATTTCCTCTACTTTCACTTTTATGTTCTTTTTCAATTATAGAAAATGTAACCTTTTATAATTGAAAAAATGTTCGCCTTTATTGTACCGACAATTTTAAAAATTGTCAATACTTTTTACGAACATTTTTTCTTTTTTATTCTTAATTAAACAAACTGTTTACAAATCACTCTTTTATTTATGCTGTTTTAACATCCATATAATTTTACTATATTCTAAAATATAATTGTCTATTAAACTAGATGTTGCATAAATATGATGTTCATCTGCTAATTTTTTAATACACATTGCTTTTTGCAATAATGTTTCATAGTCTTTCAATATCTTATCTAATACAATATCTCCTTCTATTTTCGCATTTTGTGCTTCTTCTATACAGCTTTTCTCTAAATAATCCTTCATTGTTCCTAAAGGCTGTTTATCTAATGTTAAGATATGCTCTGCAATTTCATCAATTTCTTCGTTAATTTTGTCATAATATTCTTCTAATTTTTCATGTAATACAAAGAAATTTTTTCCTTTAACATTCCAATGATAATTTTGTAATTTTCTATAAAATACATTTAGATCTGCTAAAAATTCGTTTAGCTTATTTACCATTTCTTCCATTTTTTTCACTCCTAACTTTCATATTCTATATAGATTTTTTCCTATTTTTATTTTTTTATGCAATTAAAATTTATATTCATATTTTTTATTTATTTGTACATACTAAATTTATAAATAAAATGTACATGACAAGATAAATGCTTTATATCTATATTCAAAATCTTTGTGCATTCTTTTATAAATACAGAAAACTTTAGGAGGTAAAACCATGAATAGACCAGAATATATTTTAAATGAAATTAATAAAGGAATTAAAATGGGAATGGATTCTATTTCTTCTATTGCGGAAAAGGTTACTGACGATAAATTAAAAGATGATTTGCAATTCGAATATAACAAATATAACGAAATTTTAAATGATGTAAATGCTGAACTTGGAAAATATGAAGAATTTCCTAAAGAATTAAATCCCGCACAAAAAATGATGGGATGGTTTGATATTCAAATGAGTACATTAACGGATAACTCTGATTCTAAAATTGCTGAAATGCTTATAAAAGGAACCAATATGGGTATTATTGAAGGAGTTAAATTGCTAAATAATAATCCTGAAACAACAGATTCTATCAAAAATATTTTAACAAACTTTATTCAATTTCAAGAAAATAACGTGGAAAAATTAAAAAAATATTTATAAGTTAAATTTCTCTAGACCAAGTCATTACTAAAAAAAGAACAGGTATAAAAATTATCTTATTTACCATTTATTTGTTAAGATAATTCCAACCTGTCCTTTTTCTATGTTTCATTAATATCTATTAGAGAATAGACATCTTTAGCTTCATTCAGTTCTTTGATATTCATAATAACCCCCTGTCCAACGACAATTCCACCTGTTTCTTCTATGGCTTTTTTTATTGCTTTCATGGTGTTACCTGTTGCATATATATCATCAATTATATACACTCTTTTTCCTGTATATTCTTCATTTACTAGTTTTGGTAATTCTAATTTATCTTTTCCATATTCTTTTTCATATTCAAATTGTTTTTCTACTGTTATTGGCGGTAATTTTCCTGCTTTTCTAACTGGTATAAATCCAATATTTAATTCATTGGCTACTGCTGCGCCAACAATCAATCCTCTTGCTTCTGGTCCTACAATATATTCTGCATGTTTATCTTTAATTTCTTCCACTAATTTATCTACAATCTCTTTAAATGTTTCCTTTTGTATTATTAAAGGCATCATATCAATAAATTCAATTCCTTCTTTTGGAAAATCTTTTTGTGTTCTAATATGTAATTCATTTTTTAATTCATTTCTTAATATTTTCATATCTACACACCCTTTATTTTAAGTTTTATTCTATATTCCACTCTGTTATTTGACTATCTCTATCCATACTATATGACTGCGCTTTACCTTGTTCTAAAGTGGTTTTTATATTATTGATTGTTTGTTCAAATTTGTTAAGCGCATGAATTTGTATTTCTTGATGAATTGGTTTATCTTGATGTATTTGATTATATATTTCTGCCTTTGTTCTATCTGTATCTTCACGATAATAATCTATTTGTCTTCTTTTTGATAGTTTTTTCTTTCCGATAATTGCTGGATAATGACTATTAGCTTTCTCATTTGCCTGTTGCGCTAAACTTTCTTCATTTGGTAAATTATTAAAATTTCTTCTAATTGCATAGATTGTTTCAATCATTTCTGGAGAAAATGCACCATTTAAATCTTGTGCACAACAATCATATAAATTTGCCATCATAACACTAACACGATTTTCTGGATTCCTTGTTGCACTTTGCCTTCTTGCTAATTCTATTTTTGCATTTATATTTGCTAATTTCTGTTCTTTTAAAGTAGTTCCATAAAGTATTCGTTGTAATATTGATTCTTTTTCTTGTGAAATTTGTTGCTTTTCCAACTGTAAATGTCCCACTCTTTCTTTTGTAATCATTCCTTGTATCTTCTTATTTAAGTTTGCTTTTATTTCTTGAAAAGATTCTCTATCATGTTCCTTTAAATATTCTGGAAAACTTCCCATTATTTGTTTTATACTAGCTAATTCTTTCCTTTTCTTTAACAATTCTTGATATTTGTTCTCTAATTGCATTCTATCTTCTTGATTTTCCTCTTTTTCTTTCTCTTCTTGTGTATTCTCTTTTTCTAGTTTTCTTTTTATTGCTTCGACATTTTCTAATATTTTAAAATGTGGTCTCATAGAATAGCCAACTTTTAAATCCTCTGCAATACTTTGATACTTGTCCGCATTTGCTTCAAACTTTCTAACATACTTTTCTAATATTTCTACTATATCTGTCTTACCACATTCTATTTCATCTTCTAGATTTCTAATTTCTGCCTCTAGTTGTTTTTTCTCTTCTTCTTGCTTTTCTTTTTGTTGTGCTTGTATCTTTTTTTCTTCCTCTTCTTGTTGTTTATCAATTTCTATTTCTTTTTCTTTACACATTCCTTTTAACATTCTAGAAAATTGTTTTTGATATTCGCTAACATTTTTTTCTAATTCTGTATACCTATTTGTTTTTTCTTGTATTTGTTCATATAAGTAATTCTTATCTTCTCCACTTAATCCGGCTTTGTCTTAATTTCGTATACATATATTCTACATCATCTTTTAATTCAATACATTTAGTTGCTTGTTCTCTATAATAATCATATCCTTCCATAAGTTGCGCCTTTAATGTTTCTAACTCTTGTTTTGGAACTTCTTCTAATTTCTCCTTTTCTAATGTTGCATCATAATATTTATATCCATTCCAAGTGCTTGTATGCTCTATCTTTTTTACTTTTGAAAATGGTAAAATCAAAATTTCTTCTTCATCTTTTCTTCCATCTTCTTTATATGGTTCTACATATAAATATGGTAACCCTTCTTCTGTCTTTATTCTTAAAATAGCTGCTTCATCTCCATATGTTGTAAAAGTTTTTGCCATATCTTCTTCTAAAGATGTTGAAAGAAATGAATTTATATTTTTTTCATGTTCTATTTTTCTTATTTCCTTCGTACTTGTCCCTCTATAAAGCCTTCCTCTTGCCTCTCTATTACCAGCTTTATAAATAGCACCATAAACATCTACAAATTTTAAAATCATCTTTTCCAATTCTTTTGTAGACATATTCATATCCCATCCACTTTTTTGTGATGCTTCTAATTTATCATATTTTAAATCCCCTATTGCATTCATTCTTGCATGCATAAATCCTGCATAATTTTGTAATGCTTCTATTTCTTGCTTTGTTAATTGTAAATTATATGATTGGTTCATATACTACTCCTTTATTATTTCAAAAAATCTTTTTTTCTTTTGTTCGTCGTTTGATGAATCTATAAATTGTATTTTTGAGGGCTCATTTTTATCACAAATTAAATCATTTTCTTCTAAAACTTGTTTCAGGTGTTTGGCTAAATAAGGTGCTCCATTAAAAAATTCAACTTGTCCTAAAACTTTTTTTATTTCCTCTTTTATCAGTGGATAGTGTGTGCAACCTAAAACAACATTTTTTACTTTTCCTTTATATTGTTCTAAATGTGCCTCTAAATAAGTTTCTATTTTATGCTTATTTCCCTCTTCTATGATATCAGCTAGTCCTACACAAGGAAGTAAAATGGTTTTATGATTATCATATGTATGATATAACAAGTTGAATTTTTCACTTTCGATTGTTCCTTTTGTAGCCATAACCAATGTTGGTTCATTATAAGCATAATCATATACCATTTTATAGGCTGGCTCTATTGCTATAAATGGTATATTTTTATACTTTTTTCTTAGATACTTAGCTGATTTTGCACTTGCTGTATTACAAGCTATCACAATTACCTTACAATTCTGATTTATAAATTGTTCCACTATATTTTCACATAAATTATTTATTTCTTCATCGCTTTTATCTCCATAAGGATTGTTCTTAGAATCACTATAATATATGTATTTTTCATTTGGTAATAGTTTTAATATTTCTTTTAAAACTGTTACGCCACCAATCCCAGAATCAAAAATTCCAATTGCTTCATTTTCATTCATTCTTATTTCCTCTTGTTTTTTATTTACGATTTCAAATTTTTAGTTCCTTTTATTTTTCTATATTCTTGTCTTCTCTGTTTTAACTTTTTTCTTTATATTATATATTATCTTATATAATTTGTACGAATTGGTTGTTCTTTTTCAGGTATTTCTATTCCTGCTTTTTTACCTTGTGCTATACATTTTAATAACCATGCCATATTGTTTCCTAATGTTCTCATTGTTTGCATTCCTTCCTCATCTTGCACAACTTCTGCTGGTGTATTTCCATGTACCATATTCCAATATTGTGATGATACAATCGGCATATTGTTAATTGTAAAATATTTATTTAATTGGTCAAATGTTGCTGTTGCACCAGCTCTTCTACAGCTAACAACACATGCACCTAACTTATTTTGAAATACTGGTTTTCCTGCATAAAATACTCTATCCATAAAAGATGTTATAGCACCTGTTGCTGAAGCAAAATGTACTGGTGTTCCAAATACAAATCCATCTGCTTGTTTTGCTTTTTCTATAAATTCATTGACTTTATCATCCACAAAACATTTTCCTGTATTTTTACAGTTTCCACATCCAATACAGCCTGCTAGTGGTTTTACACCTAACCAAAATATTTCTGTTTCAATTCCATTTTTATGTAATTGTTTTTCTACCTCTTTTAATGCTGTATACGTACATCCTTCTTTATGTGGTCCTCCATTTACTAATACAACTTTCATTTTCTTTCACTTTCCTTTCTATTCTATTATATCAATATTCATAATTTTATTGCCACTATTACTATATTTTTTTATACTTTTTTTGTTACTATTTCAAAATTGTTTTTACTTTTCCCTTTCCATCTTGTGATGTAATTTCTAATATTGCTCCGTTTACCATGGCAAATTGTGGTGAAACATGTCCTATATCTGCATCACAAATAATTGGTATATTTAAATCTTCTAAAACATCTTTTACTGTTTCATTAAAATCAATATTATAATCCTTTCTGATAAATAATGGTCTGCCAAATATAATACCATGACAATTTTCAAAATAGCCTGCTTCCCTCATCTGCCATAAAGTAAGATATACAGTTGGTGTACTCATTTCAAACACTTCTAAAAACCATATAATACCATCTTCTTTATATTTTTGAATATAGTCTTTTACCTTATCATATTTCGTTCCAATAAATGCTTTTATACAATCTAAGCAACCACCAACAGCTCTTCCTTTAAATTCTATTTTTTCTTCACCTTTTAAGTTTATCCATTTTGTTTCTTGTGTTAAATCATAGCCTTTTTCCAATTCTTGCTTTCTGATTTCTTCATTTTCCTTGCTAAATTCTTCTATACTTTCTTGATTTTCAAGTGCTTTTTCATTATCTTCTATTCTAAAATCAATAATTTCTTCATGTTTTTCAAAAGATGTTTGTTCAATTTCTTCTCCACTTGCTATTCTTAAAGCATCTGTTAAATCTCTAAATAATGGTCTCATGGCATATTTTTTTATCATTTCACAATAGATAGATGGTCTTTCTAACAAAGTATTCCACAAATAATTAATACCTGTAATATCAGAATATCCTTGCATCCATTTTGGTTTTAATGTTTTTATTTTTTCAAAATCTAAATATGGAATCATTTCTACTAGAAAATCTCCACCTTCTGCAAATATGATTAGTTTTACATCATCATTTTCTAATAGCTCCATGAATTCTTTAGCTCTTTGCTCCCCTGATGCGCTTCTTCCTCTTTCTTCTTTTCTTACACTTTCTGTTTCTATGATTTTATATCCCATTTCTTGTAATTGTTTTTTAGCTAATTCTAATTTTTTAATTCCGTCCCCTTCTGAAATCCCTCCTGATGGCGCACAAATTCCTATGGTATCCCCTATTTTTAAGTTTTCTGGATAATTCATAAAACACGCTCCTTTATCTATTTTTCCATTATAACTATATACCATTTTTTAGGATTTTACAATATAAAAAAGAATTTAAAACTGGTAATAGGGGAAAAGTTGTTACATTTTGTACAAAAAGAGCTTATCATATTTGATAAGCTCCTTATAATCTCATCTTTTTATAAAAATCTGTATGAAAATAAAATAAATCTTTTATATATTTTTAATATTTCTTTTCTTAAATACAATAAATGTTGGTATCATCATAATTAGGAAATATACAGCACAGATAATGATTGACATTGTCATACTCATACCTTCCATATTTGGTAAAGCTCCATTTGCATAGATACTTAAATCCCAATTCATTGTGACAAAATATTTCATAAATTGTAGTTTGTATGCAATTGTTAATTGATTGATAATACTTGCTGACATATAACCTAATAGAGAAATCGTAATGGCAAGCGTACTATTTGAGAAGATCGTACTTACTGCAAATGCAAGTGTTGCTAATAAAATAATCATTGGCAATTGCATTAATGTTTGTATACCTAAGTTCGCAAATATATTCATTTCTTGAATTGTGTTTGTATTAAAATTGTAAGTGACTACTGGATCTGCTAAGCTATCAAATCCAAATAAGATACCGCCTATCAGCATTTGCATAATTATTGTTACTACAATTACAAAAGCAATCATAATCAATGTTGTTATAAATTTCGCTAGTAAAATTTTATTTCTTGTATATGGTTTTACTAGTAATAGTTTTATAGTTCCTTTATTAAACTCTTCACTTACGATTGTTCCTGCAATCATAACAATCACAACAATTAAGAAAATTCCAAATTGTGAGTAAAAATGTTGTAATATTCCTTTCAAACTATCTGTTTTATTAATATCTATCCCTGTATCTAATATATAGCGACTTTCTGCTTGGTCTTCTAAATAACTGTTATATTCTAATTGCTCTTCATATTCTAATTCTTTATCTAAGTTATCATAGTTTGCTAAATTCTTATTCGCTGTTTCTAATTTAGAAATGGCTCTGTTTAAATAATCACTTCCATATGGTATATTTTTGTCTAATCGATACTGGGCAATTTCCTTTTCTGTTTCTGCCGTTTTTATTTCTGTTTCAATATTATGCAATACGGCTGTATCTTCTATTTGTTCTTTTTGCTGATTTAATGTTTCTAGTTGTTGATTTGCTTGTTCTAAGTCAGCTGTTGCAAAATATTTCCAATCATTTTCTTCTAATTTTGCAAGTAATGCATTAATTTCTTGATTAATACTTTCTACCTGTGCTTCATTTTTTTCAGCTCCATATTGATACGTATTTCTTTCGGTTATATATGGGGCTATTCTTTCATTAATAATGGCTAATTTCCATTCTGCATCTTTATACTGTTGCATCATTTCACTTAACTGTATTTCTGATAATAGGTTAATATATGTGGTTACATCACTTGGTTTATCCGGATTTAATCTTTCTAACTCACCTCTTAATGATTCTATATACGCTTCATTATATAGGTAGTAATTATATTCACTTCCGCTATTGGCATATTTAAACATACAATTCATAAAAATTAATAATAAGAATATAATGACCATCGTAATATATATGGTTTTCTTTTTAAATATTTTGATTAATTCATTTTTTATTAAATTACTCAATGATATTCCCCCCTGTCTTTTCAAAAAACGCATCTTCTAGTGTTTTTTCCTCTTGTTTTACTTCATAAACCTTGATATTGCTTTCTACTAACTTATTAATAATTTCTGGTACCGCTTCTTTTGGAAGATTCATTTTAAATTTATTATTATCTACTATAACAATATCTTTTAATATCTTTTTGACTTGATTGGTATCATTAACTTCAAATAATTCTAATTCTTGGCTTGCTTCTTTCTTTATTTTTGAAATTTCACTTGTCTCAATAATTTCTCCATTTTTGATAATACATACCTTTGTACAGAAATTATCTAATTCTGCTAAATTATGACTAGAAATTAAAATTGCCATTTTTTCCTTTGTAGCTAACTCTACTAATAATTCTCTCATTTCTTTGATTCCCTCTGGATCTAATCCATTAGTAGGTTCATCTAATATTAATAAATTTGGTTCATGTAATATGGCTTGTGCAATTCCTAATCTTTGTCGCATTCCTAATGAATATTTTGATACTTTATCATGAATTCTGTTTTCTAGTTTTACAAGTTTCACAACTTTATCTATTCTTTCTTTCGTAATGTCTTTATATAAGTTTGATACTAATTTTAAGTTTTCATATCCTGATAAATACATATACATATCTGGATTTTCAACAATAGCACCTACTTTTTTGATTGCATGTGTAAATTCTTTTTGTATATCATATCCATTGATTGTTACCTTTCCACTTGTTATACTTTGTAATCCTAAAATTAATTTTATGGTTGTTGTTTTTCCGTGCACCATTTGGTCCAATAAAACCTAAAATATCTCCTTGTTTTATTTCTAAAGAAACATGTTTTAAAATATTTCTTTTTCCAAATGTCTTACACAAGTTTTCACATTTTAATATGGTTTCCATATTCATCCTCCTTTTGTTTTTCTTTATTCTAGCATATATGTATTTTGATTACTATTGATTTTTTCTTAATAATTTATGAATATTTTTTAGTTTTTCTTAATTTTTTCTTATTAATCAAAACCTTTATTTTTTTGCACAAAAAAATGCCAACAGTTGCATCTTTTCACCACTGGCATTTTTTAACTATATATATTTCCTATTTACACGGCTTCCTATTTGCGTTAATATTTCATAACTAATTGTATCTAAATATTTTGCCACTTCTTCTATATGGGCATTATCTTTTAAAAGATATACTTTGTCATACATATTCACAGTATCATCTATTTTTACAAATAGCATATCCATACAAACATTTCCTACAATTGGATATTTCTTATCCTCGATATATACATATCTTCCTGTATTTTTTCTGATAATGCCATCTGCATATCCGATTGGTATAACGCCTATTCTTGTTTTTTCTTCTGCTTTAAAAGCTCCATTATATCCTACTACTTCTCCTTTTTCTAATTCATGGATTTGTATAATTTCACTTACTAATTTTACAGGCGATTTTAATTGTAAATCTTTTTCCTCTGTAAATCCATACATGATAATGCCTAATCGACATCCATTTATATAGGATTCCTTTTTATATTTTGTTAATGCTTCACTTGCAGAAATATGGACAATCGGAATTTGAGAAATTTCAATTAAGCTAGTTATCTTTTGAAATCTATTGATTTGTTCTAAGTAATCTTCTCTATTTTCAGCATGATAAATATGCGTATAAATTCCCTCTATCACTAGCTCTTCTTTACTACATATATCATATACCTCTTTTAGCTCTTCTTTTTTAGCTATTCCTAGACGATTCATTCCTGTATTTATTTTCAAATGAACCTTCAGTCCTTTGACATTGTATTTCATCATTTCTTTTGCATACTCTTTTGATATAATGGTAATTGTTATGTTCTTTTCTTTTGCTGTTTCAAGATATTCCGGATGTATATGTCCCAATACTAAAATGGGAATTTCTTTTAATTGTTTTCTTATCTTTAAAGCTTCTTCAAGTGTTGCTACAGCTAAATAGTTACAGCCACTTTCTGAAATTACTTTTGTAAGTTGTAATGTATCATCATCACACCCATAACAATTTGCCTTTACAACGCCAAAATAATACGTATATTGTGAATATTGCTGTATAATCTTTTGGATATTACTTTTTATTTTTTTAGTATCTACCTCTAAATATGTATTTCTTGAAAGTATCATATTTCTCACCTTTTCTTGTTATTGATTTCTTTATAAACAATATCTTCTACATAATGCTTATTTTCTTTCACATTTTTTCTTATTTTTGTTCCACTAATGGCATATTTTTCTCGCGTCCTATCTACCTGTACTTCTTGTATATTTAAATCTCTTGCCACAAATTTTCCATATGGTTCACTATTATAGAAATGTGTTACGGGTATATCTTTTATGATTTTTTTCAAATAATCCATCTGTATTTTTATACTTTCTTCATCCAACCCATATTGTGATGGCGGATTTTTAGCCAATAAAATATGTACCTTAGGATAAATTTGTTGTATCCATTTTGCTCTTTTTTCCACAGGTATGTCTATTACATCTGTTTCATAAACAATTACATAAAATTCATCCATTTCCTCTAGTCCTTTTTCTATTAAATATTGATGTCCTTTATGTAATGGTGCAAATTTTCCTATTGTAAATCCAATTTTCATTTTTATTTCCTTCTTTTCTATTTTTATAACTTTTTTGATTTTTTTTCATATACTTTATAGTGAGGTGTTATTATGAATCCATGTGCTTTTGTCAATTTTATATCTATGCTCGCATGTGAAATTGCTAAAGATAAATCTCAAGATGAAATTGCTATTCTAGGTGCATTTTTTACACAACTTGGTGACACTTTAGCCACCCTTGCGCTTTTTGATGATAAATGTTAACTTATGCTTTTATTTCAAATTCCTTGACTTCACAATTCTTAATACCAATCTTTATTAAATTTTCTTCTTTAGGAATTCCTTTAAAATAACAAATTACTGGAACACTTACACCACCATGTGCTACAAGTAATATATTTTTATCACGATATTTTTCTTTCGTTTCATCTAAAAATTCATATACTCTGTTAAAAAATTTCTGTATATTTTCTGCTTTTTTGTATTGTATATTATATTCATAATTCCAAAAACCTTGAAATTTCGTTTCATTTTTTATTTCATCTATTGTTTTTCCTTCAAATTCACCAAAGTCTCTCTCTGAAATTCTTTCATCATAGATAATTGGTATATTTCTATTTGTATTTATAATTTCAGCTGTCTTTTTAGCTCGTTTTAATGGTGAACATATAATTAAATCAATGTTTGTATTATTTAATTTTTCTTTTGCAACTATTCTGGCTTGCTCTTCTCCCTTTCTGTTTAACTCTATATCCGCTTTTCCTTGTGGTCTATGTTCTACATTCCAATCTGTTTGTCCATGCCTTGTTAAGTAAATTTTCATTTGTTATCTCTCCTCTTATTTTTTCTGTCATATTATATCATAAGTTATCTGCTATATCAAATATAACTATCATTGTGATAGCATAAATTTTTAGTAGGATTTCTCTTCATTAAAATCTTGAACTGACTTTGTTTCTTGATTTTTGAGATT
>CALXFE010000001.1 GCA_944387545.1 uncultured Clostridia bacterium | reverse complement strand
CATCTAAGTGTGAAGCCCACCCCAAGATAAGATATCCCATACCGTAAGGTAGTAAGATTCCACGTAGACTATGTGGTTGATAGGTTGGAGGTGTAAGTGCAGTAATGTATTAAGCTGACCAATACTAATAAATCGAGGGCTTAACCACAATTAAAAAAGAGAAAGAAGATCTTAAAACTTAATTTTCATCTATGTATTTTTGAGTGTGCTATGCATACAATAATTTTCTAGTGACGATGACATTTAGGGTCATACCTGTTCCCATTCCGAACACAGAAGTCAAGCCTAAGTGTGCCGAAAATACTTGTGGGTTACCCTGCTGGGAAGATAGGTTGTTGCTAGATTTTTTTTTGTAAAAGTTAGAAATTAGTATATTTATAGAGTATATTAATTTCTAATTTTTGCTTTTTATGGGAAAATATGATATAATATAAAAGATGAATTTTAGCAAGATTATATAGATTCTATATAATGGAAAGCTAGTTGAAAGGAATGATACATATGAAAGAAAATAGAAATGCATATGAAATAATAGGAACAAGCAGAGAAGCTGTATCTCGAATAAAAAAAGAACAAGATAAAAACATGTTTATTATGCAAAAAAGTCAAGATATAAAAAGGAGAATATTAAGAAGAAAAACTGAGTTAGAAGAGAGATTACATTATACAGAAGATGAACAACAAAAATTAGATATAGAGCATGAAATATACAGATTAGAAAGCGAAGTCAATCGTATTGAAAAGGCATATCAAGAAATATATACAGAAGAAAAAAGAAATGCATATGATGCTTCTTTAAATGCTATGTTTCAAAGTATAAGAGATGAAATAAGGGAAGAAAGAAGAACTACGAACAATGCTTATAAAATTTTATACACATCAAGAGATAGATGTGATGATAGATTACAATCACCATTAAAGATAGATACACAATTACGAGACATGAGAAATGGACTAATAAAAAATCATCAAGAAAGAATAGAATTACTTGAGAATGAAATAAATGTGGCAAAAAATAACGTTGGAAATAAAAAATTCAGAGAAATAACAAGGCTTGAAGGCGAAATAGCTATGATTAAAGAGCAAATAGAAAGAATAAAAGATGCATATGCAAAAGTAGAAACAAGAGAGAAAAGACAAGAATATGATCCAGAGCTTCAAGATATAGAAATAAGAGAAAAATATGAAATGACACAATATTATAGACCAGATTATATTCGACAAGTAGCATATGAATCACTAGAAATAAATGAAAAAGAAAAATTAGAACAACGAAAAGATAAAAAGAGAAAGCTAGCTGTGACAATTACAAGAGATGATGGAATAGAATTAACTGTAGAAAGAATAGGCTTATTAGCATATCGTGATTTTCAAAATATGATAAGTAGTATTGATGCATATAGAATTACAAGAACAGTAGGTGAAGAGAAAAAAAGGGATGTAAGATATACAAACTTGAATATGGGATATTTATCTCGAAATCCTAAGACTGGAGAAATCCAAAATAAAGCATATTATGATGCTGTTGCAAATGGATTATTATCAGAAGAGAGCTTGCAAGGTTCAAAATATAATGCAGGCTACTTGGGAGAAGTATTAAAAGATAAAGATGACAGATATGGTATATATTTAAAAGATATAAAAGAATTATCTGCTGTTATGAAACTGCATGAAATAAAATCTAAAGACACAGTCAATGAGAAAAAAGGAGAAACTCATGAGCAATAAAATAACATGGAAAGCAGGAACATTTATATACCCACTGCCAGTAGTTATGGTAAGTTGTGGAACGATGGAAAAATCAAATATAATCACTGTTGCTTGGACTGGAATAGTAAATACAAATCCAGCAACAGTATATATTTCTGTTAGACCATCCAGATATTCTTATAACTTAATAAAGACACAAAGGGAGTTTGTTATCAATTTAACCAATAAAAACTTAGTAAGAGCAACTGATTGGTGTGGTGTAAGATCAGGAGAAAAATTTGATAAATTCAAAGAAATGAATTTGCACAAAGAAAAATCTGAATTTGTAAAATGCCCAATGATAAAAGAAAGCCCAGTTTCAGTAGAATGTAAAGTTAAAGAGATAAAAGAACTCGGTTCACATCATATGTTTATTGCTGAAGTTTTAGCAATACGTGCAGATAAACAATACATAGATGAAAAAGGTGCTTTTGATATTTCTAAATGTGATTTAATTGCTTATGCAAATGGACATTATTATGCATTAGGAAAAAAGCTTGGGAAATTTGGATTTTCAGTTCAAAAAAAGAAAAACAATAAAACAAAAAGGAAGTAGAGAAATAATTTTATTTCTCTTTTTTTATATAATAAGAAACTTCTCCGAACGTTCCTATGATATAAAAAAGCTTCGCTAAACATTGCACAGAAAAATTGCTATGCAATTTTTTGTTCTGTTATAAAAAAATAATAAAAATATGCTAAAAAAACAGAAAAATTCATTGACATATCAAGGAAAAGGTGGTAAAATATTTAAGCGTATGTATATTACGGACATACGTTCACATCGTTTAAAAAAGTAATGTAAAATTCGGAGGTGTATTTAAATGGCAGCAAAAGGTCCAAGAGAAAATATAACATTAGAGTGTACAGAATGTAAAAGAAGAAATTATACAACAACAAAAAACAAGAGAAATAATACAGATAGATTAGAAATTGTTAAATATTGTAAATTCTGTAGAAAACGTACAACACATAAAGAGACAAAATAGGATAGTACAAGCTATTTTAAGGAGGATATAAAATGGCTAAAAAAGAAAAGAAAGTTACAAGTAAAGAAAATAATAAAGAAAACAAAAATAAAAAAAGCTTTTTCAAAGGTTTAAAAGCAGAATTAAAAAAAGTGATTTGGCCAACACCAAAACAATTGATAAATAACACAATAGCAGTTATTACAATTGTTTTAATAACAGCTATCATTGTTTTTGTATTAGATTTAGCTTTTGAATCAATAAATAAACATGGAATAGATAAAATAAAAGAATCTATTCAAACAATAGAATCTACAACTAGTGAAGATAGTAATACAACAGCCAATAATGAGACAACAGAAAATGAAACAACTGATGCTGAAAATACATCAGGTGAAAATGAAGAAAATGCAACAGCAACAGAAACAACAGATGAAACAACAGAGGCAAATGAAAATACTAGTGAAAATAGTGTAGAATAAGTTTAATTAAGGAGGCTTTTATACATGTCTCAAAAAGATTATGATATGATGCCTAGATGGTATGTGGTACATACATATTCTGGGTATGAAAATAAAGTAAAAAAAGATTTAGAAAAAACAATAAAAAATAGAGAACTTGAAGATTATTTCTTCGATATCATTGTTCCAATGGAAGAACAAATAGAAATAAAAGATGGAAAAAGAAAAGTAAATTTGAAAAAGGTATTTCCAGGATATGTACTAATAAAAATGATTGTAACAGAGCAATCTTGGTATATTGTAAGAAATACAAGAGGTGTTACAGGATTTGTAGGTTCAGGAACAGACCCTATTCCATTAACAGAAGAAGAAATTCGTAATATGGGATTTGAAGATGTTTCAATCAATGTAGATTATGATATTGATGATCAAGTACAAGTTATGAATGGTCCTTTTGAAGGATTTACAGGTACAGTAAAAGAAATTAATAAAGAAAAACATAAAGTAAAAGTTTTAGTATCAATGTTTGGTAGAGAAACACCAGTTGAACTAGAATTTTCACAAGTTCAAAAAATCAAATAATTGTTATTGAAGATAAAAAAAGGAGGTGCCATTAAAATGGCAGAAAAAGAAATTACAAATATTATTAAATTACAAATAGAGGCAGGAAAAGCATCACCAGCTCCACCAGTAGGTCCAGCTTTAGGTTCAAGTGGTGTAAATATTATGCAATTCGTTAAAGACTTTAATGATAGAACTGCAAATCAACCTGGAATGATCATACCAGTAGTTATAACAGTGTATAAAGATAAAAGTTTTGATTTTATTACAAAAGTGCCACCAGTTGCAGTTTTAATAAAAAAAGCAATTAAAATTCAAAAAGGTTCAGGAAAACCAAATAAAGAAAAAGTTGCTAAAATAACAAAAGCACAAATAAAAGAAATTGCTGAACAAAAAATGCCAGACTTAAATGCTGCATCATTAGAAACAGCAATGAGTATGGTTGAAGGTACTGCTAGATCTATGGGTGTAGTAGTTACTGATTAAAATAAATAAATATTAAGTGGGAGAGCAAAGCTCGTTAATACCAAAGGAGGTTAGAAAAAATGAAAATGTCAAAAAGATATGCAGAAAGTGTAAAATTAGTTGACAGAACAAAAGAATATGATATCAAAGAAGCATTAGATATCATTGAAAAAATGCCAAAAACAAAATTTGATGAAACAGTTGAATTACATGTAAAATTGGGTGTTGACTCAAAACATGCAGATCAACAAGTAAGGGGTACAGTTGTACTTCCAAATGGTACAGGTAAAACACAAAAGGTTTTAGTATTTGCAAAAGGACCAAAAGCTGAAGAAGCTCAAAAAGCTGGAGCAGACTTTGTAGGTGCAGAAGAATTAATACCAAAAATCCAAAATGAAAACTGGTTTGACTATGATGTAGTTGTTGCAACTCCAGATATGATGGGTGTTGTAGGAAGATTAGGAAAAGTATTAGGACCAAAAGGATTAATGCCAAACCCTAAATCAGGAACAGTTACAATGGATGTAACAAAAGCAATCAATGAAATTAAATCAGGAAAAGTAGAATATAGATTAGATAAAACAAATATTATTCACTTAGGTTTTGGAAAAGTTTCATTTGGAGCTGAAAAATTAGCTGAAAACTATGAAACCGTTATGAATGCTATTATTAAAGCAAAACCAGCAGCAGCTAAAGGACAATACATCAAAAGTGTAGCAATTGCTAAAACAATGGGACCAAGCTTATTTATCAATCAAAAATAAGAATATAATGGCCAAAGACAGTAGGCAAGATAAGTCCTACCGAGGTTATATAGAGATTATATAGAAAATATATAAGCACTCTTTATATCCTCGTGTATGGATAAAAGAGTGTTATTTATTTTTATAATATAAATTAACTAATAGGAGGTGAAAATAAATGGCAAGTGAAAAAATATTAAATCAAAAGAAAGAAGAAGTATCAAAATTAGCAGCTGAAATGAAAGAAGCTAAAATTATACTTTTAACAGATTACAGAGGAATCAATGTAGCAGATGTAACAAACTTAAGAACAGACTTAAGAAATGTAAATGCTAAATATGCAGTTATAAAAAATAATATAACAAAAAGAGCATTAGCTGAATGTGGTATTGAAGGTTTAGAAGATAAATTAGTAGGACCAACAGCAGTTATTATGAGTAATGAAGATTACTTAGAACCAGCAAAAGCAATATACAAATTCAGCAAAGATAATGATTACTACAAAATAAAAGGTGGTGTCATTGAAGGTAAAGTTATGACAGCAGAAGAAATTATCACTTTAGCAAAATTACCATCAAGAGATACATTATTATCAATGCTTGCAGGAGCTTTACTTGGAAATATTTCAAAAGTTGCAGTTGCACTTGATCAAGTAAGAATCAAAAAAGAAGCAGGAGCTGAAAGTGTAGAAGCACCAGCTGAAGCTTAATTAGAAAAATATAAAATAAGAGTGGTGAACTTATATCACTAAAAAATATTTAGGAGGATTTTAAAATGGAAAAAATAGAAAAATTAATTGAAGAAATCGACAGCTTAACAGTTGTTGAATTAGCTGATTTAGTAAAAGCTATAGAAGAAAAATATGGAGTATCTGCAGTAGCAGCAGCTGCACCAGCAGCTGGAGGAGCAGCAGCTGGAGAAGCAGCAGCTGAAAAATCATCATTTGATGTAGTATTAACAGATGCAGGAGATCAAAAAATAAAAGTTATAAAAGTAGTTAGAGATGCTACAGGATTAGGATTAAAAGAAGCTAAAGAATTAGTTGATGGAGCACCAAAAACAATTAAAGAAGGAGCTTCTAAAGAAGAAGCTGAAGACTTAAAAGCAAAATTTGCAGAAGTTGGAGCTGTTGTTGAATTAAAATAATTCGTTTCAATATTTAAAATAGGATATCATGATTTTAAATGATATTCTATTTTTTTTGTTTTAGGGTAGAAAAAAGAACAAAAATATAATATAATGTCTGTATAATAAGAGAACAGGAGAATTTCTGTATAAAAAGAAAGGAGGAATATCTATGAAGTATATCGGTATAGTAGTTGCTATGGATGAAGAAAGACAAGAGATACTAGATTTAATGACAGAGGTAGAAATAAAACAAATATACAATTTAAGATTTATAACTGGAAAAATACAAAAGAGAAATTGCGTATTAATAAAAAGTGGAATTGGAAAAGTGAATGCAGCAAGAACAACACAAATATTAATAGACAATTTTGATTTAGACTTTGTTATTAATGCAGGAGCTGCAGGTGCTGTTAACTATTTATTAGATATAGGTGATGTTGTAATTGCAAAACATGTTCTTCAACATGATTTTGACATAACAGCATTTGGTCATAGCAAAGGATATATAACAGGTGTAGGAGATAAAATCATATGTGACAGAGGACTAGTTTCAGCATTTGAAAATATGATAAAAAATATGGATGAGAGAATCTATCATATCAAAATGGGGATTGTAGCATCTGGAGATATATTTTGCACAGAAATAGAAATGAAAAATAAGATAAATGCAAAATTTAATGCAGATGTAGTAGATATGGAATGTGCTGCTGTTGGACAAGTATGTTATTTAGATGATATTCCTTTTATCAGTATTAGGTGCATATCAGACATTCCAGATGGAAATAATGAAACAACATTTGACGAAAATTTAAAATTAGCATCAAAGAGATGTGCAAATATTATAAATGAATTTTGTTCTTAAGCAGAAATCGCAATTTTTATTCAAAAACGAAAATAAATGTAGTAATAGACACAAAAAAAGAGAAAAGTTTTTTCAAAGTAAGGTTTGGTAGTATAAATTTAAAAATGATTTGTATAATTCTTATACTAAAAGTAAATAATTTATATAAGGAAAACATGTGTTAATGAATTTAAAGATTTCAATGCACAGATGGAAAAATCCTATATATGCTTAAAACAGAAGCCGATTTTTCCTATATAATAAAAGAAAGGAGTGAGGTTTTCTTGGATAGAAAAATCAGAGTAGTACAATATGGTACCGGAAAAATGAGTATATACACAATGAGGTATGTATATGAAAAAGGCGCAGAAATTGTGGGGGCAATTGACGTTAATCCAGCAGTTATAGGAAAAGATATTGGAGAAATTATGGGATGCGAAAATAAAGGGGTAAAGGTTGTCTCTGTAGAAGATGCTGAACATATGTTAAAAGAGGTAAAACCAGACATTGCTATTGTGACAACAATGAGTTTGATTCGTGATGTAGAAGATGCTTTAATGTTATGTGCAAAACTTGGTATTAATGCAATAACTACATGTGAAGAAGCTTTTTATCCTGCTAATTCAAACCCGAACGTAACAAGCCAATTAGATGAAACAGCTAAAAGTACAAATTGTACAATAACAGGAAGTGGATATCAAGATATTTATTGGGGACAATTGATTTCAAGTATTGCAGGTTCAACACATAAAATCACAAAAATAAAAGGAAGTTCAAGCTACAATGTAGAAGACTATGGAATAGCACTTGCAAAGGCACATGGTGCAGGTTTGACATTGGAGGAATTTGATAAACAGGTAGCTTCTTTAGACAGAATTACAGACGAAGAGAGACAAGCGGTGATAGATAAAGGAGAATATTTACCTTCTTATATGTGGAATGTTAATGGTTGGTTATGTGCTAAATTAGGATTAACAGTAAAATCACAAACACAAAAAACAGTACCACAAACATATAAAGAAGATATTGATTCCTCAACGTTAGGAATGACTGTAAAAGCAGGTACAGCTACTGGAATGAGTGCAGTGGTTACGACTGAAACTGAAGAAGGAATCACCTTAGAAACGCAATGTATTGGAAAGGTTTATTCAAAAGAAGATTTTGATAAAAATGAATGGACAATTGAAGGGGAGCCAAATACAACCCTTGTCATCAATAGACCATCTACTGTAGAATTAACATGTGCCTCTGTTGTCAATAGAATACCAGACGTTATGAATGCAAGAGCAGGGTATGTGCCAACAGAGGAAATGGGAGAGTTAAATTATAGAGTAAAACCATTAAATCAATATGTAAAATAATGCTATGGAAACATACAGAGACGTTTCTTCTTGAGGCGTCTCTTTTTTGTCTGTAAAAATTCAGAAAAAGTATATACTTTTTCTGAATTTTATGCTATAATATATGTAGTGGTAATTTTAGTATTTTACGGAGGTAAAAGATATGTTTGAGAGTAAATATAGTAAAGTATTAACAGTAATACTAGTAATTGTAATTGTTGCAATATTAGGATTGTTAGGATTTTTAGGATATGATTGGTATCAAAAATATTTCTTAGAAAACGATGCATTAGCCTTTGTTGAAAACTATACAGATGAAGCAAAAGATGATAATAATACAGAGGACGAAAATACTGCAGAAAATACAACAGCAACAAACCCAATAGATAGTATTGAAAAAACAAATACGGTATCAGGTGCTTCTGGAAATGAAATACCAACATATAAAGGATTTAATGTAGTAGGAACAATAGAGATACCTGCAATAAAATTGGAATATCCAATATTAGAAAAAGTAAGTAAAAGTTCACTTGAAACTTCAGTGGCAATGCTTTATGGAGCTGGAATCAATCAAGTGGGAAATACAGTTATAATAGGTCATAACTATAGAAATGGACTATTTTTCTCTAATAATAAAAGACTAAATAATGGAGATAAAATATACATAACAGATAATTCAAAAAATAGATTAACATATACAATCTATAATAAATTTGAAACAACACCTGAAGATGCAAGTTTCTATTCTAGAGATACAAACGGAAAACCAGAAATTACTTTATCAACATGTAATGATGACAGCAGTAAAAGGTTAATTTTATTTGCAGTAGCAGAGTAATAAAAATGAAACATAAAGAGAATAGAGAATAGATAATTTATAAATATAAAAGAACATTAGAATTAAAAATCTAATGTTCTTTTTTGTCAATTATTACATAGATTGATTTCCAGGAATGAAATAATCAACCACACCATAAATTAGAGCGCCTATTATAGCGGCAATCCATGAAATAGAATAACCAGCTACAAAAAATTGTGTAACATATAAGGTAATAGCAGCTAGTGCAAAACCTACAAATCCTTTACCAAAAGGACTTGCATGTAATCCTGTAAATTTAACAATTAAATAGTCTATAATACTTAGAACAACTGCAGCTATAATAAGTGTCATCCAATTATTAATACTAAAACCTGGAGTAAAGAAAGCAGTCACGGCTAATACAATAGCGGCGGTTACTAATCTACCAACTATTTGCCAAACTGTAGATGTTCCTGTTTTAGCATTGGTTCCTCTTGCTTCTGACATAATATAACCTCCTTAGTTTTTAATTTCATGATGCATTTTTTTAGGTTCAAAAATAGTATTTGCAGAAAAAAAATATTTATTCAAAATTAAGTATAAAATCATGACAATTTGTGAAAAATACAGACATATATGAAATCATTATAAAAATTTTATAATTTATTTTTTTACAAACTTTGTTAAAAAGGGTGAAGTCTAATGTTATTGACTTTTTTTAGAGCAATTATTTTATATATTATTGTATTAATTGTTATGAGATTAATGGGAAAAAGAGAAATTAGCCAAATGCAACCATTTGAATTAGCTATTTCCATTATGATTGCAGATTTAGCAACGATTCCAATGTCCGAAATAGGGATTCCTATTTTTAATGGAATTGTACCAATATTAGGATTACTTGTAATGCATTTAGTAATTTCTGTTATCAATATAAAAAGTATAAGCTTAAGAAAATTTATTTGTGGAAAACCTAGCATATTAATTTATAGAGGAAAAATTGATGAAAAAGTATTAAAAAAAGAACGATTTACTATTAATGAATTACAAGAAAGATTAAGGAGAAATAATATAATTAATTTAGGAGATGTAGAATATGCCATATTAGAAACAAGTGGAGAAGTGACTGTTATCCAAAAACCAGAAAAAAGAGGTACTATACCAGAAGACTTTAATATCGTACCAGAATATGAAGGGATTCCCTATGATCTAGTAATTGATGGAAAAGTAATAACTAAAAATTTAGAAAAACTAGGAAAAAATGAAAAGTGGTTAGAAAATCAATTGAAACCATTTAAAATGAAACCAGAAGAGGCATTAGTGGTTACGATAAATGGGAAAAATGAAATTTTTTGTCAAAAAAAGGAGGAAAAGGGGAATCACAAATGTTAAAAGAATTTATAATTTGTACCATTATTATTGTAGGAATATTCATAGGCAATGGATTGACACAAGGATATACTGAAGATTCCATTCAAAGTATGAATCAAAAATTAGTTAATTTAGAAGAAATGATTCATAAAGATAAATCAGCTTTAACAAATGAAGAAAAAGAAAAAATAAAGATAGTAGAAGAAGAAATTGATCATCAATGGGAAGAAATGTTTTCAAAGTTAGCATATTATATAGAACATGAAGAACTTGAAAAATTTTCGAAAAATTTAGAAAATATTAAGACATATTTGAAAATGGAAGCCTATGAAGATACAACCAAAGAAATTGGTGAAGGAATTTTTATATTAAATCATATAGAAGATAAGTATTCTTTTAATTTACAAAATATATTTTAAAAAAATATATTTTTAAATAAAAATGCAATGTTGTATGCAAAAGTCTGTGTTAAGAAAGCTCTATTTTTCTATAAAAATAAAAGTATTGTTTAATTGAAAGTTGTATGAATTAAACAATACTTTTTAATATTTACATATTTTTTATCGTTTCAGGTTCATCAATTTTGGCATAAGATTTTAATTTTTTGTATACTAAATCATTAATTGTACCAGCAGGGAATTTTCCATTTTTATCTTTTTTACCAGCAGGAACACCAGTTAAAATTTCGATACCTTCTTCAATTGTTGAAAT
Source organism: uncultured Clostridia bacterium (assembly GCA_944387545.1). Classification (GTDB taxonomy): domain Bacteria; phylum Bacillota; class Clostridia; order TANB77; family CAG-508; genus CAG-269. The sequence continues at coordinate 151,068 of CALXFE010000001.1, read as the reverse complement.
AGCATAAATGTGAAATAATTTATTTTTTACAGCATCTACAATTTCATCAGATAATTGTAAATTATCGACATTTTGAACAGGTATCATAACACCATGTTCTCCATTTAATCCACGCATTTTACAAATTTGGAAAAATCCTTCTATTTTTTCATTTACCCCACCGATTGGTTGGATTTGTCCTTTTTGATTGACAGAGCCAGTAACAGCAATAGACTGGTTAATCGGAATACCAGAAAGACTGGAAAGTAAGCCATATAATTCTGTACTAGAAGCACTATCGCCATCGACACCATTATATAATTGCTCAAAACAAATACTAGCGGTTAAACATAAAGGAATATCCTGAGCAAACATTTCTCCTAAATAGCCTGTAAGAATCAAGACACCTTTAGAATGCGAAGGTCCAGAAATTTCAACTTCTCTTTCAATATTGACAACACCACTTTTTCCTGTATAGGTATTAACCGTTATTTTAGCAGGTTTTCCAAAAGAATAATCACCAATATTCATAATAGTTAAACCATTTAATGTACCTACTTCGAATCCAGAAGTATTGATAAGTAAAGAGTTGTCTTTTATCATTTCCATATATTTTGCATCATATTTTTTAACTCTATTAACTCTTTCTTCTAAAGCTTTTTGAATAAATTTTTCAGTAACAACTTTTGACCTAGATAGTTTTGCCCAAGTCGCAGCTTCACCAACAATTTGTATTAAATCATCAAAACGAGTAGAAAGCTTATGATGGCTACCAGCAAGTTTTGAAGCATATTCCACAAGTCTTGCCATAGCATTTTTATCTAAATGTGGTAATTCTTCATGAGCACAAAAACCATGAACAATTCTTGCTAATTTGTTTGCATTGTCACTTGTTATAGGTGCATCATCTTCAAATTCTACCTTTATTTTAAACAATTTCCTAAAATCAGAATCCATTGCTAATAATGTCTGATAAATATTGGCATTTCCAATCAAAATGACCTTTAAATTTAAAGGAATAGGCTCAGGTTTTAAAGAAACTAAAACCATGGAAGACCTTTGGTCTGCTGTATTTTCTATACCAATATTTTTTACTCTTAAAGCCTTTTTTAAAGCTTCATAACACATACCATTGGCTAATAAATCTTTGGCTTGAAATATGATATATCCACCATTTGCTTTTTGCATTAGACCTGCTTTTAACATAGTATGATCTGTTTTTAAGGAACCATAATAATTTTCATATTCCAATGAACCAAAAATATTATGATAAGAATAATTTGTATCCATGATAACAGGAGCACCTTCACGGTTAGAATTATCAACAAATAAATTTACCCTGTAATTTAATGTAGGATCAATCTTTTTGGTAGCAGGATTTTGTTGTGCAGAAGGAGTATTAGCATTAGAATCATCTTCTAGAAAAGTAGAAATATTTCTTAAGACATCTTGTTTAACATCTGCTAAAAATTTATTGATTTTTTTATTTCTCTTATATTTCGATTTTAAATAATTTATATGAACATTTACAGTTAAAAGAGCAACATTAGATTGCCATTCAGATATTTTTTTATCTGATTGTCTTTCAATTTCTTTTATTTGCCCAATAACATTCATGATTTGCTCTTGTACAATTAACGAGTTTTGTTCATATTCTTGTTTAATCGTTTCATCTAATTTTTCAAATTCTTCTTCTTGAATTGGTTTACCATCTACAATTGGCGTCATATAAATACCATTTTGTGCAGATTTTACAGAAAATTTGTATTTTGCAGCATCAGTATTTAATTTTTCTAATAGAGCCGTTCTTTTGGTTTCATATTCTTGCTTGATTAAAGCTTTTTCTTTTTCAAAATCATCAGCATTAAATGTTTTTCGAATATCTTTTTTTATTTCTTTGATAAATCCATCCATTGCTTCTTTAAATTCTTTTCCTTGACCTGCAGGTAGCTCAACAGCAATAGGTTCATTGGGATTATCAAAATTATATATATAACACCAGTCAGAAGGTACCTTTTGTTTAGCAGCAATTTTATCTAAATAGTTTTTCGTATACATAGTTTTTCCTACACCACTAGGACCTTCTAAATATAAATTATATCCTTTTACATTAACTTGAATACCGAATTCTAAAGCTTTTATTCCTCTATCTTGCCCAATACCTTCTTGAATTGATTCTAGTTCTTCTGTAGTTTCAAATTTAAAAATATCGGGATTACAAGTTAGTTTTAAATCCTTATAACTTAATTCATTTTTATTTTTCATTTGTTACCTCCAAATTTTTTCTTAGTGTTTCCATTTTTTACTTTTTTATAATAAAAATAATAATTTTTCTACAAACTTATTTTATATTAGTTACAGGAATTTGTAAATAAAAAACATACAAATTTCACAAAATTTTATAAAAAGTATTGACAAGAAAAAGAAAAACATTTATAATTTATAAATGTCAAGAGTAATGCAGGTGTAGTTCAATGGTAGAACCTCAGCCTTCCAAGCTGATGACGTGGGTTCGATTCCCACTACCTGCTCCAAATAAAAACAACTTACGAACTATAAAGTTTGTAAGTTGTTTTTTTTATAAACAAAAAATGTTCTCTTTCTGGAAAGAAGGACATTTTTAATGTTTGAATTTAAGATAATACAAGAATTAAAAACTAATGAGGAACTATTGCAAATTATCATCTGATAATGTTCGTAATGGCAAAAATTATGAAGATAGATTTGAAAGAACAAAATAAAATAGCATTATACTTATTTAATAGTATTGACTATCAAATAAAAATATAGAAATCTAGATAGAATGCTTGACAAATACAAACAAATGTTTTGCAATATTGCTAATCTAATGCAAGGGTGTGAATTTATGGAAGAAAACAAATTACCAATTCAAAATGAAATATCTAATGAAGAAATAAAAAATTTAATATATACCATAAGAGGAAAACAAGTAATGCTAGATAGTGATGTAGCAAGACTTTTTAAGTATCAAACAAAAGACCTTAATAGAAATGTAAGAAATAATATAGAAAGATTTCCAGAATACTATTGTTTTCAATTAACTAATGAAGAATATAAATCTTTAAGGTGCAAAATTTTCACCTTAAACGAAAACGGACGAGGACAACATAGAAAATATCTACCATATGTATTTACTGAATATGGGATTACAATGCTTGCAGGATTATTAAAAAGTGAAGTTGCTGTTAATGTAAGTATAAAAATTGTTAATTCATTTATAGAAATGAGGAAGTTTTTATCTGCTAATGGACAAGTTTTTGAAAGATTAACAAATATGGAATATAAACTACTAGAACATGACAAAAAATTTGATATAATATTTAATCAATTACAACATGAAGAAAGTATAAAACAAAGAATATTTTTTGAAGGACAAATATACGATGCTTATAGTCTTATTGTAGATATTATAAAAAAAGCAAATAAGAAGATTTTGATAATAGATAACTATGTTGATGATAATATATTAAAGATGTTAACTAAAAAGAAGAATAATGTAGAAATAGTTATTTTAACATCTGACAAAAGTAATATTCAAAATATAGATATTCAAAAATTTAATAAAGAATATCCTATATTAAAAGTTGCTAAAATGAATAAATTTCATGACAGGTTTATAGTAATAGATAATAGAGAAATGTATCATTTGGGAGCTTCAATCAAAGATTTAGGAAAGAAATGTTTTGGAATTAACAAAATAGAAGATATGGAAATTATAAAAAAGATTATTAGTTTATAAATAAAAGGACAATTTTTTATGCGTTTTTGATATGAATTATAACAATAATTTATATTTTGAGATATTGATTATGTAAAATAAAAAAGGAAGCGGTTGATTACCGCTATCCTTTTCTAGTTTTTCAATATATTCTTTAGCTACATCAAAAGCTATTTCATCTAAAGAGGCGAAACGCTTAAACTTAAACGAGATAAAGAATACCGATAGCATTTAGCTATTTAAGTTACAACAATTATACTCCAAAATATAATAATAGATGAAATACGTTTTAATAGTGAAAAAATTCACATTCTGTTTTTTGGGCATAGTTTGCAGAACTCTTTTACATTTTTATTAGAGTATGATATAATACTTACATAATTAAATTAACTTGCAAGTTGCAAGTTTTATGAACTATTAACAATAAGTACTGTAATAGGAGGGATACGAAGAATGTTAATTTACTAAGAGCTCGTAAACAGAATTGTTAAGGAGGAAAAGAAAAATGGCTGAATGGGAAAGTAGTTATGGAGGTATGTTTCTTCATAATGCAAGGATACTTACAAGTGATGAGATTGCACAAAGATATCCACTGGTAAGTAATTCACGTATGGCTCGATTGACTCGAGAAGCCGTAGAGAAAGGATGGGATATTCTCTACGGAGAGAATCCTAATCTTAACTGGGATAATTGTATTGGCTATAATTGGTCAGATGATATTGCTGTAACAGCTGCATATCTTTATGAAACTCAACCAGATAGAATTATCATAGGAGGGTATACAGATATGTCAGAAGTGAAAGCGATTTATGCAGCAGTAAGAGTAAGGTAATTATCCGACAATTTCAAAAAAAGTATGATAGTGTCCTATTTTAGGCACTATCATACTTTTTGGTTTAAGAATCATAATTAATTAGTTATAATTTTCTCAATTTAGCCACAAAAAAACCTTCATATAAATCAGACGGGCAAATACATAAAGCACCTTCAATAGAAGAGGGTAACAAGATGGCATTTGTAAAAACAGATACATCAATTGGTAAGACTTCAATTTGCTTTAAATCAATAAATTTTTGTAAAATAGTTTCATTTTCTTGAGATAAAATAGAGCAAGTAGAATAAACCATTTCATGACCAGGTTTTAATAAAGTAATGGCTTTTTTTAATAAATCAGCTTGAACTTTTGCAGAACGATTGACTAAATTTTCTGTAAAAGTAGATTCTAATTTTTTATCAAAAATAGAAATCGTTCCACTACCACTACAAGGAGCATCTAATAGAATTTTATCAAAACAGAAGAAATCGTCTAATTGTCTGGCGTCCCTTATCATTACATTTACGCGATTGGCATCTTGTTTATTTAGATTATATTGTAATCTTTCTGCTCGGATTTTATTTTTTTCACAAGCTGTGATAAATGCTTTATTTTGAGAAATAGCTAACATTTGAGTGGTTTTACCACCAGGAGCAGCAGCCATATCTAGGATGTTTTCATTTTCTTTAGGAGATAAAATAATAGGTGGTATCATAGAAGATAAGCTCTGTAGATAAATTTCTCCGTTTTTATAAATTTCTAAATGTTTAATTTGTTCTTCTGAAATATTTTTCATGATCAAAGCATCTTTATACCAAGAGACATCTTTATATGTAAAATCCAAGGAATCAAAAGTATCTTTTATATTTTGAATATTGGCTTTCAGGGTATTTGCTCTTAGGGTCAAAGGTCTTTTTTGAGAATAGCCATCAATAATTGTTTGGGTCATATTTTCTCCATATTGTTTTATTAATAAATGATATAAAAATTCTGGTATATGATTTATCATAGGATTCTCTCTTTCATAATATAATTTTAAAATATTATACTACAATGGCGTAAATATGTAAATAATAAGGGGATATGGTGATATTTGAAATATAAAAAGATATAATAGATTTTTTTAGATAAGGAAATATTTGAATTATTAGTGAAAACAGTTGATATTTTTTATAATTTAATATAAAATCTATAAAGACTACCAATAAGGAGGATACGAATGATTACTTTAGAAAATGTTAGAAAAAACGAAGAGGTCGAAGCCTTAATACAAGGTGCACAAAAACAATTAGATGGACTTCGGCTATACAGAACATAGTCATAGACATATTTCAATCGTTTCAAAAAGAGCAGGAGATATTTTAGAAAAACTAGGATATCCAGAAAGAACAGTGGAACTTGCAAAAATTGCAGGATATTTACACGATATTGGAAATTGTGTGAATCGAGTAGACCATGCACATAGTGGAGCAATTATGGCATTTAACATTTTAAAAGACATGGGCATGCCTGTACAAGAAAGAACAGAAATTATGATGGCAATTGGAAATCATGACGAGAAAACAGGAACAGCGGTAAGTGATATATCAGCAGCTTTAATTCTAGCAGATAAATCAGATGTACACAGAGATAGAGTAACTAATCAGAATTTGTCAACATTTGATATTCATGATAGAGTAAATTATGCGGTAACAAATGCAAGTTTAGAATTAAATAGTGAAGATAGAAAGGTGATATTAAATTTAACAATAGATACAAAATTATGTCCCGTATTAGATTATTTTGAGATATTTATGGATAGAACCATGATGAGTAAATATGCAGCAAAATATTTAAAAATTTGGTTTGAATTGGTCATTAATAATACCAAATTATTGTAAAAAGCGTGTGTAAATAAAATTAAAGACTTTGACGTATAAATAGAAAGCTATATAGGGTTAATATACAATCAAAGTTTTTCTATAGAATAAAAAACAATAAGGAGAGGAAAGAGAACAATGAAAAAAATAAAAATAATCACAATAATTGCATTAGTAGTGCTAGTAACAATGGTTTCTTTTTTTGGAGTTTATGTACATGTACAAAATAGAATGGAAAATAAAGTAAGAGATTATGATTTAGATATGGATTTACAAGGTGCTAGATATATAAGATTAGTTGTAAATACAGAAAGCCAAGATGTTATCAAAGATGCTGATGGGAATGAAGTAGAGACAGATGAAGAAATGACAGATGAGCAATTGGCCGAAAATAATTATACAAAAGAAAGTGTGCCTAATAATCGTGAAGATAGTTTAACAGTAGAAAATTATGAAAAATCAAAAAAAATTATAGAAGAAAGATTAAAATCTCAAGGTGTAGGTGAATATGAGATAACAGTAGATAGCCAAACAGGAGATATTTTAGTTCAATTACCAGAAAATGATGCTACAGATAATTTTGTAAGCAATATAAATACAGTAGGAAAATTTGAAATAATAGATGCAGATACAAAAGAAGTATTGATGGATAATGGAGATATAAAATTAGCCAATGTTATGTATGGATCAAGTTCTTCTACATCAGGTGGAACAACTGTATACTTAAATATCGAATTTAATAAACAAGGAAAAGAAAAATTAGCTAACATTAGTAATACTTATGTAGAAACTGAAAACACAACAAATACAACAAATACAGCAACAGAAAATACAACAACTGATGAAACTGGGGATAGTACAACAGCAAATGAAACAAATACAACAAGCGACTCAACAGAAACCACTAATAAGGAAATAACAATGAAAATTGATGACCAAGAAATCATGACAACAAGTTTTGATGAACCAATAGAGAACGGCCAATTACAATTATCAATAGGAAGTGCAACAACAAGTACAGATACTTTGCAAGATTATATTACACAAGCGACAGCTATGGCAAGTGTGTTAGATTCTGGAAATTTACCAATACAATATGATATTGAATCAAATGAATATATATTATCAGACATAACAAGTACGGGGATTCAATATTTAGCATTAGCAGTTGGAATTCTTCTTTTAATTGGACTAGTTATATATATTATCAGATATAAATTAAATGGATTTTTGTCAGCAATTGTATTTGCTGGATTTATAAGCTTATATCTATTAATCATTAGATATACAAATGTAAGTGTATCAATACAAGGTATTGTGGGAATGATTGTAACCATATTATTAAACTATTTATTTATCAATAAAATACTATCTAAAATAAAAAATAGTGAAGATAGTAAAAAAATAGAAAATATAAAAGAAGCTATCAAAGAAGGTTACAAAGAATTCTTTATGAGACTTATACCAATATGTATCTCAATAATTGTATTTTGTTTTGTAAGTTGGACAACCATTAGTAGTTTTGGAATGGTAATGTTCTGGGGAGTTGCTTTAATTGCATTATATAATTATTTAATTACAGCAACCATGTTAAAAGTAAAAGCAGAAAAATAGGAGGTATTTACAGATGAAACAATTCATAAAAAGTAAACAACTAAAAATTGTATTAATGATATTAATCATAATAGCAGGAATTGTCATGATTGCTGTAAAGGGATTTAATTTTGATTTAAAATATCAAGATACACAAAGAGTAGAATTATACTTACAAACAGAGTTTGATATAGCGGATATTAAACAAATAACAAATGAAGTATTTGGAAACCAAAAAGTGATGATACAAAAAGTAGAGGTTTTTGAGGATTCTGTTTCTATTACAACAACATCGATATCAGATGAACAAAAAAATAACTTAATAACCAAAATAAATGAAAAATATGGCACAGAATTAACAGCAGAAGATACGCAAGTACAACATATAGCACATACAAGAGGAAGAGATATCATAAAACCATATATAATTCCATTTGCAATAGCGATTTTGATTACACTAATATATTTAGGAATTAGATATTATAAATTAAATACAGCAAAAGTTATATCAAAAACGATAGGGATTATGTTGTTATCTCAAGTATTATTATTTAGCATTATAGCAATTACAAGAATTCCAATAGGAAGATTAACAATTCCAATAGTAATATTAGTATACTTATTTACATTGTTTGGAATGACAAGTAGATTTGAAAATAATTTAGAGAAAAAGAAATTAGAAGAAAGTAAAGAGAAAAAAGGGAAAAAATAAATTAGAAAACTAGCAATTTATGAATTGCTAGTTTTTTGATATCTATTTTAATGTAACAACGGTTACACCCATTTCTCCTTCTCCAAAAGTACCCAATCGAAAAGACTTTACATGAGAATTGTTTTTTAAAAATTGGTGAATACCATTTTTCAATTTTCCTGTACCTTTACCATGAATAATTCTGACTGTTTCTAGTTTGGCTAGAGAACAATCATCTAAAAATTTATCAATAACAAAATTGGCTTCTTCCACATTCATTCCAATAACATTGATTTCTGGTTTAATATGCTTACTTTTTGAATTTTTTGAGGGAGAAGGAGAAGAAGCAGAAGAGTAGGAAGCTTTTTTAGAATTGTTAGATTTTTCAGGATTTTGTAATAAGTCAATTTTAACATTCATCTTCATACTCCCGATTTGTACTTGTACCTCATCATTTTTAGAAATATTGGAAAGGACAGTTCCATTTTGATTTACAGAACTAACAAACACTTCTTTTCCAGGTTTAATCGCATTTCTATCAATCGTCTTACTTTTATCAATTGTTTCAGAAGATATATTTTCAAGTTTTATATTTCCTATTTTTGTATTTAGGGAATTTCGCAAAGCATTTATTTCTTTCGATTCTGTTGCATTAGATAATTTTTGTATCATTTCATTTGCATCTTCTTTAGCTTCTAATAAGATATTTCTAGCTTTTGTTTTGGCAGTATTAATAATTTCTTTTGCTTGTCTTTCCTTTTCTTCATTTTGTTTTTGCAAATTTTCTTTTAACATAGAGATTTCTTTCGATTCTGTTAAAATTTTTTCTTTTTCGGTTTCAAGGGTTAATTTATCATAATAAATATTTTTTAAAAGTTCTTCAAATTCAATATCATTTGAAGACATTAAGCTTTTGGCTTTTTCTATAATTGTATTATCCAACCCTAATTTTTTACTAATCTCAAAAGCATTACTTTTTCCAGGAATACCAATTAATAACTTGTATGTAGGAGATAATGTTTCAACATCAAATTCTACAGAAGCATTTTCAAAACCGAGGTGTGATTAACGCATATTTTTTTAATTCCTGATAATGTGTTGTTGCAATTGTAAGTGCATGTACAGTTTGAAAGTAATCTAGTATAGAGATTGCAAGATTAGCACCTTCTAACGGATCTGTACCAGAACCTAACTCGTCTACTAAAATGAGAGAATTCTCATTTGCGTTTTTTGTAATATCAACAATATTTGTCATGTGAGAAGAAAAAGTACTCAAAGAGTCTGCAATACTTTGGTCATCACCAATATCAGCAAATATATTTTCAAATACAAAGATGCTAGATTTTTCATCAGCTGGAATATTTAATCCACTACAAGCCATACAAGTGAGTAAACCAACCGTTTTTAAAGTAACGGTTTTTCCTCCTGTATTAGGCCCTGTAATTAATAAAGTCGAAAAGTTTTTTCCCAATTCAATAGAAATAGGAACGACTTTGGATCTATCGATTAAAGGATGTCTTGCATTGATTAAATGAATTTCTTTTTGTGTATTGATTGTTGGTGTAATTCCTGAAATTGATTTTGAATATTTTGCTTTAGCAAAGATAAAATCTAACGTGCCAAGGATATTTAAATCCGTTTTCAATTCTTCTATATATGGATAAAATAAAGAGGTTAGATTTTGTAGTATCTTTTCAATTTCAATTTCTTCTTCTAATCGTAATTGATTAATTTCATTGTTTAATTCAAATATAGAAATGGGTTCTATAAATAAAGTAGAACCAGCGTTAGAAACATCATGGACAAACCCTTTTACTTGATGTCTATATTCTTCTTTTATAGGAATGACAAAGCGCTCATTTCTAATAGTAATAACATTTTCCTGAATATATTTAGAAAATTGAGAAGAATGTATCATAGAATTTAATTTAGAACGAATTTCTTGCTCTAGATTTCTGATTTTTTTTCTGATGCTTTGCAATCCTGAAGAAGCTTTATCATCAATTGTGTTTTCATCAATTATAGAAGAAGAGATTTTACTAGTGATTCCTACGTTAGAATATAATTGAGAAAATAGCGTGGATAGAATAGGAAAATCCTTTTCATCTATATAATCTTTGGAAAAATAGTTTCTTAATTCTTGTGCACATAGAAAAATATTGTTCAAATCTAATAATCCTTTAGGCGTTAAGCTCTGAGAACTTTCTAGTTTTATTAGATAGATATCAATGTTATGAATATCATAAAAAGAAGGTATTCCTGTTTTATAGATTAATCGAACAGCTTCTTCTGTTTCTGCTAATTTTTGTTTTACAGTCGTAGCGTCATGGTATATGCTTAAATTGGTAGCAAATTCTTTCCCTAAATAGGTAGAACAAAAATTGCTTAATTGTTCTAATACTTTATGAAATTCTAGTTTGGATATATAGTGATTATTCATATTTTACGATCCTTTCAATACTATAAAATGTATATATGTATTATACAAGGGAGAATACATATAGTCAAATAAGAAATTTAATATATACCGTTTTATTTAAATAAAACAATTTCATAATATTTTGTTTCAATAAATTTTTGTTTCAATAAAAAAAGAAGAATTAATTTTCTTCTTCTTTTTCTTTCTTTTCTTTTGGAATTACAATATTTTTTGGCTTTTTATCATCTGTATCATGTGGTTTTATTGGAGCAATATGATCATGTACAGGAGATATATCTAAATTACCATCTTCACCTGAAATAATTTCTATTTTTTTATCATTACTCATAGAAATTCCCCCTTAACTTTTTTATTATATTAGCATATAAAACACAAAAGTGCAAGAAGAATTTTAGGAAAATCTTGACATATCAAGCTATTTTTGACATAATATATAATAAATTTAAGAAAAGTAGGGAAGTAAATGGAGATAGAAAAAATAAAATCTATTATAGAAGCAATATTATTTGCGGCAGGACGAATTGTAAAAATTAATGAATTCATATTAGTCTTAGAAAAAAATGAGGAAGAAATTCGTACGATTATAAAAAATATGCAACAAGAATATAAAGCTGAAAATAGAGGAATCGAAATTATTCGGAGTAGAAGATGGCTATCAATTAGCAACTAAAAAAGAATTATATGAATATATTTATCCAATAGTAGATAAAAGAACAAAACCAAATTTATCTACAGCAGCATTGGAAACATTATCTATTATTGCCTACAACCCTAGAATAACAAGAGCAGAAATAGAAGCAATAAGAGGTGTATCAGCAGATGCTTGTGTATATAAATTGTTAGAATACGGGTTAGTAGAAGAGGCAGGAAAAACAGATTTACCAGGAAAGCCAATGTCTTATAAAACAACAAATGAATTTTTAAAAATGTTTGGCTATAGTACATTAAAAGATTTACCAGAATTACCAAGATATAAATTAGATAGTAATCAACAAATTGTTATTGATGACTTAGTTGAAAACGAAAATATTGAAAATGAAGAAGATAAAGATGAAAATATAGAAAGTAATCTGATAGAAGATATTGACAAAACCAATAAAAGTGAAGAAACCAAACCTCATACTAAACAAGAGGCTCCAATGCCCGAAAGGGAAGGAGAAGAATAATTTAAAAAAAATAAAATTTTAATATGAGGAGAGATTTAAATTATGAAAAATGAAAAAGAATTTGTAAAAGATATTACCAATATCGATGAAAATTTTCCACAATGGTATACAGACATTGTGTTAAAAGCAGAACTTGCGGATTATACAGATGTAAAAGGATTTATAGCCATTAGACCATATGGATATGCTATCTGGGAAAACATACAAAAATATGCAGATGAAAAATTTAAAGAGCATGGTGTAAAAAATATTTCAATGCCAGTATTAATACCAGAGAATTTATTAAATAAAGAAAAAGACCATGTTGAAGGATTTGCTCCAGAGGTTGCTTGGGTAACAGTAGGTGGAGGAGAAAAATTAGAAGAAAGATTATGTGTAAGACCTACTTCTGAAACAATCTTTTCTACCATGTATTCAAAGTGGCTTAGCTCATGGAGAGATTTACCATTTTTATATAACCAATGGTGTAGTGTATTAAGATGGGAAAAAGAAACAAGACCATTTTTACGTTCAAGAGAATTTTTATGGCAAGAAGGACACACCATTCATGAAACAGCAGAAGAAGCAAAACAATTTACATTAGATATGCTAGAGGTATATGCAGATATTATAGAAAATCTATTAGCAATACCAGTGTTAAAAGGACAAAAAACAAAGAAAGAACAATTTGCGGGAGCTGAAGCAACCTATACAGTAGAAACATTAATGCATGATGGTAGAGCTTTGCAAGGTGGAACCTCTCACTATTTTGGTCAAAACTTTACAAAACCATTTGATGTAAAATTCCAAAATAAAAATGGAGATCAAGAATATGCTTACCAAACTTCATGGGGAATTAGTACAAGATTAATTGGAGCAGTCATTATGGCACATGGAGATAATAGAGGATTAAAATTACCACCACTTGTTGCACCAATACAAGCAGTCATTGTACCAATTGCACAACAAAAAGAAGGCGTATTAGAGAAAGCTAATGCATTAAATGAAAAATTAAGTAAAAAATTTAGAATGAAACTAGATGATAGAGATAATTATTCTGTCGGATATAAATTTAATGATTGGGAAATGAGAGGTGTACCAGTTAGAATTGAAATGGGACCTAGAGATATTGAAAACGGAGAAGTAGTTTTAGTAAGAAGAGATACAGCTGAAAAAATATCTGTAAAATTAGAAGAAATTGAAGAAAAATTAGATCAATTATTAAAAGACATTCAAAGCTCTATGTATGATGCATGTAAAAAGAGAATGGAAGACAAAACAACTATCGCACACAATATGGAAGAATTAAAGAAAAATCTAGAAGAAAATCAAGGATTTGTAAAAACCATGTGGTGTGGAAATCAAGAATGTGAAGATAAAGTAAAAGAAGAAACAGGAGCTCCATCAAGATGTATGCCTTTTGCGCAAGAACATTTAGGAGATACTTGTGTATGTTGTGGTAAACCAGCTACAAAGATGGTAGTTTGGGGAAGACAATATTAAAATGAATATAGAATAGAAAAATAAGACAATAGAAAAGAATCTCTAATAAATTTTTATTAGAGATTCTTTTATGATGATTACTTAAAATTCACAATTTTTAGGTGTTCTAGGGAAAGGAATGACATCACGAATATTTTGCATACCAGTTAAATACATAATGGCTCTTTCAAAACCTAGACCAAAACCTGCATGGTCACAACTACCATATTTTCTTAAATCTAAATACCAATTGTAACTATCTATATCCATATTTAGTTCTTTCATTCTTGCTACTAATTTATCGTAATCTTCTTCTCTTTGGCTACCACCAATAATTTCTCCAATACCAGGAGCCAAAAGGTCAGCTGCAGCAACTGTTTTTCCATCTGAATTTTGTTTCATATAAAAAGCTTTAATTTCCATTGGATAGTCTGTTACAAATACAGGCTTTTTAAAGACTTGTTCACAAAGGTATCTTTCATGTTCTGTTTGTAAGTCAACACCCCAAGATACTTTAAATTCGAATTTGTCATTTGCCTTTTCTAATTCTTTAATAGCATCTGTGTAAGTTATTCTAGCAAAGTCAGAATGAATCACATTATGTAGTCTTTCTAATAATCCTTTATCTACAAAGTTATTGAAAAATTCCATTTCTTCTTTACAATTTTCTAAAACATAAGAAAATGTGTATTTTAGCATGTCTTCTGCTAAATCCATATCATCATTTAAATCTGCAAAACAAATTTCAGGTTCAATCATCCAGAATTCTGCGGCATGTTTTACAGTATTAGAGTTTTCCGCTCTAAACGTAGGACCAAAGGTGTATACATTTCTAAATGCAGTTGCATAAGTTTCGACATTTAATTGACCACTTACTGTAAGATGAGCAGGTTTTCCAAAGAAATCTTTTGTGAAATCCACTTGTCCATCTTCTGTTTTTGGAACATTCGCAAGGTCAAAAGAATTGACATTAAACATTTCTCCTGCACCTTCAGCATCACTAGAGGTAAGAATAGGCGTATGTACATAGACAAATCCTCTTTCTTGGAAAAATTTGTGGATAGCATATGCAAAAACACTTCTTACTCTAAATACTGCATTAAAGGTATTGGTTCTAGGACGAAGATGAGAAATGGTTCTTAAATATTCAAAAGAATGTCTTTTCTTTTGAAGTGGATATTCTAAATCACATAAATTTAAGATCTCTATTTTACTTGCTTGAATTTCAAAAGGTTGTTTGGCATTTTCAGTAATCACAAAGGTACCTGTAACTTTTATAGAAGAACTAATAGATAGTTTGGCAATTTCAGCAAAGTTTTCTAATTTGTCACTAAATACAATTTGTACATTTTTGAAAAATGAACCATCATTTAATTCAATAAATCCAAAAGTTTTAGAATCACGAATGGTTCTTACCCAACCTTCTAATGTGATTTCTTTATTTCCATATTCATTTGTGTTTTTATATAAATCTTTAATCACTAATTTTTTCATAAAATGAAACCTCCAATTAAAGCAAATATATGCTCATTATATATTAAAAAAATTTTTTATTGCAATAATGATAAGATTTTTTTTTATTATTATACCATTATTTCACATATGCCATTATATCTTATAATGGCTAGAAATTCAACAGTTTTAGAAATTTTTATAAATCTTGGGATTTTCTTCTTTCCTCCATTTTAATAAATTTAGAAAAATGAGACATACTAATATTACAAAATAAAAAAGGAGGAAATTCAAAAATGAAAAAAATATTGAATATATTACTTATTTTATCAATTTTATTTGCTTTTATACTATTTAGCAATACAAATCCAGTACAAGCAGCAGCACTAGATGATATAGAAATTTCGACCAATAAAGATACTGTGAATCCTGGAGATACCATAACACTTACGATTACTTTTGGAAAACCATTAGGTGCCTATACATTTGATATAGCTTATGATAATAACTTATTAGAATATGTTGAAACAGATGGAGGAACACCAAATGATAATGGAACGAGAGTAAGAGTTGTTTTTTATGATTCAACAGGTGGAACAAATCCTAAAAACAGTATGCGTATTACATTTAAAGCAAAAGAGGGAATTATAACATCGAATCCAACAGATTTAGCAGTAACAGCCGAAGGATTATCTAATCCAGATGCCAGTGAAAGTTATGATGATATCACAACAGCTTTAGAAAAAAATATTGTGGTAGAGCCAAGATATGAAGATTATAAATTTGATTTAACTTATACAGGTGGACCAATTGTAAATGTTGAAAAAGAAATGGTACTTTCTTTAATGTCAAACATGGGGAAAAATTATGATCATGCTAGAATTATTGCAGAAGCCACAACACCTGATGGGGGAAATGTACAATTAAAAGGAACTGATGAAACACAAACAGAATATGACTTAATGGATAGTGGTTGGGGTGACCCATCTGGATATCCAATCGGTGGACAAAATGTAAATAAAGTATTAAACCTTAGAGGTATATTTGATAAAGCAGGAGAATATACACTTACGTTTAAACTAATTGATAGAGATACTTCTGATGCAGTTGTTGCAGAAAATAGCTTTAAAATTACTGTAACAGATGAGGAAACAACCCCACCAGAAGAAGAAATACCAGAAAACGAACCAGAAGGAACAGTAGAAGAAAATATGACAAATACAACAGAAGAAAATTTACCAACACAATTACCAAAAACAGGTATCAATCTATATGTTCCAATAGTAGTCATGATAATAGCCATTCTGAGTACTTCATTATATATTGCCATGAAGAACAAAAATAAATAGAAGGATAATAAATTGAAAACGAAAGATAGAAATAGTAAGGTGATTTTCATTGGTTTTGTAATAATCATATTTATGTTCATTTGTGCATTGGTTAATCAATGGATAGAAATAAAAGAAGTTGGAAAAGTAGATCAACAAGGAAAAACGAGTTTAGTAAGTACAGAAAATGTAAACACAAAAAATGAGATAGAAGAAGAAAATATAATGATAGATGATGAAAATACAATACAAGATACAAGTATTAACCAGACGAAAGAAAATATTTTAACAACATATAAAGGATATCCTGTGATTGCAAAATTAGAAATACCAAAAATAAATTTAGAAACATATGTCATTTCTGAATATAGTGATCAAGCATTAGCTGTATCTGTTACAAAGTTTTATGGAGGGAATCCTAATGGGGTAGGAAATTTTTGTATAGCAGGACACAATTATGTAACAAAAAATATGTTTCATGATTTAAAAAATTTAGTTATTGGTGATACTTTCACATTAATAGATAGTAATCATCAGGAAGGTATGTATAAAATATATTTAGTAGAAACTGTAGAACCAGATGAAACACAATGTTTATCACAAAAAACAGATGGAAAAATAGAAGTAACTTTAATTACTTGTACAACAGATTCTTCTAAAAGAATCATCGTAAAAGCAGTAAAGATATAAAAATAGAAAATATAGAAAGTAGATGTATAAAAAAGAATATATTTACTTTCTATATTTTAAACTACATAATGAAATTGCAAAGGAGCAATATATGTTAAAAGAAAAAATACAATATGGATTGTATATGATTTTAATTATTTTATTAGCCATATACCTATTTCCCAAAGAAGATGTACAAGCTGTTAATATAGCTGATGGAATTGAAAACTTTCCAGAAAGTTATAGACCGTATTTGGAAGAATTAAAAAAGAATCATCCCAATTGGACTTTTACAGCTTTATACACAAATTTAGATTGGGACTATGTCATTCAAAATGAAAATAAATTTGGAAAGAATTTAGTTCCTAAATCGTATAATGATAGATGGAAAAATACGAATCCAGGAGAATACAATGTAGAAGTCGATAGCGGTTGGGTAGATTGTTCAAAACAGGCAGTACTTTATACAATGGATCCAAGAAATTTTTTGAATGAGGTTAGAATTTTTCAATTTGAAGAATTATCGTTTAATAGTAGTAGCAATTCGGTAGAGGGAATTGAAAAAATATTATATGGTACAGAGTTTTATAACCAGATTGTGAGTTACCTAACTGCAAGTGGAAGTACAGTAACGATGAATAAAAAATATTCTGATTTAATTTATAGTGCAGGTGTTCAGTCAAAAGTAAGTAGTTATCATTTAGCTTCAAGGATTAAACAAGAGGTAGGACCATTTTTATCGCATAGTTCCATTAGTGGAAAAGTACCTGGATATGAAGGCTTATATAATTTCTATAACATTGGAGCTACCAGTTCTTCAGAACCAATGGGAGCAATTATTAATGGTTTAAAATATGCAAGAGATGGAAAAGGTGCAAGTGAAGCAACAAAAACAAAATATTTAATTCCTTGGAATACTAAGGAAAGAGCGATTACTGGTGGAGGTATCTTTATTGGTTCGAGTTATATTAATATAGGGCAAAATAATATATATTTACAAAAATTTCATGTGCATGATACGAATAATGGAGAATTATTTTGGCATCAATATATGACAAATGTGTTAGCACCATATAGTGAGTCTAATATTATTTATAAAGGATATGCCAATAGTAATTTGTTAGATTTGAATATCAACTTTATTATACCTGTCTATAATCATATGCCAGAAATACAAGAGGAAAGTCCAGCCATTAATCCTTCTGATTATGTAAAAGATAATACGAAAGTATATGCAAATGTAGAAACAACGTTAAATGTGAGAAGCGGACCAAGTACAAGTTATGAAAAAATAACGAGTGTTTCTAAAAATGAAACGATGACAAGAATTGCAAAAGGAAGGCAAAGCGGAGAATTATGGGACAGAGTCATTTTAGAAAATGGAATCGTAGGGTATGTATTTCAAAATTATGTGGAAGAATTACCAGAAATTGAAGTAGAAGAAATAAAAGTATCAATCGATAATCCAGTGCTTCAGAAAAATGAAATTCGTAAATTAAATATAGAAATTTATCCAAAAGAAGCAGAAGACCAAAGAGTAGAATATATTTCTAGTAATGAAAAAATTGTAAAAGTAGATAGCAATGGAAATTTGTATGGTGTATCTTCTGGAAAAGCAATCATTACTGTAAGAGCAATCTCAAATGGTGTACAAGCAAGTATTGATATAGAAGTATATAGTAAAGTTACAGGAATAGAAGTAAATGCGAAAACCATTACTTTGCAAGAAGGAGAGCAATATCAAATCCTTGCCAATATTGAGCCAGAAGATGCCAATAATAAAACAGTGCAATATGTGTCTGAAAATACGAATGTTGCAACTATCAATGATGTAGGAATCATTACAGCAGTTCAAACAGGAAATACGACGATACAGGTTTTTTCAGAGGAAGATGAAGATATTAATCAGTCAATTGAGGTAAATGTCATAGAAAAAATTGCAGAAGAAGATTTAAGTTTTAGTGAAAATATATATGTTAATGGAAATGAAATAAGTGGTATAGAAGAGGAAAATAGAACTGTAGAAAAATTGTTAGAAAATATTTTCGTAAGTGAAAAATATCAGGTACAAATTATAGATAAAGTAGGAAATCTATTACAAAATCAAGATTTGGTAGGAACAGGTTCAAAAGTTCAAATTTTTACGAATACAGATGTGCAAATTTTGGTGGCAGAATATGAAATCATTATTTATGGAGATGTTGATGGAAATGGAAAAATTAATAGTGTAGACTTATTAAAATTGCAAAGACATATATTAGAAATAGAAGAGTTAGACTTTTTATCACAGAAAGCAGGTAATATTAATAAAAATGGAAAAAAACCAACATCAGTGGATTTATTATTAATACAAAGGCATATATTAGGATTGAAACAAATTGTACAATGATTTTATCAGATTTAAGATATTGCATAAGAGAATTTTTATAAATCTTTTATTACAATTTACAATTTCATAAAATTATTTATACAATATCTTGAATGAAAAATATAGTCATGTAAGAAAGGAAGAAAGCATTTGAAAAAAATAGTCATTTTTCTAATCATACTATTCATGTTAACAAATATAAGTATAATAACACTAGCAGTAGAAAATGAAAATCTGGATAGTGTTTATTTACAAGCGACAAATACAGAAATAGAAAATGGAGAAGAATTTAGTTTTACAATTAATTTAGCCAATATTGATGTAGCAGCATTTGACATTCAAATATATTTTAATAATGAATTATTAGAATATATCGCAGGACCAGAAAATACGAATGTGTCAGGAAGTAAAATTATAACGGTTTGGTATGATGAAACAGGAGGAGAACATCCAAAACAAAATTGTGAATTGGTGAAGTATACATTTAAAGCAAAAGAAATTGAAAGTGAATATATTGCCATTCAGGGAGAATTCTATAATGCCGAAGGTGTTCAAGTGCAAAGTTTTACAGATGGGATTGAAATTATAGCAAATGAAGAAACTCAAACAGAAACGATTGAAATTTCAGAAGAAAGTGGAGTTGCAAGTAACAATTCTAAGTTAAAAAATTTACGATTAAACCATGAGGGAATGACACCTATATTTTCATCAGATATAACAGAATATTACTTTTTAACAGAAAATCTATCTCAATTGGAAGTAACAGCAATACCGCAAAATCCTGATTCAGAAGTAAATGTAACCGGAAATACAAATTTTAAGGAAGGAATAAATACGATTTTGATTGAAGCTGTTTCTCCAGATAAAACAAGCAGGACAGAATACAAGATATTGATTACGAAAACCAAAGATTTACAAAAAGCAAATGCAAATTTAGAAACTTTGGCAATTGAAAATGTAATAATAGAGCCTGAATTTGCAAATGATATATACCAATATCATACCATTGTTTCAAATACAACTGAAAATCTAAATATTTTAGCAATACCAGAAAGGCAAAATGCAAAAGTAGAAGTAGTAGGAGGAGAAAATCTACAATATGGAGATAATGCAGTAAATATTCAAGTAATGGCTGAAAATGGATATACGATAAAACAATATAGGGTAAATGTTTATAGAAGAAACGAAGAAGAACAAAAAATAGCAGATGAAGAACAGCAAGTAAATATTCAAAAATTAAATGCCATCTTAGAAGAACAAGAAGAAGGAGAAAAAGAACAGAACGTAAGCAACAATAGTATCATTGAAAATATAAAAGAAAATTTATGGTTTGTTATTATTTATAGTATTTTTTCTATTGTAATTATAGTTGTTATTATTTATAGAATAAAAAAGGAAAAAATGGATAAAAATAAGAAAAACGTGCGTTAGCGAAATCAAAGAGATTTTTCTATCTAATAAAGAAAAATCAAAAGAAAAGTAAATAAATTCTAAAAAAGTATTTACGAATTGCTATTTAGTTGGTATAATGCTGGTATAAATATGGAGGTGATAATAATGAAATATAGATGTATGGCATGTGGATATATTTACGATGATGAAGCAGAAGGAGTAAAATTTGAAGATTTACCAGAGGATTGGGTTTGTCCTTTATGCGGAGTTGGAAAAGATATGTTTGAAAAAGTAGAAGAATAATATGTTCTAAAAATGATAAAAAAGATTGCAGCATTAATGCAATCTTTTTTTACTTTCAGGATGCTTTTATTTGCAGTATGGATTTTTCTTACGGGGAACAGTAGGAGTTTTCTGTGCTTTTCTGTTTATAGGAGGTGGATTAAATTTTAAAGACTGAAGATATGTATTGTTTTTTTTCGGAATATAAGAAGAATGATTTTGCATTTTTTGCTCGAAAAGTTTAGCAAAATGATACATATATCTATTGGCTTTATCTTTATCCTTGGGGATGATAATAACTTTGCCGTTTATGTTTAGAACCAGCATAAGTTTTCATTTTAGTCTTAAGGGCTTCTGGAGAATCTTCCATAATACCTATCATCATGCCATCATCAATAGATTGCTTGAACATAGAAATATCATTTTCGCCATTTCCAATACAAATATATCCATATGCTGGTTTTAAAATGGTGTTTATTAATTTTACAGCTTCACCTTTATTAATATTTTTATCAGCAATATCTAATCGATAATGTTGTAAGTTAGCATTTGGAAATTTGGTTGCACCAATATCGCTCCAAAAGTTCATTTTTTGACTGTATTCAGCCATTTGTTGCATTTGCTCTTGCGTTCCAGCTAATGTAATTTTTGTTATTTCTGGGATACTTTCTAAAGCTTCTTGAATGTTTTTACAATAGTTTACACTTTTACTTTTTTTATAATATTTTCTTACATCAGGACTATCTATGGCATATATGGAACTTCCATCTGTTAATCGAATGTTTTCTTGGTTTCCACCAGTAGCTATAAAATCAGTTATTAAAGTTTCTACTTTTTTATTATCCAGTGTCTTTTTTATCAAAAATTGTTGTCTAGAAGTAGAATAAATATTAGCGCCATTATCACCAACTAATATTTCTGGAACCTTTAAATGATTCTTTTTTAAACTTTCTAAGATATCTCCAACAGTTCTACCCGTCACAGGAATAACAAGTCCATTCATAGAAATGATTAATTTAAAAATATTATCTAATTTTTTATCTTCTAAATTTAAAGTGCCATCTTTATCTGTAAATATGATAAAACGAGGACGTTTTATTTGAAATTTGTTAGGCATAGTATAAATCCTTCTTTCATTTAATAAGTTTTTTTGTATAAATAACAAAAATGGGCTAATTAATTAAGCCCATATAAATTCCCATCAACTAAAAGTTTAGCTCTTTTAGCTGTCTTTTCATCAGCATGCAATGCATTTTCTAAGAAATCAGGATGATTGATTAAAAATTGTTTCATGGTTTCATCAGGATTTTCGAAGAATTTTTCTAGCATTTCTAATTGATTTTCATTAATAATCTTATTTTTATAAGCGGTTTCAAATAGTGTGTTATCAACATTCACTAAAGAATAAGCTTTTACACCTTCTGCCTCAATTTTCTCTTTTCCACCTTGCATACGATCAACCACAACACAAGACCAACACATTTGTCCACCGATGTTTTTAATAGCAGGTATCCAAGCTCTAATATAGCTAGAAGCAACAGTTACTAAATCAGCAATATGTAATACTTTTTTACCTTCAAGATTAGTAACTTTTTCTGTTTTTTCAAATTTACTATCACTAATAACACTTGATAAATCTTTATAAATAGAAATATGTGGCTTGTCCAAAAGATAAGCAATCATATTTGAGAAAAACCAATCTCTTCTTTCACCGCCAGAGATATAGTCTATTTCTTCAACATTTATATGTTTCACAATATAATCTTTCATTGTATCGATAACATTATGATAAATCTCATTTTCATTATATTGTTTCAATACCTTTTGAAATACTTTTTCTGGTAAAGTAGCTTTATCAGCTAAACATTCATCAATAAATGCTAATAATTCACTTGCGTCTTTTTCACTTCCATAAACAAAATGAGTATTGATAAAATATGGTCCTATTTTACCAGATGTATACCAAAATGGTTTGTTTTCTTCGCAAAATCTTACAGCTTTTGTTTCAAATAAATATGACATAATATCAGACATAAAAAATTCCTCCTTAAAATTACTAGAAACATGATAATATATAAAGGAGAATAAGTCAAGTAAAGAATAGTCTTTAGAAAAACGAATATTGACAAATTATGTAAAAAATGATATAAATTAGTAAAATTTAGCAGAATAATTGTGAGTTGGTATTTTTGACTTATGATTAAAATCTACCAAATTTCATTTTAGACA
Organism: uncultured Clostridia bacterium; assembly: GCA_944387545.1. Classification (GTDB taxonomy): domain Bacteria; phylum Bacillota; class Clostridia; order TANB77; family CAG-508; genus CAG-269. Next base: position 127,606 of record CALXFE010000001.1, on the reverse strand, counting down.
TTTTGATACTTACTGGTTTAAACATTTTTCAATGTTTAAATAAATAAGAATGTGGAAGGAGGTAAAGCTTATGCCAAAATTAAGCAAAACGATCCAAGGGACTGCATATTGGAACAAGAGTTCTGCAGATTACTATTTTGGTCGCTCGGCTCAATATGTTTTGAATCGGAAACGGAATAGTAAGAAAAAGATATATGCAGTAACAGATTGTTCATCTTGCAGTTGCGGAGTTGGTGGCTGTGGTTCTGGCGGTGGTTGCGATGGTTATTAAATATCGCAGAGAACAAAATAATAGAAGAGAGTCAGAATGACTCTCTTCTAATGAAAAGGAGGATATTATGAATCCATATTTTGCGTTACAATGGCACGTTACAGAAAAATGTGACCAACGGTGTAAACATTGCTATATATACAATGGGAAAAGTATGGTGAATTCAGAATTACCTATTGAAGAACTTGAGAAAATTTTGAAAGACTTTCTTCATTGTTGTGAATTAATGGAAAAAACACCGATGATTTCAGTTACTGGAGGGGATCCACTTTTATATTCTCAAATATGGAAATTTCTTGAATTATTACATGAAAATTCTGTAGAATTTTCAATTTTAGGGAATCCATTTCATCTCAATGATAAAATAGCTATAAGACTAAAAGAGCTTGGATGTTATAATTATCAAATGTCATTAGATGGATTGAGAGAAACACATGATTTTATTAGAAAAAAAGGATCTTTTGATGCTACACTTAATAAAATTGAATGTTTAAACCAAGCGGGAATATGTTCAACGATAATGACGACAGTTTCTAAAAGTAATATAAATGAAATAGTCGAGTTAGTACCAATTATTGTTGAAGCTAAGGTGAAAAATTTTGCATTTGCTAGATATTGTCCAAGTGAGGATGATAAGCAAAACATGGTAACACCTGAAGAATATAAAGATTTCATGGAAAATATGTGGAATGTCTTTGAAAAATATAAAGACTGTGGAACAAGATTTAGTTTAAAAGATCACTTGTGGAAACTGTTTTTATATGAAAGAGGACTTTTTGATACGTCATATGACCAAGATATTATATTTGACGGATGTCATTGTGGTATTACACATATGACGGTGCTTTCTAATGGAGATGTATATGCGTGTAGAAGGTGTGAGAGCCTAATAGGAAAAGTGCCGGAACAATCACTGTATGACATTTTTTTTAGCCAACAATTAGATGAATATAGGCAGTTTGATAAATTTAGGAAATGTATTAATTGTGAATTGCAAAGATTCTGCAGAGGTTGTCCGGCAGTAGCTAAATGTGCTACGGGAGATTTTTATGCACCAGATCCACAATGCTGGAAATAAGGCATAAGATTCCAAGAGTGTTTATGACTCTTGGAATTTTTATAAATTATTAAAAGGAGATAAAATATGTTAAAATGGGATGAATACTATAAAAAATCCGCACTAGAAAGACCAAGTTTAATTGTAAAAAAATTTTTCGAAATGGGATTAGATAATGAATGTATTATGAAAAAAGCGATTGATTTAGGATGTGGTTCTGGAAATGATACGATTTATTTGTTGAAAAAGAATTATTCTGTAATAGCAATTGATAAAGAAAAAACTGTAATAGATATCATAAAAAATAGGATAGAAGATACATCGAAATTAGAGTTTATGATAGGAAAATTTGAAGAGATTGAATTAGATAGAAATATGGTAGATTTGATAGTTTCGAACTTTAGTATATATTTTTGCAATCCGCAATATTTTAAAAGGTTTTGTAATGAGTTTACCAAGAGTATTGTCCCCAATGGATATTTTGTAGGCAATTTTCTAGGCAAAGAAGATGAGTGGAGTAAAGATATCAATAGAACATTTGTAGATAAAGACGAGATAGAAGATATTTTCAAAGACTTTGAAATGATACATTTTCAAGAAAAGAAATTTAAAAAACAAACGGCTAAGGGAAGAATAAAATTTTGGCATGTTTATGAAGTGATTGCTAAAAAATTATAAAGAAAAAAGAAAGAACCTATTTTGTTTTGCCTTTGTCAATTTTTGTATTTTTCTTTCATTTTCATTGACTTTTAAGGTGTTTTTCTGTATAGTATTAAGAGATTAAATTAAAGGAGGAAACCATGAAACATTTAATTGATATCAAAGATTTATCAGTAAAAGAGATTGACGAACTTATAAATGTAGCAAAAGACATTATGGCTAACAAAGAAAAATATGCCAAAAAATGCGAAGGAAAAAAATTAGCAACTTTATTTTATGAACCAAGTACAAGAACAAGATTAAGTTTTGAAGCTGCTATGATGGATTTAGGAGGAAATGTATTAGGATTTTCTTCTGCTAATACCAGTTCTGCTTCAAAAGGAGAAACTGTTGAAGATACTGTTAGAATGGTAGGCGGATATGCAGATATTATCGCTATGAGACATCCAAAAGAAGGTGCCCCATTTGTTGCTTCTATGAAAGCTGAAGTACCAATTATTAATGCAGGTGATGGAGGCCATTGTCATCCAACACAAACATTAACAGATTTATTAACGATTCATTGTGAGAAACACAGATTATCTGATTTAACAATAGGTATCTGTGGTGATTTAAAATTCGGAAGAACTGTTCATTCTTTAATTACAGCTATGTCAAGATATAGCAATATTAAAATCGTATTAATTTCACCAGATGAACTAAAATTGCCAGATTATGTAAAGACAGATGTATTAGAAAAAAATCATATGGAATATGTAGAAACAAACAATATGGAAGAATATATGCCAGAGTTAGATATTTTGTATATGACAAGGGTACAACAAGAAAGATTCTTTAATGAAGATGATTATATCAGATTAAAAGATTATTATATCTTAAATGAAGAAAAATTAGAAAATGCTAAAAAAGATTTATGTATTATGCACCCATTACCAAGAGTAAATGAAATAGCAGTAGAAGTGGATGATGATCCAAGAGCATGTTATTTTAAACAAGCAAAATATGGTAAATTTATTAGAATGGCATTAATATTAAAATTACTAGAGATAAAATAATATAATTAAATTTAATTATATGAAATTTGTTATATAAAAGTTTAACAATTGATTTTGAAAAAGAAAGGAAAAGAAGTCAATGAATATAGATAGTATAAAAAATGGATATGTAATAGACCATATAGAAGCTGGAAAAAGCTTTGAGATATATAATTACTTAAATTTAGGAGATTTAGATACATCTGTTGCGATTATCAAAAATGCAAAAAGTAATAAAACAGGAAAAAAGGATATTATAAAAATCGATGAAAATTTAGATATCAATTTAGATATATTAGGATATTTAGATCCAAAGATTACAGTAAACAAAATCAAAGATGGAAAAATTATAGAAAAATTCCATCCAGAACTTCCAGAAAAATTAGTAAATGTTGTGAAATGTAAAAATCCAAGATGTATTACATCTATTGAACAAGAATTACCACATATTTGTGAATTAACAGATAGAGAACATGTGGTATATAGATGTAAATATTGTGAGGAACAAGTAAATAGATAATATGAAAAAATCTTAAATAGAGTCAAGATAAAAGCAGATGTTTTGCATACAATAAAAAGCAGGAAAGGAAGATATGTAAATGAAATTATTATTAAAAAATGGACATGTAATCGATTATAAAAATAAACTAAATGACAAATATGATATTCTTATTGAGGATGACAAAATTGTAAAAGTTGAAAAAAACATTAACGAGACAGCAGATAAAGAAATAGACTGTACAAATTTAAATATCATACCTGGTATGATAGATGTACATTGTCATTTAAGAGAACCAGGAGGAGAACACAAAGAAACAATTGAAACTGGTTCAAAAAGTGCTGTTGCAGGTGGTTTTACAACTATTTGCCCAATGCCAAATACAAAGCCAACACCAGACAATGTAGAAACATTAACATATATCATCAATGAAGCGAAAAGAGTCAATTTATGTAATGTGTTACCATATGCATCTGTAAGTAAAGGAGAAAAAGGAGAAGAGTTAGTTAACTTTGAAGAATTAAAAAAAGCAGGAGCTATTGCCTTTTCAGATGATGGTATGCCAGTGGTTAATAGTAGAATGATGAGACAAGCTATGATAGAAGCAGATAAATTAGGAACATATGTAGCATCACATTGTGAAGAAAAATCTGTATCAGCAGGTGCAATAAATGCAGGACCTGTAGCAGATCAATTAGGCGTACAAGGTGTATTGCCAGAAGCAGAAGAAATCATGGCAGCAAGAGAAATCGTGATATCAGAAACAAATGGTGTCAGAGGACATATTTGTCACATTAGTACAAAAACAAGTAAAGATATGATAAGAGATGCGAAAAAAAGAGGTGTAAAAATTACTTGTGAAACTTGTCCACACTATTTCACATTTACAGTAGATGAAGTATTAAAATCAGGAACCAATGCAAAAATGAATCCTCCATTAAGAGAAGAAAAAGATAGACAAGCCATTATCGAAGGACTAAAAGAAGGAACCATTGATTGTATCATTACAGACCATGCACCACATGCAGAATCAGAAAAAAATGTAGAACTATCAAAAGCACCAAATGGAATTATCGGATTTGAAACAGCACTACCAGCTGAAATTATGAATCTAGTAGAACCAGGACATATTGATTACTTAAATCTAGTAAGACTTACATCATATACACCATCAAAATTATTACATATTGATCATGAAAGAGGAAGTATAGAAGCAGGAAAAATGGCAGATATTACAATATTTGATCCAAATGAAGAATATGTATATACAAAAGACATGATTGTTTCAAAATCAAAAAACAGCCCATTTATCGGAAAAACATTAAAAGGAAAAGTAAAATACACTATCGTAAACGGAAGCGTTGTATATGAAGGATGAACGATTGGGGACGTGCCAAAACGGACATTTTTTGTCCAAAAGGGACAGACCTGTTTAGGGATTTTTTTGAGATAGTTTAAGAAGTCTTAAGTTGTTAAATGATAAAAAAAGACAGGTCTGATAAAACGATTAGTTTAAGGAAAAAGAAAGAGAGGAATTGCTTTGGAAAATATATTTATAGAATATCCAAAATGTTCAACTTGTAAAAAGGCAAAACAATGGTTGGAAAAAAACAATATTGCATTTCAAGATAGAAACATTGTTTTAGAAACACCAACAGAAAAAGAATTGGAAATCTGGATAAATAAAAGTGAATATGAGATTAAGAAGTTTTTTAATACAAGTCGGATTAAAATATAAAGAATTAAATTTAAAAGAAAAATTACCAACTATGTCAGATAAAGAAAAAATAAAATTATTAGCATCTGATGGTATGCTAATCAAAAGACCATTATTAATAACTGAAGGAAAAATATATGTAGGTTTTAAAGAAAAAGAATGGGAAGAATTAGCAAAATAAGAATGATGTACGTTAATGAAATCAGAGATTTCAACAGGTAGATATGAAGACAGCGTTTTAGAAAGGAATGAAAGTAAAATGATAAATGCAATGGATAAATTAATTGATAAAATAAAAGAAACCAATAACCCAACGGTTATTGGTTTAGACCCTAGATATGAAATGATACCAGAATGCATAAGGAATAAATATGCAGAAAACTTAGAAGGGGTAGCAAAAGCAATTGTAGAATTTAATAAAGCATTAATAGATGAGATTTATGATGTTATACCAGCAGTAAAGCCTAATGTTGCATTTTATGAAATGTATGGATTACAAGGAATGAAAGCTTTTGAGGAAACTTGTAAATATGCCAAAGAAAAAGGAATGATAGTAATAGCAGATATTAAACGAGGAGATATTGGGAGTACAGCAAAAGCGTATTCAAATGCCTTCCTAGGAAAAACAAAAATAGGAGAAAAAGAAGAAAGTATCTATGATGTTGATTTTGTAACTTTAAATCCATATCTAGGAATTGATGGAATCAAACCATTTATAGAAGATTGTGAAAAATATGGTAAAGGTGTATTTATTATTGACAAAACATCAAATCCATCTTCAGGAGAATTACAAGATTTAAAATTGGAAACAGGTGAAGAAGTATACACAAAAGTTGCAAAACTTGTGGAAGAATGGGGAAAAGATTTAAGAGGAGAATATGGATATAGTAGTATTTCAACAGTTGTAGGAGCAACCTATCCAAAACAATTACAAGACCTAAGAAAAGTAGCACCACATACATTTTTCTTAATACCAGGTTATGGTGCGCAAGGTGGAAAAGCAGAAGATATTGCTTTAGGATTTGATGAAAATGGAATAGGAGGAATTGTCAATAGTTCTAGAGGATTAATGTGTGCTTATAAGTCAGATTTATGGAAAGATAAGTATACAGAAGAGAAGTTTGCAAAAGCCACAAGAGCAGAAGCGATTAGAATGAGAGATGAATTAAATAGTGCTATAAAAAAGAGGGGATAATCATGATTTTAAATATTGATAACCCAAAAGATAAAGTATACTTTGATAGATTACAAAAAGGAAGAGGAATAAAATTAATCAAAAAATATTTGCCACATCTATATGTCCATAAACAATTTTATGTAGTAGATAGTATTCAAGAATGGGAACAAATCAAAGATAATTTTCAAGGAATGGTCACAGTCAGAACAGACAATAAATTAGGACAGCCTATTCCAGCAACTGCTGGGACAACCTGTGAAAAAAACAGCGTGGTAGCATATATGAAAAAGCCATAGAAGAAGATAAGAATCCAAGTTTTTTATGTATGAAATTAGAAGATGGAACAGCAGAAAGAGTGGATACGGCAGGAGGGGTACTACTGGATGTTACAATGGGAGGAACTGTATATATGGGATATACTGGACCATGTTTTGACTGTAGAGAGTTGACAAAGGGAAAAGCTGAACACCAAACGTGGAATATTCCATGGAATGAATTATTGTTTTTTAAACCTTCAAACCATAAAAAATATTTACTAAAAACAATAAACCAAGATGAATATCGTGAAACAGCTATTGAAAGAATGAAATTTTTAATAGGAGAATATCCAGAAAGAAGATATGAAATTATAGAAAAGATGCCAGGAAGGTTTGAAGGAATAAAAACTAGTATGATGGAAAATGTAATTAATCAAGTATTGATACCATTATACATGCAAAAAAGCGAATTATTGCAAGATGGACTTGAGAAATTTGATGTAGAATTAAATATATTAAAGAATGGAAAAATTGTTCCAATGGAAATATGCAGACCGGAGAGATTTTTATTAAAATTTAAAGAGGTGAAAAAAGATGAAACCAGGTAAAGATTATATAGGGGTAGGCTGCCGGAGCATTTATCATGAATAAACAAGGACAATTATTATTACAACAAAGAAATAAAGAACCAGAAAAAGGCTATTGGAGTATACCAGGTGGAAAATTAGAATGGATGGAAACTTTTGAAGATGCTGTCAAAAGAGAAGTAAAAGAAGAATGTGGTATAGAAATTAAAGTAGAAAAATTATTGGGAATTTGTGACCACATTGTAAAAAACGAAAATCAACATTGGGTATCTCCAAGCTTTTTGTGTAGAATCACAAAAGGGGAGCCTAAAATTATGGAACCAACTAAACACACAGATATGCAATGGTTTGATTTACATGCATTACCAGAAAATTTAACAATCACAACAAAACATGCTGTGAAACATTATGAAGAAGAGGAGGGATAATATGCCAAAGCAAGTATTAGCAAAATTGGTAGAAAAAGAAGAAGTAATTAAAGGTATTTACAAATTTAGTGTAAAAGCAAGTGAAATCGTAGAAGATGCGAAACCAGGAAACTTTATAGAAATTAGAGTAACAGACCAAGTAGAACCATTTTTAAGAAGACCAATTAGTATATACAATTTGGATAGAAAAAATGGAATCTTAGAATTTATTTTCCAAGTAAAAGGTAAAGGAACAGAGTTATTATCTAGAAAAGAAGTTGGAGATAAAATAGATATTATAGGACCATTAGGATATGGAACATTTAAAACAGATAAATTTAACAAGCTAGCAGTTATTGGTGGAGGAATTGGAATATTTCCATTATATGAACTTTCAAAAGAAGCTAAGCTTGAGAAAAAAGAAGTACATTGTTATTTAGGATTTAGAAATCAAGATTTTGTTATGTTAGAAAAAGAATTTGAAGAAGTAACAGATAAATTAGTTATTACAACAGATGATGGAAGCTATAAAAATAAAGGATTTGCCATAGACTATTTAATGGAAGATATGGAAAAAGAGCATTATGATTGTATCTATGCTTGTGGACCACTTCCAATGTTAAAAGCGGTTCAAAAATATGCACTTGAAAATAATATTGAATGTCAATTATCATTAGAGGAGAAAATGGGATGTGGACTAGGTGTATGTTTAGGTTGTGCAGTAAAAACAGCTAAAAGTCCAAAAGATGCGCCAGAATATTTCCATGTTTGTAAAGGTGGACCAGTATTTAACGCAAGAGATGTAGAAATATAAACAGATATAGGAGATGTAAGGAAAATGCCAGGATTTACAATACATATTGCGGTAGCAAAAGAATATGCAAAAAAACATCCAAAGGAAATCAGAGATGTAGATGAATTTATAAAAGGTTCCATTGCACCAGATAACATTTCATTAGAAAATAGTGATATTGATAAAAGTACAACACACTATGGGAAATGGGGAAAAGGAGAAACACAAACTTATATAGATGTGTTTCTAAAAGATACTAAAGTAGATATGAAATCTGATTACTGGAAAGGATATTTTATGCATTTGCTAACAGATCATTGTTTCTATAATATCTGTTTTAGAAAAGAATTAGAGGAAGAACAAAGAACACATCATGGATTTTATTATGACTATGATTGTCTAAATAAAGCATTATTAAAAAAATATCATATAGAGATTATGGAAAATATAAAAAAATATATGAACTGTATAGAAGGAAAACCAAGATATTTGAATATTGATAAGGTAATAAAATTTATAGAGGATATGTCAAATATAAATTTAGAAGAGCAAGTAGAGCGAATAAAACAAAAAGGAATGGAGGGAATAAAATAGATGAAAACAAAAGTAAATTTTGCAGGAATTGAAATGAAAAATCCAGTAACCGTTGCATCTGGTACATTTGGATATGGAAGAGAATATGCTGACTTTTTCGATTTGGGAAAACTAGGTGCTATCATTACAAAAGGAACATCATTGAAACCAAAAAGTGGAAACAAACCATCAAGAGTATGTGAAACACCAAGTGGAATGTTAAATAGTATTGGACTTCAAAATCCAGGAGTAGAATATTTTGCAAATAATGATTTACCATTTTTAAGAAAATTTGATACAAAAATCATTGTCAATGCTTGTGGAAGTTCAATTGATGAATATGTAGAATTGTGTAAGATATTAAATAACTTAGATATTGATGGTGTAGAATTAAACTTATCTTGTCCAAATGTAAAAGAAGGTTGTATGGCTTTTGGAAACACCTATGAAGGTGTTAAAAAAGTAACAAGTGAAGTAAGAAAAGTATTGGATAAACCATTAATTGTAAAACTAACGCCAAATGTAACAGATATCGCAGGAATTGCAAAAGGTGTAGAAGATGGAGGAGCAGATGCAGTTTCTTTAATCAATACATTGTTAGCCATGAAAATTGATATTTATAAAAGAAAACCAGTACTTGCAAATAATACAGGTGGACTATCAGGACCAGCCATCAGACCAGTAGCTGTTAGAATGGTATATCAAGTAGCACAAGCAGTCAATATTCCAATTATGGGATTAGGAGGAATCGTATCAGGAGAAGATGCTATCGAATTTATGCTAGCTGGTGCAACAACTGTTTCAATAGGTGCTGGAAACTTTATAGACCCATATACAAGCGTGAAAGTTGTTGAGGGAATTGAAGAATATATGAGAAAATGTAATATAGATGATATTAATGATATTATTGGAAAAGTTGAGATGAATTAGAAAAAATAGGAAAAAACGAAAAGAATACTTGAAAAGTATTCTTTTTTGGTATAGAATAAGAAAGGTCGAGAGAGACTAAAAAATAAAAGTCAAAGACTTTTAAATATAAAGGAGGAATTATTATGTCAGTAAAACTAGGAATTAATGGTTTTGGAAGAATTGGAAAATTATCATTCCAAGCAGCATTAGCAAAAGAAGGGGTAGAGGTCGTAGCAGTAAATGACCCATTTGTTGCAGCAGACTATATGGCATATATGACAAAATATGATACAGTACACGGAAGATTCAATGGAACAATCGAAGAAAAAGATGGAAATTTAGTAGTAAATGGAAAAGAAATAAAAGTATATAATGAAATGGACCCACACAATATCCCATGGGGAGAATTAGGTGTTGAATATGTATTAGAGTGTTCAGGTGTGTTTACAACAATGGAAAAAGCACAAGCACACCTAGATGCAGGAGCAAAACAAGTTGTTATCAGTGCACCATCAAAAGATGCACCAATGTTTGTTATGGGAGTTAATAACACAGAATATAAACCAGAAATGAACATCGTATCAAATGCATCATGTACAACAAACTGTTTAGCACCACTTGCTAAAGTTATCAATGATAAATTTGGTATTACAGAAGGATTAATGACAACAGTACATGCAACAACAGCTACACAAAAAACAGTTGATGGTGCTTCTAAGAAAGATTGGAGAGGTGGTAGAGCAGCAGCAGCTAATATTATTCCATCTTCAACAGGAGCAGCAAAAGCAGTTGGAAAAGTTATTCCATCATTAAATGGAAAATTAACAGGTATGTCATTCAGAGTACCAACAGTTGATGTTTCAGTTGTTGACTTAACATGTAATTTAGCAAAACCAACAACATATGAAGAAATTTGTAAAGCTATGAAAGAAGCTTCTGAAAATGAATTCAAAGGAATCATCGAATATACAGATGAACCAGTAGTTTCTTCAGACTTTGTTTCAGATCCACATACGTCAATCTTCGATGCTTCAGCTGGAATCATGTTAACAGATACATTTGTAAAATTAGTAGCTTGGTATGACAATGAATGGGGATATTCAAACAAATTAGTTGACTTAGCTTGCTATATTGCATCTGTAAAATAAGAAAAATTAAATAAATAATAAAAGATAACTTCTTTAATTTTAGATTAAAGAAGTTATTTTTGTATATAATAATAAAAAAAGCCCGAGAGATAAAAATTATTGATTTTACTACTTGAAAACTGGAAAAAAATGCTATACAATAGAAATGCTTGAGAAAGAGAACTGCATATCATTTGTTGCAGTAAAGAAAGGGAGGATTCATTATGAATAAGAAAACAGTAAAAGATATTGATTTGAAAGGAAAAAAAGTATTTGTAAGATGTGACTTTAATGTACCAATGGATGAACATCAAAATATAACAGATAATACAAGAATTGTAGCAGCATTACCGACCATTAAATATTTGCTAGAACAAAATTGTAAATTAATATTAGCATCTCATTTAGGAAGACCAAAAGGAGAATTCAAACCTGAATTTTCATTAGCGCCAGTTGCTAAAGAATTATCAAAATTATTAGGAAAAGAAGTGATTATGGCAAAAGACGTTATTGGAGAAGATGCTTGTAGCAAAGCTGCTAATCTAAAAGAAGGAGAAATCTTATTACTTGAAAATGTAAGATTCCATAAAGAAGAGACAGAAAATGACCCAGAATTTAGTAAAAAATTAGCTTCAATGGCAGAAATATATGTAAATGATGCATTTGGAACAGCACATAGAGCACATGCGTCAACAACAGGAATTGCAAGTTACTTACCAGCAGTAGCTGGATTCTTAATTGAAAAAGAATTGAAATTCTTAGGAAATGCTGTAAATAATCCAGAAAGACCATTCGTTGCTATCTTAGGTGGTGCCAAAGTTTCTGATAAAATTGGTGTGATTGATAGTTTATTAGAAAAAGTAGATACCTTAATGATTGGTGGGGGAATGGCATATACATTCTTCAAAGCACAAGGATATGAGGTTGGAAATTCTATTTGTGAAATGGATAAATTGGATTTAGCAAAAGAAGCAATGGAAAAGGCAAAACAAAAAGGGGTTAAATTAATGCTTCCAGTAGATACCAAAGTAGGAAAAGAATTTAAACCAGATACAGAAAGTAAAATTGTAAGTTATAAAGAAATCCCAGCAGATTGGGAAGGATTTGATATTGGACCAGAAACCATCAAGATGTTTAGCGATGAATTAAGAACGGCAAAAACAGTTGTATGGAATGGACCTTTAGGTTTATTTGAATTTGAACAATTTGCTATTGGAACAAATGCGATTGCAAAAGTATTATCAGAAATTGATGCAACAACCATCATTGGTGGTGGCGATTCAGCAGCAGCCGTTAAGAAAGCAGGATTAGAAGATAAGATGACACATATTTCAACAGGTGGAGGAGCTTCTTTAGAATTCTTAGAAGGAAAAAAATTACCAGGAATTGAAGCTTTAATGGATAAATAGAATTATATATGAAAAAACAAAAGAGAATACTTGAAAAGTATTCTCTTTTGTTATACAATGGTACTGTCCGTAAGGGCGTGTAATAATGTTGTATGCACCAAAGAAAGTCTAAAACATTATTATATATATAAAGGAGGAATTTTTTATGAGAAGAAAAGTAATCGCAGGAAACTGGAAAATGAATATGCTTCCAGATGAGACAATTAGATATATTGACGAATTATCAAAATTAGTAGGTGAAACACAAAATGAAGTGATTTTATGTGTTCCATTTACTGATTTATTTTATGCCTTATTAACAGTACAAAATACAAATATCAAAATAGGTGCACAAAATATGCACTTTGAAGAAAAAGGAGCTTACACAGGAGAAGTATCAGCAAAAATGTTAAAATCAATTAATGTAGAGTATGTGATTATTGGACATTCAGAAAGAAGACAATATTTTAATGAAACAGATGAAAGTGTCAATAAAAAAATAAAAGCAGCCTTTGCAAATGGATTAAAACCAATTGTATGCGTAGGAGAAACATTAGATGAAAGGGAAGCTGGAAAGACAGCAGAAATTATCACTAAACAAACAGAATTAGCATTAGATGGATTAACAGAAGAACAAGTAAAAAATACAATTATTGCTTACGAACCAATTTGGGCAATCGGAACAGGAAAAACAGCAACAAGTGAAGATGCAAACAACTCAATCAAAGATATCCGTAAGAAAATTGAGGAAATATATGGACAAAATGTAGCCGAAAGCGTTATAATACAATATGGTGGAAGTGTAAAATCTAAAAATGCAAAAGAACTATTCACCATGTCTGACATAGATGGTGGATTAGTTGGTGGTGCAAGTTTAGATCCAGAAGAATTTTCAAAGATTGTTAACTTTGATAAGGCGTAACCTTGTATACGAAGAAATTATGTTTCATATACAATAAAAACACTTTAAAATTAAGAGAAAAGGATGGTAGATTATGAAAGATAAATTAACAATGCTAATGATATTAGATGGTTTTGGAGATAATCCACACAAAGATGGAAATGCTATAAAACTAGCCAAAACACCAAATATTGATAGACTAATGAAAAAATATCCAAATACAGATATTTATACAAGTGGATTACATGTTGGATTACCAGAAGGACAAATGGGAAATTCAGAAGTAGGACATACCAATATTGGAGCAGGAAGAATTGTATATCAAGAATTAACAAGAATTACAAAATCGATAGAGGATGGAGATTTCTTCTCAAATCCAGAATTTATTTCAGCAATTGAAAATTGTAAAAAACACAATTCTAAACTACATATTTTAGGATTGGTATCAGATGGGGGGGTACATAGTCATAATCGTCATCTATATGGATTGTTAGAAATGGCAAAGAGAAGAGATTTTGAAAATGTATATGTACATTGTTTCTTAGATGGAAGAGATACACCACCAGCATCTGCTGAAGGATATATTGTTAAACTAGAAGAAAAAATGAAAGAAAAAAATGTAGGAAAAATTGCAAGTTTATCTGGTAGATTCTATAGCATGGACAGAGATAAAAGATGGGAAAGAGTTCAAAAATGCTATAATGCCCTTGTAAATGGTGAAGGAATCAAAGCTAGAAGCGCTGTAAAAGCAATTGAAGATTCTTATCAAAAAGAAGTATTTGATGAATTTGTTGAACCAACTGTTATTTGCAATGGAGAAGAACCAATTGCAAAAATAGAGAAAAATGATTCTGTTATTTTCTTTAACTTTAGACCAGATAGAGCAAGAGAAATTACAAGAGCATTAGTAGACCCAGAATTTGATGGGTTTGAAACAAAAAAAGACTTAAATCTATATTATGTATGTTTTACAAGTTATGATGAAACTATGCCAAATGTTCATATTGCATTCAAAAAAGAACCATTACACAATACATTTGGAGAATATATTAGTAAATTAGGCTATACACAATTAAGAATTGCAGAAACAGAAAAATATGCACATGTTACGTTCTTCTTTAATGGTGGAGAAGAAAAACAATATCCAGGAGAAGATAGAATATTAGTACCATCTCCAAAAGTAGAAACTTATGATATGAAACCAGAAATGAGTGCATATGAAGTAACAGATAAAGTATTAGAAGCGATAAAAAGTGACAAATATGATAGTATCATATTAAACTATGCAAACACAGATATGGTAGGACATACAGGAAGCTTAGATGCTGCAATTAAAGCAGTTGAAACTGTAGATGAATGTGTTGGAAAGGTAGTCAGTTTAGTAGAAGAAAAACAAGGTAATTTAATTATTACAGCAGACCATGGAAATGCAGAACAAATGATAGATTACAAAACAGGAGAACCTCATACAGCACATACAACAAATCCTGTACCAATTATATTAGTAACACCAGATACAACATTAAAATTAAAATCAGGTGGAAAATTAGCAGATTTAGCACCAACTATGCTTGATCTAATGCATTTAGACAAACCAGAGGAAATGACAGGAGAAAGTTTATTAGATAAGGAATAAAAGGATATGTTAAATCACACAAAACAGATAAAAGAAATATATGAAGAAATACAAAGAAAATTACTATATTTAATACCAGAAAAATGGGAATCCATATATTTATATAGTTCCGTCATAGAAAATGGTAAAAAAGAGCCAACAGGAGAATTATTTTTCTATTATATTCCTAAAGGAATATTTAGAAAAAATCCTGTTAATGTCTATGAAGTACCAAGTAAATTTAATATAGATGAAAAGCAATATTTGGACTTGGTTGAAAAAATATATGATGATATAAAACGATTAAGAGAAACATTTAAAAAATCTGCAACTGAACAGAATGAAATGTGGAGCAATCTAACAATATCTATAACCAATATGAAATTTAAGGCAGAATACAGTTATGAAGATTTAATAAATAATGCTTTTAATAGTTATGAACGTCATGTGATTTGGAGATATAAATATTTAGGAATTGGACCAGAACAGGTTTCTAAAAAAGATAAAGACATATTATTTCGATATTTTAATGGAGCTAGAACTTTGACAGAAACAGAAGAATACAATGCAGGTATTTATATAGAACAAGATACGAAAAATATTATAGAATATAATACTCAAGAAAATGAAATAGAAAATGATGGTTATATTAGAGAAGATGATATACAAACAATTGGAATAGACAGAAAATATAATCAAATTCATAGTCATAAGATAGAAAATAATTGGGATGCGAATATTAGAAAAAAACAAGAGACTATGTGGAGTCATGATAATAAATCAGCAGAACAATATATTATAAAAAGTAGTAGAAACATTCTAAATATAAAAAATAATAAAAATCACATAAAAACAGATAAGACAGAACAGGACATCGTTAGAAAGGCATCACAAGAGACTATTTCAAAAACACAAGATGAAATTAGAAGAGAAAAAATGAGAAAAATACAAGAAGAAATAAGTAAAAGAAAAAATAGTAATACAAAAACGGAAACAGAAAAGAAAAAAACAAATAGACCAATTCGAAATCAAATATTATTTTCAGAAGATGAAGAAGATGGAGAGTAGAAATGTTTTTAAATTTAGGTAATTTACCTAAAAAGATATATACAAATCAAGTATTGAAAGGAGCAATGAAAATGATTTATTCAAAAGAATTAGAAGAAATGTGTGTTGTAAAAAAAGGAGTAGACCATGGACCAGCACCAATTCCAGAAGAAGGAAAATGGGTAAAAGCAAAAGAAATAAAAGATATATCAGGTTTAACACATGGTATTGGATGGTGTGCACCACAACAAGGCGCATGTAAATTAACTTTAAATGTAAAAGATGGTATCATTCAAGAAGCATTAATTGAAACGATTGGATGTTCAGGAATGACACATTCAGCAGCTATGGCTGGAGAAATCTTAACAGGAAAAACAATATTAGAAGCATTAAATACAGATTTAGTTTGTGATGCTATCAATACTGCTATGAGAGAATTATTCTTACAAATTGTATATGGAAGAACACAAACAGCTTTCTCAGAAGGAGGACTTCCAGTAGGAGCAGGACTTGAAGATTTAGGAAAAGGTCATACATCACAAGTTGGAACAATTTATTCAAGTACATTAAAAGGACCTAGATATTTACAATTAACAGAAGGTTACATTGTGGAATTAGGATTAGATAAAGATGACCAAATCATTGGATACAAATATGTTCATATGGGAAAAATGATGGATAATATTAAAAAAGGAATAGATCCAATGGAGGCTATTGAAAAAGCTTCTGGTACATATGGAAGATTTGATGAGGCTGTTAAGAAGATTGACCCAAGACAAAATTAATTAAAATCAGCAATCTGCACATTTTTCATAAAATATCCAAACTTCGATGTACAAAAGTACACCTTCAGTTTGTCTATATTTATGAAAAATGCACATCTTATTAATTTTAATTAATTTTCGAGTAAAAACGAATGAAAAGCGAACTGTTTTGCTTCGCTTGAAACAATGTATGAATTTATAAGAAATAAGGAGGAAATAAAATGGCAGTAACATTTGAAAGTTATGAAAGAAGAATAGATCAAATAAAACCAGTAATGGAAAAATACGGAATAAAGGACTTTGAAGATGCATTAAAAATATGTACAGACAAAGGATTTAATCCATATGAAATTGTAAAAGGAGTACAACCAATCTGTTTTGAGAATGCAGCTTGGGCATATACATTAGGAGCAGCAATCGCTGTTAAAAAAGGTTGCACAAAAGCAGCAGATGCAGCAAAAGCAATTGGAGAAGGATTACAAGCATTCTGTATCCCAGGTTCAGTTGCAGATGATAGAAAAGTTGGATTAGGACATGGAAACTTAGCATCAATGCTATTATCAGAAGATACAAAATGTTTTGCATTCTTAGCAGGACATGAAAGTTTTGCAGCAGCTGAAGGAGCAATCGGAATTGCAAAATCAGCAAACAAAGTAAGAAAAGAACCATTAAGAGTTATCTTAAATGGACTTGGAAAAGATGCAGCACAAGTTATTTCAAGAATTAATGGATTTACATATGTAAAAACAGATTTTGATTTCTTCACAGGAAAAGTAAAAGTAGTAGAAGAAATTAAATACTCAGATGGAGAAAGAAGTAAAGTTAGATGTTATGGTGCAAATGATGTTAGAGAAGGTGTAGCTATCATGTGGATGGAAGATGTTGATGTATCAATTACAGGTAACTCAACAAACCCAACAAGATTCCAACATCCAGTTGCAGGAACATACAAAAAAGAAAGATTAGCAGCAGGAAAGAAATACTTCTCAGTAGCATCAGGTGGTGGAACAGGAAGAACATTACACCCAGACAATATGGCAGCAGGACCAGCATCATATGGTATGACAGATACAATGGGAAGAATGCACTCAGATGCACAATTCGCAGGAAGTTCATCAGTACCAGCACACGTTGAAATGATGGGATTAATCGGAATGGGTAACAACCCAATGGTTGGAGCATCAGTAGCTGTAGCTGTTGCAGTAGAAGAAGCAATGAAATAGTCTAATAGGGACGTGCTAAATCGTTCCAAAATGATACCAAAAGGGACAGACCTCAAAGAATAAGCTTATGAAAGTTATTCTAAGGTCTGTTTTCTTTATGGCAAAAAAGTAATAAATGTCAGAAATGAATTGATATTTACATAAAATTATGCTAAAATGTATCTGAAACTTAAAGGCATGAAAATTTTAAGTGACTAATACTTAAAATGGTACTTTTTATGAATCTTAAGGAGGTTTATCTATGAAAAAAGTACGGAAACAAGATTTAGAGGAGCTTATTTTGCACTACTATCAGATGTTTATTGAATGTGCTCCCGACTACGAACTTGAAGAAACTGTAACTGTAGATATAAATTCTATTTATATTACTGTTATGGATTATCGTGATTTCAATGACGGAGAGACGAAAATGAAAGCAATAAATGACTTTGATAAGAAACTCAAGAAAGTTACTTTTGGAAACTTGTACGTAGCATATATGGAAGTCAAAAATGACGACACTGGTTGTCGAACATTGATGCATATTGCTAATGCATATGAAGTCGAAGAAGATAATGAAAGCTATCACGATTATGGTGATAGTTGGGAAGAATAACATGGCATAGGTAATTAGTCTGCCTATTAGCCCTAGACTGTTGACAAAGTATATAACAATATTTTGTCAGCAGTTTTTTATTGTATAGGAAAAATTGCTTTTCCTATACAATAAAAAAAACAACGTTGCACAGAAAAATTGCTATGCAATTTTTCGCGTCGACAAATCTTTACGCTTCTTCGAGAACTTAAATATATATAGTTAAATTAGAAAAGTAGAGAAAAGTTCTCACGAAGCGAGATTTGTCCCACAAAATTTATGGAAATCTTAACTTTAATTATATTTCGAATATTATCACAATTTAATGGAAATAATAATATAATAATATTGACAAATGTAATACAATGTAGTACAATGATTACAGAAGGGAGTTGATAGATATGACAATTTCAGTAAGATTAAATGAAGAAGACTCAAAATTAATAAAAGCATATGCAGACATGAACAATATTTCTTTATCTGATTTAATACGAAATGCTGTATTAGAAAAAATAGAAGACGAATATGACTTAAAATCTTATAATAAAGCAATAAAAGAATATAAGAAAAATCCTAAAACATATACAATGGATGAAGTAAAAGAGGAGTTGGGATTATAATGCAATATAAAGTAATATTTACAGAAAGAGCAAAAAAACAATTAAAAAAACTAGATAAACATATAGCAGCACTTATCATTGGATGGTTAGAAAAGAACATTCAAAATTGTGAAAATCCCAGACTTCATGGAAAAGGACTAGTCGAAAACAAGTCAGGACAATGGAGATATCGTATAGGAGATTATAGAGTTATATGTGAAATACAAGATAAAGAAATCATAGTGCTAGTATTGGAAATAGGACATAGAAGAGAAATATATAATTGAAAGAGAACGTCAAAAAAAAGATGTTTTCTTTTTTTTTCATAAATTTCTATTTATAACACATACTAAAATATATAAATTATAAAAAAATAAAATAGGAGATAAGTTGTGAATAGAAAATATAAGAAATTAAGAATAGAAAAAAGAAATCGACTTTTAGAGTTAGCATATATTGACCCAATAACAGGTTTAGGAAATTATAATGCCTATTTAGCAAGAACAAAAGAAAAATTAGAAATGAATGATAAAAAAACAATGATTATCTTAGACATAGATAAGTTTAAAACATTTAATAAAAAATATGGGCATAAAAAAGGAAATGCATTATTAAAACGAGTAGGAGAAGAAATAAAACATTCTATTAGA
Organism: uncultured Clostridia bacterium; assembly: GCA_944387545.1. GTDB lineage: Bacteria > Bacillota > Clostridia > TANB77 > CAG-508 > CAG-269. The sequence goes on along the minus strand of CALXFE010000001.1, from coordinate 107,777 downwards.
AAAACAGATATTGTTTGCCGATTAGCAAATGATGTTTTTGGAATTTTTTTAGTAGGGGAAGTAGATGTAGAAAATATAACAGATAGATTAAATAGCACGATATCACGAATTAATATAGGAAACATATGGTATAATTTGCGAATCTCTATGGGAGTATATATTTGCGATAAAGATGAGAGAGATGTGCAAAGTATCATAGATAAAGCAATTATGGCACATGATAGTATAAAAGGAAAATATCATGTGCCATATGGTGTATTTACAGAAGAATTTGAACAAAAAATGATAAGAGAAAGTGAAATAGAGAATATGATGGAAGAGGCAATAAAAAATAAAGAATTTGAAATATATTATCAACCACAAATCAGTCCAAAAACAGAAAAAATGGAAGGAGCAGAAGCACTAGTTAGATGGAAAAAAGAGCAAAATAAAATATCTCCAAGCGAATTTATTCCTATATTTGAAAAAAATTATTTTATTATAAAATTAGATGAATATATTTATGAAAAGGTATGTGAGAATATACAAGAAATGAAAAAAGAATTTACTGAAATTCCTAAAATTTCAGTAAATATATCAAAGGAGAGCTTATTAGAAAGAGATTTTTTAATAAAGTATATGAAATTTAATAAGAAATATAATGTAAAACCAAATGAAATTCAAATAGAAATAACGGAAAGAACGACAACAGACGACAATATAAATATGAAGGAAAAATTAGAGAAAATAAAAGAAAAAGGATTTGGTATAGCAATAGATGATTTTGGAACAGGATATTCTTCCTTAAATATGTTAGAAATGTTACCAATAGACACTTTAAAAATTGATAAAACATTTATAGATAAAATAGATGAGAAAAACAATGCTATCAATCTTTTAGAAATAATTTTATTAATTAGCAAAAAATTAAATTTGAAAACAGTAGCAGAAGGAGTAGAAAAAAGCGAACAAGTAAAATATTTAACAGAAAAAAAATGTGATTTACTACAAGGGTATATTTATTCAAAACCATTAAGCTTTCCAGAGTTTAAAAGATATATAATAAAAAACAAAAATATTAAATAAATCCTTGAAAATACTGTGAAATCAAGGTTAGATAAAATGCGAACAAAAATTTTATATTTTTTTATAAAAAGTATTGACAAAGTAGAAAATAAAATATAAAATAAGAACAACAAAAGCGAACAATAATTTGCAAAACAAAAATTCAAGAATAGGAGTGATATTTATGTATAAAGTAAAAAAACAAATTCGTATAAAAAACAGTATAAATACTACATTAGAGAGACATCCTGTACCAGTCTTAGGAACTGATTACAAAGTAAAAATCGTGTACAAAAATGTAAAAGTACCTGAATTAAATGTAGAAAATCAATTAATCAAAATATCACTTCCTAATCGCTATAAAAAAGACAACAATCAAGAGATTTTAGATTTAGCAATTGATAAAATGTACGAACAAATAGCAAAAGTAGAAGTGGAAAGAGCAATGGAAAAAACAAGATTAATGTTAGGATTTGCACCTGAAGATTATGAAATCAAAAATATGAAAAAAGAAATTGGAAGATGTGTTGATGGAAAAATCACAATTAATCCTAAAATTGTTATGTTTCATAGAGACGTTATTGATTTTATTGTATTACATGAATATTGTCATTTAAAATATAAAACACATTCAAAATATTTTTATAGAATGATAGAAAACTATGAACCAAATTTTGAAAAATATGAGAAAATCATAGAATCTAGCTTGTTTCAATATTAAAAATACGATATAATCATAATATGATGAAAGAAATAATTGTAAATAAAAAATACCATGAAAAGAAATTAAATAAAGTGATATTAGAAGAATTACCAAATGTAAACTATCCTACATTTTGTAAATTATTAAGAAAAAAAGATATAAAAGTAAATGGAAAAAGGATAAATAAAGATATCTCTATATACGAAAATGATAGGATAGAGGTATATCTTCCGAAAGAATTAGAAGATATACAGAGAAATTTAGATATTGTTTATGAAGACGAAAATATATTGGTAATCAATAAACCAGTAAATATTGAGGTAACTGGAAAAAATTCCTTGACAGAAATCATCCACAAACAGTATACAAATTGTGAATTTAAACCACAGCCGTGTCATAGAATTGATAGAAATACAACGGGATTGGTTATCTTTGCTAAAAATGAAGAAGCATTAGAAATTTTACTAAAAAAGTTTAAAGAACATGAAATTGAAAAACACTATCTAGCATTGGTATATGGAATTCCAAACAAAAAAGAAAAAAGATTAGAAGCTTATTTATTTAAAGATAATAAAAAATCACAGGTATATATTAGTGATACTTTCAAAAAAGGATATCAAAAAATCATTACAAAATATACTGTGCTAGAAAAAAGAAAAGACAATACCGCTTTATTGGATGTTGAAATTGAAACGGGAAGGACACATCAAATCAGAGCACATTTAGCTCATATAGGATATCCTATTATTGGTGATGGTAAATATGGAAAAAATGAAATTAATAAACAATTTGGTAAAAAGTATCAGATGTTATGTAGCTATAAATTAAAGTTTCATTTTCAATCAGAAAGTGGAATATTGACTTACTTAAAGGAAAAAGAAATTAAATTAAAAAATATAAACATGTAAAAGATTATGTTTGAAAGCATAGTCTTTTTTATATAGTAAAAATAATAAAAATATAGTATAATGAGATAAATGAAATAAGAAAACGGAGAAGATTATGAAAAAACAACAAATTTTAGAAGAAATAGAGAGATTAATTGAAATGTATCAAAAGGGAGAATTAGGTGGAGAAGTTATGCCAGAAGATAGCAATCCAGCTCTTCCAAAATCTAGCCTTCAAAATTATATGTATTTTACGTTACCAATGGCACTAAATTATCAACGAAATTCATATACATTATGGGAAAGTGCATTAAAAACTTATGAGGATAAAGAAACAAACTTTGTTTTTTACCCCAAAAAAGTTCTACAAACAGATTTTGATAAAGTTCAAAAGGCTTTAATAAAATATAAAGTAGCATTACAAAAGCAAAAACAAACAGAAATATGGATATCATTATGTAATACATTTGTAGAGTTATTTCAAGGAGATATTAGAAAGCTCTTTGATGAAATGAATAATGATGTAGATAAAATAAGAAATTATGTGCAGATACAAAATAAGAAAAAGTTTCCTTATTTATCAGGAAATAAAATATGTAATTATTGGTTGTATGTAATCTATCAATATACAGATAGAAATTATATAAATATGGAACAGTTAACGGTAGCTCCAGATACACATGTATGCCAGGCTACATACAAGTTAGGATTAATAACAGAAGAGGAAATGCAGTCAAATAAAGTGCAACTGATTGTCATAGAAAAATGGAAAGAGGTATTAAAAAATACAAAATATACTCCTATTGATATGCATACGCCTCTTTGGCTATGGAGTAGAAATGGATTTAAAGAAATAAAATAGAAAAAATAGAAAGAAGAAGTGACTATTAATGATTTAATAGTCACATCCTTTTTCTATCATAGCTTCATCAATTTGATTAACTCTTCTTATTAAAGATAATAGAAATTTAGATAAAATATATTTTGCATTTTTTAGATTGATATCTATATTTTTAGCTTTACAAGCATTTTTTACTTCTGTTAAATCATTTTTAATGGCAGGAAGTAGTGATAGAGAAATGCATACCATTATTTCAATTTCCTCTGTATTCACTTTGAAAAGTTTTAAAGGAGTACATAGTAATCGAATTGTTTTTGCTAAGTTTGCAACAGTGGTTGTTTGAGAATATATAAATGTTGTGTTACAAACAATGATCAATTTAATTCCTATCCATAAAGCAAACATAAAACTATCTAAGAATAGATTAATGATAAATGTAAAAAGGATAAAAGGAACAATTTTAAATGTATTAAAAAATGCTTTTTTAATACTCAGTTTACACAATAATATAATGGCTAGGTTTATGATTAGACATATTAAAATGTAAATATGATTTGGTAAGAAAAATACAGTGGTAGCATATATAATAAAAATTAAAAATTTAAGAACATCTTTCATATAGATTTCCTTTCTGTATCCAATTTTTCTTTGATGGCACTTGTAAGTTCTGCTACTGAAAAATCAGCAACATGTAAATCAATATCTTTTCTTTTTAATGCTACTAAAATACTTAGCAAAGTTGGAATTTTAATACCATATTTTTCTAAAATATCATGTTTATCAATTAATTCTTCTTTCTTTATTTCAGCTACAATTTCTCCATTATCTAAAATCAAAGTTCTATCAGCTAATAAAATTTCATCTGACAAATTGGTAATACAAATAATCGTATATCCTTTCTGTTTTAAGTCTAAAATGATATCATGTATTTTCTCTTTTCCATAGCTATCAATCATCGTGGTTGGCTCATCTAAAATAATGTATTTTGGATTTTTAGCCAAGATTTCTGCAATCATAATTCTTTGCTTTTGTCCAAGTGATAAAGCGTATAAATCTTTATCTTTAAAATCACACATATCTACTTGTTTTAAAGAGTCAGTTATTCGATTTTCAATTTCAGATTTTTCTAAATTTCTAAGAAAAAAAGAAAGTTCATCATAAATATTATTAAAGATAATCTGATTTTCAGGGTTTTGAAAAACAATGCCTACCTTTTCTCTAATGGCTTTGATATCTTTAGCTGTATTGATATTATCAATTGTTATAGTACCTTCTTTTAATTTAGTAATACCGCCAATTAATCTTCCAAGAGTAGATTTTCCTGAACCATTCTTTCCAACAATGGCGATAATTTCACCATCGTTTACAGAAAAGTTTATGTTTTTTAAGATATAATCACTATTTTTATATTTGAAAGATACATTTTCTATGTTAATCATCGTTATCGCTACTCCTTATATATTTATTAAAAGGTTTTCTTAATAGTTTTTCTATAAATAAAATAACAATTATTTGGATAGGGATCATGATAAGTTGTTTTGTAAGTCTAGGCAATATTAGTATCATGAATGCTTTTCCAGATGTAATGCTTGTCCATAAAGTATTTAATCCTGTATGAACAACAAAAGTAACTAAAAGAACAGCAATGATTACGCGAATAATATACTGTTTATTTGTCAAAGAATCTGGTTCCTTTTTGTATAGTAATAATCCATAAATTAAACCAGTTAATCCAGCACTTATGGTATATCCAATAAAAAAGCTTCCTGATGGGAATAAAGTAGCACCGATTAAATCTTCTACAACAGTGATAAGGACAGCCCACTTAGGTCCAAGCCAAGTAGCACATAAGGCAATGGCAACAAAAGTGAAACTGATTTTCATAATCGGTGTTGAAATAATGAAAAATCTTGATAAAATAATAAGCAAAGCTAATAAAATAGCAGCTAAAATAATTTTTTTGTTTTTACGCATAAAAAAATCTCCCTTCTATTTAATTTCCGCATTAAAAGAATAGGAGTCAATCCTTCAAATCTTTATTAGCGGAATGCGAAAATAGATACGCAAGTATAGAAATACTTTTGCCTTAGTAACAACTTCCCGTCTACTAAGTCTTAACGATTTATTTTCTACTCTAATAAGTAAATATTTAATTATGTAATATATTGTACCACAATTTTACAAGAATGTACATATTTTTACAAATTTCTCTAAAAATTACACATGTATTCGTTAATCATGTAAAAAAGAAAAGGATCAACATAAGTATCCTTTAAATATTTATTTTCTTAATACATATACTAACCACTTATTATTATTGTCTCCGCCATCTTTATGAAAGTCTTCTATCTTGAAATTTGTTTTTTGAATGATGTTGTCTAAATCGCTTTGAGAGAAATAATGGTAATAACGTTCTGCTCCCATATGATATTCACCTTCAAAATCTACCCATTCATTATCAACTTTTTTTGTTTCACGATTCATTGCATTAAAAATAAAAATTCCATTATCTTCAAGGGTATTATAAACTTTTTGTATGATAGTTAAAGCATCTTCTTTGGTAAAATGAACAAATACTCTCCAACAAAAAACAGCCCAATATTTTTCTGAAAAAGAATCTTTTAGGGCATTAAACTTAATTGTTTTCAATCCTTGATTTTGAGTAGCTTTTATAAAGTCGTCAGCTGTATCACTTGCTGTTATATCTAACCCTAAACTTTGAATAAATTTTGCATTTGCTCCATCTCCAGAACCGATTTCAAAAACTTTCGCATGTTTTGGTAATAATGAAAAATTTGATGTAATTAATTTTTCTAATTTTTCACGTTTCTGTTTGGCTCTTTTTGGATCAAGTTTATCATGTTCAATACTATTAGATAAATATAAATGTGCTTTTTCTTTATAGACTTCTAATGTTTTTTCATTTTCTTTACTCATAATCATTCACCTTAAAATTCATATTTACAGTATAAATTATATCATATCATTTTTTTATTTACAATATTTTGAGAGAAGTGTAGATTTTTTAGGCTAATATGTCCTTTTAATTCATGAAAAACAAACAGCAAATATTATAAATATAGAACATCATTTTAAATAAAATAAAACTTACGAACTATAAAATTCGTAAGTTTTTGTTTGGAGCGGGTAGTGGGAATCGAACCCACGCTATCAGGTCGGAAGCATGACATTCTACCACTAAATTATACCCGCATATATTTTATTATATAATGAAATAAAAAAAATTTCAATAAAGATATTTAAATTTCATTCTTTTCATGTTATAATATGATAGAAAGTTTATTATAAAATGGAGAGGTTTATGAATCAAATATTAGTAACGAAAAAATTATATATAACACCTGAATTAAAAAGGAAGAAAAAAGTATATAAAGCAAATTTCATAGTATCTGTATTTTTCTTAATTATTCTAATATCTGTATACATATATGCAGCATATGATAGAGACAAAGCAGAAGCTATGTCTCAAGATATTTTGGCAAATGCCGAACAAGGACAAGAAGATGATACAGTAGTAGATAGTGATGTTTTGATTGCTGTGCTAAATGATACAATAGATGATGGGACTGAAACGCCAGTAGCTATGGCAGAAACAAATCAAAATACAAAAACAAAACAACAATCACAGTCAGGATTTACATATGTAACAGATGGGAAAATAGCAATTCCGAAGTTAGGAATCGAATATGGTATATTAGATGGGGAAACAGATTCAGAAGCAGAAACAGAAGAATTACTGAAAATGTCACCAGTTAAATTCCATGGACCAGATATTAATACAGTAGGAAATTATTGTATTGTAGGACATAATTATAGAAATACAAGATTTTTTAGTAAAGTACCAACTTTGGTAAATGGAGATATCATACAAATAACAAATTTTGCAGACAATAGTACAGTAAGTTATGAAGTATATGACAAATATATTGTTGAGCCAACAGATGTAAGTTGTACTTCTCAAAACACAAATGGTAAAAGAGAAATTACATTAATTACTTGTACAGATGATAGTAAGCAAAGGGTAATTGTAAAGGCAAGAGCAATTTAAGATCTATAAATATTGAAAAATATGGAAAACAAGTCATTTTGACTTGTTTTTTTGTTTTTTTCATTATATAATAGGAACCAAATTAAATGTAGGAGATGATAATATGCAAGTAAGTAAAGAAGAAATTTTGCACATTGCAAATTTAGCCAATTTAACATTGGAAGAACATGAAGTTCAACAATATTTGGACAATTTACAAGAAATTTTAGATTTTGCGAATATTGTAAATAATGCAAATACAGAAAATTTAGATATTACAATAGGCGCAAACGAAGCAAAAAATGTATTTAGAAAAGATGAGGTTGAGGTATTTAAAGATAATAAGGCATTATTTATGAATGCACCAAGTGAAGAACAAAATATGTTTAAAATACCAAAAGTAATTAATTAGTAATTTTTAGAAAAATATTGGGAGAAATTTTATGAATATAGGAATTGATATAGATGATACAATAGCCAATACATATGATGTGTTATTCAATTATGCACAAAACTATACAATTAATGATATTAGAAAAGAAATAAAAAATGTTGATAGAAATTGTATTACACATATGTATTGTACAGAGTTTCATAATTGGAATCAAAAAGAGGATAAAGAATTTTTAGAGAAATATTATGAAAAGACAGTATTAAATGTACAGCCCAAAATGTATGCGGTAGAGAATATAAAAAAATTAAAAGAAAATGGAGATAGTATATATTTAATTACCGCAAGATTTTTATCAGATAAATTTGATGTAGAGAAATTAACCAAAGAATGGTTAGAAAAGTATAAGATACCATATGATAAATTAATATTAAATTCTCAAAATAAAGTCATTGTGGCACAAGAAAATGAAATAGATATATTTATCGATGATAGTATAAAGAATTGTACACAAATGGCAAATGCAGAAATTAAAACATATATGATGGATACAATTGTTAATAAAGATTTCGAAAATGAAAATATAGAAAGAGTATATTCTTGGCCACACCTATATCAAAAAATAGAAAGCTATAAGGAAACTATGAAATAAAAATAATTTAAAGAGGAGGCGTATTGCATGGAAATTACAGAATTAACCGTTCACGAATTACAAGAAAAGTTAAAAAGTAAAGAATTAACAATAAAAGACATTACAAAAGCATATACAGATAGAATTACTGAAAAAGAAAAAGATGTACAAGCTTTTGTAACAGTATTAGCAGAAGAGGCTAATAAAAAAGCAGAAGAAATGCAAGAAAAAATAGATAAAGGTGAAGTAAAAGGAGAATTTGCAGGAATTCCAATAGGAATCAAAGATAATATCTGCACAAAAGGTGTAAAAACAACCTGTAGTTCTAAAATGTTAGAAAACTTTGTATCACCATATGATGCAACAGTTATGGAAAAAGTTAATCAAGAAGGTATGATTAATCTTGGAAAATTAAATATGGATGAATTTGCTATGGGAGGTTCAACAGAATATTCCTATTTCTATCCAACAAAAAATCCATGGAATTTAAATAAAGTACCTGGTGGTTCTTCAGGAGGAAGTGCAGCAGCCGTAGCTGCGAACATGGTACCATGGGCATTGGGTAGTGATACAGGTGGATCTATTAGAGAACCAGCAAGTTTTTGCGGTGTTGTAGGTTTAAAACCAACGTATGGATTGGTATCAAGATATGGATTGGTAGCCTTTGCATCATCATTAGACCAAATTGGTCCAATCACAAAAGATGTTAGAGATTCTGCTATGTTATTAAATGTCATTGCAGGTCATGATAAAAAAGATACAACATCAGTAGATAGAGAAGAAAAAGATTATACAGTTTGCTTGAAAGGTGATGTAAAAGGATTAAAAATTGGTGTTCCAAAAGAATTTTATGCAGAAGGAATCAATGAAGAAGTAAAAGCAAAATTATATGAGGCAATTGATAGATATAAAAAATTAGGAGCAGAAATTGAAGAATTCTCATTAGACATTGCAAAATATTCTTTAGCATCTTATTACATTATTGCCTGTGCTGAAGCTAGTTCAAACTTAGGAAGATTTGATGGAATCAGATATACCTATAGAACAGGAGAATTTAAAAACTTAAAAGAATTGTATAAAAAATCAAGAAGTGAAGGATTTGGACCAGAGGTAAAAAGAAGAATTATCCTTGGAACGTATGTGTTATCATCAGGATATTATGATGCTTATTACAAAAAAGCACAACAAGTGCGTACATTGGTTATGAATGAATTTAATAAAGCGTTTGAAAAATATGATGTGATTTTAGCACCAACATCACCAACAGTAGCATTTGATATTGGTTCTAAATCTAATAACCCATTAGAAATGTATTTAGCAGATATTTGTACAGTTTCAGTAAATATTGCAGGACTTCCAGGAATTTCTATTCCATGTGGTGTTGATAAAGAAGGAATGCCAATTGGAATGCAATTAATTGGAAACAAATTCTGTGAAGAAACCATCTTAAATGCAGCTTATACATTTGAGCAAGATTTGAAATTTAGAGAAAACTATCAACCAGAATTTAAGAAATAAAAAAGGCGTATGTTAACGAAATTAAAGATTTCAATGTACAGATGTGAAAACTGTTTTGCAGTATTTCACAAATATAAGAAGAGGAGGAAGATAAATGTCTAGAGAAGATTATGAAGTAATTATAGGACTAGAAGTGCATGCAGAGCTTTCCACGAAAACAAAAATATTTTGTTCATGTCCAACAAAATTTGGAGCAGCTCCTAATACACAAACTTGTCCAATTTGTATGGCGATGCCAGGAACACTACCAGTATTAAATGAAAAAGTTGTAGAATATGCTGTAAAAGCAGGATTAGCAACAAATTGTGAGATATCTAGAAATAGTAAAAATGATAGAAAAAACTATTTTTATCCAGACTTACCAAAAGCATATCAAATTTCACAATATGATAGACCATTATGTGAGCATGGATATGTAGAAATTGATACAAAAGAAGGAAAGAAAAAAATAAGATTAACGAGAATTCATATAGAGGAAGATGCGGGAAAATTAAATCATGATGAATTTGCAGGAGGAAGCTTAGTAGACTTAAATAGAGCAGGGGTACCACTAATCGAAATTGTTTCAGAGCCAGATTTAAGAGGTAGTGAAGAAGTAGAAGCATATTTAAGAAAGCTAAAATCTATATTAGAATATATTGAAGTATCTGACTGTAAAATGCAAGAAGGGTCTTTTAGAGCAGACGTCAATGTATCTGTTAGAAAAAAAGGAGATCAAAAGTTAGGAACTCGTACAGAAATGAAAAACATGAACTCTTTTAGAAGTATCACAAGAGCGATTGAATATGAAATAGATAGACAAATTGATGTCATTGAAGATGGTGGAGAAGTAGAACAAGAAACATTAAGATGGGATGATGTATCAGGAAAAACATTCCCAATGAGAGATAAAGAAGATGCACAAGATTACAGATACTTCCCAGACCCAGACTTAGTTGCAATAAAACTTTCAGAAGAATATATTGAAAACATCAAAAATGGGTTACCAGAATTACCAGAAAGTAGAAAAGAAAGATATTTACAACAATATGGATTATCAGAAAAAGACGCCAACATTATTACATCTTCAAAATATTTATCAGACTTGTTTGAAGGGGCAATCAAAATATGTAATAATCCAAAAGCAGTTAATAACTGGATTATATCTGATATATCAAGAATCTTAAATGAAACAGAAATGGAACCAATCGAAATTCCATTTGATAGCCAACAATTAGGAAAATTAATCATCTTAATTGATAAAGGAACGATAAGCTCAAGTATTGCCAAAAAAGTATTAGTAGAAATGTTTGAACATCCAAGAGATCCAGAAGATATCATAGACGAAAAAGGATGGGTACAAATTTCTGACGAAGGCGCAATCAAAGAAGTGGTATTAAAAGTATTAGAAGCAAACCCACAATCAGTAGCAGATTATAAAGGTGGAAAAGATAAAGCATTAGGATTTTTAGTAGGACAAGCCATGAAAGAAACAAGAGGAAAAGCAAATCCACAAATGTTAAATCAAATGTTCTTAGAAGAATTGAAAAAATAAATCAATAAATCGGGAATTTGGGGAGAGACTTAAAATCCTTAAATTGTTTAAAATTAACCCCAAAGGAATAGACTAAAAAAGATAATATAAAAATGATTTAAAAAGTCAATTTGAGAAGAAACTCAAATTGGCTTTTTTAGGTTTGTCCCTTTTTGACAATTTTTGTCCATTTTGGCACGTCCCTAATGAACAAATTTTAGTAAACTAATTGCAAAAATCATAAACTTGTGATATAAAAGATACAAGTATAGTTATATAAATTTTTAAGAAAGAACAAAAGGAAAACGAGGTGAAAACATGATAAAGGCTTATGCAAAATCGGATATAGGGAAGGTAAGAGAAATTAATCAAGACTACTATTATATATCCAATTCTTTAGATGAAGTTCAACTATATATGTTAGCAGACGGTATGGGTGGATATAAAGGTGGCGAAATTGCAAGCAAACTTGCTATCCAATCAGCTAAAAGTTATATAGAAAACAATTTTAAAGAAATTCCAAAAGACAAAGAAAGTATTATCCAATTAGTGGGAAGTAGTATGGAATATGCAAATATGATTGTGTATGAAAAATCGAAAGAAGATCCAGAATTAGAAGGAATGGGTACTACTTTAGAGATTTGTTTAATATATAATAATAGAGCCTTTATTGGTCATGTTGGAGACAGTAGAATATATAGAATTAGAAAAGATTTTATGAGAAAATTAACACAAGATCACAGTTATGTACAAAAGTTGGTAAAAGATGGAACAATTACACAAGAGCAGGCTGCACATCATCCTCAAAAAAACATGTTAATGAAAGCTCTAGGGTGTAATGCTTTTGTAGAACCAGATGTTATGGTAAAAGGATTTTTAAAAGATGATATTATTATTATAAATTCAGATGGATTAACAAATCTAGTTTCACAAGAAGATATATTTAAATGGGCAAAAAAAGATATAGAACAAGCTCCTAAAGAATTAGTGAAATTAGCAAATGATAATGGTGGTTATGATAATATTACCGTAATTGTAATTAAAAATATATAATGACAAAAAGCAATCTACATATTAAACATATTAAGGAGAGATAAATATGATTTTAGAAGGAAAAATATTAGGGAATAGATACGAACTTATTGAAAAAATTGGTAATGGAGGTATGGCTACAGTATATAGAGCTGAGGACAAAGTATTAAAAAGGAATGTAGCTGTAAAAATTTTAAAAGATGAGTTCACAACAGATGAAGAGTTTATTAAAAGATTTGAAATTGAAGCACAATCTGCAGCAAGACTTACTCATCCTAATATCGTATCTATTTATGATGTTGGTTCAGAAGATAATTTATATTATATTGTAATGGAACTAATTAGAGGAAAAACATTAAAAGAAATTATTGTAGAAGAAAGAGGACCGCTTCCATGGAAATGGTCAGTAAATGTAGCAATACAAATTGCTTCAGCATTAGAAATGGCTCATAAAAACAATATTATTCATAGAGATATAAAACCACATAATATTATTATAACAGAAGATGGAATTGCTAAAGTAACAGATTTCGGAATTGCAAAAGCAGTTTCAAATTCTACAATAACAGCTTTTGGAACTACAATTGGTTCTGTACATTATTTTTCACCAGAACATGCAAGAGGGGGATATACAGATGCAAAATCAGATTTATACTCTCTAGGGGTAGTTATGTACGAAATGGTAACAGGAAGAGTTCCATTTGATGCAGACACACCGGTTTCTGTGGCATTGAAACATATGCAAGAAGAGCCGGAAGAACCAATAGAATTAAATCCAAATTTACCATCAGCCGTCAATAGAATTATTATGAAAGCTTTAAAGAAAGATACAACTTTAAGATATCAGTCTGCCACAGATATGTTAGCTGATTTAAGGCAAGCCCTAAAAAATCCAAATGGTGATTTTGTAGAAGATAAAGAATATGATGCAACAGCCAGAACACAAAAAATTAATACAGATTTATATGGCAATGTAGATATGGATGATAATAGAAACAACAAAAAAGGAAAAAAGGATAATAAATTTGTTGCATTTATTAAAAGACATAAGGTATTAAGTGCGTTTATTGGATTAATATTACTATTTGCTATTAGTTTAGGTGGAACACTAGCATTTCTAAATATAACAAATCCAGCAGAAGTGGAACTTCCAGATGTTGTAGGAATGTCAAAAGAAGAAGCGCAAAAAACAGTTGAGGATTTAAAACTTGTTTTTGAAGTATCGAGTGAAGAATTTAATAAAGATGTTCCAGAAGGGTATGTTATTTCTCAAGACCCTACATATATAGCAGATTATAATGTAAAAGAAGGAAGTACTGTAAAAGTTGTGATTAGTAAAGGGCAAGAAAAGACAACTGTACCTAAAGTTGTTGGAATGACAAGAGAAGAGGCTGAAAAAGCATTAGAAGAAGCAAATCTAGAAGCAGAAATTGTTGAAGAAACAAGTAGAACGGTAGAAGAAGGATATGTTATTTCTCAAGAAGTAGAGGCAAACGCAGAAGCTTATGCAGGAGATACAATAAAAATTCATGTAAGTACTGGAACAGGAATTAAACAAGTAACAGTGCAAAATGTAGTAGGGCAAACAGAAGCAAATGCAAAATCAACACTAGAAGGTCAAGGATTGAAAGTTACTGTTAATTATGTAGATGCAACATCTGATAATGGAAAGGTTACAAGACAAAGTGTTACAGGAGGAACGACTGTTGATGAAGGAACAACCGTTACGCTAACTGTAAATAAAGTAGCTGAAGATAAGAAAGCAACTGTAACAATTAATGTAAAATCAATTACAGGAGGATATGAAGAAAGTACAGAAGGAGAAAGTGAAACTAATATTGTAAAAAATGTTAGAATTGAATTAAAAGTAAATGACAGTACAGTTTATACAGATTCAGGAGTTGATAAGAATATAACTAACAAATCAACAGAGATTACAGGAAAAGGTTCAGTAAAACTAACATTGATTATTACAGATACAAACGGTGGAAACTGGACTAGAACACAAACAATTAATTTAGATAGTACATCATCAGTAAGTTTTAGTTAAGGATAAAAAGTTAAAATAAAAAGTTCAATTCATAATTGCGAATTGAACTTTTTTCATATATAATAGAAAAGGAAAGATTAAAATAATAAAAAATGTCCCAAAAAGAAACGTCCCCAAAAGGACAAAAATGGAGGAAACATGCAAGGATTAATCATAGAGAATATATCAAATTTGTATCAGGTGAAAGTAGAAGATACAATATATGAGACTACTGCAAGAGGAAAATTTAAAAAAGAGGAAATTACGCCAGTTGTTGGAGATTTAGTAGAAATTACGATTACAGATGACGATAAGAAAAAAGCGGTTATAGAAAAGATTTATGAAAGAAAAGTATATATTAAAAGACCAAAACTTGCCAATATTACGCAAATTGTATTTGTCGTTTCTAGCAAAGACCCAAAACCAGATTTACTAATGTTAGATAAACAGTTGGCTTTTGCAGAATATGTAGGTGTAAATGCAGTGATTATACTAAATAAAACAGATTTAGATAAACAACAAGAATTTGAAAATATAAAACAAATATATACCAAAATAGGCTATAAAGTGATATTGACAGGTGCGAAACAAAGAAAAGGGATTGATGAACTGAAGAATGTATTGAAAAATAATGTCAATGCATTTTCCGGAAATTCTGGTGTTGGTAAGTCTACTTTAATTAATGGTATATTTAATGGAGATGTTACACAAGAAGGAGAAATTAGTAAGAAAAATAGAAGAGGAAAGAATACAACAACAGCTATTAAATTATATGAAATAGATGAGAATACCTATATAGCAGATACACCAGGTTTTTCGACTTTTGATATATCAGAAATAGAAAGTAAAGAGTTGTACCATTATTTCAAAGAATTTGGACAATTTGAAGAAAATTGTGAATTCATAGGATGTACACATATAAAGGAAGAAAACTGTGGAATCAAAAAAGCAGTTGAAAATGGAGAAATTGATAAAGCAAGATATGATAGATTTTGCAGAATATATCAAGAATTAAAAGAAAAGGAGGAAAGAAAATGGTAGAGGTTTCAACATCCATTCTTTCAGTAAAAAAAGGAGAGGAGTCAAAAACATTTTTTGCATTAGAAGCATCTAAAACAGATTATTTTCATATAGATGTCATGGATGGTGAGTTTGTAGAAAAAAACACATATCAAACGATGTTAGAATATGCATCATATATAAGAAGAATATCAAATGCACCATTAGATGTCCATTTAATGGTAAAAGACATCAAAAAAGCAGTAGATGATTTTAGTGCAGTAGAACCTAATATTATTACATTTCATTTGGAAGCTTGCAAAAATGAGCAAGAGGTATTGGAAACAATAAATTATATAAAACAAAACAATTGCAAAATTGGAATATCTGTAAAACCAAACACAAAAATAGAAGAGGTTTACAAATATTTACCATATATTCATATGTGCTTAATTATGACAGTAGAACCAGGAAAAGGTGGACAAAGCTATTTAAGTGAAATGACAGAAAAAATAAGGACATTAAAGAAATATATTGATGACAATCATTTAGAAATAGATATAGAAGTGGACGGAGGAATTAATTTGAGAACAGCTCCAGAAGTAAAAAAAGCAGGTGCGAATATTTTAGTTGCAGGAACAGCTATTCTAAATGCAGTCGATTATAAAGTGATTATTGATGAATTAAAAGATTAATAGGATTGAACAGCATACACGATACGTATTGTTTAAAAATTGACAATCTACATAAAGTAAAATATACTATATATACCTAGACGGTTTGAATTTAAGTGTGTGGGGAGGCAATAACAATTCTTTGTATATGTAGGAGGATAAAATGGAAGCTCAAGAATACGCAAAGAGACTTGAAGAATCTTTTAGTAAAAATGTAGAGAAAGGTAAAAAGACTTATTGGAAAATAGCAGGTGGTATAATTACACGGATACGCATAAATGACGAACCAATAAATGCTAATAATGTATATATCGTATTTCCATGTACCGAATGTAATGGCGATGATAATTCAGGATGTCATGTTATCTCTTATAAAAATTTGAAAAAAGATAGAGCTGGGGATTTCCGGGCTTGTTGTCCTAAAACTGGGCGAGCTGAGTATCAAAATGGGCTTTGTGCTGACTGTATTCCACCCAAATTGCAAGCAATGTTTGAACTGACGGAATTCGAAACATATGAAGATTTTGATGAAGAATAGGAAGACAGCGATGACAATTCATATGGTAAAGCAACAGATTAAGATTAGAGTGACGAATTTAATGTAACCTATAGTCCTCATCCTTGACACACGAACCAGATGAAACTAGGCAAAGAAGGAACCTGACGATGCAGATTCCTTCTTTTTATTTTTCTTCTTTTTTAGATTTATTACTCTTATCTGTATTTTTTTGTTCTTTTTCTTTATTTGCTGTTTTATTAGGCTTATCTTCTTTTTTTACATTTGTAATCTCATTAACTTCGTTTTCATCAGATTTTTCTTTCATAAAAACACTATATGAAAGACTACCAATTCCCCATATAATTGCTAATATTGAAATACCAGTGCCTACATAAGGAATGAATGTTAATAGCCAGAATATTAATGCAGTAATAATTAAAAATCCTAATTTATGTAAGTTTTGCGTAATTTTTAATTGATTACAAACCATATCATTTATATGAATAATTGTAACAAATGTACTAACAAAGAATAATGCAGCCAATACACAAAATAGTAATATAGTAAATTGCGTAATTATAGGAATAAATAGAATAATGATAGACAACAAGGTAAGAACAAGTGGTACCAATATTCCGAATCCTATTATTTGTAAGGCTTTCTTTAATTTCATAGGTGCTAATGGACTATGTGATATTTTTGGAGCAATCCATAAACTAATTAACCATAAGATTACAGCAGAAACTAACACAGCACCTAAAGAATATATATAGTCTGAAAGATTTACATTGTTGTTGTTATTTTTTAAAGATGTAAAGTGAGTATCTCCTGCAACAGCACCTTCTGGAATATTTTTTTCTTCATCAGAAAGATAATTTAAATCTCCTTGAATAGTACCATAAGATGTGATACTAGGTGTTTCTTCAGTATTTGGTTTTTCCTTAAAGTTAATATTTGAGCAATTAACAAAAGCATTTCTTCCTATCATACCATTTATATTTAAAGAGTTACAAACTGTTTTAATATCTCTATAAATAAAACCATCAATCGTTAAGGTATCTCCTACAGAATAAATATTATAAACAGACCCTTTAACACTTATATTGTTTGAGCAAGCAAATAAATTACTTAAGATATAGCCATTTTCTTCTATGTTAATAGAGTTGGCAACAATAAAAGCATCTCCACCTATTTGAGAATTAATTGTAACATTGTTAGCAAAAATAAATAAATTTCCATCAACAGGATAATCAATTGTTATATTTTCTTCAAATAAATACTCGTCACCATCTTTTATCGTTATGGTTTCTTGATTCTCACTAATAGGAATAGCTTGATCAGCATTTGTTTCATTTTCAGCATTTACAATAGGCGAAAATAAAGAAATCATAAGTAAAACAATTAAAGAAATAATTTTGATTTTATTTTTTAACATAATAACCTCCTCTTAAATTTATTACCAATAAAAATATACAACGTAAAACAAATTTTGTCAATGCAATATGTCCAAACAGAAACGTCCCCAATTGAATAAAAAAGAAACTAATTGCTATGAATTAGTTTCTTTTTCTGATTTATCAACAAAGTAAGCACATTCACTTGTAGTAGAAAAGATGGTAGGGGTAATGTTAGAATAGGAACATTTTCCATCTTTTTGATAAATACAATTCAGTGAACAATTAATATTTGTCAAAAAATCACCTCTACATAGTAGTATGTAAAAAAGATAAATAAATATACAAAATATGAAAATATTTTAAAAATAAAAGAAACTATCTAGATGAGAAGAAAACATAGATTTTAAACAATAGATGACAACGTCTATAATAGGTGTTATAATAGATATACCTAGAAGGCTTGAATTATGTGTGTAAGACTACATGACAAAAATTTGTTGGAGGTTTATATGAAAGATTTATATGACTACTTACCGTCAGAATATTCATGGTGGGAGCTAGAGAGTGAATATTCACTAGAACGCTTAAACGAGACAATTCCAACACCAGAAAATATACGGATCATTTTCTGCTGTGAATGGTGCGAAGGCTATCATGTGGCAGAACTGAAAGATATAAGGTTAGATGTTGATGGTGATTACGACTTCTGTTGCCCAGAGGAAGAGCAAGAATTGGGTGAATATGAGAAATATCTGTACGCTGATTACCTTCCAGAAAAATTGGAAGAAATATTTAAAACAGCTTCCTTCGAGAAGAACTACGTCTAGAAGGATGATTCGGCTAAGGAAGAAGAGGAATAAGACCAGAGCGGTTTAATTCAAGGTAACTCGCAAACCAAGTCTTAACACACACAACTAGATTGAACTAGGCAAAGAGGGAATCTGACGTTTCAGATTCCCTCTTTTGAAAATATCAATGGTATAAAAACTATCAATTTTATGAATGTACATTTTTTTTATAATATTTACAATAACGATTAATGGTACAAATGTCACATTTCGGATTTCTGGCAATACAGGTATTTCTACCATGCCAGACAAATAAATGGTTAATATCTTTTAAATATTCTTTTGGAAAGAGTTTAATTAAATCTTGTTCAATTTTTTCAGGTTCTTTTTCATTTGATAACCCAACTAAATTCGAAATTCTTTTGGCATGAGTATCAACAGCAATGCCTTCAGCAATTCCAAAGACTTCAAGTAAAACAACATTAGCAGTTTTTCTGCCAACACCTGCAAGACTTATTAAATCTTTCATATTATTGGGAACTTGTCCATTAAACTTTTCTAATACTTGGTTTGCACATAATTTAATATTTTTTGCTTTATTCTTAAAAAACCCACAGGGATGTATGAAATTTTCAAGTTCTTTTATATCTATATTTGCAAAATCTTCTACTGTTTTACATCTTTTAAAAAGAGCAGGTGTTGTTTTGTTTACTCTTTCATCTGTACACTGTGCAGAAAGAATAACAGCAACGACTGCTTGGAAAGGTGTGTTAAAATCTAAACTACAAGTAGCATCTGGATAAGTTTGTTTTAAAATTTCTATCATTTTTACAGCGTCTTTTTTGTTCATATATAAATCCTTTCTTATGATTATATTTTATAACATTTTATTTTCATAACTTATAACTATATTGTAAAGAAAAAGTGCAAAAAAGTCAATTAAACGAGAACGAAGTATCTAGAAGATGTGTTTTTAGAATAGTTACCATAAATGTAACATCTAAAAAACAATAGAATATAATATACAAAAGAGAATGGAGGTAATAAACATGATAAAGTTATTTAGGAAAACATTAGCGGTTTGCCTGATAGGTTTAGGATTAGGAATATTATTAGTTTTATTACTTCCTATAACTGGGTGGTTATTTATCATAGGTATAGTAGTAGTATGCGTTGGATTTATGTGGTTAGCATGCTAATATAAAAGGAGGGATACATAGATGACAATAGTAGTTAAAAAGGTTCCAAAATTTTTAAGGGGTTTTGTAAAACTAATATTTGGAATTAAAGATAAAAATTGATAGTTTGTATAATAAATAGGGAAGAAAGTAAAAAAATTAACATAAAATTTGAGCAGGTATAAAAAACATGTTATAATAAATAAGATGACAGAAAATTTTGTCATACAAAAGAAAGCAGGAGGAGTTACTATGAAAGAAAAAGGTATTTCGGAACGGATTAAAAAAGGGGTAAAAATCGATGCTGAATTTCCACAAAATATGGTATTAGCATATCATGTTTTGTGGAAAGAAGGCTTTTCTAAAAAGACAGATTACCTTTACTTTAGCAATCAGAACGAGAATCAGCTAACAACTGTAAGATACTTACATACAGTTCCTGTTGTAGATGAAAGAACAGGAAAAAAATATAACTCTCGGCATTTTGAAATCACAACGCCACCGAATCAATATGACTATGCCACAGAGATTCCGAAAGGCGTTATCCGTTCTGAAGAGGATATCTTTCGGTTTTAAGTAACAAAAAACGACCGCGTTATTGCGGTCATTTTTCTTGTGATATAGTTCTGATACTACAAAAATAATATTTACAAATATCAAAAAAAGAGCTTATGCTCTCTTTACTTTTCCATCTCTTAAACATTTAGCACATACATACATTCTTTTTGTTTCACCATTTTCAACAACTTTAACACTTCTTAAATTTGGTTTCCATGTACGTGGTGATCTTTTACTGATGTGAGAACGTGTAATGCTAAGTTTATTTCCATGATTAACTGATTTGTCACATATTGCACATTTAGCCATTCTGAATTGCACCTCCTAATTCTTAAAATAAACTGACTATTAACAAGTTTAACACAAAAGTATGAAAAAAACAAGTATTTTTCAAAAAATATTTAAAAATCCTTGCAAAATAGGAAAAATGTGGTATAATAATTAAGCTATATGATTAAAGAAAGGATTGAATAAGAATGGAATGTAAAGTAGAAAAAACAAAAAATGCAAATGAAGTAAAATTAAATGTAACAATAGAAGCTGCTAAATTTGATGAAGCGATTAAAAAAGTATATTTTAAAAGTGCAAAATATTTTAATATACCAGGTTTCAGAAAAGGAAAAGCACCTATGAATATTGTTGAAAAATATTATGGAAAAGAAATATTTTATGAGGATGCTTTTAATGAAGTTGTACCAGAAGAACTAGAAAAAGCAGTAGAAGAAAATAAATTAGAAGTTGTTAGTAGACCTGATATAGATGTAACACAAATTGGAAAAGGACAAGACTTAATTTTTACAGCTGTATTCCAAACAAAACCAGAAGCAGAACTTGGAAAATATAAAGGTGTAGAAATCAAAAAAATAGAATACAAAGTAACAGACGAAGATGTAGAACATGAATTAGGACATATGCAAGAACATAATTCAAGATTAATATCTGTAGAAGACAGACCAGTAGAAAAAGGAGATATTGCCAATATTAATTTTGAAGGATTTGTAGATGACGTTGCTTTTGAAGGTGGAAAAGCAGAAAATCATGATTTAGAAATTGGAAGTAACACATTTATACCAGGATTTGAAGACCAAATCATTGGAATGAAAATTGGAGAAGAAAAAGATATAAAGGTAAAATTCCCAGAGGAATACTTCTCAAAAGACTTAGCTGGAAAAGATGCCACATTTAAAGTAAAAGTAAATGAAATTAAGAAAAAAGAATTACCAACATTAGATGACGAATTTGCTAAAGATGTAAGTGAATTTGATACTATTGCAGAATTAAAAGAAAGCATTAAAGAAAAACAACAAAAACAAAATGATGAAAGAGCAAAATATGAAACACAAGATGCTGTTATAAAAGCAGTATGTGAAAATGTTAAAGTAGATATTCCATCAGGAATGATTGAAACAGAAACAGAAAATATGTTAAAAGATATGGAACAAAGATTAGCATATCAAGGACTAAAATTAGACCAATATCTTCAAATGATGGGAAAAACAAAAGAAGAGATGCAAAAAGAATATGAACCTCAAGCAATTGAAGCAATTAAATCTCGTTTAGCATTAGAAGCAGTTATAAAAGCTGAAAAAATAGAGGTAGCAGACATCGATATAGATGAAAAAATGAAAGAAATGGCTAAAAATTATGGAAAAGAAAATGATGAAGAATTCTTAAACAATGAAAATGTAAGAAATTATATTAAACAAGGATTAGAATCAGAAAAAGCAATTGAATTTTTAGTAGAAAATGCAAAAATAAAATAAAACAACAAATATGGAAAGGTTGGGGTGTTAAATGTAATAGTTAAATTTTAACCCCAGCTTTTTTGACAATTATCATTAGGTAGCATATAGTAAATATAATTGTCAGAAACAAGGTTTTAAAGGAGGAATTTAATATGTTAGAAAAAAATAGTTTAGTACCATATGTTATAGAACAAACAAGTAAAGGAGAAAGATCATATGATATTTTCTCAAGACTATTAAAAGATAGAATCATATTTTTAGGAGAAGATGTTAATCCAACAACATCAAGTTTAATTATTGCGCAATTATTATTCTTAGAATCAGAAGATCCAGATAAAGATATAAACCTTTATATTAATTCACCAGGTGGTTCTATTACAGATGGAATGGGAATTATTGATACTATGAATTATATAAAATGCCCAGTATCAACCATCTGTATAGGAATGGCAGCTAGTATGGGAGCAGCTTTATTAGCAGCTGGAGAAAAAGGAAAAAGATTTGCAACACCAAATGCAGAAATCTTAATCCACCAACCATTAATCGGTGGTGGCGGACTTTCAGGTCAAGCAACAGAAATCAAAATCCATGCAGATCATTTAGTAAAAACAAGAGAAAAATTAAATAAATTCTTAAGTGAAAGAACAGGACAAACAGTTGAACAAATTCAAAAAGATACAGAAAGAGATAATTACATGACAGCAGAAGAAGCATTAAAATATGGATTAATTGATGGAATTATGGATAAAAGAAAATAGAATCTTTTTAAATATTAAAAGAACAAGTGTATAATAATTATAAAAATTAATATAATATAAGAGATTTTAAAATTAAGGTCTACTAAAAAAAAGACTTTAGGAGGGAATGGAAAAGGAAATGGCAAAAAATGATGTACCAAAAAGTGTAAGATGTTCATTTTGTGGTAAGGCACAAGAAAATGTTAGAAAAATCGTGGCAGGTCCAGGTGTATATATTTGTGATGAATGTATAGACCTTTGCAATAGCATTATAGAAGCAGAATTATATGATGACGATAAAGCAGGATATACTTTAAATGAATTACATGATATTCCAAGCCCAAGAGAAATCAAAAAAGTATTAGATGATTATGTTATTGGGCAAGAAGATGCGAAAAAAACATTATCTGTTGCAGTATATAACCATTATAAAAGAATTGCGCATGAAGAAAATGCTAGCAAAGGTGATGATGTTGAAATTCAAAAAAGTAATATTTTATTATTAGGACCAACTGGTTGTGGAAAAACATTACTGGCAAGAACACTTGCAAGAATATTAGATGTACCATTTGCAATTGCAGATGCAACAACACTTACGGAAGCTGGATATGTTGGAGAAGATGTTGAAAATATCTTATTAAAATTAATTCAAGCAGCAGATGGTGATGTACAAAAAGCAGAAAAGGGAATTATCTATATAGATGAAATTGATAAGATAACAAGAAAATCAGAAAATCCATCTATCACTAGAGATGTTAGTGGGGAAGGTGTACAACAAGCCTTGCTAAAAATTATCGAAGGAACGATTGCATCTGTACCACCACAAGGAGGAAGAAAACACCCAAATCAAGAACTAATTCAAATCAATACAGAAAATATATTAATTATCTGTGGTGGTGCATTTGAGGGATTAGAGAATATCATAAAAGATAGAACAGGTAAAAAATCAATTGGATTTGGTTCTAAAATAGAAAGTACAAAAGATATTAGTAAATATGAAGTATTTAAAGAACTATTACCACAAGATTTATTAAAATATGGTTTGATTCCAGAATTTATAGGAAGATTACCAATTGTAGCAACATTGCAAGAATTAGATAAAAATGCTCTAATACAAATATTAAAAGAACCTAAAAATTCATTAATTAAGCAATATCAAAAGTTATTTGAATTAGATGGTGTAGAATTAGTATTTGAAGAAGAAGCACTAGGTGCTATTGTCGACAAAGCAATTGAAAGAAAAACAGGAGCAAGAGGATTACGTTCAATTATTGAGGAAAGAATGAGAGATATCATGTTTGATATACCATCAAATCCAAATATTGAAAAATGTATTATTACAAAGAAAACAATATTAGATAATGAAGCACCAGATATTGTTGTAAATAACAATAAACAACAAAAAAATAAAAAGAAAAAAAGACAGGTGCCAGAAAGTGAAGAAAAAGAAACGGCATAAATATGAAGACGAATATTGATATCAATAAATATCAGTATTCGTTTTTTTTAGAAAAATATGAGTTGATAAAAAAAGGGTCGTATGATATAAATAAAATGAAAAAATATAGGGGGAAATATATGAACAAGGAATTTACTTTTATATTGCCATGCTTAAATGAAGAAAAAACATTGCAGTATTGTATCAATGAAATAAAGGAATATATAGAAAAAAACAATCTGAATGCAGAAATAGTATTAGCTGACAATAATAGTACAGACAATAGTAGAAAAATAGCAGAAGATAATCAAATTAGAGTAGTCATATCTGAAAAGAAGGGATATGGAAACACATTAATTAATGGAATGAATCATGCAAATGGAACATATTGCATTATGGGAGATTCTGATGGAAGTTATGATTTTAGTCATTTAGATGAATTTATAGAAGGATTAAAAAAAGGATATAATTTAGTAGTAGGAAATCGATTTAAAGGTGGAATAGAAAAAGGAGCAATGACGATATCACATAAAATAGGAGGAAGGTTTTTATCCGGATTTGCCAATTTCTTTTTTCATACACCAGTTAAAGATTATCATTGTGGTTTAAGAGCCTATAATAAGAAAAGCATTCAAAACTTAAATTTAATGCAAGGTGGTATGGAATATGCATCTGAAATGATTATAAAAGCAAAAATTAATGATTTAAAAATATTAGAAGTTCCAACAAAATTAAGAAAAGATTTAAGAGGTAAGAAATCACATTTGAGAGAAATAAGAGATGGATTTAGACATATCATATTAATTAGTAATCTTGCAATACATAAAAATAAATATAGAATAAAGGAATAGAATATTATGAAAAGATTTTTTGAAAAAATTGCAAAATATATAGTGGTATTTATTATATTATTTATTATTTTTAATTTCGCTCTATATATAATTTCTTTATTTCCATCTAGTACAATAGAAAAGAATGTAAAGCGCTCTTCAGAAATTCTTTTACAAGAAGGAAATTCATATGAACTATCAAAATTTCTATCAATACGTAATAACAATTATACAGATGCAATCATTATAAATGAAGCATATTCAATCGATAATACAAAACCAATATATTCCTATATGACTATGAGAAAAAACTATAATCCTGAAATAACTAAAAAAACATTACCAGACACATTGGGAGAATTAGCTTCTGTCAATACAGATGAAAATGGAGAGATGAAATTAAATAGTGCAGATGATTATGATCCAGTCGGAGAGTTAAATGAATTTATGAATGGAAAAATAGATACATCCATTATTTATGCTAGATATTGGCATGGGTATATGCCAGTCTATAGAGTGCTTTTGGTATTTTTGGATATTATGGGGATCAGGATATTGTTATTAATCATTTTTATCCTAGTATTTATATATTTGATGTATTTATTGAAAAATAAATTAGGAATTATGATAGCCGTTATATTTGGGTATGCATTAATTACGCAAGGTTACTTTTTTGTATCTTATTCATTAGAAAGTAGTCCAGTGTTTTTGGTAATGATGATATCTAGTATCATTCTTTTAAAAAGAATAGATAAAATTAAGAATATATATATGTATTTTTTTATAATTGCAATAATAACAAATTTTGTAGATTATTTAACAGTTCCCTTAATCACTTTAGCGATGCCATTATTTATTTATATATCAGATAAACAAAAAAAGGAACATGATTGCAAAAAATATGTAAAAATCATAGTAAAGGCGACAATCATATGGTTTCTTGGATATGCATTAATGTGGGCAAGTAAATGGATGATATATGATTTTTTATATCATGGAGATTTAATAAAAACGGCAATACAGCAGATACTTTATCGAACAGAAAGATATAATCCAAGTAGTGATTTGCAAGTCTTAACAGAATTAGGTGTCTTTCTAATTAGCAATATACAAAATGTGCTTATCTTTTATATAATATTGCTACAAGTAAGGATAGTAAAAATAAATCAAATAAAAGTTAAACTAAAGAATAGAGCAGAATGCATAAAAGAAAATATACCATTTTTAATGATATCTTTAATGCCATTTGTATGGTATATAGCACTTGCCAACCACACGATTTTACATCATGTATTTGTTTATAGACATATGTTGATATTCTTATGTGGAATATTAATATGTATTAGAAATGTATTTGTCATTGAGAAAAAGAATACAATAAAAGAAGAATAAAAAGAAAAGTAAATCTCAATTATAAAATGAGATTTACTTTTTTGGATAATGAACTCCCGCGCTTTACGTGTGGTTATGATTCTAAATTTTTGGTAGTAAAGATAAAGTAAGATTATAAGGGAATTACTAGTCAAATAAAAAAAAATTTGATATACTAAACATGAAAAAGTAAAAAGGAGAGAAAATGGTAGCAGAAGTAATCATAAATAGAGGCGCAAAAAAACTAAATAGAACCTTTGACTATAACATACCAAAAGAATTAGAAGAACTAATACTCGTAGGAAGCAAAGTATTAGTTCCCTTTGGCAATGGCGGAAAATTAACAGAAGCATTTGTTGTAGGAATCAAAGAAAAATCCGACTTTGAAGTAAAAGATATTGCAAAATTAGAAGAAAATTTGAGCAATAAACAAATTGCTTTAGCCAAATGGATGGCAAAACGATATTTTTGCAATGTATCAGATTGTATAAAATTAATGCTAACACCAGGAACAAGAAACAAAAATAAAGAAAAACGAATACAAGATAAAACCATTAATTGTGTGTATTTAAAAAAAGATATAGAAGAAATTGAATTTGAAATAGAAACTGGTAAAATAAAATCAGAAAAACATAAAAAGATTTTAAACTTTATAAAAGATAATGAAGGTGCAACAGTTCCAGAAATAGAAATGTTTACAGATTGTTCAAGGGCAATTGTAAATACATTAGTAAAAAATGGCTATTTAGAAATTGTAGAAAAAAAGGTAGAAAGAAATCCATTGCTAAGAAGAGAGTGTGAAAAAACAGATAAGCTAAACCTAACAGAAGAACAAGAAAATGCTTATAAATGTGTTGAAGAAGCAATCGATAATAAAGAATATAAGCAATTTTTGCTATATGGTGTAACAGGTTCTGGAAAAACAGAAGTGTATTTACAACTGATTGAAAAAGTGCTAAATAAAGGAGATAATGCAATAGTCTTAGTTCCAGAAATATCTTTAACACCACAGATGTTAGACAGATTCATTTCTCGATTTGGAAAAGAAGATATTGCTATATTACATAGTAAATTATCAATTGGAGAAAGACATGATGAGTGGGAAAGGATTCGAGAAAAAAAAGCTAGAATTGTTATAGGTGCAAGGTCTGCCATATTTGCGCCAATCGAAAATATTGGTATTATTATCATTGACGAAGAACATGACAGTTCCTATAAATCAGAGACGAATCCGAGATATCATGCAAAAGAAATAGCAAAAATCATAGCAAGAGAAAATCAAGCACCATTGGTATTGGGGAGTGCAACACCAGATATCCAAACATTTTATAATGCCACAAATAAAGATGAAAATGGGAATACCAAAATCCAATTATTAACCTTAACCAAAAGAGCCAATCAATCTTCACTTCCAAAAGTAGAAATTATTGACTTAAAACAAGAATTGGCAAATGGCAACAGGTCGATGCTTAGTATGGAATTATATAATAGCATAGAGGAAAACTTAAAACAAAAAAGACAAACCATTTTGTTTTTAAATAGAAGAGGATATTCAACCTTTATTATGTGTAGAAATTGTGGGTATACTGTAAAATGTCCAAACTGCAATATTAGTATGACCTATCACAGTTATGAAAGAAAATTAAAATGCCATTATTGTGGACATGAAGAAAAAATAGTAACAACTTGTCCAGAATGTCATAGTGATAAAATACGATATTTTGGGACAGGAACACAAAAACTAGAACAAGAAATCCACAAACAATTTCCCAATGCATCAACCATTAGAATGGATATAGATACCGTTACAAAAAAGAATTCACATGAGGAAATTTTAAATACATTTAAAAATGAGAATATAGATATATTAATTGGAACACAAATGGTTGTCAAAGGTCATCATTTTCCAAATGTTACTTTAGTTGGAGTTATTGCAGCAGATAGTTCTTTGAATATTGATGATTATCGAGCAAATGAAAGAACTTTCCAAATCTTAACACAAGTAGCAGGAAGGGCTGGTAGGGAAAATTTACCAGGAAAAGTGGTCATTCAAACATATAATCCAGACAATTTTAGCATTATTTGTGCACAAAAACAGGATTATAATATGTTTTATGAAACAGAGATTGCACTTAGAAAACAGTTGAAATATCCACCATTTTGCGATATAATAGTAATTGGATTTAATAGTTATCATGAAGCAGAAATAAAAAATATAGCAAATACAATATATCAATATTTAGAACAAAGATTAAATAAGGAAGAATTTAAAACCTTCAAACCAATGCCTTGTCCAATTGATAAAATTCAAAATCGCTATAGATGGAGAATGATTATAAAAGGAAATATGACAGAAGAGGCAAATGCTGTTCTAAATGCGTGTTTAAAAAATATATATAAGCAAAATATAAAAGATACAAGAATTGCAATTGATATAAATCCAAATAATATGAGTTAATCTAATAGATAAATATAAAAAAATTAAACAACAAGGAAAGGAAGGAATATAGATGGCAATTAGAAATCTAAGATATCAAGGAGATGAAATATTAAAGAAAAAATCAAGAGAAGTTCCTAAAGAGGACATTTCAACTGAAAAAATACAATCTTTGATTGATGATATGATAGAAACCATGCACAAATATAATGGGGTGGGACTAGCGGCTGTTCAAGTTGGTGTGTTAAAAAGAATCGTCGTAATAGATTTATATGACGACCATGGACCAATTGTATTAATTAATCCAGTGATTATAAAAACAAAAGGAGAACAAGAAGTAGAAGAAGGTTGTTTAAGTTTTCCAAATGAATTTGCAAAAGTGATTAGACCAGCAGAGGTCGTAGCTGAATATACAGATAGAGAGGGAAAAAGAATGCGAGTAAAGGCAAAAGAATTATTAGCACAAGCCATTGCTCATGAACTAGACCATTTAGATGGAGAGCTATTTATTGATAAAATTGTTCCAGGAACATTAGAATATATTGAACCGGAAAAATAAGAAATAAAGGAGAAACTTATGAAAATTGTATTTATGGGAACACCAGATTTTGCGGAGGAAAGTTTAAAAGCAATCTATGAAGCAGGTCATGAAATTATAGGTGTGGTAACAAATCCAGATAGACCAAAGGGAAGAGGAATGAAAATGATTCCAAGTCCTGTAAAAGAATTTGCAATGGAAAAGAATCTAAAAGTTCTTCAACCAGAAAAGGTAAAGAATAACGAAGAATTTATAAATGAACTGAAAGCATTAAAACCGGATGTTATTTGTGTAGTGGCTTATGGAAAGATATTACCAAAAGAAATTTTAGATATCCCACCGTATGGTTGTATCAATGTACATGCTTCGTTGTTACCCCAATATAGAGGAGCAGCACCAATCCAATGGGCCGTATTAAATGGAGACAAAGTAACTGGTGTGACAACGATGTATATGGATATTGGCATGGATACAGGGGACATGATTTTAAAACAAGAAGTAGAAATCGGAAAAGATGAAACAACAGGAGAATTATGGGATAGATTAAAAATAATTGGTGGTGAACTTTTAGTAGAAACGTTAAAACAAATAGAAAAAGGAACAGCGCCAAGAGAAAAACAAGGAAAAGATTTTACAATTGCGCCAATGCTATCAAAAGATATGGCAAAAATTGATTGGAATCATAAAACAGCTGAAGAAATCAAAAATCTAGTTAGAGGCTTAAATCCAATTATGGGAGCATACACATTTTTAAACGAAAAAAAGATAAAATTCTGGAAAGTAAAAGTAGCAGGAGAAGATGAAATATATGCTGAAAACTTAGGCTTTTTAACGAATGGAACAGTTATTGTATCTGACCCGAAAGATGGTATCTATATTAAATGTAAAAAAGGTATTTTAAAAGTTTTAGAAATACAAGGGGAAAATGCTAAGAAAATGACAATACAAGACTATTTAAGAGGAAATCCTATACAAGAATTTGATGTTTTTGAATAAAGGAAAAGAAATATGAATAAAGAAACAATAGAGAAAATAAAAGAATTAAAAAAGCAAAAGAAATATAATGATATTTTTGTAAAGTATGGCAAAAAAGCCTATATAAAAAATACACCATCCCAATATAGAAAACGAGAATTAAAAAAACTAAAAAAAGAGGGAAAATATTTAGATATTTATAACAAATATGGTGAGGGTGAGTATAATAAATTATTACTACATGCACGTACACAAGAAATAAAAGAAACACAAGGTTCTTTAAAAGCTTATTCATGGAATGCATTACAAAAAATGAAAATGTTTATGAAAAAAATAGGTTTATATAGTGCAATAGGACTAACAGAAATAGCCCTAGGAACATCAAGCATCGCTCAAATGTCAATTAATGAAAACACAGTTAAATATGAAAAAGAAATAGAAACTTATGATGATCATATATCAGAATATGCTGAAGAAATAAAAGCAATGCATTTAAATGATTTGCAAACAATTATGAAAGTTACAGATGATATGTGGAAAAATATAAAAGGATATGCCACGCCTGAAAAAGATATTTTGGGATATTTAGAATTAGATTTAGCAACAGAAGATGGCTATGGTGTATGTAGAAATATGGCAAATGATGTAGCTAAGAAATTAAATAAAATTGATGAAAGATATAATGCAAGAATACTAAATGTTGAAATTGTAGAAGGCGAATATCATTTAGCAGATGTGGAAAGAAAAGTGTTAGAAACAGGAGAAGAAACTTCGATTCCAGAAGAGGATAATCCGATAATTAAAGCATTACAATCTATGACAGGAAATCATATGATTACTTTAGTAGATATACCAGAAAAAGATGTAACATTGGTAGTAGATCCTACAAATCCTTCATTAGGTGTATATGCAAATGGAAAAATAAAAATGTTTAATTCTGATAAAGAATATGATACAAAAGAAACATCAACTATGCTATTTTTTGGATCTGAACAAGCCCAAAAAGTGGGAGAAAGTTTTATTAAAAGTTTTATAAGTGGCACATCTTATGAGGAATTAAAACAAGAATATGGATTAAAGAAACAAAACGAAGCATTGCAGTATGTAAGAAACTTAGAAAAGGAACAAGAAGAAAAAGAAAAAACGGAGAAAGAGAAGTTTAAAGAATCACTAAAAGTAGAAAATAAACCACAGGTAAATGAAAAATCACAAAATAATAATACAGAAAATGTAAAAGAAAAAGGAGAAGATATACAATTATAAAAATTAAACAATATTGGTAATATTTTCTTAAAAAAGTGTAAATATTGTGAAAATAGTTGTAAAATTCATAAAAAATTGATATACTTATATAGAATTTTAAGTATATCTTTTTTTGTATATAAAAGGAGGAAAGATTATGGAAGAAGAGAATAAAAAGGTAGAAAATGGGGAAGTTGTAGAATTAAATGAAGAAATAAAAACAGAAAATGAAGGAATACAGATTTCAAATGATGTTGTAGCAGTTATAGCAGGTGTAGCTGTATCTGAAGTACAAGGTGTATCTGGAATGTCTGGAGGATTTGCAGGAGGTATTACAGAAGTATTAAGTGGAAAGAAAAATTTAGCGAAAGGTATCAAAGTGGAGATAAATGAAGATACGGCTAAAATAGATGTAAATATCATTGTGGAATATGGTTCAAGAATTCCAGATGTTGCTTTTGAAATACAAAATAGAGTAAAAAAATCTGTAGAAAGTATGACAGGATTAAAAGTAGAAGAAGTTAACGTTCATGTACAAGGGGTAAATACAGACGCAGTTATGAATGAAAAGCAAGATAATGTAAAGACAGAGGAGACAGAAGAAACGGAAGAAAATACAGTTGATGAAAACTAGAAAATAAAAAGTTTTGCATATCAATAAAAATATTTGAAAAGACAATAATAAAATAAGCAATTATGTTTATATAAAAAATAAAGTAAGAAATAAAGGAGAAGAGGAAAAATGAAAATTTTAGAAAAAATCACATTAATCATATATTCTTATGTTATGTTAATATTAGCTATTTTAGCATGTTTATTAGTTTTTAGATGGTTAGATCCGGAACTAGTAGGAACAATTATTAATAATATATTAGTAGGAGATGTTTCAGGAAAAATTGTTTTAGGTGTTAGTGTTGTATTTATTTTACTTTCAATAAAATGTATATTTTTTGGTTCAACATCAAAAGAACAAATAAAAGAAAGACAAGGCGTTTTATTAGAAAATGAAAGTGGAAAATTAATGATTTCTAAAGAAACAATTGAAAATTTAGTAAATTCAGTAGCAAAAGGTTTTGAGAGTACAGAAGAAGTTACAACAAGAGTCGAATTAGATAAAGATAATAATGTAAGAGTATATGCAAATTTAGTGGTAAGCGCAGAAGCAGTTATTAAAGATTTATCTGCAAAACTTCAAGAAAGTATTAAAGAGAAAATAAAAAAAGCAACAGATTTGGAAGTAAATGAAGTAAATATAACAGTAAGAAAAGTGGCAGACAAAGAGCAAGAAACACAATATAGAAATTCTTAGTCTAAAGTAGGAAAGGTTGTGAAAATATGAACAATTTTAAGGATTTTTGGAATTTATACAAAGGAGCAATAATAGGTGTTATAATAGCTATATTAATTCTAATAACAAGATTAGATAAGTTAATTTTAGCAATTGTCGTATTATTCTTAGGTGCTTTTATAGGAAATTATGTACAAAGAAATAAAGAAGATGTAAAAAGTAAGTTAAAGAAATTTATAGATAAAATGTAATTTAGAAGGGGAAAAAAATGAATAGAACAGCAATAAGAGAAAAAGCTTTTAAATTAATATATAGTTTAGAAATACAAAAAAAAGATAATTTAGAAGATCAAATTGCCTTATATTTTGAAAGCGAAAATATTGAAAATATAGAAGCAAAAGAATATATAGAAGATGCAGTTTTAGGAATAGAAAAAAACAAAAAAGAGATTATTGGACTAATAGAGAAAAATTTAAAATCAGATTGGAAAATAGAGAGGATTTCTAAAATTGATTTGGCTATATTAAAACTTGCCATTTATGAAATTAAATATAAAGATTTACCATTTAAAGTTGTCATAAATGAAGCAGTAGAATTGGCTAAAAAATATGGAGAAGATTCTTCTAAGAATTTTGTTAATGGAATATTGGCCAGTATTGTAAATAAATAATATGTAGCAGGGATATTTTATAGAAAAAAATTTTATAAAAATATCCCTAGTTTAAATAAAGGAAGTAGTATATGAAATACGCAGAATTTGCAGTAAGTGTAACAGATTTAAATAAATATATAAAAGATAAAATTGCAGAGGATGAATACTTAAATAATATATTAGTAAAAGGTGAAATATCAAATTTTAAGCATCACTATACAGGACATATGTATTTTACACTAAAAGATGAAAAATCTTTAATCAAATGTATTATGTTTAAGTCATATGCACAAAAACTAAATTTTGAACCCAAAGATGGTATGAAAGTATATATACTAGGGAGTGTTTCTGTTTTTGAGAGAGATGGTGTATATCAAATCTATGCAAAGGTAATGGAAGAAGACGGAGTAGGTGACTTATATACAAAATATCAAAAACTAAAAGCAGAATTAGAAGAAAAGGGACTATTTGATCAAAGTCATAAGCAAAAAATACCAGTGATGCCAAAAGTAATCGGTGTATTAACTTCTCAAACAGGTTCTGTTATCAGAGATATTATAAATGTATCGACTAGAAGAAATCCAAATGTATATATTAGACTTCTACCAGTACCTGTTCAGGGAGAAGGGGCAGCAGAAAAAATTGCTTATGGGATTGATTATATGAATAAAAATGAATTGGCAGATGTTTTAATTTTGGCAAGAGGTGGAGGATCATTAGAAGACTTATGGCCATTTAACGAAGAAATAGTAGCCAAAAGTATATACAACTCTAAAATCCCAATTATATCTGCTGTGGGGCATGAAACGGATTTTTCTATAGCAGACTTTGTAGCAGATTTAAGAGCACCCACGCCATCAGCTGCTGCAGAACTAGCAGTACCAGATATCTATGAGATAAAACAAAAAATAAATACATATCAAAATCGATTAAAAATGGCATTAACCAAGAAACTAGAAATTATGAAACTAAGATATGAAAAATGTATGTCAAGTTCTGTTTTTAAAGAACCAACTAGAAAAATCAATGAAAATTATATAAAAATAGATACCTATGTAAAACAATTAGAAAATTTGATTAATAAAGTAAAAGAAAAAAATAAAAATAAATATATAGAATTAGTATCTAAGCTTGATACATTAAGTCCATTAAAAACATTAACAAGAGGTTATTCAATAATTGAAAAAGACGGGAAAATAGTAAAAAGTGTAACAGACTTGAAACCAGATGACAAAATTTCAATAAAATTAAAAGACGGTGAGAAACAAGCAAAAATTATATAAAACGATATAGGACAAGAATATAAGATAAAGGAGAATAAAAAAACAATGGGAATAAAGGAAAAAGTACTAATGATTATTACCATAATATTGTTGGTGATTATGATAGGAATGGCTTGCTATAATCTATATAATAAAAAAGATGATGCACGGAAAAGATAGTAATATAATCAATGAAATCGATTTGAATCAAACATCACAAACAAATACATCATCAGAAGAAAATGAAACAAATACAGAAAATATAGAAAATGAAACGGTGACACCAGCAATACAGCCAAATGCAACAGAAGAAGAAATAAACAGTGATTATGTAGGAACAGAAGAGCAAGCCACAACCAATAATGAACAGACAGAAGAAGAACGTGTTATAGAACTTGTAAAAGGGGCATATGGCACAGAACAAGGCGTAACATTTAACATTGTCAATAAAGATGGAAATATATATCATGTGTCTGTAAATGATGCAAATACAACTGCGGTTTTAGCATGGTATAATGTAGATATATCAACAAATACTGTTACACAACAATGAGTGAAGCAAAGGTGATTTTGAAAGAACTTGTATTAATTTTCTTATGCAATGACTTTATTAATACAAGAAACAACCCAAAGTATTGCAAATAAATAAAAAAGGAAAATGAAAATGAAAAAAAGTTTTGAAGAACAAATAACAGAATTGGAAAAAATAATAAATGAATTAGAAAATGGAAATTTGAATTTAGACGATTCTGTCGTAAAATTTGAAGAAGGTATGAAGATTTCAAAAGAATGTAATAAAATGTTAGAAAATGCAGAAAAGAAAATAACCATATTATTAAATAGTGAAAATGGAGAATTGAAAGAAGAAGACTTTAATGCCGAATAATTTAAATAATATGTGAGGGGGATTATAAAACACAATGAATGGATTTATGGAATTTATTCAAAATAAATATATATATGTGCCATTGTTATTATGGTTTGGAATACAACTATTTAAACTAATATATGATTTGGTAAAAACAAAAAAATTTAATTTTAAAAGAATTTTAGGCGCAGGTGGAATGCCAAGTTCTCATTCAGCAGTAGTTACAAGTATAGCAACATTAATAGGAAAATATGAAGGTGTTGGAACACCGCTATTTGCTTTATCTTTTATAGTAGCCTTTGTTGTAATGTATGATGCTTGTGGGGTTAGAAGAGCTGCAGGGAAGCAAGCAGCTTTATTAAATAAATTAGTAGAAACACCAGGACTGACAGGTGTACAAGTATCTGAAAAATTAGTAGAAGTATTAGGACACACACCTGTACAAGTAATTGTAGGTGCCTTGATAGGTGTAGTAGCAGGGCTAATCGTATAAGAAATAAAAGAAAAATATGCATTTTAGAAGTGTTTATTAAAGAGGTTATTAAATTTAATAAATATAAATATAATCATAAATGAAAATATCGAAAGATAATTGTTCATTTATAAAGATAGGAGTGAAAAAAATGACAGATATTGAAATTGCAAGAAATACAAAATTAGACAATATTGTAGATGTAGCTAAAAGAGTAGATGTAGAAGAAGAGGATTTAGAATTATATGGAAAATATAAAGCAAAATTTTCTTCAGAGTTATACGAAAAAGTAAAAAATAGAAAAAATGGAAAGTTGATATTAGTAACAGCGATTAGCCCAACACCATTAGGAGAAGGAAAAACAACCATGTCTATTGCCATCGCAGATGGATTAAGAAAAATTAATAAAAAATCTATTTTAGCATTAAGAGAACCATCTTTAGGTCCTGTATTTGGAATCAAAGGGGGAGCAACAGGTGGAGGACATGTACAAGTGGCTCCAATGGAAGATATTAATTTGCATTTTACAGGAGATATTCATGCTATAACATCTGCCAATAACTTATTGGCAAGTCTAATAGATAACCATATCTATTTTGGAAATGAATTAAAATTCAAAGAAGTAGTATGGAAAAGATGTGTGGACTTAAATGATAGACAATTAAGAGTGGTGGAGACAGGCCTTTCAGGAGAAAAGAAAATTGTTCCAAGAAAAGATAAATTTGATATAACCGTTGCTTCTGAAATTATGGCAGTATTATGCTTATCAGAAAATATCAAAGACTTAAAAGAAAAATTAGGAAACATTTTAATAGGATATAATGAAGAAGATAAACCAATTTACGCAAAAGACTTAAATGCACAAGGCGCAATGGCAGTATTGTTAAAAGATGCAATTAAACCAAATTTAGTACAAACCTTAGAACATACACCAGCGATTATTCATGGAGGACCATTTGCCAATATTGCACATGGATGTAATAGCGTTGTAGCAACAAAACTTGCTTTAAAATTAGCAGATTATACAATTACAGAAGCAGGATTTGGAGCAGATTTAGGAGCAGAAAAATTTTTAGATATTAAATGTAGAAAAGCAGGCATTAAACCAGATGCAGTTGTGATTGTTGCAACCATAAAAGCATTGAAATATCATGGAGGAATTGAAAAAGATAAGATTCAAGAAGAAAATATAGAAGGTCTTGAAAAAGGAATGGACAATCTATTTAGACATATTTCTAACATCAAAGACAAATTTGGATTAAATGTCATTGTAGCCATTAACAGATTTATTTCTGATACAGAAGCAGAAATTGAAGTTTTAAGAAAACATTTGGAAGAAAAAGGTGTAGAATTAAGTTTAGTAGAAGGTTGGGCAAAAGGTGGAGAAGGTGCTATTGATATTGCTCAAAAATTAGTAAACTTAACAGACAAAGAAGAAAATTTCCAATATATGTATGAACTAAGTGAAGGAATTCAAGAAAAAATAGAAAAAGTGGCAACAAAGATTTATGGAGCAAAGGGTGTTGTATTTGAAGAAGCAGCACAAAAAGAAATAGAGAGAATAGAAAAATTAGGATATGCAAATCTTCCAGTTTGTATTGCGAAAACACAATATTCTTTCTCAGATGATCCTAAAAATCTAGAATGTAAAGATGCATATACTATTACAATTAGAGATTTAGAGTTGAAAACAGGAGCAGGCTTTATTGTAGCACTTGCAGGAAAAATTATGACAATGCCAGGATTACCAAGAGTACCAGCGGCAGAAAGTATTGATATAGATGAAAATGGAGAAGTTGTAGGAATTTTCTAAAAGGAGTTCAATTTTGAACTTCTTTTTTTTTGTATAGGAAAATCAACTTTTTAGCTTGAACCAATATAAGTTTTTTTTGTATCAACAATTTAAGGATTCTTATTGTATAGGAAAAATCGAGTTATTCTATATAATTTAAAATTTATAAAAGTATATATTTTTTATAGAAAAAAACAAGAAAATATGATATACATATGGTAAATACAAAAAAAGGAGTCATTCGTCATGAAAGAAAGACATGCTGCACGTTGTTTTTTAATTGAAAATGGAAAAGTGGTAGTAACGAGATATAATGAAAAGAATTCAAAATCAGGATATTATGAAATTCCAGGAGGAAAAATAGAAGAACATGAATATCCAAGAGATACAGCAATTAGAGAATTTAAAGAAGAAACAGGAATGGATATCAAAAATCTTACATATAAAGGGAAAATGATACTAGAATATCCAAATAGAAAATTTTATTTTGCTCTTTTTCGAATCAATACATATGAGGGAACGCCACAAGATTTTGAAGAAAACACTTCTCAATGGATAGAAATACCAGAAATATTAAAGAAAAAGAAAAGATTGGCAACAATTCTTCTTTTAGAAAAACCATATATTTCTTATTTATTAGATGATGAAAATAAAATAAATATATATGTAAAAGTAGATGAAGATGAAAATATATTAGAAACAAACTTTGAAACAAGTGGAGATGGAATAAATCCAGAATTACAAAACTATATAGAAACAGAAATTTTTCCTTTA
Source organism: uncultured Clostridia bacterium (assembly GCA_944387545.1). GTDB lineage: Bacteria > Bacillota > Clostridia > TANB77 > CAG-508 > CAG-269. The sequence goes on along the minus strand of CALXFE010000001.1, from coordinate 68,626 downwards.
TATGAAAGAAATGAACCAGGTCATGGTATTGACCATATTCATACAGTTATCAATCGTAGTTTATATATCGCAAAAGAATATGAAGTAAATAAAAATATTGTATATACAGTAGCTGCTTATCATGATTTAGGACATTATATCAATCCTAAAATACATGAAAAATTATCAGCGGACATTTTTATGAAAGATAACAAAATAAAGAAATGGTTTACAGAAGAAGAAATCCAAATCATAAAAGAAGCAATTGAAGACCATAGAGCATCAAGTAATCATGAGCCTAGAAATATATATGGGAAGATTATTAGTACGGCTGATAGAACCATAAAAAGTATAGATCTTTCTATAAAAAGGGCGCATACATATACTATCAATAACTTACCTAAAATGACTGAGAAAGAGAGAATACAAAAAGTCTATGAACACTTAAATGATAAATATGGATCAAATGGATATGCAAAAACCTATTTATATGATGAAGAATTTGAAAAAGCAAAGGCAAAATTTGTGGAAGCGTTAAGGGATAAAGATACATTTATAAAAAGAATAGAAAAAGTGATTACAAAGATGGAGGAAAAATAAAATGATTCTTTCAACCCTATGTTATATAGAAAAAGATGGTAAATACTTGATGTTACATAGAACCAAAAAGAAAAAGGATATTAATAAAGATAAATGGTTAGGAATTGGTGGTAAATTTGAAGAAGGAGAAAGTCCAGAAGAGTGCATCGTAAGAGAAGTAAAAGAAGAAACTGGACTAACACTAAACAACTATCAGTTAAGAGGAATTGTCACTTATGTATCTAACAAATGGGAAACAGAATATATGTATGTATTTACTGCAACTGAATTTGAAGGAAATCTAATAGAATGTGATGAAGGTGATTTAGAATGGATAGAAAAAGAAAAAATACATGCATTACCTACTTGGGAGGGAGATCATATTTTTGTAAACAAATTGCAAAAAGATAATGGATTTTTTTCTGCAAAGTTTGAATATGATGGAGAAAAATTAATGCGATATGATTTGAAAGAATATGAGTAAGCTTTTTTAGAGTTAATTAGGAGAAATAGAAATATGAACGAAATAGATATATTGAAAGCATTGGTTAAATGTAATACAGTGGAAGATAGTGAAAATCAAAAAATGCTAACATACATAGAAGATTATTTAAATTTATTGGGATTTTCTATAGAAAAGAAAGAAAAATATTTAATAATGTCTATTGGAAAACAACCAATTTTAGGCTTTATAGGACATAGTGATACAGTGAATTATATCGATGGCTGGCTAACAAATCCATTTGATGTAATAGCAAAGGATGACGATATATATGGACTAGGTGTATGTGATATGAAAGGTGGTATAGCAGCTTTTTTGCAAGCATTATCAGAAATTGACCTAAATATATTAAAAAGAGGAATAAAAGTTTATATCACATATGATGAAGAAATTGCTTTTTCTGGAATAAAGGAAATATTAAAAAGTCAAGAACAATTCCCAGAATATATCATTGTAGGAGAGCCAACTGATAATCAGATGATAACAGGATGTAAAGGGCTTTTAGCTGTAAGAATAAAAACAAAGGGAAAGAAAGTACATTCTAGTACACCAGACAAAGGCGAAAGTGCAAATTTAAAAATGATAAAGCTATTAAATGAATTACAGAATTTCTATGAAGAAGAAATAAAAGTCGAAAGAAATGATAATTATGAAGTAGATTATACAACCATGAATATAGGTTTAATTAATGGAGGAAATTCAATTAATTCGGTTTCAGATAAGTGTGAAAGTTTTATAGATTTTAGAATTGCAAAAGAAGAGCATATAGAAAAAATAAAGAAAAAAATAAATGAATTATGTGAGGAATATAAAGCAGATATATATTATGAAATAGAAATACAACCGTTTTTTAATAAAATAGAGTTTCTACAAAATGAAAAAACAGCTAATTTTATGACAGAAGCAAGTTGGGTTAATGGTAAAAGAATAATTTTAGGACCAGGACCAGTTACAGCACATGAAATCAATGAACATATTTCAAAAAAATCATTGAATTTATTAGTTGAACAATATAAAGAATTAATTGAAAAAATTTGTAATCAATAAATCAAAAAATACTAAGTAAAACTTAGTATTTTTTTGTTATAAAACAGCACTTAAAATTAAAATTCCAATATTATCATTATAAATTTCATCAAACTGAGAAATAGGAAGAGGGTTTTCCCCAATACCTGCTTCAATTGTATATCCTGGACGATTATAATTTTGAATAAACCAATCCTTGTAACCTGCAAAACTAGAATTATAAGGCGTTTCAGCAAGTCTATAGCCACTAGCTTCGGCTAATTTTTGACCAATTTCTAGACTATTTGGAGGATTAAAGTTTTGAAATTGCCAATAAATTTCTTGACCTTGTGTATGATAAGCAAGCACTAATTTAAAATCATGCATTAAAGTGAAATTGTAAATTGTCAAAGCTTCTGGTTCTGTTAAAGGACCAAATCCAACAAAGTCACGAGGAGCAGGCTGATTAAATCCCTGTGCATATTTAATTTCTCTAGCTTGCTCCCAGCCAGCAGGAAACTGTAAGTTTAAATCCACACCATTGATATTTGCTTTCCAACCAGAAGGAAAAGGGATATCCGGAAATGGATTACTAATTGCGACAGCATTCTGATAAGGACGAGAATTTCTATTTAAAAAGCCATTTACTAAATCAACACCATCCGGATTTACCATAGGCATAATGTAAATAGAGGTACTATTAAACAGATTTCTAATAGAATATTCATATAGGGAACCATTGGTAATATAGGCATTACAATAGTCTTCTATAAATTTCATTAGTAAAACAGAGGTAATCCATTCATTGGCATGAATGGCTCCAGAATAAAAGACTTTATTAGGTCCTTTTCCTAGTTTTACAACATAGATAGGTTTTCTTAATACACTATTTCCGACAACCTGGATATTTAGAAAAGGATATGTATGATTTAATAAAATTAGATTTTGTCTTAATAGATAAGAATTGTATAAGACATTTGTAGGAACAATATTCATTTTTATCACCTAGAATATTATATGAAATTTTATAAAATTTGTTAAAACACAATTATATATAATATATTTATCTATACAAATTCTAAAAGACTTAAATTCAACACAAGCACGTTTGTTACGAAATCCGAAAGATATAGCAGATATTTTTAGAAGATATTATGGAAATGTCATAGGAAATAAAATTCAACAATTACTAACAGAACATTTAGGAATTGGTAAAGATTTAATTGTTGCACTAAAAGATAAAAATCAAGAAGAAGCAAGCAAATTAAATACAAAATGGTATCAAAATGCAGATGAAATGGCAGAAGCATTTAGTAGTATCAATCCATTTTATCCGAAAGAAGAAATTCGAAACATGTTATATGAACATTTACGTCTTACAACAAGCGAGGTAAATAACAGATTACAGGGAAATTATGTGGCAGATATCAATAGTTATGATATGGTGCAAAGAGAAATTTTAAAAATGTCTCAATTTTTTGTCAATGGTATTGTAAAACAATTTCCAAATTTATTTTAAAATAACATATAAAATGATGAAGTCTTGTAGTGGTTTTTACTACAAGATTTTATAGTTAGGCAGAAGTTTTTTAATCCATAAAAATAGAGAATGTTTGAACGAAAATAATCTATTTGAAATAATAAATGTAAAACATATTGACATTGTTCTGAAAATAGTATAATATAAAAGTAGATATATTATTCTAAAAAAAGAACAATATAAAAGGAGAAAAGAAATGGCATATTTAACAGCAAAACAATTTTCTGAAATATGGGGAATCACAGAAAGAAGAATTATAAAACTATGTAAAGAAAATAGAATTCATGGAGCTATCAAAAATGGAATGGTATGGGAAATACCAGAGGACACATTAAAACCTTCAGACAGAAGAAGCAATATTTATAAATATATCCATATACCTAAAAAAATTATGATCGTCAATAGTAATAAAAATTGGAAAGTATATTTAGAAGAATGTATAGAAAAAGAGGGATACATTGTAGAATATGGAAAAATTGAAGAAATACAAGACAAATTAGAAAGTTTGTCACAATATTATGAAGGGCTTATTTATTTTGCAAAAGATCATATCGATAAATCAGAGGAAAATTTTATTATACATTTTGCAGAAAAATTACATTCAGAATCAAGTATTGTTATCGTTGATGATACTAATCAAAAGAGATATCCAATAGAAAGGAAATTATCAGATGACTTTAGAAATAAGATAGGATTGCGAATCAATACACTTCTTTTAGACATACCAAGAGATAGAAAATGTATTATAAATGAGCATGAAATCATAGAAGACATTGTTGAGCTATTACTTAGATTAAAAAATACAACAGGTATGGCAATTATATCAGATGGTGGAAAAATTGAATTTAATAAAGAAGGCAGAACAGAAAATTTAGAAATCGGAAAATTTTATAGAGCATTAAATCATTGTTTTAGAAGGTTGAATAAAGAATCTTACTTGTGGTGTGCTTCAACTATGTTAGAAGATGAGTGGACAGAAGAACCACAAGAAATGAAGTTTAGGCAAATGAATTTAGAAGTTGCCAATAGAGGGGGAAATGTAGAAAGAATCTTTATCTTTAGCAAAGATAAAATAAAACAATTTAAGCAAAATAAAACATTAAAAATTTATATGCAAAGTAATATTAAAACATTATTTGTGGATTATGATGAAATAAAAGAAAAAGAACCAAAATTATTAGAAATAGTCGGTGCTGGTTGGGATGGAATTAATAAAGAGATACTAATTGCGGATTTACCAGAAGACATGAAAGAAAGAGGATATATTTCCAAAAACCAAAAAGAAATCATGGAAGCATATACGTGTTTTCAAAAATTAAAAACATATTCTAAAAATTTAAAGGAGGTTTTGAAATGAATCTAGTGTATAAGAAGATTGAAGAGAAAGACAAGGAACAATTATTTAAATTAATTGAAACGGTATTAGAAGGCTTAGAAGATAAAGAATATTTTATTCCTTATGAACAATGGGAATATGACAGTATGTTTGATGAAAAAAATTATGCACCATTATATGGCGCTTATGATGGAAATAAACTTGCAGGGATGGCACAATTATATGTTTCACAAGAGATGCTTGCAGACTTTAAAAAAGAATTTGGACTTGAAGAATATCAAGTTTGTGAATTAGGAGGAAATTTGGTTTTACCAGAATACAGAGGAAATGGTATTACCACGAAACTTCAAACAGTAGAATTGAATTTAGCCAAAGAATTAGGATTTGATTATATCATCTCAATGGCACATCCAAACAATATAGGAAGTTGTAAAACACTTGAAAGGGTTGGATTAAAATTTGTTAAAGAAACTAGATTATCTAATGGATTTTTAATAAATTTATATATGTTAAAATTGAAATAATATTCAATAGAATGGAATATTGTATAAAAAGGAGAATTGTTATGAAATATGTAAAAAAAGAAGAGGCGGAAAAAGTGGTAAATAGTGATACAAGCTATTTATTAGAATATTCTAAGAAATTAAATGATAAAGATATGGATTTTTGTATCAATACGATACAAGGAAGATATCCAGAAAAAGGGTATTGCTCAAATTTAAAGTGTAAAGAAATTGCTTATATACTAGAAGGAAATGGAAAAATTCATAAAAAAGATGAACAAATAGACTTTAAAAAAGGAGATGTTATTTTAATTGACAAAGAAGAAGTCTATTTCTGGGAAGGAAACTGTCAGATTATCATGGTTTGTAGTCCTGCATGGTATAAAGAACAATGTCAATTATTAGATTAAATTTAGCAATAGAAAGTTATAGATTATGTTTTTTTCTATAACTTTTTTTGTTAAATGTATATAAAATTAGTATAAAACATTGAAAGAAAGATAAAATAATGATAAAATAACGATAATATTTTTTGAAAGGATGAATTGATATGATTAATATAAGACCAGTATCAGATTTAAGAAATAAATATCCAGAGATTGAGAAATTAGTTTTAAAGGAAGATGAAGCAGTATATTTAACCAAAAATGGATATGGTTCAATGGTGGTAATGAGTTTAGAAAAATATTCAAAAATGATTGAAGAATTAGAAATTGATAGAGCAATGGAAGAAAAATTTGGAAATGTTGATATTGAAAAAGCCTTAGAAGAAGCAGAGGAAGAAGCTAATAACCCTAATACTAAATATTACTCTCATGAAGAAGTATTTGATAGTTTAAGGGGGATAATTAAATGACAAAAATAGTTTTAAAATAGAATATAGCGAAACTTTTAAAAGGAAAATAGAAAGTGTATTCAAATACATTGTTAATGAATTGCAAAATGAAATAGCTGCTGAAAATTTATTACAATTAGTAGAAAAAGAGATTATAACAAGAAGATATAATCCAAAAGGATATAAATCTTTTAAATTGGATGATAGAGATACATATATTTGGTATAAAATAAAGATTAATAATTATTATGCATTTTATACTGTTGAGAACAATATTATGACGATGAGAAGATTTATATATTCAAGAAGAAACTTTAATCATTTAATATAAACAAAGAAAATTATAATTACGATGTCTTTTACAGTATTTTCAATTAGTAATAAAATTTGATTATTGATAAAAGTATTTAAATATTGTATAATAAATAAGTACATGGGGGTGTACTTGGTTTCGACATAATGCTAGAAGGATAGATAGCAAGTAGTGGATTCTCGTTGGCCACTTAAAAAAACGGGAAACTAAATATAAACGCAGAAAATAATAATGAGTATGCTTTAGCTGCCTAATTGCAGCTACGCTTTCCTAAATGTTCCTACACATTTAGATAAAGTGTCATATTAGTAGGAAACAAAACTATCTTTGCTTTGGGGGTAGTGGGTATTTTAAAAGCTATATCTAAATTAAACCTGTTTATTGGTGTAAGTTAGATGAATATAAAAAATAAACTAAACTTGTAGAAATCTATTTGGAAGGTATTATGGACAGGAGTTCGACTCTCCTCACCTCCACCAATGACGTTTCTGTTCGAACTAATAGTAGCAGAATTGATACAAAATCAATCAGAAAATGAATGTACTGACCCCAAAAAATTGGACACTTTTGACTAGGTACTAGGCAGCTTGGGAATGAACTCTGTATTGTACAGGGCTCATTCCTTTTAATTTGCCCTTTATCCTTTTATTATTATAATAATCTATATATTCTATTATATCTTTTTCTAATTCTTCTATCGTTTTATATTCTTTCATATAAAATAATTCTGATTTTAATAAACCAAAGAAATTTTCTGCTAGTGAATTATCTAAACAATTTCCTTTTCTAGACATACTTTGTCTTATACCTTTTTCTTTTAATAATGCTTGGTATTGCTTCATTTGATATTGCCATCCTTGATCTGAATGTAATATTAAATTTGTATTGTTTGGTATTCTTTTAAATGCTTTTTCTAACATATCAACTACTTGTGCAAATACTGGATGCCTTGATAGATTAAAGCTAATTACTTCTCCATTAAATAAATCTACTATTGGTGACAGATAAAGTTTTTCATTATGTACTTTAAATTCTGTTACATCTGTAACCCATTTTTGATTTGGTTCTTCAGCTTCAAATTCTCTATTTAATAGATTATCACATATTTTTCCTACTTCACCTTTATATGATTTATATTTTTGCACTCTTATGAAACATTGTAATCCTAATTCTTTCATAAGTTTTGAAACTGTTTTATGATTAATATTAAAACCTCTATTATGAAGTTCCATAGTCATTCTTCTATATCCATATCTTCCTTTATTTTCGTGATAAATAGCTGTAATTTCTTCTTTTACTTCTTTATATTTATCTGGTGCTTTCATTCTATTTAATTGATAGTAAAATGTATTTCTTGTTACTTTTGCATATTTTAACAAAGCCTCTAATTTGAATTCATGCCTTAATTCATCTATTACTATTACTTTTTCGGATGTTTTGGCTTTGTTCTTTCCTGAACTAAGGCTTGCAATTTTTTTAAGTATGCATTTTCCATTCTAAGTCTTTGAACTTCTTCAATTAAATCTTCTTCATTTTCTTTAGATAATTTCTTTTTTCTTGGTTTAGAACTCATATTTTTACTTCCACCTCGTTGCTCTTTATATAGAGCTTGTGGTCCTTTCTCATAATATATACGTTCCCATTTACCTACAACATTATGATTTCCTAAATTGAAATATACAGCTGTTTCATTAAGAGATAAATGGTTTTTATGCATATATTCTACTACATTTTGTTTAAATTCTCCACTATATTTTATATTATTTCGTATTAATCCATTAATTCCGTGTTCTTGATAATTCTTTATCCACCATCTGACTACAGATCTATTTGGAATCTTGAAGTGGTCTGCAAGTTCACCACAACCGATATGATTTTTTTCATAATATTCTATTACTTCTAATTTAAATTCTTTTGAATATTTAGACATAAAATGAACCCTCCTTATTAAACTTTTTTGTCTAATAATTTGGGTTCACTTCAGAAATCTGGTTGATTTTTTTGTTGTGTAAAAATTAAATAAATCTTATTGCCTTGCAGAGCCCCTGAGTTATGATGATACATGTCATAACTCATAGGGGGTTAGGACTTATGGCAAAGTCAAAGTCCTGTAAAAATATTATGTATATAAAAATTTTAAAAAGTAAGAAAATTTAATTGACATTTACAAACATTTGTTTTATAATATATTTGAAATAAGTAAAATATTATGAAAGGAAATGATATTATTGAAAGAGATAGATAAGAACAATAAATCATTTGAAGATATAAAACATATTGATGAAAATGGTGTTGAATTTTGGTATGCTAGAGAACTTATGCCTATTCTACAATATTCAAACTGGCAAAATTTTGAAAAAATAATTGATAAAGCTAAAATTTCTTGTGAAAATAGTGGTATTAGTGTGTTTGAACATTTTATTGACGTCAATAAGTTGTCAAAACGTGCTAATAATGCAGAAGTTGAAATCAAAGATTATGAATTAACTCGTTATGCTTGTTATTTAATAGCACAAAATGGAGATAGCAGAAAAAAAGTAATTGCTCTTGCTCAAACATATTTTGCAGTTCAAACTAGAAAGCAAGAAATTACAGAAAAAGAATACAGTATCCTAACAGAAGATGAAAAAAGATTTTATCAAAGAAATCTTACAAGAAAAGGAAATTATTCTCTTAATCAAACAGCCAAAAAAGCAGGAGTTAAAAATTTTGATAAATTCCATAATGCAGGTTATAAAGGCTTATATAATGGCGAAACTGCTGATGATATTGCTAAAAGAAAGGGATTAAGATATAGAGAAGATATTTTAGACAATATGGGTAGTGATGAACTTATTGCGAATTTATTTAGAATTTCTCAGACAGAACAAAAATTAAAAAAAGATAATATACAAACTGAAAGAGAAGCAAATAAAACTCATTACAATATCGGTAAAAATATAAGAGAAGTAATTGCTAAAAATGGAGGAACTATGCCAGAAGAATTACCTACGCCTAAAAAAAGTCTAAAGCAACTAGAAAAAGAAAATAAAAAAAGTTTGAAGAAAAAGTAAAATAATAATTGTTTCAATATATCCATATATAGATGTATATGTCAGCTAGTACGTTTAAGTAATTTATAATTTAATTACAGTATTGAATAATAACTTATATTATGATAATATCTTATTAAATTATAAAAGGAGTGAATATGATATGGATAATAGGTCAAAAAGTGATGAAATATTAGAAGAATTAATAGATACAAATACAGTAGAAACTTTAGAAAATGAATATTGGGAACATATTGAATATGCAGAAAATATAAATACATTAATATATTGCGGAAGGGGAATATCTGTTTTAGTAGTAATAGTTATTGCAATAGTTTTGTTAATAAATAAAATCAAAAAGAAAAAAATTAATAAAATATTGTTAATATTTTTTATTATATTTATTATAATAACTATAATTACTTTTTTTATCAAAGAAATGCCTGTGTAAAATGAATTTAATTTTATGCAATTTATAACTTTAATAAATTGATTGATATTTGTATCAATCGTCAAGAGAGCCATAAAGTTGTAGATAACTACTTCGCCCGCACCAAAATTATTTAATACAACTAAAAGAGAACGGTACCTCTTAATTACTAGGTACCGTTCTCAAAGTTTTAAAATTAGTGATTTTCCACAGTTTCTTTGTCCTTGACAGTGATGTCCCAACTTCCAAAGGAACCCTTAAATACAGCTGATCCTATCCGCAAGTCACTATTTAATGTATCCCCTATTTCAACAGAGTAGTAATACTCTTGAGAAACCTCAACGGGGATGGTAATTGTATTCAGAGAATCTTTTAGATGCTCATCGATGTCAAGAGTGAAATGCGATTGAGAGATTTCAATCTCAATGATATATGAGATATCATCTTTTGAGATTAAGCCATCTCGTATAGCCTCAAGTTCCTCAATTTCGTTTTCAAGTTCCTGGATTTCTGTTTGTAGTTCTTGTTTGTATTCTTCATCACTGCCACATCCTGTGAGAATGATGGTAGTGACAATTAACAAGCAAGGCAATAAAAACTGTTTCCGTTTCATGGTGTAAAACCTCCTAAAATTTATTGGGCAAAAGCCCTTTCATTTATTATAACATAATTTCTAAAAAAAAAGCAAAAAGGGGAAAATATAGAAGTTCAATTTAAAAGAAAAAAGTATAAATAAAAAAATTATATTCGTTAAGAATTCACCAAAAAATAACATAAATTACTTGTAAAAAACCATATATTGGTGTAAAATACTCATGTATTGTAAATATACTAGGAGGAATAAAAAACATGAGATTTGTAACAGATGAAAAATCAAAAGAAGAATATAAAAAATTTTTAGAAGGACATGAAAGATGTAACTTTCAACAATCATTAGAATGGGCGGAAGTTAAAAAGCCAAATTGGAAACCAGAAGTGATATTAGCTGAAGATGAAAATAAAAATATCATTGGTTCTTTATGTGTATGGGTAAGAAAGATGCCTATATTTGGAAATATGATGTACTCATCAAGAGGACCAGTTTGTGATATCCATGATGAAAATGTGATGAAACAATTAACAGATGGCGCAAAAGAATTAGCAAAAAAATATAATGCTTTTGTATTAAGAACAGAACCAGATATTGTAAGTGATGACCAAGAATTTAGAAAAGTGGTTACAAATTTAGGATATAAAATAAAAGATGATGCCAAAGATTTCAAAGATGAGATACAACCAAGATATGTATTTCGTTTAGATATAAAAGGTAAAACGGAAGAAGAAATCATGGCAGGATTTCATCAAAAATGGAGATATAATATTCGACTAGCAGGAAGAAAAGGTGTAACAGTAAAAGAGGGAACAAAAGAAGATTTAAAAGATTTCCATAAGATAATGGTGGAAACTGGGGAAAGAGATGGCTTTATCATCAGACCATTGGAATATTTCGAAAAAATGTATGATTGCCTAGGACCAGAACATATGAAAGTATTAATGGCATATTATGATGGAGAGCCAATATCAGGTGTTATCCCTATTTTTTATGGTAATAAAACATGGTATTTATATGGTGCAAGTAGTAATAAACATAGAAATTTAATGCCAAACTATTTATTACAATGGGAAATGATAAAAATGGCAATTGCAAGACATGATGATATTTATGATTTTAGAGGAGTATCAGGTGTTGTAGATGAAAGTCATCCACAATATGGATTATACAGATTTAAGAAAGGATTTGGAGCAACCTTTACAGAATTTATAGGAGAAGTATATTATCCTTTTAAACCATTAAAGTATAAATTATATAAATTTTCAGAAAAAGCTTTTAGAACATTAAGACAATTAAAGAGAAAAAGTTTAAATCAAAAATGATTCATTAGGGACGTGCCAAATTGGACATTTTTTGTCCAAAAGGGACGGACCTAATATATCCATATAACTAGGTATGCTTAAAAACTAGGTGTGATTAAAAATTTGAAAAAATGAAAATAAGATATGACAAAGTGTGTGTAATTAAAGGACTGTCCCTTTTGGACAAAAAATGTCCAATTTGGCACGTCCCCAAAAGGAAAGGATAGAAATGAAAGCTTTAGTTATAGAAAAAAAGGATTTAGTACATAATATAGAACAGATAAAAAAACATGCTGAAATAAATGGACCAGATGATCGTGGTAGAAAGGTGAAAATTATTGCTGTTGTAAAGGGAAATGCATATGGTTTAGGATTAGTAGAATTTACAAAATTGTTGATTGATAATGGGATTTCTTTTTTTGCAGTTTCAACAGTAGAGGAAGCGTTAAAATTAAGAGAAGCAGGAATTAAAGAAGATATTTTAATGTTATCTACAACAGCGATCAAAGAAGATGTGAAAACATTAGTAGATAACAATGTTATCATTACTATTGGTTCAAAAGAGGATATAGAAGTTGCAGAAGAAATTGCAAAAGAGGAAAATAAAAAAATAAGAGCACATTTAAAAATTGATACAGGTTTTGGAAGATATGGTTTTATTTATTCAGATAGAGATTCTATGGTGGAAACCTTAAAAGGAATCAAAAATATAAAAATAGAAGGTACATTTTCACATTTTTCTGTTAGCTTTTTTGATGATAAATATACAAAATTACAATTTGATAGATTTATAAATGTAATAGAAGTTTTAAAAATGAATGACATTGAAACAGGAATGCTTCATATATGTAATTCATCAGCATTTATCAAATTTCCGAATATGCATTTAAATGCAGTAAGAGTGGGATCTGCTTTCTTGGGAAGAATAGCATTTAAAAATCGTTTAGGATTAAAAAGAATTGCACATTTAGAATCAGAAGTTTCAGAAATTAAAGAATTACCAAAAGGATTTAATATTGGATATTCGAATACATATAAAACTACGAAAACAACCAAGATAGCATTAATACCAGCAGGATATATGGATGGCATTCATTTGGAAACTGGAAGAGATATGTTCCGATGGGTGGACAAGCTAAGATATATTGTGAGAGATATCAAAGATTTCTTTAAAAATCAAAATATGTATGTGAAAATTGGTGATAATAATTGTAAAGTGTTAGGAAGAATAGGAACCTATCATGTTGTTTGTGATATAACAGGTAAAGATGTAAAAATTGGAGAAAAGGTGATGTTTAATATCAATCCTAAGTATGTGGATTCTAGTATTAGAAGGGAGTACAGATAATGGCTCAAGAAGATAATAAAAATAATGTTGAAGAAAAAAAACAAGAATATAAGGAACTTAAGGGAATGGGCTTTTTTAAAAAATTAAAATATTCGATTTTAAATATAGAAAAGTACCCAGAAATGGCAACAGAAGGCCTTGGAAAAGCATTGTCTTATATTGCAAAATTAATAGTGGCATTAGCAATTATATTAAGTATATGGATGGTATACCAAACCAATCAAATGATACGAGAAGGAACGAATTATTTGGAAAATGAATTTCCTGATTTTTCATATAATGATGGCATTTTAACAGTTAATTCAGAAGAAGCAATTCAGATAGATAATGAACAATTTGGAAGAATCATTATAGATACAAAAACAGATTCGGAAGAAACAATCAATCAATATAGAGAATCTATTAATGAATATGGAGTAGGGGTACTTGTATTGAAAAATAGAGTTGAACTAAAAAATATGAACATGATTGGAGAAGTTTCATATAACTATAAAGAATCTTTAGAAAGTATGAATTTAACACAATTTAATAAACAAGATGTTGTAAATTATGTAAAAGATGGACAAATTAATACTTTATACTTTAGTATATTTATAACTTTATTTATATATAATTTTTCAATGTATTTTATCAATACATTGTGGTATGCCGTAATTATAGGTATTGTTGGATATTTTACAATGTGGGTATTAAAGATGAGAATGAGATATGTTGCTGTATTTAATATGGCAGTGTATGCACTTACACTTTCTACAATTTTGAATATACTATATTTAATTATAAATATATTGTTTAACTTTACGATAGAATACTTTAGTATTATGTATGTGACAGTAGCAACGATTTACTTGTTAGCAGCAATTTTTATACTGAAATCTGATTTAATAAAAAAACAAGCAGAAGTAATGAAAATTGTTGAGGCACAGCAAATTGTAAAAAAAGAATTAGAAGATAGAGAAAGAGAAAAACAAAAAGAGGAAAACCCAGAAGAAAAAGATCAAGAACCAAAAGATAAAAATAAGAAAAAGAAAGAAGAAAATAAAGGTAATTTAAAAGGGGATGAACCTGAAGGTTCTAATGCATAAAGGGGAAGAAAGGAAGAAAGATGAGTAGAGATAAGAATAAAAATAATGAAAAAGAACAAAACAAAAAATTACTTTTATCACTAGTGGGATGTATTCTATTGCTTATAGTAATTATAGTAGGAATTGTTATATATAACCAAAATAGCAATAAAGAAGAAGACACATTAGCATATACAGATTTAATAAAAGAAATATCCTATGGAAATATAGAAAAAGTAGAACTTACAACAGGAAGTAGAACAGCAAAAATAAAATTTAGAAATGAAGATGAAGAAAAAACAGCAATTATTCCAGATACAGAAGCATTTATCACATTAATTCAAACAAAAGTTGCAGAAGGAAATGAAATAGAATTAATTCAAAAACCACAAAGTTTTTTAACACAGTTACCAAGTACAATATTTTCAATACTTCCAACCTTAATTATGGTTGCATTATTTATTATGATATTTAAAATGCAAGGACTAGGTGAAAAAGGTAAAGTATATGATGAAACAGAAAGAAAAACAAAAGTGAGATTTGATGATGTGGCAGGACTAGATGAAGAAAAGGGTGAATTAAAAGAAATTGTAGATTTCTTGAAAAGACCAGAAAAATATACAAGAATGGGAGCAAGAGTTCCTAAAGGAGTTCTTTTATATGGTAAGCCAGGAACAGGAAAAACTTTAATAGCTAAGGCAATTGCAGGTGAAGCAGATGTTCCATTTATTTCAATGAGTGGTTCAGAATTTATTGAAATGTTTGCAGGATTAGGTGCTTCTCGTGTTAGAAAACTATTTGAAAAAGCTAGAAAATTAGCACCTTGTATAGTGTTTATAGATGAAATTGATGCAATTGGTTCAAGAAGAACATCTAATAGTGGAGCAGAAACAGAAAACAACCAAACATTAAATCAATTATTAGTAGAGATGGATGGATTTGGATCAGAGGAAACCATCATTGTTTTAGCAGCTACCAACAGACCAGAAATGTTAGATAAAGCATTATTAAGACCAGGAAGATTTGATAGACAAATTACAATACCAAATCCAGATTTAAAAGGAAGATTAGAAATATTAAAAATTCATAGCAAAGATAAAAAATTATCAGATAATGTGAATTTAGAAAGTATAGCAGAAGACACAGCAGGATTTACTGGTGCAGAACTTGAAAATATCTTAAATGAAGCAGCCATTGTTGCAACAAAAAATAAACATGATGAAATTGAAAATGAAGATATTGAAGAAGCAGTTAAGAAAGTAACTGTGGGACTAGAAAAGAGAGAAAGAGTGATATCTGATAAGGATAAAAGATTAACAGCATATCATGAAGCTGGACATGCAGTGGTTAGTAGATATTTACCAACACAAACCAATGTAAAAGAAGTATCTATCATTCCTAGAGGGGTTGCTGGTGGATATACGATGTACAAATCAAATGAAGATAAATACTATATTTCAAAAACAGAAATGCAAGAAAAATTAATAGCACTTTTAGGTGGTAGAGCTGCTGAAAAATTAGTATTGGATGATATATCTACTGGAGCAAGTAATGATATTGAAGTAGCAACGAAAATTGCAAGAGATATGGTAACCAAATATGGTATGAGTGATAAATTAGGACCAATTGATTTCCAAGGTAAAGAACCTTATGAAATGCAAATGTTTGGAGAAAATATTGGAGATAAAATTGGTGAAGAAGTAAAAACATTAATTGATACAGCATATAATGATGCAATGTTATTATTAAATGAACATAGAGATAAATTAGATAAAATTGCTGAGACACTATTACAAAAAGAAAAGATTAATGAACAAGAATTTAATCAAATATTTGAGGAAGAATAAAATAAAAAACGATAGAATAAAAAAGAAGCCCCCTCGAGGCAGAACGCCTGAGGGGGCTAGGAGTTTCATAGAAAATCTTTGCAGAAATTCTGCAGAAATATAGAGGCCTTATTGATTTCTGGAAAATCAAAGCCGGCGCCAGTCACTTTGCCATTGCAAAGGATAGCATATTCCCGAATCGTTTTCCAAGATTTCTCAATCTTATGACTTTTCCTAAAAGTCGCAATGATACGCTTCCCTTCGTCAACAGTGATTGAGAAAGTTGTCCGGCCGGTGTCATTGGCAATGAGTTCCTCGATATATAGTGCCAATTCATGAAGCTTTTCATTCGTTGGCAAATAGATAACAGGATAATTTCCATTACCACCAAGCTGCCTGGCCTTATTCAGAATATCAGACCGTTCAGGTCTTTGTTCACAAAAAATGTAACAATTTTCATAAATGCGTGTTTCTGCATATCTGCCTTCTGCAACTAGTTTTAATTCATAACTCATGGTGCATCCTCCTTTTTATGCTATACATTTTTATTAGTAAACATAAATATTTTATCATAAAATCACAAATAAATCAACAATTACATAGAATTGTTGATTTATAAAAGTGGATATAGAAATTAAAAACATATTTGAAAATTTATTTTCCTAATTCACAAATTGCTTTTGCATACACTTTGCAAGCAAATAGCAAATTATCAATAGAAATAAATTCATCTGTTTGATGACACATATCTTTTTGACCAGGAAGATTGGCTCCAAAAGAAACACAATTTTCAAATGCTCTGGCATAAGTTGCACCACCAATAGCAATCGGTTTTAGATAAGCATTTGCTTCTTCATTATAGATATCACAAAGTGTTTTTACTAAGTAATCATCTTTAGGAATATATAGTGCTAGTTTAGAATCTACTTTTTTATAGATAATATCATTGTAATCAGATAAACAAGCAAGAAAGGTATTTTCAACTTTTTCAATAGATGTGTGGATAGGAATTCTTAAATTTAATCCAATTTCTAAAATATTATTGCTAAGATTGATTTTTCCAACATTTAAAGTCAAATTACCAGATTCATCTTTATAATGGATTCCTAAACTTTTACCATCATATTCTGTGTTAATATATTTTGCAAAAAAATCAAATAATGGAATAGAAATATCATATTTCTTAAATAAAGCATTTAAAACAACAATTAATCTGGAAATAGCATTAACTCCTAAATCAGGATGTGCAGCATGAGCACCAACACCATGGGAAGTTAATTTAATTTCTTCATCATTTAATTTATAAATATCGATTTCAAATTCATATTCATCAATGATTTTTTTAAGAATGCTTATTAAATCTTCCATGAGAATACTAGAATCGATTTTTAATATCGTACTACAAATTTTAGGAACGACATTAATAGCATTGTTATTACAATCTATTTCTTGGATAGAAATAGGTGCACAAGCATATTGAGAGTAATCCATTGAAAAATAGGGTGTTAAAATCGCTTTTTCAGCATAAATACAAGGAAAATCCGCATCAGGACTAAAACCAATCGTAGGAGATTCTTCATGTGCTTTATAATAATCAATGCATTTCCAATCATTTTCTTCGTTTAATCCTAAAATTAGTCGAACACGTTTATTAACTTTACAATTATCTAATACATATTTCATAGCATAAAGGGAAGCCATAACAGGACCTTTATCATCAATGGCACCTCTACCATAGATTTTATTGTCAAAAATCGTAGCAGAAAATGGAGGATATGTCCAATTATCACCACTTGGAACAACATCTAAATGTCCAATAATACCTAGCATTTCTTCGCCTTCACCAAATTCTATATATCCACAATATCCATCTATATTTTTGGCTCGAAAACCTAATTTTTTTCCTAAATTTAGCATATATTCTAAAGCTTTATTAGCATTTTCTCCGAAAGGCATTAAAGGATTCTTGGATTTGGCATATACACTAGGAATTTGAATTAGTTCTTGAAGGTTTTGAATCATTTCATCTTTATGATTTTTTATATAATCTTCTAACATAAAAAACTCCTTTCTAAATAGAAAATTAAAAAGTCTTATTTAATACTTATTATTTAACATTCTTTTTAAGAACTGTCAATGAAAGTAAAAAATAAAAATACCAAATCATAAAAATATAATAGAATAATTGTATAAAAGTCTGGAAAAATAGAAGATATAATGATATAGTATGAATAAATAGAAATATTTTTGAAGAGGTGTATGTGTTATGAAAATGGAAAAGATAGAAGAATTGGAAAAAATGGCTAAAGAAGTAAGAAAGGGAATTATTGAGGCTGTGTACAGTGGACAATCTGGACATCCAGGAGGTTCGCTATCAATAGCAGACATTTTGACAGTACTATATTTTAATGAATTAGCTATAGATGAGAAAAATCCAAAATGGGAAGATAGAGATAGGCTTGTATTATCTAAAGGACATTGTTCACCAGCTTTATATAGTTGCTTAGCAAACAGAGGATTTTTCCCAGTAGAAGATTTAAAAACATTTAGAAATATTGATAGTTATTTACAAGGTCATCCTGATATGAATAAAGTGCCAGGTGTAGATATGACAACAGGTTCATTAGGACAAGGATTATCAAGCACTGTAGGAATGGCAATTGCAGGAAAAATGGATAAAAAAGATTATAGAGTCTATTGTATTTTAGGAGATGGAGAAATTGAGGAAGGACAAATTTGGGAAGCAGCAATGTCTGCTAAAAAATATAAATTAGATAATCTTTGTGTAATTGTGGATAATAATAATTTACAAATAGATGGAACGATTGAAGAAGTTATGAGTCCATATCCAATAGATGAAAAATTTAGAAGTTTTGGATTCGAAATTATAAAAATAGATGGTCATAATATGCAAGAAATTATGGATGCTTTTGATGTAGCAAAACATGTAAAAGATAAGCCTGTATGCATTATTGCAAAAACGATAAAAGGAAAAGGTATATCTTATATGGAAAATCAAGTAGGCTGGCATGGAAAAGCCCCTAATGAAGAACAGTATAGGATGGCAATGGAAGAGCTAGTATAAAAAATTAGCATCTAAGGACTAAGTGAAGGTATATTTATTTTATTTTTTTATACCTTGTGTGTTGCAAAAAAAGAATAGGAGATATAAATGGAATTAATAGGAGAAGTAGGAGACATTATTTATTACAATGAAACAAATAGTTATATGATAGCAGAATTTGATACCCAAGAGGAGCAAACAACAATTGTCGGCTATTTACCATTTATAGGAAGTGGAGATAATTTAAAGGTAATAGGAAACTTTGTTGAACATAAAAAATATGGGAGACAATTTAAGGTAGAAACTTTTGAAAAATTAATGCCCCAAACAATAGGTGCATTAGAAAAATATTTAGCAAATGGCAATATAAAAGGGGTAGGAGAAGCATTAGCCAAAAGAATTGTAAATCATTTTGGAGAAGACACAATTCAAATTTTCAAAACAGAACCTGAAAGATTGGCAGAAGTGAAAGGAATATCAAAAGCAAAAGCAATCGATATTGCAGAAAGTTTTTTAGAAAATTGGGAAGTATGGCAAATTGTTGGATTTTTAGAGAGATTTGGAATTGGAGCAGAATTTGCAAAAAAAGTGTATGAATTATTAGGAATTAATGCGATTGAACAAATAGAAGCGGATCCTTATATTTTAATTGATATTGCAAGAGGTGTGGATTTTAAACAAATTGATAAAATGGCATTAGATTTAGGAATTCGATATGACAATGAAAAAAGAATTAGAAGTGGAATCAAATATGCATTAATTCGTGCGACATATAACGGGCATTCTTGTGTTATAAAAGAAAATTTAATACAATTTGTTATTTCTTTATTGGATGTCATGACAGAAAATATTGAAGATGGATTAATAGAATTAAGAGCAAACGATGAGATTGTTATAGAAGAAAGAAATGATGGGGCAGGAACATGGATTTATTTATCGAATTTTTATTATACAGAACAAGAAATAGCCATTAGAATCAAAAGATTACAAGAAGCTTCTAATGTGAAAAAAATTAAAAATATAACAACCCAATTAAAAAAAATGGAAGCAATTTCAAATATAGAATTATCAGAAAAACAAAAACAAGCCATTGAATTGGTAAATGAAAATAATGTGACCATTATCACAGGTGGACCAGGTACTGGAAAAACGACGATTATAAAAAGTATCATTGATATTTATGAACAAAAAGGAAATAAAGTCGTGCTATGTGCACCGACAGGTAGGGCAGCTAAAAAAATGACAGAGACAACAGGTAAAGAAGCATCTACATTACATAGATTATTAGAAATTGGAAAAATAGATGAAAATAACTTTTATCAAACGAGTACAGAATATGAAGGGGCACCAATCGATGCAGATTTGATTATTGTAGATGAGTTATCTATGGTAGATATGTTTGTCATGAGTTATTTATTAAAATGTATATATAAGGGAACAAAATTAATATTAGTAGGTGACTGTGATCAGTTATCGTCAGTAGGACCTGGAAGTGTATTAAAAGATTTAATGACATCTGAAAGAATTGCGACCATACAATTAGATAAAATTTTTAGACAAGCTGCAAAATCAAAAATAATCTTAAATGCACATAGAGTCAATAATGGAGAACCATTTATTTCAAAAGAAGATGAGGATTATACAGAAGAAACAATGGAAGATTTCTTCTATATCAATGAGTCATCACAAGAAAAAATATTAGAACAAGTCTTATCTTTATGTACAGGCAGATTAAAAAATTATGGAGATTATGACTTTTTTCAAAGTATACAAGTATTAACACCTACCAAAAAAGGTATGCTAGGCACCAGAGAACTAAATAGAGCCTTGCAAGAAAGACTAAATCCAAATCTATATGATTTACCAGAAAAAGCCAGCATGGGAGCAGTATACAGAGTTGGAGACAGGATTATGCAAGTAAAAAATAATTATGATATCGATTGGGAAAAAGAAACAATAAGCGGAAATGTAGAAGTTGGAAAAGGTGTATTTAATGGAGAAATTGGAAGCATAACAGAAGTGAGTGAAAAAAATAAAATTATAGAAATCAAATTTGATGATGAAAAAACAGCATATTATGATTATACAGAACTAGAACAAATAGAACATAGTTATGCAATTACCATACATAAAGCACAACGGAAGTGAATTTGATGTAGTCATTATGGTAATACCACCATCAGCACCTATATTATTAACAAGAAACCTTTTATACACAGGAATTACAAGAGCTAAAAAATTGTTAATTATATTAGGAAGTGAAAATATCATAAAATTTATGATTCAAAATGTCGATAGCAAAAAAAGGAACACAGGATTGGAATATAAATTGAAAAATTTATAGAAAAAAGAATGTTAATCGAATTATTTAGTATATAAGTCTGAAAAGTCAAATTAGAAATATCAAAAAGAGGTGATTAAAAAATTCATTCATATTATGGATATATTCTTTCCACAAGTTTGTGCAATTTGTGGAAAATTAAATGAAAATGGTCTTTGTATGAAATGTGCAAAGACATTAGAAACATTTGCGGAATTTGAGATAATAGAAGCAGAATCACATCTTGAAAATAAAAATTTTCAAGATTTTATGTATGTTTTTCATTATGAAGGAATGATAAGAAAATTAATTTTAGATTATAAATTTCATGAAAAATCATACATTTATGTAGGTTTTGTAAATTTTATTCTAAAAAATAAAAAAATATTTGAAAAATTAAAAAGTTATGATACAATAATTCCAGTTCCAATTAGTAATAAAAGAATGAAAGAAAGAGGCTATAATCAAAGTTTATTAATTGCCAAAAAACTAAGTAAAGCATTAAATATAGAATTACAAGAAAATTGTTTAGTAAAAACAAAAAACATAATAGAGCAAAGTAAATTAAATAGGGAACAAAGAAAACAAAACATACAAAATGTATATGAACTAAAAAAGAAACAAATACTAAAAAATAAAAAAATTTTATTAATAGATGATATTTATACAACAGGGAATACTGTAAATGAATGTTGTAAAATATTACAAAAAGCAATGCCTAAAAAAATAGATGTATTTACAATAGCAAAAGATTAAAAACAATAATGGGTTTAAAAGAGGGAGGATTCAGTTGAAAAAAAGAAAAATAGTTACAATAGATTTCATTTTTATAATCTATATGATAATTGCAACTATCATTACAATTATACAAGAAACAGATTTTACAGTAATGCATGAAGGACTAAAAGGAAATGGAAGTGTACCGCCAAGTCAGTTTGTGGAAATGTATATATCACTAATATTTGTGTGCGTGTTTATTACAATTATCAAAAATATATATGTTATCGTTATATATTTAGGAATAAAAATAGGAACAAAAATGTATAACAAACAAAGATTAAGCCAAAATGACTTTCAAAAAACAAAAGAATATTATAGAGAAATTTTACAAGGATATTCACCTGCTGTTTTGTCTTTCATAGATGATTTTGAGATAGAATATCCAAGCACAATTATCGCATCCTTATTACAATTAAGTAAAAATCATTTTATAACAATGGAACAGGGAATTATAAAGAAAAATACAAATGAAAAATTAAATGATACTAACTTGGAAAGTAATGAAACATATATCCTTAATCATATTAAAGAGGATAAAGTAATTTTAAATGATATAGAATTCAAAAAGAAATTAACAGAAGATGCCCTAAAAAAAGGATTAATAAAAAATATACAAGAAGTAAAAGAAAAAAAGAAAAAGAAAATCATCAAAGCAATTATAGCTATGTTTATAATATTTTTTGTAACCTTTATAGCCATAAGTACAATAGGAAATTTAAATATCGCAGGAGGAATTTTACCAGTTTTACTATTTTTGATAATGGTAATATTATTAGTAGGAACGTTTTTTTATCCATTTGTATTAATGATTTCTTATGCAGTATATTTAACCAAAAATCAAAATTGTCCATATGTTAGGTCTGAAAAAGGTGAAGAAATTAATAAGAAATTAGAAGGTTTAAAAATTTATTTAAAAGAGTATAGCTATTTAGAAGAAAAAAAGGAAAGTGAGATAGTTATTTGGGAAGAATATTTGGTATATTCTGTGTTATTTAATCAAAATACTAAGATAATAGAAACATATAAAAAACACATAGAAATAGATTAAAACAAAGGAGGAAAAAATGGAAGATTTAATTGAAAGCATTTTAGATTATATCCGATCAGATTATACAGATTATGCAATTATGATAAATGGTGAATGGGGGTCACGGAAAAACACATTTCTGGAATCATAAAATAAGAAAAAAGATAGAATCTATGCAATTAAATGGGAAACGATATACAACCATCTATATGTCTTTGTATGGAATTTCAAATTTAGAGGATATTAGCAAAAAAATCTTTATTGAAACAACACAACTTATGGATAAAAATTTAAGAAAATATATGGATGCACATGAGCAAACAACAATACCAGAATATGCCAAAACAGGTATAGACATGGCAAACTTTTTTGGTGTTACACAAAGTGGAGATAAAGTGGATTATGGAGAATTTTTTTCAACAGATGACAAAGTACTTTGTTTTGATGACTTGGAAAGAGCAAATGTAGATGTTATTGATATATTAGGATATATTAATAATTTTGTTGAGCATGACCATATAAAAACCATTATTATTTGTAATGAAAAAGAATTATCAACAAAACTAAAGAGTTCGAATTTAGAAATGAAAACCTTTATAGCTACCTATTTATTAGATAAGCAAGATGAACTTAATAAATCAGATAAACCAATTGTAGAGAAAATTCAACAAAAAATAGAAAATGTATTTGATAAAGCAAATGATTATGAAAGAATAAAAGAGAAATTAATAGGGGAAACTTTTGAATATGCTCCAAAGTTTGATTATATCATAAATGGAATCTTGATGCGCTATGAGAATAATCCAGATTTAATCAGATTTTTAAGAGAAAATACAAGATTGATTATTTCTACATTTGAAAGAAGTGGAACTAGAAACTTAAGAATATTAAAACATGCATTAAATGATTTCAAAAAGATTTATGAAATGGTAAATAAATCATATGCCAATACAAGTCATAGAGTTATGCAAACAATGTTAATATTTACAATAGCAGTATCTTTTGAAATTAAAGCAGGAAAAATTACAAAAGATAAGTTTGAGAATATAAAAGATAATGAAGAATATAAATCTATATTGGTATCTTCAAGAATACTAATGGACAATCGACAATTCTATATAAAAGAATTTGATAGTAACTATTATTATAATTTTAAAGCAGAATATAGATTTTTCAAATTTATAGAATATTATGTAAGAACCAGAATCTTTGATATGAAAATATTTAAAGAAAATATGGAGACAATTAGAAATACAGTAGATACAGAAAATTTACCAGCATATAAAAGACTTCTTACTGAAGAATATTGGAAAATATCTGATGATGAATTTGGAAAAGTTATATCAGATATCATTGAAGATGTAAAACAAGGAAATCTAAGATTAATTGATAATGTAAAAATATATGCATATTTTAGCTATTTTTCTAAGAAAAATCTTATTGACTATGATTTAAAAACCATAAAAAGTGTATTTTTTAATGGTATGAATTTAGCATCATTAAAATCAGAATATTGTGAAAATGTAGATGAAGAATTAGGAAAAATAGCAATTGATGAAGTAGCAGAAGATATGGATGATATTTTAAAACATTTCAATACATTAAATGGTCAATTACATGACAAAATGTATAAAGAAAAAGCAGAAGAAATCTTTAAATGTATTCCTATGAAGATGGAACTATTCTATGAAAAATTTGATAAAGAATGCATGGATATACCAATATTTAAATATTATGACCCATATCAAATGTTCCAAAGAATTTCTTGTGCAAGTAATGAAGATATTGTTTTAATAAAAGAAAAATTGGTTAATAGAGCTGATAAATATGCAAAACAAATCGAACCTGAAATAAAAAATATAAAACAATTGAAACAAATTATTGATGATTATTTAAATGGAAAAGATCCATCTATAAAGATAGTTATGTTAAAAGAATTTTCAAAGGATTTAGGATATATTATTGACAAATATAAACCAACATTATTTCCTAAAAAAGAAGAAAAGATAGAAGAATAAATTAAAAAAGATTAGTTCAAAAAAGAACTAATCTTTTTTTGACAAAAAATGAATAAAAAAGAAACAATAAGAAATAATAAAAGTATAACAAAATTATAAAACAAAAGGGAGGAAAAATATGAAAGCAACAGGCGTCGTAAGAAGAATAGATGATTTAGGTAGAATTGTTATACCCAAAGAAATTAGAAAGGTGTTAAGAATAAAAGAAGGCGATCCTTTAGAGGTATTTACAGATAGAGAAGGACAAGTTATATTAAAAAAATATTCACCAATTGGAGAATTATCAGAATTTGCAGCTGGATATGCAGAAACATTATCAAAAACGACAGGACATATTGCTTGTATTACAGATAAAGATACAGTAATTGCAGTATCAGGAGGTTCTAAAAAAGAATTTCTAGAACAAGACGTTAGTCCTGAATTAGAACAATTAATGGAAGACAAAGAAGTATATACAAGTAAAGAAAATAGTGATATTTCCATGCCAATAACTAAAAACGACAACCAAGAGAGAAAATATAATGCACAAGTCGTATATCCGATTATTTCAAATGGAGATACAATAGGAACCGTCATATTAATGTCTAAAGAAGCAAATCAAAAAATGGATGATGTCGAGAAAAAAGTAGCACAATCAGCTGCAACATTTTTAGGAACCCAAATGGAAATTTAGGGACGTGCCAAAATGGACAAAAAATATCCAAAAGGGACAGACTTAACAAGTTTAAAGATAAGATATAAATAAATTAAATACGAAGAAAAAATAAAAAACAAGTTATAAATTTTTAAATTTTAACTTGTTTTCTTTTCTTTTAAATCAGATAAACCGACAATATAATCAATAGAGGTATTGTAATAATTGGCAAGGGTAATTAGATGTTGAATAGGGATTGTTCTTTTTCCATTTTCATATTCGGAATAGTATTGTTGAGATATACCTAATAGGTTTGCAATATCTTTTTGGAGTTTATCATTATCTTCCCTTAAATCCTTAATTCTTTTAAATTTCACAATAGCCTCCTTATTACGCTAAATATAAATATATCTTAACAAAAAAATAAAAATAGAAAGCATTATACATTAAAAATTATGTATAGGAATAAAAATAGATTATAAAAAATTATTACATTTATGTGACAAAAAGCTACAAACATTGAAAACAAATAGAGGGTATGTTATATTATTAATTAGATACATAACATATTATGTATTATAGATTTGATACAAATCGTATAGTTACAAAAGAGATGAATTAAGGAGGAAAAAATAGTCATGGAATTGAAATTTGATAAAAAGGAAAATGGTATTACATTAATAGCACTGGTTATTACAATTATTGTCCTATTAATATTAGTGGGCGTAAGCATTGTTACCTTAATGCCAGGGGGACTAATCGACAAAGCAATCGAATCAAGATTTGTAAGCAATTATAGAACCATAGAAGAAGGTGTGTATATATACAAAGCGGGAAAAGAGATAGACGCATATAGTGGAGAAGAAATGACACAATTAGAGAAATTACCATTAAAAGAAAAACTAACCGTAGAAGATAAAAGGGAAATACAAGAAAAAATACCAACCCTAGAAGAAGAAATCATTGCAAGAAATCCAGGACTTTCATTAGAGCAAATACCATTATATGAAATAGATAAAGAAAAAATAGGAGCAACAGGAATAAAACATAAATATATAATGGATATAACAACAGAAAAAATATATGACTATGAAGGAGAAACATTTAGGAAAAGGACATGGCATACATTAGAAGATATAACGCAAATAGATGAAGAATATAAAGATATATTTAATGGATGGATAAGATTAACATTGTATTACCCAGAAAATAGTACAGATAGGAAATGGCTATTAAAAGGAGAAGGAGAGATAAGAGAAGAAGACTGGAAAGACTATACAGGACCAATATGGGTACAATTAGATAGAGTACAAGATATATATATAAAATATAAAATCAATGATGAAGAAATCATCATACCACCAAGTGGAAAAGTAGGGGTTATAATAGAACCAGAGAAATACCAAGTAGAAGCAGGGGAAACGACAAAAGTAAAAATCATATATGATGCAAATGCAGTAACGAAAGAGTATAAAGTAGGAAATGGATCATGGCAGACATATAATGGAGAATTCGAAGTAGGGGAAAGAACCATGATATATGCCAGAGCAAAAAGAGTAGATAATATATATGATACAGAAGGAAACAAAATAAGTGAGAAAACCAGCTGGGGATATGACAATGTATATATAAGACGAGCAGGAGATGAACAAGGAAGCTGGCAAGGAGGAGGCTCAGGCGGAACAGGAGGCTCAGGAACAACAGGTGGTGGAGGCCAAAGTGGAAGTAGTGACAGCGGAAATCCAGGAGGAGGAAGCAGTAGTGAAGTAGAAACACCAGCCGCACCAAGTATACAAGTAAAAGAAAATAAAAATGGAGTATATACAGAAAGTGTAGATGTAACGGTACAACCACCAATGACATATAAAAAGATATATATAAAAATAGGTAGTGGAAAATGGGAAGAATACACAAAAGCAGTAAGAGTACAAGAAAATACATTAGTCAGTGCATACTACACAACAACAGATGGAAAGACCTCAAAAATAGGCTATAAAATAATTGATATGATACAAAAACAAGGAAAACCATATGTATCTATAAAAGCGACGCCATATCCATATCCATATGCAAAAAATGTAGAAGAAGTAACGATAGAGATAGTAAGTAGAGATGCAGAAAGAGTAGAATACAGTACAGATGGAGTAATCTATAAGAAATATGAAAGTGGATTTAAAGTGACCGAAAATTGTGTTGTATCAGCAAGAGCGATAAATGAAGCAGGAGTAGCATATGATACACTAAATATAACCAATATAGGAGACAATCCTACTATGGTAGAAAACTTAGGAATCAATATCATAGCAAGACCAGACCCAATTGTAAGTAGTAAAAAAGTTGAAAAAGTCGAAATAGAAATCGAATATGATGAAAGAGCAGAAGAAAGATATTATAGCATCGGAAGAAATGGAGAGCAAAAACCATATGAAGGAGCCTTTGAAATAACAGAAAATGCAACCATATATGCATATGCAAAAAGTAAAAATGGAGTAGGTCAGGCCTATAAAGTGATAACGAATTTAAATAAAGGAATCATAGAGCCAGAAATAATAGCAGACCCACAAAATAGTTTACAAGCAAGTTCAGTAAAAATCAAAATCAATTATGATCCAGATGCCACAGTAAAACAATATGAAATAGATGGAGGGGGATTGGTAGATTATACAGGAGAATTTAAGGTAGAAAAAAATTGTACAATAAGAGCATATAATGAAAACAGTAGAGGAGAGAAAGCAGAAAGTATATATAAAGTAGAAAATATCACAGAACCAATACCACCAACAATTATAGATTTAGGAGATTATTATATAATAAAACTAAATTATCCAGAAGGCTCAACAGGAAGAGAATATAAGATAAAAGAAGAAGGAGAATGGACAGGATATAAAGAAGCAGGAATATTACTCGTAAAACCAGAGTATAAGGATAAACTATTAGATGCACAAGGAAATGTAAAAATACAAATAGTAGACGAAACAGGAAAATCAGTAAATTGGCAAGGAACAGTATATGTCATAGAAGGAGATATCCAAGAAATATTAGAAGAAATCTCTATGAGATGGGATACAGTAAAACCAGAAACACCACAAATAGTCTTAAGCACAGAAGAACCAGCAAGAGAAGTACAAGTAAGTATAATATATAAAAGTACATTAAAAGAAAAACAATATAAAATCATTGAACCAGATGGAAGCACAGAAGGATGGAAAGATTATGAAGGAAGCTTTACAATAAAGAAAAATAACACAGTAATTCTAGCCAAAGGAATGAACCAATCAGAGGTCTGGGGAGAAGAAGCAGAAAAGCAAATAACCAATATAGATGAACAACAACCAGAAATAAAACTAACAGCAGATCTAGAAAAAGAAACACAAACACTACAAGTAAAAGTAGATGTAACAGATGATACAAGAGTAGCAGAAGTAAAATGGGCAGAAGGTGTACAAGGAGAAAGCTATTTTGCAAAGCAAGGAGAAAGTATACCAAATAATTCAACAGTAACCATAACAAAAAATGGATATTATACATTCTATGCAGAAGATGGTGTAGGAAATAAACAAGTATATACAATAAATGTCATAAACATAGACACAGAAGGACCAGAGGTAAATATAAATGTAACACCAGAACAAGGAATTGTAATAGAAGCAAAAGCGAATATAGATTATGGAGATAGTGTAAAAAATCAATATAAAATAGGAGAAAAAGGAACATGGCAAGACTATACAGGAGAAATCACCTTAAGTGCTTATGACATTATAAACCAAGGACTACTAAATAGTGATAAAACAGTCACCATATATGCAAAAGGAACAGATAGAGCAGGAAATGTAACAGAAGTAAGTAAAATTGTAAGCAATATAGATTTAGATATGCCAGAAGCACCACAAATAAACAGTAATTATGGATATCCAATTCTTACGGAGTATGGTGTAAAAGTTGATGGGACAACAGAAATCATATATGATGACAGAGATGATATAGATAATTTCTACAGTTTAGATAATGGAAATACATGGCTAAAATATGAAGGAAGTTTCACAGTAATGTCAGGAACAATAAGAGCGAAGAGTGTGAAAAAAGCATCAGGATTAGAAATAGAAACAAGTAAAGAGGTGTCAATGCCAGCAGATGCAATAGGACCAGAAGCATATGATGGAGAAGACAATACGGCCAACTTGATAAATGGAACACAAATAAAATATATGAATGTAGATCAAAGTATGTGGGGAAAGACTATAAGATTTTATATAGGATCATATGTTAAAACAACAAACGGTCATTATACTTATATACAATTTTTAAACGATAGTGAAGAAGTGCTAGATCAATTTTCAGTAAATTCGTTCTATACAATCACTAAATTAGATCAAGAATATGTTATAAAGGATGGAACAACCAAAATAAAAATTTATAATAATAAGTCCGGTATAACAGGATATTGTTATGAAATAGAACCGGGAAATACACCAACGATATTATCAGAAAAGGTATATCCATTGCTAACAAAAAATGGTGTGGAAAATACTTTTTATAATGTAACAATAGACTATTATCCAACTAGTGTAGAAAAACTATATAAAATAGATGATGGAGATTGGATAGAATATAAAGGAGAAACAATTAGATTAGAAATAGGAGAAACAATATATGCCAAAGGAATAGATAAATATGGGAATGAAACAAAGGCTACATCAAGTTATACAGCTGTTATGCTAGCAGATGTAATAGGACCAGAAGCATATGATGGAGAGGATAGTACAGCTAATTTGATAAATGGAACACAAAGAAAATATATGAATGTGGATCAAAGTATGTGGGGAAAGACTATAAGATTTTATATAGGATCATATGTTAAAACAACAAACGGTCATTATACTTATATACAATTTTTAAATGATAATGAAGAAGTGCTAGATCAATTTTCAGTAAAGTCGTTTTATAAAATTACTAAATTAGATCAAGAATATGTTATAAAGGATGGAACAACCAAAATAAAAATTTATAATAGTAAGTCCGGTATAACAGGATATTGTTACGAGATACAAATAAAAAACTAAAAATAGGAGAGTTATAAAAATTATGAAAAAAATAAAAAAAGAAAGTAAACTTTTAATTATCGTATTAGTCATAATCGCAATCGTATTAATCAGTGTCATAATTATAAGTTTGATAAAGCCTGAAAAAGAAAATATTGAAATACAAAATGGAGTAGCAACTGAAAATATAGAATTAAAAGATGTAGAATTTAGTGAAATAACCAGTTCGTATGCAGGAGGAATAACAACAATTCGAGCGAAAATGCATAATAACTCGAATAAGGCTAAAAACTTGAATATAGAAATCATACTAAAAGATGAAAATGGAAACCAAGTAGGAGAAATGAGACAAAATATAGAAAATGTAGAGGTTGGAAGAGATAAGATATTTATAACAGGAATTACAGGAGACTATAGTGATGTAAAAGACATTGAAATGAGAGTAGTAAAATAAACTAGGAGGAAAAAAATGAAAAAGAAAGAAAAAAGAATGATACTAATATTGGTTATCATCACAATAATAGCTATCATATTACTATATTTCCAAAAAAGACCGAAAGATGAAAATCAAGAAACAGCACAAGAACAAGAACGAATAGCAGTGCAAGAAGATGGAAGTAAAATAGCAACTAGTGAAAAATTACAAGAAAAAAGAAAAATAGGAGAAATTGAAATTGGTAATATTAATATAAGAGAAGAAAATGGACTAGCCAAGATAACAGCAAGTGCAACAAATGTAGGGGAACAAAAAACAGAAGAAATGCCAATAACAATTATATTAAAAGATGAAGCTGGAAATAGCATAGCAGAAATAGGCGCATATATAGGAACAATAGAAAAAGGAGAACAAAGAGGAATACAAGCTAGTGCAAATGTAGCTATAGATGAAGTCTATGATGTGGAAATTAAAACAAAAGCATAAAAATAAAGATGGATAGTATTTAAAGTAAACCCGAATTATTAAATAAAAAGTTTAATAAGGAAGGTTTATTTTATATGTAAATAAAATTTGACTTTTTTTCTATTTTATAGTAAAATATAACAAGTTGTTAGCTTATAAGAGCTAAAAGATGAGATTTTATTAAATAAGTACTTTGTTAAAAGTGAAAACAAAAAAGAGATTAAAAAGAGAATAAGAGTTAGAAACGAGATTTCAAAAACAAATTTATAAAAAAGAGAGAAATGTATATTTAAGAGAAATATATATTAAGTGATGTGCGGAATTTAAAAAATGAGAGTATATAAGAGATATTATATTTGTATATTTCATATATGATAATATTAATTATAGTTTTAATTAATATTGTCTTTAGCTTTGTATCTATAAATTTGTTCGAAAAAGGTCATAATAGTAAAATAAGATAAAAACAAAATGTATAAGTTTAGTAAAATTGAGAAAATATAAAATAAAAGAAATATAAGAAAGGAGTTTTTATGACAGAAGAAAATTTAAAAAACAATGAAAATGTAGAAAAGAAAAACATGAGAAATAGTAACAAGGAAGGAGGAAAAAAGAAAAGACCCTATACAAGAAAAAAAGTACAAAAAAACATGGAAAATAATATAATAAGTGAGAAAAATACCATAAAAGAAAACAATACAGTAAAAGAATTAAACCATGTAAAAGAGAACCCAAAAGAAGAAATAAAAAAAGTCAAGACAAATAGAAGAAAAAGAAAAGAGTCTGACACCATATTCAAAAAATCTAAATTAAAAATAATTCCATTAGGTGGATTACATGAAATCGGAAAAAATATAACTGTATTTGAATATGAAAATGAAATAATAGTTGTCGATTGCGGATTATCATTTCCAGAGGATGATATGTTAGGAATTGATTTAGTAATACCAGATATCACTTATTTGGAAAAGAATGTGGATAAAATAAAAGGATTGATTATTACACATGGACATGAGGATCATATAGGTGCAGTACCATATTTCCTTAAAAAAATCAATGTTCCAATTTATGCAACAAAATTGACAGCAGGATTGATTAGAAATAAATTAGAAGAACATAAATTGCTAAGAAGTACACAATTGCATGAAGTTGTGCAAGGACAAACAGTTTTTTTAGGAAAGAATTTTAAGGTTGAATTTATAAGAAGCTCACATAGTATTCCAGATTCAGTTATGCTTGCTATAACAACACCAGTTGGAACAGTTTTACACACAGGTGACTTTAAAGTGGATTATACTCCAATTGATGGAAAAATAATGGACTTTGGAAGAATTGCAGAATTAGGAAATCAGGGAATACTAGCATTAATGTCTGATAGTACAAATGCAGAAAGAAAAGGATTTACTATGTCAGAAAGTTCAGTAGGAGAAGTTTTTGACAAATTGTTCTTACATTGTACGAAAAGAATTGTGGTTGCAACTTTTGCATCGAATGTGCATAGAGTACAACAGATTGTAAATGCGGCTATTAAATATAATAGAAAAATTGCTGTATGTGGTAGAAGCATGATAAACATGATTGAAACAGCAAGAGAATTAGGATATATAGAATGCCCAAAAAATATATTTATAGATATTGATATGATAAGTAATTATGCAGATGAAAACTTAGTAATCATTACAACTGGAAGCCAAGGGGAACCAATGTCTGCACTAACAAGAATGGCAGCAGGAGATCATAGAAAAGTAAAAATTACACCAAATGACTTAGTTATTATATCTGCAACACCAATACCAGGAAATGAAAAATTTGTATCAAAAGTAATAGATGATTTAATGCAAATAGGAGCAGAGGTTGTATATAGTTCATTAGAAGCCGTACATGTTTCAGGACATGCTTGCCAAGAAGAACAAAAATTAATTATTGCTTTAGCAAAACCAAAATATTTTCTTCCAGTACATGGAGAGTATAGACAATTAATTGCACATAGTGAAACAGCACAAAGCATGGGAATTGATAAAGATAATATTATCATGATGGCAAATGGAAGAGTTCTAGAAATTAACGAAGATAGGGCAGAATTCACAACAACTGTACCTTGTGGAAGAGTGCTTGTGGATGGACTTGGTGTAGGAGATGTTGGAAGTATTGTTTTAAGAGATCGACAACATTTATCACAAGATGGTTTAATTGTAATTGTATTAACCATGGATTCTTCAACAGGAGAAGTGGTAGCAGGACCAGATGTTATTTCAAGAGGATTTGTATATGTAAGAGAATCTGAAAACTTAATGGATGATGTAAAATCAGTCGTAAGACATGAAATTAAGAAATGTGAAGAAAGAGGTATTAGAGATTGGGGAACAATTAAGTCTGCAACAAGAGAAAACTTAAGAGATTATATCTTTATGAAAACAAAAAGAAACCCAATGATTATCCCAATTATTATGGAAATATAATAAAAATGTTAAAATGCCAGACTTTTAGTTTGGTGTTTTTTTTGTAAAAAAATGAGTATATTTCTAGTTGAGAATAGTTTTTTTAAAAATAAAAAAGGCTCCAAAGAGCCAAAAAGTAAATACAATATATAAATTTGAATATCAGTACGTATATTGCAAACACTAACGATAGAGGTGTTAGTGTGAAAGAAGATGAAATTATACAAAAATGGAAAGCAGGATTAAGCAAACATAAGCTGGCAGAAATTTATCGAAGAGAATTTAATAGGCAAATACGAATTATAAGAAGTAGCATAAGACATAGACATGATGGTAAATTTATAACACAGTATGAAAGTTTAGCACATATAGAAAATGTGCTATATAAATATTTGCGCGAAAAAAGTGAAAAAATCTCCAAAAAATGTTGACATCTATTGGTAATCATTGTATAATATATGAGCATGAATTGAGCGATGAAGCTGAATGTGGCTACATCCTTACGGAAAACGAGGATGGAGGGAACTTCAGTGGAGTATGTCATGGCAAAGACCAGGCGGTAAGTTTTTAAATATCAAGCACTTATCCCAGAATTATCATGCATATTTTGGGTTTTTTTATAGGTAATATTCAAAACACCTGAGTGCGTTTTAACTTGCCACGGTAATTTCGATAGCAAAGCATTGCTATCACAAACAAAAAATTATTTTAAGAAGGAGGGAAAATTACAATGGCAAACACAGTAGCAACAAGTGAAAAAATAAGAATAAGACTAAAAGCTTATGACCATGTAGTTTTAGATCAGTCTGCTGAAAAGATAGTAGAAACAGCTAAAAAAACAGGAGCAAAGGTATCAGGTCCTATTCCATTACCAACACAAAAAGAAATCGTAACAATTTTACGTTCTCCACACAAATACAAAGATTCAAGAGAACAATTTGAAATGAGAACACATAAAAGAGTTATTGATATTTTATATCCAACACAAAAAACAGTTGACAGCTTAATGAAATTAGAGTTACCAGCTGGTGTAGATATAGAAATTAAACTTTAATTAAATGAAATGTTAAAATTAAAAAATTAAAAACTACAATATTATGTAGCATCAAAACCAAGCTGATATACATTTAAAAAATGCAATTTAAATATCAGCCAATAGTTAGGAGGAAAGAAAATGAAAAAAGGAATAATCGGAAGAAAAATTGGAATGACACAAATCTTTGATGAAAGAGGAAATGTAATTCCAGTAACAGTTATAGAAGCTGGACCATGTGTTGTAGCACAAGTAAAAACAGTAGAAACAGATGGTTACAATGCAGTTCAATTAGGGTTTGGAGATGTAAAAGATAAACATATCAATAAACCAGAAGCAGGACATTTTGCAAAAGCAAAATTAGCAAATAAAAAACATCTAAGAGAATTCAGATTAGATTCAATAGAAGGAATCAAAGTTGGAGACGAAGTAAAAGCAGATGTTTTTGAAGCAGGAGAAAAAATCGATGTTCAAGGAACATCAAAAGGAAAAGGGTTCCAAGGTGTTATCAAAAGACATGGACAACACAGAGGACCAATGGGACATGGTTCAATGTATCATAGAAGACCAGGTTCAATGGGATCTACATCAACACCAGGTAGAGTATTTAAAGGTAAAAAACTACCAGGACATATGGGAAGAGTTACAGTTACAATACAAAACTTAGATGTTGTAAGAGTAGACATGGATAAAAATGTAATCTTAGTAAAAGGTAGTGTTCCAGGAGCAAAAGGTGCTATCTTAAAAGTAAAATCAGCTGTAAAGGCTACTAAATAGAAGGAAGGAGGAAGAACAAAATGCCAAAAGTAGACGTTTTAGATATGAAAGGTAAAAAGGTAAGTGATATAGAATTAGCTGATAGTGTATTTGGAATTGAACCAAATGAAGCTATTGTACATAGCGTTTTAGTTAACTACTTAGCTAATCAAAGACAAGGTACACAAAGTACAAAAACAAGAGCAGAAGTTTCAGGTGGTGGTAGAAAACCATGGAGACAAAAAGGAACAGGTAGAGCAAGACAAGGGTCAATCAGAGCTCCACAATGGATAAAAGGTGGTATTGCTTTAGGGCCAAAACCTCGTTCATATAAATATTCTGTAAATAAGAAAGAAAAAAGACTTGCTATTAAGTCAGTATTAAGTTCTAAAGTTTTAGAAAAAGAATTAACAGTTGTTGATAAATTAGAAGTAAAAGAAATCAAAACAAAAACAATGGTAAAAGCATTAGCAGATATGAAAGTAGAAGGAAAAACATTAATTATTCTTCCAGAAAACAATAAAAATGTTTTAATGTCATCAAGAAACATAGAAGGTGTTAAAACAATCGTTGCTAACAACATAAATGTATTTGATTTATTAAAATATACAAATCTAATTTTACCAGTTGATACTGTTAAAAAATTAGAGGAGGTGTACGCATAATGTTACCAGAAGAAATTATAATCGCACCAGTTGTTACTGAAAAAAGTAATGACCAATTACAAGAAGGTAAATACACTTTCAAAGTAAATAAAAAAGCTACAAAAGTTGAAATAGCAAAAGCTGTTGAAAAACTTTTTGAAGTAAAAGTATTAAATGTAAATACAATCACTGTAAGAGGAAAGAAAAAAAGAGTAGGATACCATGTTGGAAAAACATCTGACTGGAAAAAAGCAATTGTTACAATTGATACAAATCCATCAGATGAAACATATCTAACAAAAGGTGGAAAAGAAGTAAAAGTTTCTAAAAAATATAAAGATTCAATTGATGAATTTATGGGTGCATAAGTATAACAAGAAGAAAAAGAAACTAATCATGCTGGCAAAGAGCTAGGTGAATAATTTATCGGGAAAGAACCCGGAAAATAAAGAATATCTGTAAATGGAGCAGGAAAAGATCCATTAATAAAACATAAAGGAGAGAATAAAAAATGGGAATGAAACATTTTAAACCATATACACCATCAAGAAGAAACATGACAGTTTCAGACTTTTCAGAAATTACAAAGAAAACTCCTGAAAAATCATTACTTGCAAAGAAAAAGAAAAATGCAGGTAGAAATTCTTATGGTAGAATCACAGTAAGACACCAAGGTGGTGGAAACAGACAAAAATATAGAATTATAGATTTTAAAAGAAAAAAAGATAACATGGAAGCAACTGTTATCGGTATCGAATATGATCCAAACAGAAGTGCCAATATTGCTTTAGTTCAATATGAAGACGGAGAAAAAGCATATATTTTAGCACCACAAGGATTAAAAGATGGAGATAAAGTGGTATCTGGAGAAACAGCAGATATCAAACCAGGTAACTGTATGCCAATTAGCAGTATTCCAGTTGGTACTTTAATTCATAATATAGAATTAAATCCAGGACAAGGTGGAAAATTAGTAAAAGCTGCAGGACAAAGTGCACAATTGATGGCTAAAGAAGGTAAATATGCACATGTAAGATTACCATCAGGAGAAATGAGATTAATATTAGCTAGATGTAGAGCTACAATTGGTGTTATTGGAAATAGTGACCATGAAAATGTGAAAATTGGAAAAGCTGGTAGAAAAAGACACATGGGAATCAGACCAACTGTTAGAGGATCTGTTATGAACCCAGTAGATCACCCACATGGTGGTGGTGAAGGTAGAGCTCCAGTTGGGCACGCAGGACCACTTACTCCTTGGGGTAAACCAGCACTTGGATATAAAACAAGAAATAAAAAGAAATTATCAAATAAATTTATTGTTAAGAGAAGAAAATAAGATAATTGGACGTTGGCGAAATCAAAGATTTCGACGTCCAGATGTGCAAATTGCTTCGCAATATTGCACTGCCTAAGGTAAATTAACCTTGTTTTATAGCAAAAAATCTTGCGATTTTTGCTATAAAATAAAATTTAATTTTAAGAATGGGAGGAATAATTAAATGTCAAGATCAAGCAAGAAGAAACCATTTGTAGAAGAAAAATTATTAAAAAGAATTGAAGCTATGAATGAAACAGGAGCTAAAGATGTATTAAAAACATGGTCAAGAGCTTCAACAATATACCCACAAATGGTTGGTCATACAATCGCTGTACATGATGGAAGAAAACATGTTCCAATTTATATAACAGAAGAAATGATCGGTCATAAATTAGGTGAATTTGCTCCTACAAGAACATATAAAGGTCATGCAGGAGAAAAAACAACAAAAAACAAATAAAAAGAAGATAGAACTTTGTGAGGAGGTAGAATAAAGTGCAAGAGCAAGAAACAGTACTAAGAAACGAAGCTAGAGCAACTCTTAAATATACAAGAATTTCAGCAAGAAAAGTAAAAATTGTTGCTGACTTAATAAGAGGAAAAAATGTAGACGAAGCTTTAGCAATCGTGAAATTTACACCAAAAGCATCATCAGAAATCATTGAAAAATTATTAAAATCAGCAATTGCAAATGCTGAAAACAATCATGATATGAAACATGAAAATTTATATGTTGCTGAAATATATGCAAACCAAGGTCCTACACTAAAAAGAATTAGACCAGCTGCAAAAGGTTCAGCAGTAAGAATAAGAAAAAGAACAAGTCATATAACAATCGTATTAAGAGATGACAAATAAGAAAGGAGGATTTATAAAAAATGGGACAAAAAGTACATCCAACAGGTGTGAGAGTTGGTATAATTAAAGACTGGAATTCTAAATGGTATGCAGATTCAAAAAACTTTGCAGATTATTTAGTAGAAGATCAAAAAATCCGTAAATTTTTAAAGAAAAAATTATATACTGCTGGAATTTCTAAAATTGAAATCGAAAGAACAGCAAAAGCAGTTAAAGTAAATCTATATACTGCTAAACCAGGAATAGTAATAGGAAAAGGTGGAGCAGGTGCTGAAAGTATAAAAGCAGAACTTGCAAAATTAATAGGTAAAGATGTTAACTTAAATATTGTAGAGGTAAAAAATATTGATACAGATGCTCAATTAGTAGCAGAAAATATTGCTGGACAATTAGAAAGAAGAATTTCATTCAGAAGAGCTATGAAACAATGTATGCAAAAATCTATGAAAGCAGGTGCTTTAGGAATCAAAACTGCAGTATCTGGAAGATTAGGTGGAGCTGACATGGCTAGAACTGAATTCTATAAAGAAGGAAATATTCCATTACAAACTTTAAGAGCTGATATTGATTATGGATTTGCAGAAGCAAATACAACATATGGAAAAATCGGTGTTAAAGTATGGATATATAAAGGTGAAGTTCTTCCTACTAAACAAGAGGAAGGAGGAGACAAATAATGCCATTAATGCCAAAAAGATCAAAATTTAGAAAAATGCAAAAAGGTAGAATGAGAGGAAAAGCAACAAGAGGAAATAAAGTTACAGATGGTGAATTTGGAATTCAAGCAGTAACAGCTGGATTAATTACTGGTAATCAAATAGAAGCAGCTCGTATTGCGATGACTCGTTATATAAAAAGAGGTGGAAAGGTTTGGATTAAAATATTCCCTGATAAACCAATTACAGCAAAACCAATTGGAACTCGTATGGGTAAAGGTAAAGGTGCTCCTGAATATTGGGTAGCAGTTGTTAAACCAGGAAGAGTTATGTTTGAAATTGCTGGTGTACCAGAAGAAACTGCTAGAGAAGCTTTAAGACTTGCTATGAACAAACTACCTAATAAAACAAAAGTTATAGCAAGAGAAACTGAAAAGGTAGGTGATAATGATGAAGATAAATAAAATAAGAGAAATGTCTTCACCAGAACTAGAGAAAGAATTAGGTGAACTAAAAACAGAATTATTTAAATTAAAATTTAGTTTAGCTACAAATGGATTAGATAATCCAATGAAAATCAAAGAAGTAAAAAGAGATATAGCTAAAATAAATACAGTATTAACAGAAAGAAAAATAGCTGAAAGTAAAAAAGCATAATTAGCTAAGAAAGGAGAAATCTAAATGGGAGAAAGAAATCTTCGTAAAGTTATGGTTGGAACTGTTAAATCTAATAAAATGGATAAAACAGTTGTCGTAGCAGTAGAGACAAATGTGAGTCATGGTATATATGGGAAAACAGTTAAAAGAACATATAAACTAAAAGCTCATGATGAAGAAAATGCTTGTCAAATAGGTGACAAAGTAAAAGTAATGGAAACAAGACCACTTTCTAAAGATAAAAGATGGAGAGTTGTTGAAGTTTTAGAAAAAGCAGATATAAAATAAGAAAAAAGAAGGGAGGAACCAAAAATGATACAACAACAAACAAGATTAAAAGTAGCAGATAATACAGGTGCAAAAGAGATTATGTGTATTAGATGTTTAGGTGGTTCTTATAGAAAAACTTGTAACATCGGAGATATCATTGTTGCTTCTGTTAAATCAGCAACACCAGGTGGCGTTGTGAAAAAAGGTGATGTTGTAAAAGCTGTTGTTGTTAGATCTAAAAAAGGTCTAAGAAGAGCAGATGGTTCATATATAAAATTTGATGAAAATGCAGCTGTTATAATAAAAGAAGATGGAACTCCAAGAGGAACTCGTATCTTTGGACCAGTTGCAAGAGAGTTAAGAGAAAAAGATTATATGAAAATATTATCTTTAGCTCCAGAAGTTTTATAAGAAAAGGAGGAAGTCTCTAATGAGAATAAAAAAAGGCGATAATGTCCAAGTTTTATCTGGAAATGATAAAGGTAAGACAGGAGAAGTGTTAGAAGTAATACCAAAAGAAGATAAAATCGTTGTTAAAGGCGTTAATGTAAGAAAAAAACACGTAAAAGCCAGAAAACAAGGAGATGAAAGTGGTATTATATCAGTAGAATGTGCTATACCATCTTCTAAAGTTAATGTAGTTTGCCCAAAATGCGGAA
This sequence comes from uncultured Clostridia bacterium, assembly GCA_944387545.1. GTDB lineage: Bacteria > Bacillota > Clostridia > TANB77 > CAG-508 > CAG-269. Next base: position 27,366 of record CALXFE010000001.1, on the reverse strand, counting down.
AAGTAACAAGAGTTGGGTATAGTGTAGAAAAAGAGGAAAAAGTTCGTGTTTGTAAAAAATGCGGTGCTAAATTAAAATAATAAAGAAGAAAGGAGGATTCAAACAAAATGGAAAAATTAAGAGAACAATATGAGAAAGAAGTAATCCCAGCATTAATGAATAAATTTGGATATAAATCAATTATGCAAGTTCCAAAACTTGATAAAATTGTTATTAATATAGGATTAGGAGATATAAAAGAAAATCCTAAATCATTAGAAAATGCTATGAATGATTTAATGCAAATTACAGGTCAAAGACCAGTAATCACAAAAGCAAAAAAATCAATAGCAGCATTTAAATTAAGAGAAGGTGTAAATGTAGGTTGTAAAGTAACATTAAGAGCAGATAAAATGTATGATTTTGCTTACAAACTATTTAATGTAGCACTTCCAAGAGTTAGAGATTTTAGAGGAGTATCAGCAAATTCTTTTGATGGAAGAGGAAACTATGCAATGGGTGTAAAAGAACAATTAATATTCCCTGAAATCGAATATGATAAAGTAGATAAATTAAGAGGTATGGATATAATTTTTGTAACAACAGCTGAAACAGACGAAGAAGCTAAAGAGTTATTAAAATTAATGGGAATGCCTTTCAAAAATTAGTCAAAGGAAAGGAGTAATACTATGGCTAAGAAAGCAATGAAAGTAAAACAAGCAAGACCACAAAAATATAAAACAAGAGAATATAATAGATGCAAATTATGTGGTAGACCACATGCATATATTAGAAAATATGGAATATGTCGTGTATGTTTTAGAGAATTAGCACATAAAGGAGAGATTCCAGGGGTTAAAAAGGCCAGCTGGTAAAAATGGATTAAAAGCAGCAAGGTAAACAATTTACAACTTTAAATCAGTTTTTATAAGATAAAAAAGAAAAGGAGGTAAGTAATAGATGAACATTACAGATCCAATAGCAGATATGTTAACAAGAATAAGAAATGCAAATAGTTCTAAGCATAAAACAGTTGATGTACCAGCTTCAAAAATGAAATTAGGTATTGCTGAAATATTGTTTAAAGAAGGATATATAAAATCTTTTGAAGAAATCAAAGATGATACACAAGGAATGATCAGAATTACTTTGAAATATGATGAAAAAGGAACAAGAGTTATTGATGGATTAAAAAGAATCAGTAAACCAGGATTAAGAGTATATGCTTCAAAAGAAGAATTACCAAAAGTGTTAAATGGTTTAGGAATTGCTATCATCTCTACATCACAAGGGTTAAAAACAGACAAAGAAGCAAGAGAATTAGGAATCGGTGGAGAAGTATTAGCATACGTTTGGTAATAAAAAATAAAGAAGGAGGGAAAACCGAAAATGTCAAGAATAGGAAACAAACCAATTACAGTACCATCAGATGTTACAGTAAAAGTTGAAGAACAAAAAGTTACAGTAACAGGACCAAAAGGTACATTAGAGAAAGAATTCAATAAAAATATTTCTATAGAATTAGATGGAAATGTAATTAAAGTTACAAGAAGTAATGATGAAAAACAAAATAGAAGTTTACATGGTTTGACAAGAACTTTAATTAATAATATGATAATTGGTGTAACACAAATGTACAGCAAAGAATTACAAATTAATGGTGTTGGATACAGAGTTGTAAAACAAGGAAACAACTTAAATTTAACATTAGGATATTCACATCCAGTAATATTTGAAGCACCAGAAGGAATTACTTTTGATGTTCCAAACCCAAATACAATTATCGTAAAAGGAATCGATAAAGAATTAGTTGGGCAAACAGCAGCAGAAGTTAGAAAACAAAGACCACCAGAAGTATATAGAGGTAAAGGTATCAAATATGCTGATGAGGTTATTAGACGTAAGGAAGGTAAAACTGGTAAATAATTTGATTTTGATTGAAAGCAATAATCTGCACATTTTTGTTTCATTCATAAAATTTCGACATACAAAAAGTATGCCATCAGCTTTATGAATTCACAAAAATGCACATCTTATCACTTTGAATCAAAATTTGAGAGAAAAATTTACCACTTTTGATTTCAATTAACAAAGTGAAACAAGCCAAAATAATAGAAACTCAATTTTTAAGAAAGGAGTAATGAAAATGGTAAAGAAGACAGATAGAAAAATGGAAAGACAAAGAAGACATATTCGTGTAAGAAGAAAAATATCTGGAACAGCTGAAAGACCAAGATTATGTGTTTATAGAAGCAATAGCAATATATATGTACAAATCATTGATGATGTGGCTGGAAATACATTAGTTTCAGCATCAACATTAGATAAAGAGATAAAAACAAAATATGCCAATAAAGAAGCTGCTAAAGAAGTAGGAACTTTAATAGCAAAAAGAGCTGCTGATAAAAAAATAACAGAAGTTGTTTTTGATCGTGGTGGATACATATACCATGGAGTTGTTAAAGAATTAGCTGAAGCAGCAAGAGAAGGCGGATTGAAATTCTAAAAAATAAAAAAGGAGGGAAAACGAAACCAATGGAAGAAAAGAATGAATTAAAAGAAAAAGTAGTTGCTATCAACAGAGTTGCTAAAGTTGTTAAAGGTGGTAGAACTTTTAGATTTAGTGCAGTTGTAGTTGTTGGTGATGAAAATGGACATGTTGGTGTAGGTAATGGTAAAGCTGCAGAAGTTCCAGATGCTATTAGAAAAGCAATACAAGAAGCTAAGAAAAACTTAATAGAAGTGCCTATTGTAGAAACATCAGTACCTCATGAATATGTAGGAAAATTTGGTAGTGCAAAAGTTATGTTAAAACCAGCTGCTGTTGGTACTGGAGTTATAGCAGGAGGTAGTGTTAGACCAGTATTAGAGCTTGCAGGTTATAAAAATATCAGAACAAAAGTTATTGGAACAAACAATCCAAGAAACGTTGTTTATGCTACATTAGAAGGATTAAAATCAATGCAAACAATTGAACAAGTAGCTAAAAAAAGAGGAAAAAAGGTAGAAGATATCTTATAATATAATATATAATAAAAGGAAAAAGAGGGATAAACTTTAGAAGAGTGTGTCCTAACAAAATTGAAGGAGGTGCGAACCGCAATGAAACTAGACGAGTTAAAACCAGCTGTAAGTAAAGTAAAAAGAAATAGAGTAGGTCGTGGTATGGCCTCAGGAAATGGTAAAACATCAGGTAGAGGACATAAAGGACAAAAAGCTAGATCTGGTGGTGGAGTAAGAAGAGGATTCGAAGGTGGTCAAACACCATTATATAGAAGATTACCAAAAAGAGGATTTACAAATATCCATGCGAAAACTTACACAGAAGTAACATTAAAAATGCTTAATTTATCAAAAGCAACAGATGTTACAGCTGAGACACTTTTGGAAGAAGGTATCATCGGAAAAATCAATGATGGAATCGTTATATTAGCAACAGGAAAATTAGAGAAAAAATTAAATGTAAAAGCCAAAAGATTTACAGCAAAAGCAAAAGAAGAAATCGAAGCTTTAGGCGGAAAGGCAGAGGTGGTTTAATTGTTTAAAACGTTACAAAACGCATTAAAAACACCTGATATAAGAAAGAGATTATTATATACTTTATTACTAATAGTAGTGTTTAGATTAGGATGTTATATAACAGTACCAGGCGTAAATAGCATTGCGTTAAATGATGCTATGAGTAGTACACAAGGTATTGCAGGATTAATTGATATGATTTCCGGAGGAGCTTTTTCTAGATTTTCTGTTTTTGCAATGTCAATAAGTCCATATATCACTGCTTCAATCGTTATACAATTGTTAGCAATGATAATACCTTCATTAGAGAGATTAACTAAAGAAGGTGGAGAAGAAGGAAGAAAGAAAATAAATAAATACACAAAAATGTTAACAATTGTACTTGCTTTAGTAGAATCAATTGGTATATATTTTGCATATCAATCAAGTGGAATATTTGTTGATAATACATTTTTAACAGGCGCTTTAGTAGTTGTTGGATTAGTAACAGGTACATCGATATTAATGTGGCTTGGAGACCAAATTACAAATAAAGGCGTTGGAAATGGTATTTCACTATTAATCTTTATTGGTATTATTTCAGGATTACCAAGTGGAGTCGTAACTCTATGGAATCTTATTGTAACAAATGGAGCATTTAGCACAACAGGATTATTATTGGCGATTGGTATCGTAATAGGCGCAATTATTTTAGTTGCCGGAGTTGTATTTGTACAACAAGCTGAAAGAAGAATACCAGTACAATATTCAAAAAGAGTTGTTGGAAGAAAAATGGTAGGAGCACAAAATACACATATCCCATTAAAACTTGCTATGGCAGGGGTTATGCCTGTAATCTTTGCTTCATCATTTATGACATTTCCAGCTATGATTATCCAAATATTTGTACCAGATATAGCAAGTCAAACAGGATTTTTAGCAGGACTATATAATTTCTCAATTGCTACATCAACATCAAATGTAGGAATTGGATATTCAATAGCAAATGCACTAGTATATTTATTATTAATTTTAGGGTTTACATTTTTCTATACGTATGCTACATTTAATCCAGCAGAAGTATCAAATAATATTAAGAAAAATGGTGGATTTATCCCTGGAATTAGAGCAGGAAAACCAACAACAGAATATTTATCATCCGTTATTTCTAAATTAACATGTTTTGGTGGATTATTCTTAGCAATTATAGCGATTATCCCTATGTTATTAAGATTTACAAACCTAAACATTGCATTTGGAGGTACATCAATCTTAATCGTTGTAGGTGTTGCTCTAGAAACAGTTCAACAATTAGAATCTTTATTAGCAATGAGACACTATAAAGGATTCTTAGAAAAATAAAAAATAGAAATTGGAAGAGGTTGCCAAAAGCAAATCTCCTTTGGCAACTTTTTTTAATTAATATAAAGAAAAATATAAAAAATAATAATTTTTTCAATATTTATTAGGATATATAATATACATATTTAATAAATATTGAAAAGGTTATTCATAACCCTAAAAATTAAGTAAAGGAAGTGTTTGTATGATAATCATTATGTTAGGTGCACAAGGTACAGGAAAAGGAACAGTAGCTGGTATGATAAGTACTGCAATCGGATTACCACAAATTTCAACAGGAGATATTTTTAGAAAAAATATTAGTGAAAAAACCCCATTAGGAATAGAAGCTGATAAATACATATCTAAAGGAGATTTAGTACCAGATGAAGTAACAGTACCAATGGTAGAAGATAGATTAACATGGGAAGATGCGAAAAATGGAGCAATATTAGATGGGTTCCCAAGAACAATTGAACAAGCAGAAAAATTAGACGAAATATTGAGTAAAAGTGGAAATAAGGTAGATTTAGTTGTAAATTTAGTAACACCAAGAGAAGAATTAATTGATAGAATGTTAACAAGAAGAGTATGTACAAATCAAGATTGTAAAGCAACATATAATACAAAATTAAATCCACCAAAACAAGAAGGTATTTGTGATAAATGTGGAGCACCATTAAAACAAAGAGCAGACGATTCTGATCCAGAAGCCATAAAAAGAAGATTAGAAATTTACGAAGAAAAAACAAGCCCATTAGTACAATACTATGAGAAAAAAGGCGTATTAAAAACAGAAACCGTTAGTTTAGCAATTAATAAAATGGGAAAAGATGTAGCAGAAGAAATTATAAATTCTCTAAAAAAATAGATGAACTAACATCTACAAATAACAGGAATTGATTTTAATTAAGATAGGATAAAAGTCAAAAGTTGATAGTAATTTGTCAACTTTTGAATTTGCTTTAATCCTATACAGAAAGAAGGTACTATAATGGTAACAATAAAATCAAAAAGAGAAATAGAATTCATGAGAGAAGCCTGCAAGGTTGTTGCATTAACATATAAAGAATTAGAAGAAAAAATAAAACCAGGAATGACTACTTGGGAATTAGACCAAATAGCAGAAAAAACAATGAGAAGTTTAGGTGCTATTCCAGCAGAAAAAGGATATGATATAGGAATTCGTGGAGTACCTAAATTTCCAGCATCAATTTGTGTATCTATAAATGATGAGGTAATTCATGGAATACCTTCAAAACATAAAATCATAAAAGATGGAGACATTGTTAGCATAGATACAGTTGCATTAAAAAATGGATTTAATGGAGATGCTGCAAGAACATTTATGGTTGGAAATGTTTCAAAAGAAGCCAAAAGATTAGTAGAAGTTACAAAACAAGCTTTTTTTGAAGGAATTAAATATGCAAAACCAGGCAACCGAATAGGTGATGTTTGTCATGCAATAGGAGAATATGTTCATTCACAAGGATATTCTGTTGTAAGAGAATTTCAAGGACATGGAATCGGAAGAGAAATGCATGAAGATCCAGGTATACCAAACTATGGGAAGGCAGGTAGAGGAATTCGATTAGAGCCAGGTATGACACTAGCAATAGAACCTATGGTAATACAAGGAAAACCGAACATTTTGGAATTGGATGATGGTTGGACAATTATAACAGAAGATGGAAGCTTAGCAGCACATTATGAAAATACAATTTTAATTACAGAAAAAGAGCCAGAAATATTGACAATACTTTAATTATGATGTATAATACAATAGTTATTATGCACAATGGATAAATTTGTGTAAAAAACAGCTCTTTAAGGGGGGATTATTTTGGCAAAAGAAGATGTTATAGAAGTAGAAGGTGTCGTTGTAGAAGCGTTACCAAATACAAATTTTAAAGTAGAACTAGAAAATGGACATCAAATCTTAGCACATATATCAGGTAAGTTAAGAATGAATTATATAAAAATCTTACCAGGTGACAAAGTTAAAGTAGAACTTTCACCATATGACCTAAGTAGAGGTAGAATCACTTGGAGAGCAAAATAAAATAGATAAAAATTAACCCAAATACATATATAAGTTATTTTAGGAGGTGCAAAAAATGAAAGTAAGACCATCAGTAAAGAAAATATGCGATAAATGTAAAGTAATAAAAAGAAAAGGGAAAATTAGAGTTATTTGCGAAAACCCTAAACACAAACAAAGACAAGGATAGTCTTAAAAACATGCTAATAACACAAATTGGATAGCGGCTGTGAAATCAGAAATGATTTACATATCAAATTTGTGTTTATATATATGTCTTAAGAAAGTTTAAAGACTGGGGTAAACACCAGTAGCATTTCACCTTTAAATGGTATTAAGGCAAAACAATAAAGATAAAAATAATGAAGAAAACAAAAAATATTTTGGAGGTGCAAAAACATATGGCTCGTATAGCAGGAGTAGATTTACCTAAAGAAAAAAGAGTAGAAATAGGACTTACATATATCTATGGAATTGGTGTATCAAGTTCTAGAAAAATTCTAGAAAAAGCTGGAATTAACCCAGACACTAGAGTAAAAGATTTAACTGATGATGAAGTGAATAGCATAAGAAAAATTATTGACGAATCATATAAAGTTGAAGGTGATCTAAGAAGAGAAGTAGCATTAAACATAAAAAGATTAACTGAAATTGGATGCTACAGAGGACTAAGACATAGAAGAGGTCTTCCAGTAAGAGGACAAAGAACAAAAACAAATGCTAGAACAAGAAAAGGTCCTAGAAAACTTGTTAGTAAAAGTAAAAAATAATTAAAAAATCGATTATAATCGGCATCTTGCACATTTTTATTCATTTTTATAAAAACTGCAAGATTGAAAAATCAAAATGAATATAAAGTAAATTCTATATAAAAATAGAGATGATTTCACTTAAATAAAGGAGGGAATTTGAAACAATGGCTAATAATAAAACAACTAGAAAACCAGTTGCAAGAAGAAATAGAAAAAATATAGAAAAAGGTCAAGCACATATTCATTCTAGTTTTAACAATACAATCGTAACAATCACAGATGTACAAGGAAATGCAATTTCATGGGGAAGTGCTGGAGAATTAGGATTCAAAGGTTCTAGAAAAAGTACACCATATGCAGCTGGACAAGTTGCTGAAACAGCAGCAAAAGCAGCTATGGAGCATGGTTTAAAATCTGTTGAAGTATTTGTTAAAGGACCAGGTGCTGGTAGAGAAGCAGCAATCAGAGCTCTTCAAACAGCAGGATTAGAAATTAGTGCAATTAAAGACGTAACACCAATACCACACAATGGATGTAGACCACCAAAAAGAAGAAGAGTATAATTCGAAAAGAAATAAAAAGGAGAACACATAGTGAAGGGACATTTGTAAACTGCAAGGATTAAGGAATTCCGTAATTCAAGCTAAAATGCCCAAATATAAAATGTGTTACCTGACATTAATAGAAGAAAGGAGAAATAAAATGGCAAGATATAAAGACGAACAATGTCGTAGATGCCGTAGAGAAGGACAAAAATTGTTCTTAAAAGGTGATAGATGTTATTCAGATAAATGTAGTATATCAAGAAGAAATTATGCACCAGGACAACATGGACAAAAAAGAGCAAAACTTTCTGAATACGGAACTCAATTAAGAGAAAAACAAAAAACAAAAGCATATTATGGAGTTGGAGAAAAGCAATTTAGAAAATATTTTGAAATGGCTTCAAATAAAAAAGGTGTAACAGGTGAAAACCTATTACAAATATTAGAAAGTAGATTAGATAATGTTGTATATAGATTAGGATTTGGAACATCAAGAGCACAAGCAAGACAATTTGTTAATCATGCTCAATTTGAAGTAAATGGTCAAAAAGTAGATATTCCATCTTACCTAGTAAAACCAGGAGATGTGATCACAGTAAGAGAAATCAAAAAAGATAATTCAACAATCAAAGCAAATATCGAAGAATCTGCTAAGAGACCAGTTCCAGCTTGGTTAGAAAAAGATAATGAAAAAATGAGTGGTAAAGTATTAAGATTAGCGTCTAGAGAAGATATTGATATTCCAATCGAAGAACATTTAATAGTAGAGCTTTACTCAAAATAATAGTAAAAATTAATTATAAAGGTTTAATACAAACTGTAATGATTTTACTAAAGAAACCTATGAAGTTTGTAAAAAGTTTGAGATACAATCTCGAATATTAGGAGGTAAAAATGATAGAATTTGAAAAGCCAAATATTGAATGTCTAGAGGTAGATGATACAAATAATTATGCAAAATTTGTATGTGAACCATTAGAGAGAGGTTATGGAGTAACAATCGGAAATTCTTTAAGAAGAATACTACTTTCATCGCTTCCAGGATGTGCAATAACAAGTGCTAAAATTGATGGTGTATTACATGAATTTTCAACAGTACCAAATGTTGTAGAAGATGTACCAGAAATTATAGTAAACTTAAAAAATGTAAGACTAAAATTTTCAGAAAATGAAGAAAAGATATTGAGAATAGATCATAAAGGTGAAGGTGAAGTATTAGCAGGAGATATTATTACTGATGGAACAGTAGAAATATTAAATCCAGATTTACATATTGCAACTGTTTCAGAAGGTGGACATTTAAAAATAGAAATGACTGCTGATAGAGGAAGAGGATACAATTCATCTGAAAAGAATAAAAAACCAAATCAAGATATATCTGTACTTCCAATAGATTCTATCTATACACCTGTAAAGAAAGTAAATTACCAAGTTGAAAATACAAGAGTAGGACAAATGGTAGATTATGATAAATTAGTGATAGAAGTATGGACAGATGGTAGCTTAAAAGCTCATGAGGCACTAAGTTTAGCTGCAAAAGTAATGACAGGACACTTAGAATTGTTTATTGATTTATCAGAAGCAGCTAAAAATACACAAGTAATGATTGAAAAAGAAGAATCTAAGAAAGAAAAAGTATTAGAAATGTCAATAGAAGAATTAGAATTATCAGTAAGATCATTCAATTGCTTGAAGAGAGCTGGTATTGCTACAGTAGAAGATTTAATTAATCGTACAGAAACCGATATGATGAAGGTAAGAAATTTAGGTAAAAAATCTTTTGATGAAGTAACAGCAAAACTACATTCATTAGGATTAGATTTTGCTAAAGAAGATGAATAAAGATAAATAGAAAAAATTCGAGAAGGGTCAACATACATTCATACGGGGAGGGACATATTTTGTCCCTATAGGAATACCCTTAGGAAAGATGTATACCCTGACAATTAGTTAAAGGAAGGTGAAAAAAGTGGCTACAAATAGAAAATTAGGTAGAACAACAGATATCAGAATGGCAATGTTAAAGACTTTAACAACAGATTTAATTATGCATGGAAAAGTTGAAACCACTTTAGCAAGAGCAAAAGAAGTAAAAGCAATTGCTGATAGTCTTATTTCATTAGCAATCAAAGAAAAAGATAACTTTGAAGAAGTGGATGTTAAAGTTGTAAAAGCAAAATTAGATGCTAAAGGTAATAAAGTAACTGAACTTGTAAAAAGCAAAAATGGTAAAGAATACTTAAAAGTTGTTAAAGAAGAAACAACTGAAAAAAGACAAAAAGATATGCCATCAAGATTAAATGCTAGAAGAAAAATTATGAGAAAAATTAATAAAGTAACAGATAGTGAAGGTAATAATGTAGATTTACCAGCAAAACTATTTAATGAGATTGCTCCAAAATATGCAGGTAAAAATGTAGGAGGATATACTAGAATAGTAAGAGTAGGTCCTAGAAGAGGAGACGGAGCAGAAGTTGCTATATTACAATTAATATAATGAACATAAAAAATTAATCCTAGTCCAATAGATTGGAAAAGGATTATTTTTTTGCTTTTATATATAATCTTGAAATAAATCTAAAATATTAACTTTTAATGCTTTTGAAAATCCAATAATTTCAAAATCAGTAATCAATTTTTTTCCATTTTCTAATTTGGAAATATCAGAACGACTAATTTGAAATCCTAAAATCTGCATTCTAGCACATAAATCTTCTTGTGTAATTTTCTGACTTAATCTAATACTTTTTATTCGATTTCCAATTATATTATAGGAATTGTTATAATCATTATTCTTCCTCATTTGACACCTCAATAATATTGTTCCAAAAAAGAACAATTTTTATTGATTTTAGTATAAAAATATGATAATATTGTTCTATAATAGAACAAATTAAAAAATAAGGGGGATTTTAAATGGAAAAGCAAAAGAAAAAATTAGAGAATAAAGAAGGTATTACATTAATAGCACTAGTCATAACAATTATTGTACTTTTAATATTAGCAGGAGTAGCAATAAATTCTTTAGTTGGAGAAAATGGACTTGTAAAAAAGGCAGAAGATTCAAGAGAAGCCACAGATTTTGCAAATGCACAAGAAAAGCTAATATTATTGTTACAAGAATATAAAATGAGGATAACAAGTGATTTTATTTCATTTTACGATTATTTTTTAGAGAAAAAACAATCAAATGAAATTCAAGATATATTTGATAACTATGATGGAACATATTGGATTGAAATTGATGATTATGAATTTTTGGTTAGAGCAAAGGATTTGATGATTTTAGAGAAAAATAAAATTACAGGAGAGAGACCTTCTGCTACACACGAATTTATAAAAGAACAAAACGAAGGAAAAATTATATTACATGCATCTATTAATGATTCTCAAGGTATCTTGCAAATTACAAATCCAGATAATACAGTTGTAAAGTATGAAAATCAGGAAAAAGAAGTTTCTATAGAATATCCTGTTAAGTATAATGGAAGATATGTTTTTGTTATTGAAGCAGGAAATGGTAGAAAAAGTAGTCATGAAGTGCAAATTACAGAATTAGCTCTATTTAATGAGCGCTATGAAGCAAGCATAGATTATCAAAATGTTGAGCAAATTTATGAAACTGTAAAGGAAGAACAAACAGAGGAAGAAACCAATATTTTAAATCAAGCAAGTCAACTGGGATATAATGTTAACATGCTTGCTTCAGAAAAAAATGAAGCTAATGATTCTTGGACTATCTGGGGACAATCAAAAACAAATAAATTAGATGGTTATTATATATATGATAAATATAATGTCAACACTACAACTACATATACGGAAGGACCGTGGACTGCATGGCAATCTAGTAACTTTCAAGCAGTTAGCAATACTAGAGGATATAAAAGTTATACATTTAACAGTTCTACAGGTGTATTTACAGTTAGTGGTTTAGCTAATTTTAATCCATATGACAATGTGCATCGTTATGGACCATTATCATCAACAAGTGTTGCTTCTTCCACAAATGTAAATATACTAACAGAATATTGGACAACTTCATCTAAATATGGATCACCAAAATATCAAAGAACTAAACAAGCAATTCCAGAGACAACTCAAACAAAAGGTAGTTATCTAACTGATGTTTTATTACTAGATTCTTATCCAGAAGATGGGGTAAAGGATGGATTTTGGTACACAAAACAAAGAGAAGCGAATCAATATTATAGTTATAAATTCCGCAATAATGCTATAAAAAGTACATATGACCCAATAAAGAAAGTAATAGAGACAGAAAGCATTAATTTATATGATGAAATGGATAAAATAAAACTTTTTATTCAATCTGATAAAGATGATTATAAAGTATGGATATTAGATGCTTCAGAAAATTGGAAAGAAATAACAGATCATAGTGGATTGGATGCAGGAAAGGAAATTCAATTATCTGAAAAAAGTAATAAAATAAAAATACGAATTGAATTAAATAGTAGTACGATTAATCAAATAATGGTAGACAGAGTTTAAAAAATGAAAAATTAATCCTAGTCCAATAAGATTGGAAAAGGATTAATTTTTTGCTTTTATACATAAATGTTGAGTAACGAATATATAGATAGAACATATAATAAACCATAGGAGGCAATCATATGGAATTTATATTAAATACAATCTTCTGGACATTAGCCTTATATGGTTTATATGAAATTATAAAAAATATCATATATATAAATACATATACAAGATTTAAAAGCAAAGGTATCTATCTAATTATTGGTGTGAAAAATCAAGAAGATATCATAGAAGGATTTTTAAGATCGATTCTATTTAAAATATTATATGGTAGAGAATCATATTTCAAAAATATCATTGTGGCAGATTTAGAATCAACAGATAAGACAAAAGAAATATCTAAAAAATTGTCAAAAGAATATGAATGTTTAAAGGTATTAAGTTGGAAAGAAGCAAGAGATTTGATGGATAATATAGATGAAGGATAAAATTTAAGAATTTATATGGACAGTTACCACTGCTTGATATTTGAAACTATCTATGAACTGTCCTATTGTTTTTTTTAATAAAAAATGTCCCAAACAGAAACGTCCCCAATAGGACATTTTTTTATTGAAAACACTTGATTTTTATGCCAAAACTTGGTATAATAGTTAGCGTATTAAACACATAAAGTGAGTTTTTAAGGGTGTGCCAATCTCATTGGTCCTGAGAAACAAAGAACTTTATGGAAGAAATAACAAAAAGGGAGGAATTAAAAATGGCAGTAGTTGCAATGAAACAATTACTTGAAGCAGGTGTTCACTTTGGACATCAAACAAGAAGATGGGATCCTAAAATGGCGGAATACATATTCCAAGCTAGAAATGGAATTCACATCATCGATTTACAAAAAACTTCTAAAAAACTTGATGAAGCATATGCTTTCTTAAAAGAACAAGTTGAGGAAGGAAAAACAGTTCTATTTGTAGGAACAAAAAAACAAGCACAAGAGTGTGTAAAAGAAGCAGCATTAAAATGCGGAATGTACTATGTTGATCAAAGATGGTTAGGTGGAATGTTAACAAACTTTGATACAATTCAAAAAAGAATTCAAAGATTAAAAGACTTAGAGGCAATGGAACAAGATGGTACATTTGAAGTATTACCTAAAAAAGAAGTTATTCTATTAAAGAAAGAAATGGAAAAACTAGAAAGAAACTTAGGTGGAATTAAAGAAATGGACAAACTACCAGGTGTTATTTTCTTAGTAGATCCTAAAAAAGAAAGAATCGCTATCTTAGAAGCTAAAAAATTAAACATACCTGTAATCGGATTAGTGGATACAAACTGTAATCCAGAAGAATTAGATTACCCAATTCCAGGTAATGATGATGCGATAAGAGCAGTAAAATTAATTGCTGATGTTATGGCAAATGCAGTTATTGAAGGTAAACAAGGAGAAAGCTTCGAAGCAGTAGAAGAACAACAAGAAGAAGTGGAAAGCGAAGAAGCTACAAGTATGGAACAAGTGGTAGCAAACGAAGAAGAAAATAAAGAAGTTGAAGAATAATCGTTTTTAATAAAAGAAGAGTAGAGCTTTTCTGCTCTACTCTTTTAAATATATAAAAGGAGGAATTTATAATGGTAACAGCTAGCTTAGTAAAAGAGTTGAGAGAAAAAACAGGTGCAGGAATGATGGACTGCAAAAAGGTTTTAACAGAAACAGATGGAGATATGGAAAAAGCAATTGAATTATTAAGAGAAAGAGGAATTGCAAAAGCAGCTAAAAAATCTGGAAGAGTTGCAGCTGAAGGGTTAGTAGAAGCCTACATCTCAGAAGATGGAAAAGTAGGAGCAATTGTAGAAGTAAACTCTGAAACAGACTTTGTTGCTAAAAACGAAGAATTTAAAACATTTGTTATGAATGTAGCAAAACAAGTAGTTGAAAAAAATCCAAAAGATGTAGAAGAACTATTAAATCAAGAAGCAACATTTGAAGCAGGAAAAACAGTAAATGAAGCATTAGTAGGTAAAATTGCAACAATTGGTGAAAATTTGAGCGTTAGAAGATTTGCAAGATTTGAATCAAAAGGATTATTAGAATCATATATTCATGGAGATGGAAAAATTGCTGTTTTAATCAATATGGCAAAAGGAGATAAAGAATTAGCAAAAGATTTATGTATGCAAATTGCAGCAGCTAGACCAGAATACTTAAATGAAGAATCTGTTCCAGCAGAAAGAGTAGAAAAAGAAAAAGAAATCTTAAAAGTACAAACAATGAATGAAGGAAAACCAGAAGCTATTGCAGAAAAAATTGTACAAGGAAGAATTGGAAAATTCTTTGAAGAAATTTGTTTAGTAGACCAAGTATTTGTTAAAGATTCAAGCATGAAAGTATCTGAATTATTAAAACAAAAAGATGGAGAAGTTGTAGAATTTGCAAGATTTGAAAAAGGTGAAGGAATCGAGAAAAAAGAAGAAAACTTTGCAGAAGAGGTTATGAACCAATTAAAATAGAAAATATGAAAATGAGTCAGTAGAAAATATAACATTTTCTGCTGATTTTTTATTGTAACAGCAAAGAATAGTATTATAATAATAGTTCGGTAACACTTATCCCCCTTTTTCTTAGAATTTTTAAGAAAAAATTAAGAAAAAATAGTAAAAATACTGTATTTTTTTTAAATATATGATAGAATATCTCTGATAAAATATATTAAGGAGAGTGAAAAAATTGTCAGAGGCAAAATATAAAAGAATACTATTAAAATTAAGTGGAGAAGCATTAGCAGGAGAACAAAAGACAGGTGTAGATGCGAAAACAGTAGGAAAAATATGTGATAAAATAAAAGAAGTTGTAGAAATGGGCGTACAAGTAGCCATCGTTGTGGGAGGCGGAAATTTCTGGAGAGGAAGAAATGGACATGAAATGGAAAGAACAACAGCAGACTATATGGGAATGTTAGCAACAGCAATGAACGGATTGGCTTTACAAGATGCCTTAGAAGCAAGAGGTATCCATTCAAGAGTACAAACAGCTATTGAAATGAGAGAAATAGCAGAACCATTTATTCAAAGAAAAGCAGAAAAACATTTAGATAGAGGAAGAGTAGTGATATTTGCCTGTGGTACAGGACATCCATATTTTACAACAGATACAGCAGCAGTACTAAGAGCAACAGAAATTAAAGCAGATATTATCCTATTAGGAAAAGCAATTGATGCTGTATATTCTGCAGATCCAAAAGTACAACCAGATGCTATTAAATTTGAAGAAATATCATACTTAGATGTATTAAATAAAGATTTAAAAGTAATGGATTCAACAGCAACAGCTATGTGTAGAGATAATAATATTCCATTATTAGTATTTGGAATAGCAGATCCAGAAAATATTGTAAAAGCCGTAAAGGGCGAAAAGATAGGAACCATCGTTTCATAAGATAAAATTTTTAATGTAAGAGGAAAAATGAAAGAGGATAGGGATTTGTATGAAAGAAGCCATTTTCTAGATATGAAAAGTGGCGAAAAAGAGTATAGGAAGAAAAAGAAAAAGGAACAAAAGAAACAGGAGTATATAAAAGGTCAAATCATTAATATGTCCATTATAATCGGTGTAGTATTATTGATTTTGATATTTTTAGTATTTTTCTATAAACCAAATATAATTGACTTTTTGGAAGAAATAAAAAGAACATTTACCTATGGAATGATAATTATATTAAGTATAATTACAATTTTGATTATAGCATTTAATATAATAATTAAAGAAAAAAAGATGTTAAGCAATTTATTAAAAATCCTATTATTCTTTAATATCATTTGTTTAATTCTATTTTTCTATATGGAAGCTATTATGGATAATACATATAACAATGAAGCATATTTTGGTGAACTTTATGATACCAAAATAGAAAATAAAACAAATACAGAATATGTAGATGTATGGAAAACTTTATTAGCACAAGAAGTAAAAACAAAAACAGAAAGGGAAATATTTATAGAAGAAAACATATCACAATTTACATATTTTAAGATAAGGGTATATCTCGTATTTATATTATATGTTGTCACGATGATGGCAAATACCTATATGATTTCTAAAATAGATAAAGGTATAAAAGGGCGAGAAATATTAGAGAAAAATGATAAAATCTTATTAAAAGATAAAACAAATATCGAAAAGGAGAGATAACTATGGATTATGAAAATTTAAAAGAAAGAATGGAAAAAACAATTAATAATTTTACTCAAAAATTAGCAGAAGTAAGAGCAGGGAGAGCAAATCCTGCCATATTAAATAAAATAAAAATAGATTATTATGGAACACCAACACCAATTAATCAAGTAGCTGGAATATCTGTTCCAGAAGCTAGACTAATCGTGATACAACCATGGGATTTAAGTATTTTAAAAGAAATTGAAAAAGCTATATTAGCTTCAGATATTGGAATTAATCCAAATAATGACGGAAAAGTCATAAGACTAGCTTTTCCTGAATTAAATGAAGAGAGAAGAAAAGAATTAGTAAAAGATGTAAAGAAAATGGCAGAAGAAGCTAAAGTTGCTATAAGAGCAGTAAGAAGAGATGGTATTGAAGAAGCAAAAGCAGAACAAAAAGAAGGGCTTTTAACAGAAGACGAGTTAAAGAATGCTGAAAACGAAATACAAAAAATGACAGATAAAAGTGTAGAAGAAATTGATGAAATATTAGGCAAAAAAGAAAAAGAAATCATGAGTGTGTAAGTGTATAATAGGATAAACACAAGTGACGAATAGAATAGATTCAATTTATGTACTTAGGAAAGGTCGAATCAGTATGGATTTTAAAGAAAAACTGAAAATGTATCAAAAACAAATAGATGAAGAATTAGTAAGATATGTAAGAAAAGAAAAATGTCCAGAAGAAATATTAAACAAGTCCATGGAATATAGTCTAATGGCAGGAGGAAAAAGGTTAAGACCAATTTTAGTTCTGGCAACATATCAGCTATTTAAAGAAGATATAGAAACATGTATGCCATTTGCAGTAGCGATTGAAATGATACATAATTTTTCTTTAATACATGATGATTTACCAGGAATTGATAATGATGATTTTAGGCATGGAAAACCAACGAATCATAAACAATTTAATGAAGCTACAGCCATATTAGCAGGAGATGCATTACTAAATAATGCGTACATGGTTATTAGCAAGGATTTGAAGAATTCAAAAAAAGAGGATATATCAAAAAAGATAATCTTATTTGAAGAATTTTCAGAAGCAGTTGATAGAATGATTGCTGGTGAATTTGTTGATACAGAATTTGAAGGTCAGAAGATTTCAGAAGATTATTTAAAATATATTCATAAAAATAAAACAGGAGCATTACTAAAACTGTGTGTTAGAATGGGTGCTATACTAGCAGATGTACCCAAAGAAGATTTAGATAGATTAACCACATATGCAGAAAAAATCGGCTTGGCATTTCAAATAAAAGATGATATTTTATCAGAAGAGGGAAATGAACAAATTTTAGGAAAACCGGTAGGAAATGATAAAATATTAGAAAAATGTACATATGTTTCTCAATATGGACTATCAGGTGCAAAAAAAATATTAGAAACAATAACAAAAGAAGCAAAAGAAGAATTAAAAGTATATGGTGAAAAAGCTCAATTTCTAATAGAATTGGCTGACTATATACAAAATCGAAATAAGTAAGAGGGAGAACACAACATGTTTGATAAAAAATATATGCCTAGACATATTGCTATTATTATGGATGGAAATAGAAGATGGGCAAAAGCACAAGGAAAACCGGCTAGTTATGGACATAAAGAAGGGGCCAAAACATTAGAAGCTATAGTAAGATATGCCAATAAAATCGGACTAGAATATATAACTGTATATGCTTTTTCTACAGAAAATTGGAAAAGAACAGAAGATGAAGTGAAATCATTAATGTTGCTTTTGCAAAATTATCTTGATGATTATGCTAAGAGAGCAGACACAGAAAATATAAGAGTAAAAATATTAGGCGATATATCAGCCTTGTCAGTAGGAATGCAAAAAAGCATACATAAATGTATGGAAAGAACAAAAAATAATACAGGTGTAACATTTAATATTGCATTAAACTATGGTGGAAGAGATGAAATTGTAAAGGCCATAAAAAGTATAGCAAAAGACGTTAAAGATGGAAAAATAGAGATAGAAGATATATCTGAAGATATGGTTTCAAATAACTTATATACAAAACATCAGCCAGATCCAGACTTATTAATAAGAACAAGTGGCGAATTGAGATTAAGTAATTTCTTACCATGGCAATTAGTATATAGTGAATTTTTATTTATAGATAAAAATTGGCCGGATTTTACAGAGGAAGATTTAGATAATGCTATTATTGAATATGAAAAAAGAACGAGAAAATTTGGGGCAAATTAAAAGAAGAAAAGGAGTAGTTATGGATATAAAAAGAATCACATCAGGCTTATTAGGATTTCCATTGGTATTAATCGTATTAATTATTGGAAATGTATATGTTGTAGATATTGCTTTAGCAATCATTGCGATACTAGCAATGGACGAATATTTTAACGCAATTGCGAAAATTGCCAAACCAGTAAGATGGATAGGATATCTTAGTTGTATTAGTATAGCACTTATACATGTTATACCAGAAGAACAGTTAGTAACAACTTCTATTTTGGCAATTCCAGTACTATTATTGATATTATTCATACAAGTAATTGTAACAGAAATGAAAACCAGTTTTAAAGATATAGCATATACATTTTTTGGAATTATGTATGTTGTCACATTACTTATGTTTTTTGCTAAAATAAATGGAATGCAAAATGGAAATATTTTGATTTGGTATGCTATATTTGCAGCATGGGGAACAGATATATTTGCTTATTTTATCGGAAAACATTTTGGAAAGCATAAATTTAGTAAAATTAGCCCTAAAAAATCAATAGAAGGTTGTATAGCAGGAACAGTAGGTGCAGTCGTGATAATGCTAATATATACTTATGTAGCAAATACCTTCTGGGGAATGAGTTATTCTTATTTAGCAATAGGAATCATTGGCATTATATTAAGTGTAATAGGTCAAATAGGAGACTTTGCAGCTTCTAGCATAAAAAGATATGTAGATATAAAAGATTATAGCAATTTAATTCCAGGACATGGTGGTATGCTAGATAGAATAGACAGTTTAATATTTTTAGCACCATTTGCATACGTATTATTTATGTTTATATAAAATGTCCTATTGGGGACGTTTCCCAATGGGACATTTTACTCCCATAATGGAACGTATCATATATAGAGGAGGAAAAAGTTGATAACATTTATTATATCAGCAATAAAAATTATTATATTATTAGGATTTCTAATATTGATACATGAGCTTGGTCACTTTTTGGTGGCCAAACTTTGTAAAGTAAAGGTAAATGAATTTTCTATAGGATTTGGTCCCAAAATTTGGAATAAACAAGGAAAAGAAACAAAATATTCTTTAAGAGCAATTCCTTTACGGTGGATATGTTAGTATGGAAGGCGAAGACGAAAGGTCAGAAGATGATAGATCTTTTTCTAAAGCAAGTATTCCTAAAAGAATAGCAATATGTGCAGCAGGTGCTATTGTAAATATTATATTTGCAGTCGTTGTGTATGCTATTGTAATGGCAACATCAGGGGTATATATTTCTAATGAAGTAGATTCAACAATTCCTGAATATGCAGCAGCACAAGTTGGGATTCAAAGTGGAGATAAAATTGTAGAATTAAATGGAAAAAAAGTGAAGACAAAATATGATTTAGATAAGATAATGAGCAAATCAAAAGGAGAAGAAATAGCAGCAAAGGTTGATAGAAATGGAGAAATTCTAGAATTTAATATAAAACCAACAGAAGTAAAATCAAAAGTAACAGGAATGTATTTAGATGAAAAATGTAAGGTCATTACTGTCGAAAAAGGAAGCAGTAGTGAAAAACAAGGAATACAAGCAAATGATGTTATAACAAAAGTTAATAATACAGAAATAAATGGAGATGCCAATAAAATAGTAGAGGCTTTACAACAAGAAGGATTGAAAACTATACTTTTAACCGTCAAAAGAGGTAATGCAGAAATCAATATAGAATTTACACCAGATTATGTTTCATCTTATTTTTTAGGTGTTAATATGAAAATGGCGCCAGATACATTTCTAAATAGATGTTTCTATGGCGTAATGGAAACAAAAGAATTTGCATTTTCGATTGTAGATAACGTAAAACAATTATTTACAGGAAAAGTAGGAGTAGACCAAATGACAGGACCTATAGGAATTGGAGAAATGGTTTCAAAAACAAATGGATTTAAGGAATTTATATATTTGATGGCATTAATATCTATATCTCTAGGAGTAACCAATTTATTACCAATTCCAGCATTAGATGGAGGAAAAATTTTAATTTTAATTATAGAAGCTATAAGAGGAAAACCAATGAAACAAGAAAATGAAATTAATATACAACTGTTAGGATTCTCTATATTAATAGCTTTATCTATATATGTTTCATATAATGATATACTAAGATTATTTTAATGAATCAATATGTTTGTAAAAAAATTGCCAAAAGAGCATTCCTCTTTTGGCAATTTTCTATAATAATTAACAAAATAGAAAGCGAATTTCTTGACTAAAAAAAATGCTAATGGTATAATGTTAATGTCAAAAATTATACAAAATTGTAAAAAGATAACAAGATAAATAAACGAAAGAAATTTAAAGGAGAGAAACAATGAAAAAAGTAAAATTAAAAAATTTTATTTCAATTGTATTAATTTTAACATTATTAGCATATAGTTTAATATCATTATTTAATAATGAAACATATGCTGTTTCACAATCAATTAGTTCAGATATAAATGGGATTAATGAATCTTTATACCCAGGATTTAAAGAAAAAATAAAAACGTTACAAGCACAATATCCTAATTGGACATTTAAGGTATTATATACGGACTTAAATTGGAGTGATGTTATAGCAAATGAATATACAGGACATGATGTAAGCCCAAGAAATATGATACAAGCAACAAATAACTATCAAGGCCAATGGATTTGTCCAATCTGTTCATATAAAAATGGTAGTTGGAGATGTGCATCACAAGCAGCAATTGAATATATGATGGATCCAAGAAATTCATTAAATTCATCAGATATTTTCCAATTTGAAGAATTAACCATAAATGGCTGTGATATAAATGCAATCAATTCTATGATTAATGGTACTTTTTTAGCGGGACATGCAAATGAAATTGCAAACTCAGCTAATGCAACAAAAATCAATCCATATTATATAGTGGCAAGATTAATTCAAGAACAAGGAAGAAATGGTTCAGCAACATCATCAGGAGCAAGTGGATATTATAATCCATTTAATATAGGAGCAACAGGAAATTCAGATGCAGAAGAAATAGAAAATGCAATTAATTATGCAAAAAATCAAGGATGGAATACATTAGAAAAAGCAATTATAGGCGGAATTAACTTTATTGCAAAAGACTATATAAATCAAGGACAAAATACATTGTATTTGCAAAAATTTGATGTAGAAAATCAATACAATGGATTATATTGGCATCAATATATGCAAAATCTAATGGCTGCACAAAGTGAAGGAACAACATTAAGAAATACATATTCAAGTACAAACTCTATCAGTTCATCACATACATTTATTATACCATTATATAAAAATATGCCAAGCACAGCATGTAGCAGACCAAATGGAAGCAGTGATGCAACCGTATCAGGAGATATCGTAAAAGTTAATTCAACAACAGGATTAAATTTAAGAAGTACGCCAAATGGTTCCGTAATTGGATCAGTAGCTAGTGGTGAAATTGTTACAAGAATTGAAAAAGCAACATCAAAAGTTGCAGGAACATATTGGGATAAAATAAGAAAATCAACTGGACAAGAAGGGTATGTTGCTAGAGAAACCTATGATTATGAGTCACAATATAAATTATATTTATTACCATTAGGTGATGATGGAAATAGTAATGGCAATAATACAAATAACAGTGAAAATAACAACAATGGAAATTCAGGAAATACTGGAAATACTGGAGAAACACCAACAGTCAAAAAAGGTGATGTTAATGGTGACGGGAAAATAACAGCGAGTGACTATGTGTTAATAAAAAACCATATTATGGGAACCACCACATTAAACGAAACTGCTAAAAGTGCAGCAGATGTAAACAAAGATGGAAATATTAGTGCGAGTGACTATGTTTTAGTTAAGAATTATATTATGGGAGTCATTACTTCATTCTAAATAAATTAAAAATAGCTTATGATATAAAAAAAGAGGAGGAACATATGAAAATTAAATATAAAAATATAATATGTGCTATATTAATTTTGGTACTAATAATGATATTCTCTCCAAAATCACAAGCGGCTGGGTTAACTATCTCTTTCTCAAAATCAACAGCAAATGTGGGAGAAACTGTAACGGCTACAGTTACAGGAAGTGGAGTATCTGGAAGAGTAGATTTAAGTGTATCAGGGAATGCTACAGTATCACCCAATAGTGTGTTTGTAGATAACGGTTCAGCTAGCGTAGATGTTAAAATTAATGGAACAGGTTCAATAAGAATTACAGCAGTGGCGGTAGATATGGCTGATTCTAATACTTCAGAGGCTTATACAGGTTCAACGGGAGGAACGATTACAGTAGCAAGCCCATCTTCAGGAGGTTCAACACCAGGTAACGCATCCACAGGAAATTCATCTGGAACCTCTACAACAACAGAAAAATCAAGCAATGCAAATTTAAGCAATCTAGGAATAAGACCAAATGACTTTACAGGATTTAGACCTGCTACAACAACATATAATGTTACAGTACCAGAAGATGTAGAAAGTGTAGAAGTATATGCAACACCTTCAGATTCAAAAGCAAAAGTATCAGGAACAGGAACTAAAACACTTCAAAAAGGTGCGAATGCATTAAATGTTACAGTTACAGCAGAAAATGGAACAACAAAAACATATACAATAAATGTAACAAGAGAAGGAGAAGAAGAACAGACAGAAGAGAATACAGAAGAGCCTGCAGAGGTGAAAAATGGATTATCAAGTATAAAAATTGCCAATTTAGAATTAAATCCTTCTTTTGCAACAGATGTATATGAATATACAGTTAAATATATTGGGGAAGATACATCATTAGACATACAAGCTGTAGCAACAGATCCTAGCTATACAGTAGAAATATTAGGCAATGAAGAATTAAAAGAAGGAGATAATACAATTACAATATTAGTTACAGATGCAGAAGGAAACAATGTAGCTACATATCAAGTAACAGTGAATAAATCACTAGTAGATGAAGAGGCATTAGCAAAAGAACAAGAAGAAAAACAAAAAGAAGAGCAAAGAAAAATACTTTTGATAGCAGGTGGAGTAGCTATAATTATATTGATAATTGTGATAGTGATTATCATAAAACGTAGAAGAAATAGGGCCTATGCAGAAGAATTTTCAGGAGTTCCATTTGCAGGAATGAATGAAGAAGATGATTATTATAATGATTATGATTATACTAATGAAGATTATGATGATTATTATGACAATGACAATAATTTTAATGATTATAATGACCAAGAGATACAAGACAATGATAATTCTCTATTAGAAGAAAATAATGATGATTCACAAATACAAGAAGAAACAAAAAAAGTAAATAGTGCAGATACAGAAGATAACAATGAGCAAGAATTAGATGAAAAAGAAAGAGCCAAAAGAGAATTTTTAAATGGATATAATTCTGATGATGAGGATTATTTTGAAGACGAAAAAACAAGAAGAGGAAGAAAAAGAGGAAAAAGATTTAAATAAAAATAACAATTGTTAATTATAAAAATAGAAAATATACTTATGTATAGCATAAGATATTTTCTATTTTTTTATTGAAAAAAATATGAAATTTATGCTATAATGAAAAACATGAATAGGAGTAATTATAAAAGAATCATAAATAATTTAATAATGAATATTAAAAAAATAATAAAAAGTATTCCGCAGAAACTAAAGATAATAATTGTAGCAATCATATTGCTCGTATTAGTTTGTTGGCTAATTGTTGCGATGATTAAAGAAAGCCAAAAACAAAAATATGTGGAATATAATGGAGAAAATTTGAAGGAAAGCAAGTATCCTGGATATAAAGATTTAATAGATAAATTAAAAGAAGAACATCCAAATTGGACTTTCACATTATTTTATACTAAATTAGATTGGAAAGATGTAATCTTAAATGAAGGACATAAAGATAATACAGAATATCCATTAAACTTGATTCCAGATTCTTCAGATTATCCAGAAGATTGGAAATGCGAAATAGATAAGGACAAAACCTTTGATAATGGAACATGGTTATGTGCTTCTGATAAAGCAATTCAATATCAAATGGATCCTCGAAATATTTTAAATGATGACAATATATTCCAATTTGTCGAATTAAAATATGTAGCAGATGCACAGACAAAAGAAGGAATCAATGAAATAACAGAAGGCTCTTTCTTAGAGGGAAATAGCATTTCAGAAGCATTAATACAAGCTGGACAAAATGCTAATCTAGATCCGTATTTTATAGCATCTAGACTTATTCAAGAACAAGGAAGAAAAGGAACAGTACTATCAAGAGGTTGTGAATATAACGATACAATTGTGTATAATCCATTTAATATAAATGCGAAAGGAAATTCACAACAAGAAATTATACAAAATGCAGCAGAATATGCATATGAACAAGGATGGGATACCCTAGAAAAAGCACTAATTGGTGGAGTAGAATTTCTAAAAGAAGGATATATCAATAAAGGACAAAATACGTTATATTTACAAAAGTTTGATATTGTAAAACAAGATGGGAATTTGTATACCAATCAATATATGCAAAATTTATTAGCACCACAATCTGAAGCAAGAAATATGAAAGAAATTTATGAAGCTTCTGATACAATAGATACAGCATTAAACTTTATTATCCCTTTATATGAAAATATGCCAGAGGAAATATCAGAAAAATAACTTGAAACAAAAATATTGTACAGGAGGAATTGACATTACAGGAAATATGCGATAAAATTTTTCCTGTATGATATATGCCACTATAGCTCAGTTGGTAGAGCAACGGATTCGTAACCCGTAGGTCAGCAGTTCGATTCTGCTTAGTGGCTCCATGAAATAAAATCGTTGTACCAGATGAAAGTATTGATAAATCAACTGTAGAAGGTTGATTTTTTATTGCTTTTTGTATTAATAAAATAAATTTTAGAAGTAGTAATATATATTCAACAATTAAGAAAGTTTTTGGCATTATGAATAGTAGATATTTATATATCAATTGAAATAAGAAGAGAAGAAAAAAGAAATTACGACAACCGTTAATACAAATAAAGAACAATTTAGTGAAATAGAAAAAAATGTGTCGATTTTTGAATAACACTTGGAAAAAATATGGAAAGATGATATACTATTAATAGAAAAATAAATAAAAGGAGTAGAAAAATGGAAAATATTAAAATCTTTGCCTGTAGAAGTGCAGAAAATTTTACAAAAGAAATCTGTGACTATTTAAATTTACCAATGGGACAAATGGACATAATGAAATTTAAAAATGACAATACATTTGTACAAATTAAGGAAACAGTAAGAGAACAGGATGTATATATTGTTCAAACAACAACACCTCCAGTTAATGAAAGAGTTATGGAGTTGTTAATAGCAATCGATGCATTTAAGAGAGCATCAGCAAGAAATATTAATGTAGTTTTACCATATTATATTTATTCAAGATCAGATAAAAAAGATCAACCAAGAATACCAGTAACTGCAAAATTAATGCAACAACTATTAGAATCAGCTGGAGCAACAAGAGTGATTACATGTGACTTACATAACCCAGCAATCCAAGCATATTTTAATATCAATTGTGATAGATTATCAGCACAAAATATTTTACAAAAATATTTTAAAGAAAAGAATTTGAAAGATATGGTAATTGTTGCAACAGATGCGGGAAGTTCAAAAAAAGCATATAAATATTCAGAATATTTTGGATGTCCAATTGCATTAATTGATAAAAGAAGAGCAGGCAATGATGATAAGGCTATTGCAACAACAGTAATTGGTGATGTTGAAAATAAAGAGGCAATTATTTTTGATGATGAAGTAGATACAGCAGGTTCTTTAATTGAAACAGCAAAAATCTTAGAGAGATTCCATGCCAAAGAAATATATGCAGGTTGTACACATGGAGTATTATCAGCAGATGCTGTACAAAGAATTGAAGCCTCTCCAATAAAAGAATTAGTAATGACTAATACAATACCATTATCAGAAGAAAAACAAAAACAAAGTAGTAAAATAAAAGTATTAACTATTGCACCATTATTTGCAGAGGCAATTAAGAGACTAAATGAAGCAAGACCATTAGGAGAATTATTTGTATTAGAATAAACCAATTATACAAAAATCGAATAAAAAGTACAAACCAAAGTATATATTAATAAAATAAAAAAAGAGAAATTTCAAAAAATGAAATTTCTTTTTTTGTTAAAATACACATAAATGAAAGAAAATCTTGAAATATAGGTTTACAATAGATATGTCACACCCAAAGTAAAAAAATAAAAGTAGGAAATACCAAAAAATATGATAAAAT